>NZ_CP118108.1:4810000-5443404 GCF_028747985.1 Paenibacillus urinalis
CGACTAAGATTATCCGACAAACTGCGCTTCTACATATAACAATATGATGCTGCTTAACAATACAATTCTATTTAAGCTGCAGGAGCTTAACGAATTCATCCTCGTCTTCAATGGTATCTATACCTAGCTGCTGAGCTTTAGCGAGCTTGCTTCCGGCTTTTTCTCCCGCTATGACGAGATCTGTTTTTTTCGATACACTTCCCGTTACCTTTGCACCCAGCGCCTCAAGTCTTTCGGTAGCTTCTTCTCTCGTTAGCTGATGCAAAGTTCCTGTAAGCACAACCGTTTTCCCGCTGAAGAATGAGTCAGTCACAACGACCTGAGCCTCTTCAGGTGCTTTGGCCTCGACTCCAAGAGACAGCATCTTCTCGATGCTCGCTTGTATAAATGGATCCTGGAAGAAGGATACGATACTCTCCGCTACGATAAGTCCTACATCAGGAAGTTCCACCAGTTCCTCTACTGTCGCATTCATAATGCGGTGAAGGTCGCGGTAGTGATCTGCAAGCATCTTGGTCGTCGACTTCCCTGTGTTCGGAATACCCAATGCATACAGGAAGGATGCTAAATCTCTGCCTTTGCTTTCTTCAATGGCTGCCAGCAGATTTTTTGCCTTCTTGTCACCGAACCGGGACAATCCAATGAGATCTTCATAAGTCAGCGTGTAGAGCTCTGCCGCTTCTTTTAATCCTTTCTCATCATGGAGCTGGATTGCTGTCTTATCACTGAAAGTCTCAATGTCCATGGCATCACGGGAAGCAAAATGAGAAATTCGGGCTACGATCTGCGGCTTGCAGTTCATTTTATTGTTACAGAATAAATGCGCACCGCGTTCCTCCAGCGGATACCCACATGAAGGACACTCCGTAGGATACACAATCTCTTCTCCATCGGCTTCCTCTGTCACCTTACCCAAAATTTCAGGAATGACATCGTTCGATCTCCGGATAAAGACACGAGTCCCAAGTGCGAACTTCAGGTTCTTTCGCTCGATATCACCCACGTTGTTCAGTGTACAGTTCGATACGGTCACACCTGCAAGCTCTACTGGTTCAACACGAGCAAGTGGTGTGACTTTTCCTGTACGTCCCACATTCCAGCTGACCGAATTCAGCACCGTCGTTGTTTCTTCCGCCTCAAACTTGTAGGCAACAGCCCACCGAGGGAATTTGTCGGTATAGCCCAATACTTGCCGGGTACGAATATCTGTAAGCTTAATAACCGCTCCATCAATAAGATAGTCCAGCTTATCACGATTCTCCTGGATTTCCGCCAGGCGCTCCATCACATCGTCAAACTCTTGGAAGTAGCTGATATAAGGATTTACTTTGAAATGGTTGTCGCGCAGAAACTGCATCATCTGCTCATGACTCTCAAATGTTATTGCATCCGAATAGCCCACATTGTAGAAATACGCACTGAGCCTGCGTTCTGCAGTCACTTTAGGATTCAAATTGCGAAGTGCTCCTGCTGCAGCATTACGCGCATTCTTGAGAGGGTCGGCTGCTGTCTCATTATATTTGTTCAGCACCGAGAGATTCATAATCCCTTCCCCCTGCACTTCAATCGTACCGTCTGTGTAGGGGATAGTGAGTGGTACAGACTTGATCGTTTTTACTTGTGCCAAAATCCCTTCACCAGTTACTCCGTTCCCTCGGGTCGAAGCTTGAACAAGTTGTCCATCCGTATAGGTCAGATTCAAAGTCAGACCATCAAACTTCAATTCAATCGCATAACCGGGTTCAGGAAGCGGTGTATCGGGATTCTTGGTGTTGTAATCCTGAACAAGACGCTGCACTCTGCCATTCCAGCTGCGAAGCTGTTCGATGTTCTGTGCCTTGTCCAAGCTCCATAGAGGAGATAAGTGACGATGTGGCTTGAAGCCTTTGAGCAGTTCGCCTCCCACACGCTGAGTCGGAGAATCGGGGAGTACAATCCCGCTTTGCGTCTCAAGTGACACCAGCTCATCGTACAAAACATCATACTCTTTATCACTAATCTTCGGCTTGTCCAGTGTGTAATAGTGATAATTGTACTCATTCAGCTCCTTTACGAGCTGTTCCAATCGATGCATTGGATCCATGTAGGGCTATCCCTCCGTGATAATAAATTCAAATAATATGTAAGGCCCGTGAAAGACCAAACTCTTGTACTGCCAGATTATACTGCTAGATAAGCGTATACTGTCCTACAAAATTCTCCTTCTCACGGGTACCTTTATTAAAATGGTGTACTCACCTATGATGTTCATTTTTAGCACTAAAGCTTGATAGATTGATCAGCAAAAGGTATGCGTACGCAGCCTCGCCATCATCACTATTCGACCTTGGTAATCGGCGCAAAACCGGCGAGCAGACGTTTTACACCAACCGGCGCAGGGAAAGCAATCTGCAGCTCCATGTCGTTGCCTGCACCTTTAATGGAGACAATCGTTCCTGTTCCCCATTTGCCATGCTGGACTTTGTCGCCTGCTGCGAAATCCTTCGAGCCACTGCCTGCCGTACTTGCAGCTGCACCACCTGGTCTCCCTGTAGTAACAGATACTTTAGAAGCTTCTGCAGAAGCCGTAGAACCACCGAAGCCGGTACTGGTAGTCCGAGAACCTCCAAAGTTACTTCCTCCTCCAGAAAAACCGCGTCCTCCATAGGAGCCGCCAGCGTTGCTGCCTCCCCCGCGGCGATAGCGGTCCTGGGCAATTTTCGTATCCTCCTTAAGATCTTCCGGAATCTCATCCAGGAAGCGGGAAGGTGGATTCGCTGTGGTCCGTCCGAACAAAGTCCGCATTTGGGCACAGGACAGGAAGAGCTGCTGTTCCGCACGGGTAATCCCTACATAAGCAAGGCGGCGTTCCTCTTCAAGCTCTTCCTCATCCATAAAGGTACGGCTATGCGGGAACACGCCTTCCTCCATCCCGATAATGAAGACAACAGGAAACTCCAGTCCCTTGGCACTGTGCATGGTCATCAGAACGACCGCATCATCCTGCTCTTCCTCGTCATCATTCATGCTGTCAATGTCAGCAATAAGAGCCAAATCCGTAAGGAACGATACAAGTGATTTGTCTTCATTGTTCTTCTCGAACTCCATCGTTACAGACAAGAACTCATCAATATTCTCAAGTCTGGCCTTGGATTCCAGCGTATTCTCGTTCTGGAACTCCAGACGATACTGGCTCATCTCGAGTATTTTCTCCGTCAGCTCCGTCACCGACAAATACTCAACCATCCGATGCAGGGCCGCAATCATATCATAGAATTCAACCAGTGCATTACGTGTGCGTCCAGCAAATCCCAGATCATCTACCACTTCAAGCACTTTAAAAATGGATACTCCTCTCTCCCCCGCTGCGGCAGCGAGCTTTCCAACAGTCGTATCACCGATGCCCCGTTTAGGTACATTGATAATTCGTGTCAAGCTGATATCGTCATCAGGATTGGACAAAAGGCGCAAATAAGCAAGGACGTCCTTAATCTCTTTACGGTCATAGAACTTAATCCCGCCGACGATTTGGTAAGGAATATCCGATTTAATCAAAATTTCCTCGATTACCCGGGACTGTGCGTTGGTACGATACAATATTGCATGATCCTGATAGCTCTTGCCCTTGTTCACGTTCTTGCTGATCTCGGAAGTTACAAAATATCCTTCATCATGCTCGGAGTCCGCACGGTAAACCTTGATCTTGTCCCCGCCAGTCTTATCCGTCCACAGCTTCTTCGGCTTGCGTCCCGAATTAAGTGCGATGACGGCATTAGCTGCATCCAGAATATTGGAAGTGGAACGATAATTCTGCTCCAGCAGGATCGTACGGGCTTCCGGATAATCCTCTTCAAAGTTCAGAATATTGCTGATATCGGCACCGCGCCAGCGATAGATCGACTGGTCACTATCACCCACGACGCAAATACGGTGATGCTTGTCCGCCAGCATGCGGGTCAGCATATACTGCGCACGGTTCGTATCCTGATACTCATCTACGTGGATGTATTGGAATTTCTTCTGGTAGAAGTCAAGTACTTCCGGCACTTCTTTGAACAGCTGAATGGTTGTCATAATGAGATCATCGAAATCAAGCGAGTTGTTCGCTTTCAGTCGTTTTTGGTACATCGTGTATACTTTCGCCACAATACCTTCAAAATAATCACCAATCTTCGCTTCATACTGTGCAGGAGTGACCAGCTCATTCTTCGCCGTACTCATGGCAGACTGAATAGCTTTGGGTTCAAACTTCTTCGTATCAATATTCAGATCCTTCATACAGTTACGAATAACGGACAGCTGATCTGCCGAGTCCAGAATACTAAAGTTAGATGTAAATCCGATTCGTTCTATATCACGGCGCAAAATCCGCACACACATGGAGTGAAACGTAGATACCCAAATATCGCGTCCTTCCGACCCGACGAGCTTCGATACCCGCTCCTGCATCTCCCGTGCTGCCTTATTCGTAAATGTGATGGCCAGAATGCCCCAAGGTGCTGTTTTTTTGGTGGCAATCAAGTAAGCGATACGATGAGTCAGCACTCTCGTCTTACCACTGCCTGCGCCGGCCATAATGAGAAGTGGTCCTTCTGTTGTAACCACCGCCTCCCGCTGCGGAGGGTTCAGACGTGCAACAGCGTCCTGTATATTAATGGATTGCATACATGCAAGCCCCTTTCGTTATTGAAGTAAAAAAAGTGCATCATCCTCTATTTTGAGGTTGGTTTGGTCTCAACCGGTTTGACAGCCTGAACCGTAGCAAGCGCCGAGGGCAAATCATAATAAACCGCATTGCCCACAACAATGGTATCCGCTGCCTTCGCTGCCTTCACTGCTGTATCGTAATCGACAATCCCCCCGCCATAAAATAGCTGAGACTGGTATGCTGCATGGCGAGCTGCCTCTACTGTTTCCATATCACCAAAGGTTCCACTGTATTCAATGTACACAATAGGCAGATTCATCAGTCTGTCCGCTACCTGTACATAAGCAGCTACCCCTTCAGCCTCAAGCTCAGTATTCGGAGAAGTTAGTCGCGCTACCGTTGAATCAGGGTTCAATACGATATATCCTTCACAAACGATAAGCTCCCAAGGAATCATATATCCAAACTGTTCAATGGCGGCTTGATGCTGTCCGGTGATCCAGCGCGTATCTTGTGCGTTCAGCACCATCGGGACCATGTAAAGATCAAATCCGGGCACAACCGCCTCAAGGTCTGAAATCTCTTGTACACATGGAAGCTCGTACCTCCGCACCCTTGAGAGCAGGTCCACCGTGTTATCGTACGTGACGCCAGAAGAGCCGCCGATCATAATTGCATCGGATCCGGACATGCATACCGCATCAAGCGCCTCATCCGTCAATTCACGGTCAGGATCGAGTTTGAAAATATGCTTCCATTCCTTGATCATTTCCTTCAAAATTCCATTCCTCCACGCGAGCAAATCACTACTAAAACAAGTCTATGATAGTGGCATAAGGTAAGTCAATGTTCGTATGCGAGGCGAACAAGATTTTTAGCTGGAAACAGAGGATGGAATACCAAAAAACCTGCGGCTTTCCTATGAAAGGGCAGGTTTACATGAGGGCCTTGAGAGCAGCCTTTATTAGCTGTCGATATTTAATTTAACCGTATTAAACATTTGTGCGCTAAAACATTCATTGATTAAATCATTCGAGTATGACCAAATTCGGCTTGCATACTTTAATACTCACCTACCCGATTGCGAACATATAAGCGTTTGGGCTTCTCCGCGTATAGCTTCTGCAGCTCCCTAAGCTCCCGTTTTAATTGAGCATTCTCATCCTTCAATAGACGAATCTGATCCTCTGCCACATAAATTTTGTCCTGCAGCTTCTCCTCCAAGCTCCAGTGCTTACGATTATGCCGCTGTCTGCCCTCATTCATAAGCCCCTTCTCACCATACTTATCAAAAATGGCCCTCCATCGCTGCAAGCATCGCTTGGGCGTATCTGTGCCTATCGCTTCTAAGCAGAAGCCGCCGCGTATAAAAATGTCCCTTGGCCGAACTCCGTCCTGATCTGCCCGAATCGCAGCAATTTTGAATACGGGCGTATACGTAATATTCCTGCCTTCAATACTGGACACATTGGGATTATGTCTGAGCTCATACAGCTGGGCCTGCGTAAATTCCTTGGGTCTTCGGGTTGCTTTTGCCATATCGGAAAACCTCGCTTTACTCTTATGTATAGTTATATGATTCATCCGGGTTAACATAAAAAGACCCGCTGAGAGGCGCTGTCCAAGCAGCCTTCCAAGCGAGTCTGAATAGTGCAGCTTAAGGACAGCCCTAAGCTAATTATCTGCAAAATCCTTCCAAAAGTTTATAGAAGAACTTAAATTTATCGTGAACAATTTCATATTTGAAATGAATTCCGTTATAACATGGTAACATTGTTTTTACCCTGGCTTTTGGCTGAACGCAGGGAAGCCTCTGCTTGCTCAAACAAAACATCGGGATGAGTCACTGCATTCGGCACGATGACCGCTGCGCCAACACTTACTGTCAACCATTCATGATCATAAGCGTTCAGAGTGGATTGTACAGGAATTTGCAGTGCCTCGACACCTTGTCTGATCTCTTCTGCCAGACTAATTGCTGCTTCTGTGGTAGTATCCTTAAGTCTTAATCTAAATTTACCGCCGCTCTTTCTACAGATCGATGCGTTATATTCTTCTCTTTCTCCCAGTACTCTAAGAACGTCTGCAACCCACTGAAGACATAAATCTCCGTTCTTAAGCCCGTGAGTCAGGTTATATGTTCGGAAATCGTCCACATCAATAATGAGCAGTCCCATGGAACAATTCTCTTCTATACAGCTCTCCCATTCCTGGCACAGCTCTCGATCAAAAACAGAACAGATGGATAATCCGGTGAGCGAATCGGTAACGAGATAGCTTTTGAGCTGATCTGTCATTTCCGCAAATTCCTTCTTATCACTGTTGGATACACCCTGGTGGATTAGAATCATGAAGGAAGGGTCACCCCCATGCATCACCGAAGCCACCGTATACTCCAGCAGCAGTGAGTCTCCGTCAGCCTGTTTAAAATAAGATTTGCCTGCAATTAATTCATCATTTCCCATATCAAGCTCTTCCATCTTCTGATGAAAACCGTCCTTCGACGGATCAGCGATATAATGAAGAAACTCTTTGCCGGTCAGCTCTTCTGTTGTCTCGTAACCCAGCTGCTGAACTGCTTTACTATTACAGTATATGATCCTGCCATTCGTTACCGTAAAAAATCCAACCGGAGACAGCTCCATAAGCTGCAAATATCGGTGCTCATTATCTCGTAGAATGCGGGCATTCTGAATCGCCTCTACTTCCATCTGCCTGAGCTGATTCTCTGTCTGGCTCCGCACGATACTTTTCAGTTCAGGAAGAATATTCAGTTCCTTGCTCAGCCAAGGATACGAAGTGGCTTCTACCACTTCTCGCCATTTTTCAAATGATTTGCGGGGGGACAGGCGGTATCCGTCGTCTGCTTTTATTACTGCTTTTGCAGGATCCCCTGCCCAGTCCACGATCTGAACTACTTCGGCTCTAAACCATATAATATAGTCACGATGCATTTGATCCATAGATAGATAGAGCACGCCGGAGCCTATTTTTTTATATTTTTCAGCAGGGGGAAACTCTGCACTTAGCTTCGAAGAATGGTAGGTATAATCTTGAGCTTGACTCGAGAGCCACTGTGCCAGGTCACGGACCTGTTCTGCAGATGGCGTGTTCCCATAAAACAGCAGATCATTCTTGTAAGACACAACCGCTCCTGACGCATTCATCAGCTGAAGCAGCGACTCCTGCTCCTTATCCAAATCTGCGAGCACACGGGATGAGCTTGTATTGCCAATAAAGATCTGCACAATGCGTGAGGCTGTCTGTCTCAGCCTGATCTCATCCTGATAATCATCCAGCTCCTGTCGCTGCACCAATTCACTGCTGAAAAAAGCACCTAGGAAATTACACAAGTTCCTTATACGGTGCGGTACATATTTAGGAGAATAATGGTGACAAGTGATCAGCCCCCATAGCTCCCCATCATGAATTAAGGATATCGTCACTGTGGCCTGAACACCCATGTTCTGTAAATATTCAATATGCATAGGCGAAACGCTTCGGAGCACAGACAAGCTGAGATTAAGCGGTTTGCCTGTCAACGGCTGTACGGTGGGTATAATCGGCACAGGAATGTAATCCACGTTCACAATCGTTCGAAGCCAGTTGCGGAGGTAGAGCTCACGAGCTTGTCTCGGAATATCGGAGGCGGGATAGTGATGTCCCAAAAAAGGCTCCAGCCCCACTTCCCTCGCTTCGGCTATAACCTTTCCGTTCCACTGCTCATCGAATTCATAGATCATAACCCGGTCGTACCCCAGCATCTCCTTCACTTGCTCAGCAACCACCTGGCTGGCATCATATCTCGTGCTCGTACGCTTAACTCGACTGAAGAACGTATGAATCCAGTTATAATCATCCGTCTTAGACTGCTCTTCTTGAGCCGGTTCAAGCTCCAATATCATCAGACCTTCACTCGAATGGGCAATGCCGAAAAAGTCCAAGTCCTTACCCGTCTCTACGTTCTTGATCTTCAAACTCATATATTGTAAATCAGATGTATCACTAGCGCTTAAATTACGATCAATCAGCTCTTGCTGCGATTCCCAGCCAATGAGATCTGCTGCCGGCGTTCCAATCAGTTCCTCTGCTTCTTGTCCGAAAAATTCAAAGGTATTGGCACTGCATTGTACAATCGTATACGGAGACTCACTCATCATTGAAATTAAAACCCCGTGTGGCTGAATCATTCCCGGAATGTGAATGGGCTCCTTCTCGCAGTTGGTTAAATCTATAGGTTCGCCTGGATCGAGTTCCTCTTCGGAGTTATACAGTGTTCGATTCAGTAATTGGTTATCCTGGTAATCCCCGGTTCCAGACATTGTCGTAAGATCTCCCCTTTATCATTCGCTATGATCGGTAGTGTTAACCCATTGATTAAGCAAACGGAAGGTCTCTTTTGCCGTACCAACGATTACCTCGCGATTCGCTCCAGCTTCTGCAGCCGAGTTCATGATACCACTTAGTTCTTTCCATGCCACACGTGTGTCTTGTCCGTAAGCATTAAAATAAGAGAGTCCTGCGCCCGGCTCCAGAGCTAAATGCTCTCGCAGCTTACGGGTAATAACCTGTCCTCCAAGCGTTGAGCCCTCAATGACATATAAATAACCCAGCAATTGTTCCGTTAAAGCGATCTCGGGGATTTCGCTGCATAGAGGAACCTGCTGTCTATTCGAAGAGAGGTATGCAAGGTCCTGCTCCAGCAGGGGCGATTTCGCACGATGCTTCATATCGATGCCCAGCTCCTGCACACCGTCAAGCTGCTCAATCTTCTGTTCTATCGGCAGAATAAAGCCGTAAAATTTCTCTAAATACGCCTGATAATCGGCCTTGTTAAGGGTATGGTTCATAATGGCTTTGGCATAGTCATTTTGCTCGATTCGATCATGTTCCTCCGCCGTTTCTTTTCTGAGCTGTTCCATAATGGTTGTCATTTCCACGAACCTCCCTGTTCATATGAGATTAAAACTATTGATTAAAAGACCAATTCCTTCAGTATAAACAATGTTAGACGAAAAAACGATAGATTCCAAATACCCATATAGGAAGATGTTTGCCATTGACCTGCTTAATTCCTCTCGCCTATGCTTATATAAATAGAAACAAACGATATAGGAGAGAATGATAGATGCGTTTATGGCATGAAGATCTAATTCGTATGCTCCCTAGACCCCAGCTGCTCGGACAGCATCGGGAATGCTGTGCACTGCGGGGCGGCGGATGGGGCAAGAAGCATGCAACCGTCAATTATGTATTTGACTACCATCCGCTGAAGCTGGTTCGGTATCATATTTTAATTATAGAAGAAATGAAAAATCGGGGATACAACGTAGATAGCCTATGGGAAAATCCAACTTATCGCGGGAAGCAGACCGATCCATGGGATTGGGACGATGAGTATGAGGTGATGGCCCATACGCGTTATGATGAGCATAACGATGCCTACATGACGGAGTGCCTCGATAATCTGGCAGAGAAGGGGATTATGCTGGAAGTGGGTGTGAAGCAGGCGGACGGCTTAAGGTAAGATATAGAACGAAATACGCTGATAAGCCTGCAGCAAGCAATAAAGATGGTATAGAAAAAGATGGCTTTCTCTCAATGGGAGATGAAGCCATCTTTTTGCATTGTATAATGATTGAGATCTAGACATCTGTTATTGTATTTCTATGCTTGCGGCTTTCAGCTCATGTAGAAAATCGTGCAAACCCTCGCGCCAAGGACGTATATCAGTGAATCCGTTACTTCGGATGGCGAAGTGCTCCATGACCGAATTTTGGGGACGTGGTGCTGGACGTGGAAAGCGGTCTGTAGTACAAGGCTCTAGCGAAGCTGTTATCTTCAAGTCTAATATTTGCGCAGCATCATCTAATATCGCTTTGGTAAACTCATACCATGTACAGGAGCCACTATTGGAGGCATGATAAATCCCATATTTCTCAGTCTGAATCAGCTCAAATAAGAACGCGGACAAATCTACGGTATAGGTAGGTGAGCCCTTTTGGTCATTCACTACATTCAGAAACGGTTTCTCCTGTCCCAATTTCAGCATCGTTTTAACAAAGTTATTGCCATGCAAGCCATAAACCCATGAAGTACGTACAATAAAATAGCGTGAAGACAAACTTTGGATAAGCACTTCCCCTGCTCTCTTTGACTTTCCGTAAAT
This sequence comes from Paenibacillus urinalis, assembly GCF_028747985.1. NCBI lineage: Bacteria > Bacillati > Bacillota > Bacilli > Caryophanales > Paenibacillaceae > Paenibacillus > Paenibacillus urinalis. Next base: position 4,820,797 of record NZ_CP118108.1, read on the forward strand.
ACTTTGCGGGTCTGTATTGTCATACTCATGATACGGCTCAGGAGATTGGCCATCAAAAACATAATCTGTGCTGATATATACCATTTTGGCCTGAACCTTCTCCGCAGCTACTGCCAGGTTTCGGCTACCAGATGCATTAACCCGGTAGGCACCTTCAATATCGGCCTCGGCTGCATCGACTGCAGTATAGGCTGCGCAATGGATAACGGCTTGCGGAAGGAATTCCGAAACTACGGCTTCGCACTGCTCTGGATTTGTAATATCAAGCGTTTGACGATCGCATGCCAGGACTTCAAAGCCCTTCTGCTCCAGTAATATTACAACGTCCTTTCCAAGTTGACCCGCTGCTCCGGTTACTAACACTTTCATTTATCCGTCCCCCTGATGCCCCCCATATTGTTGGGTGTAATATTGTTGATAGGCTCCAGATTGAATCCGGGTCCACCATTCCTTATTATCCAGGTACCACTGAATGGTCTCCTTAATCCCCGTATCAAAAGAATGGTTAGGTTTCCAACCAAGCTCTGCCATTATTTTTGACGGATCAATTCCATAGCGCCGGTCATGACCTGGACGATCCGATACGTAAGAAATCAAGGATTTAGGTTTCTCCAATTCATTTAGTATGGTTTCTACAATCTCTATGTTGCTTCGCTCGTTATTGCCGCCTATATTGTACACTTCTCCCAGCTTCCCTTGGTGAATGACTAGGTCAATTGCACTGCAATGATCTTCAACATACAGCCAATCCCTAATATTCAGTCCGTCACCATATATAGGAAGAGATTTATTCATAAGAGCACGGGAGATCATTAAAGGAATCAGCTTCTCAGGAAATTGATAGGGCCCATAGTTATTAGAACAACGTGTAATGTTAACAGGAAGACTGAAGGTTTCATAATAGGACCTAACTAGCAGATCTCCTCCGGCTTTACTAGCGGAATAAGGACTATTAGGCGACAAAGGTGTTTCTTCGGTGAACAATCCTGTTGCTCCAAGAGATCCATACACCTCATCCGTAGATACCTGAACAAATTTGGATACTTTATATTTCTTCGCTGCATCAAGTAACACCTGCGTTCCAAGCACATTTGTCTTAACAAATACATCAAATGTAAGTATACTGCGATCCACATGGGACTCAGCTGCAAAGTTTACAACGATGTCCACATCTTGCTCAATCAGCTCCTCCATCTTATTTGTATCCGTTATATCAGCTTTCAAAAATCTATATTTAGGGTTACTTTCAACCGATCTGAGATTTTCTAAATTCCCTGCATAAGTGAGTGAATCTACATTAATAATTTCGTAATCTGGATGTTCCTTTATCATATACAGAATGAAATTACTACCAATGAAACCCGCGCCTCCTGTAACTAAAAGTTTCATCTGACCGACTCCCTTTCTAATTAAAATTGAGCTCTGCATTCGCTAATACTGGGTGCCTCTTATCCTTATCAGACAACACAGGATTTCTAATTGGCCAGTCAATATTCAATGCTGGATCATTCCATAGAATTCCACGATCATGTTCTGGTGAATAGTATTCATCTACTTTATAAATAACCTGTGTCTGTGGAACAAGCGTGCAAAAACCATGTGCAAACCCGCTTGGTACGAGAAGCTGACGCTTGTTATCTCCACTAAGAATGACACCAATCCATTTCCCGAATGTTGGAGAGTTCTTACGAATATCAACAATTACGTCATAGATTGCACCAGAGATGACACGAACAAGCTTTGTTTGAGCCTTTGGATTCAGTTGATAATGGAGTCCTCTCAGTACACCTGATTCAGCAGATAATGAATGATTATCCTGTACAAAATTATGTTGGATCCCCTTCTTTTTGAACGTTTCTTCATTGTAGCTTTCCATGAAGAAACCACGATGGTCTCCGTGGACTTTGGGTTCAATTATGCTTGCTCCTTCTAGATATAAAGGAGTGATATCCATTGCTGATCTCACCTCTGAGTTAGATTTATAAGTTTTTGTTCTAACTCAATATATGCACTATTGATATCGGTGACCTATATTCTCTGTGAGAGTAAACAACAATTTAAAACGTGGGCCTTCACAGAGCGTCCCTTGCCAAATAAAAAAGCCTCCCCTTAATAGAGAAGGCTTCAATATAATTAATTTATTTCACCAATTGCCCGCGTGTTACGCCAAGCTGGTTGGTTGCTTTAAGTGTCTTCCACACTTGTGTACCGCTGATCTCTCAGTGCAGAGCACGGTTGTACAGTCCAAGCACTTCACGTACCTGCTCTGGTGTTTCTTCCAGGAACTCCACACGATAGCGGGATACACCTAGATCCATGAAGTTGGTCAGGTACTCAGCACCGGATTGTTCAACGGCATTGTATACCGTATTCCGGCAGCCTTCATCGACACGAACCGGATGGGACATGCCAATACGGTCCTGTAGGGATACGCTGTGATCTTCACAAGGACGTCCGCAGTTCGTGTAGTCTGTCCCTTCACTAAGGAACGTACAGTACACACAGTGCTCTGTATGGAACATCGGCAGATGCTGATGGATAACGACTTCCATCTTGTCCGTACGAGAACGCTCCAGCAGATCGACCATTTGCTGAATATTCAGGTCATAGGATGGAGTAACCGCATCACAGCCGGCTTCAAGGAACAGCTCAACCGCTTTATGGTTGGCGATGTTCAGCGAGAAGTCACCGATCAGCTCTGGATGATGCGCATCTGGATTCTCCATGCGATGACGCAGATAGAAATACAGTGCGCCTGTATTACGAACCAGCACAGCGTCTGGCTTCAGACGTAGAATGTTGTTATGGTAGCCGTTCTCTCCAGGCATGTGAATGCGTGGTGTAACGAGTGCGATCTTCTTGCCTGCAGCATGCACCATTTCAACAGCAGCCGGGAACTGCTTGATGAACTCAAAGTCCGCATATATAAAGTCTACACCAGCTTCAAGGCAAGCCTCTACTTGAGGAAGGCTGCGGCACAATGCCGTCAGTTCCGCTGCTCCGCGCTTCACCGCTGGTGCTGGCTTAACGGAATCACCATATACCTCAACCTCACGCTTCACATATACTGGCGGCTTCGGACGTTCCCCTGCCAGCATTTCTACCGCCTGACGGCGAATGTTGTTCAGCTCACGCATCGGGATAATGATATCTCCATGCAGCTGCACATCCAGCTCTTCCAGCTGGTACACTGTACCGCCTAGACGTCCAAACTGCTCTTCCAGCAGCTCGTCGTTCATCGGACGTTTTTTCGCTATTTCAAGCTCCATCTCGGAATTCACCTGAACAGTAGTACCTTTCTGCACATCCGTCCACCAGGTTTCTAGTGGCTGACCTGGTCTGCCTACTGCCTTCACATGAACCGGGAAGACACGATATGGCTTCTCTGTCTCATAGCTTTGACGCAGGCGCTTATCCAGCGCCGGGTCATTCGTCTTCCAGATCCGATCACCTTCATGCAGACGGCGCAGATCCACGTCACTGCGGCCCGGTACGATATCGATGATCCAGCCTTCGCCCGCTTCGCCTTCGATCTTGACTCCTTTACGGCGAACATCATAGACACGTCCGCCTTCTTCGCGCTTAGTTGGGTCGCCGGCATCAAACACGATACCATCTCCACGCTTCAGCGGAGCTTCCAGTTTACATACGACACCATCACGAAGTATTTTTTCCACACGGCCCAAATACACACCACGGCTCTTCGGAAATGTACCATCCACCAGCTTCTTGTTGTTCGTTCCTTCAAGGAAGCCATGCGTGAAGCCGCGGGAGAAGCTCTGCTGCAGCTCACGAATTTCCTCCGTGCTGATCGGGTCTTTAACGCCGTCAAAATAGGCATCAATTGCTTTGCGATATTTACTTACCACATTCGCTACATATTCCGGTGTCTTCAGACGCCCTTCAATCTTGAAGGAAGTAACACCCGCTTCAATCAGCTCAGGCATAATGTCGATCGCGGCAAGGTCCTTCGGAGACAACAGATAAGCAACATCGCCCATCGGCTTCTGCTCACCATCGACCATCAGATCATAGGGAAGACGGCAGGCCTGTGCACACTCACCGCGGTTCGCAGAGCGTCCGCCCCACATCTCGGAAGTCAAGCATTGACCTGAGTAGGAGACGCAGAGTGCACCATGCACGAATACTTCCATTGGCAGCTTCGCTTGTTCTCCGATTTTTTGAATTTGCTTCAGGTTGTTCTCACGACCTAATACGACGCGTTCAATATCAAACGGCTTCGTAAACTCTACCGCCTCCGGCGAAGTAATCGTCATCTGTGTTGAACCGTGAATTGGGAAATCCGGTGAGATTTCACGAATCAGCTTCACTAGACCCAAATCCTGCACAATAACCGCATCTACACCTGCATCCACACAAGCATCAACCAATGCCTTTGCGTCCGCCAGCTCATTTTCAAATACCAATATGTTAAACGTCAAAAATCCTTTGACTCCATAGCTATGCAAAAAAGCCATAATCTCCGGCAGCTCTTCCATCCGGAAATTGTTCGCTCTTGCGCGGGCATTAAACTTTTCCACACCGAAAAAGATTGCATCTGCGCCGTTCGCTACTGCTGAACGCATACAATCCCAATCGCCGGCAGGTGCTAACAGCTCGACATCTTCTCTTCTCAATGCTTTTGTATCCATATATCCTCCTAAACCTGATCCAAGCAGGCTTTTTTACTTTGCCAATATCCTAATACAACGTCCAATTAATTAACTATATACTCTATCAGTGTAGCCATTCTGCTAAACAACTATAATAGTGTATCAAATCCTCGTTCTTTCCTCTACTACTTCCTGAAAAAACCGAAATTTCCGCTCATTCTCCATGGACTTTTCTATTAAGCGTGTAATATGTGTCCTTCTCTTCTCTGAACCTATGAAAAAGAACCCGCATGCCAACTGAATTCAGCTGTGCCGGTTCTTCAATTCATAAACTATTTATTAAATGAAAAAGATTCAAGCGTCTTCGAGAGAGCATTCAGCTGCACTTCTGTTCGATTGGCATCATTTAATACCGCCGTCACCGTATAAGTAATGCCATCGTGCTCAAATACCAGCTGCCTGCCTTGCATAGGAACACCCCTCTCGACCTCATGGTAAGTGAACTCTGTCGTCGGTTGTCCCGCAAACGTTACATTCTTCGTATCGGTCACACGAAAATCTTTGCGGCTCTGGGCCGCTTCAGCATAAGATTCACGCAGCTGACTGACAGCCATCTCTACAGAAACTTCCTTATCCACATGGATGGAGAAAAAGCCCCCTGTAAACTGGTACGCTACAATCGTGGATTCAAAACGGTTCTCCACCGGAGTCCAGTATCTCGGGATATCAAGTGTATATCCATATGTTTTGGAAGTTCGGGTGATCATGCTCGACTTATTTACTAAGTAAGGATCTTCACCAAGCTTGCCGAAATTTTCAGATACTGTATCATAATCAATTTCGAGCGAAGCCAGGATCTCTTCGAACAAGCTCTCATCCGCTGCTGCTGTTTCGGGTATCGCATATTCCAAATAGTAACGATAGCCGTTTTCTTGAATCAACACATTATATTCCGTTGTCCAGCCATCTCCAAAATTGTATTGGAACTGGTTCACTTGAGCATCCTTACCTGCAACGTTCAGCGTGTAGGAATCGACCTCCCGGTGAGCTTCCTCCACGAACACATCCCGCATCCACTGATTCAGCTTGTCGCTCCAATCCTTAAGCGATGCACCTTCCGGTGCAGATGTCACTTGAAGGGATAGATGAGTTCCTTCCTCACTCTCGTATACCAGGGACTGATTATCCTTGTCCCACTCCGCGGGCACAGACAGCGATATTCCATAATCTTCGTTATATACTGTCGACATGCCGTTCTCAACCGTGGACAAATCCTTCATCCTTGTATCCGATGTGTTGAATGATGTGCGGAAGGAATTCAACAGCGGGGCATGCTTTTGCAAATCCTTGTAATTGACAGCCTCATAGTCGGAAAAATAGACTTCATACAAGTGCCCATTATCGTAGTATTGTCTCGCTTCCCAGAACATACCGTCACTATCCTTGGTCACGATCCGGGCATACGGTGTAACCGCCTCTCCTAAGGCTTCACGGTCCATTACGGTCTCACCCATATCTTTGGCGTCCTGAACAAGCTGCTGCAGCATATCCTCCGCATCCAGCTCCACTTCCTGATCGCTCACCAGCACTTCAAGATAATAGGTTCCTTCTGCGTTCATGAAGCTGGTAAAGTCCTCACTTTCATTATAAGAACCGCCCACAATCAGTCCGGTTGGATAGTTCATAGACCATTCGTAGTAACTGTTCCCTATCTTTGTTTTGCCTAGATCCGTATCGATATCGCTCTCTGGATCCTCCTGCGGAGCTTCAGCATCATTCACCTTCATGCGGATGACCAACTCACCATGATCTGACTTGTGAAGCGATGCTCCGATTCCTGCAGCTACAGGACGAAGCGGAACCATAAGCACATCCTTCACCATCTTGGGGGCAGCAGCCATCTCTACTTTGGCCCCATCGATCCAGGCGGTCTTGCTGCCGATGGTAAGTGCAACCGTATGAGGGCCGTCCATAACTTTGACAACATCCTCCCCGGATAATCGGATCTCGCTATTGAAAGCTTTTTTGAATATGCCTACCGGGACCATCAGCGTTCCCTGCTCAACATAGGGTGTATGAATTGTTTGCTTCTCTCCATTGATGGTTGCGGTCTGGCTTCCGGTCTTTAATCTCAGCTCTTCCACAAGATCAGAAGCTGCTGCCGGTTGAGCTGCACTGCTTAACACGACTGTACCCGTCAATAGCGCTGTTGTAATGATACGTATCATTCTTGTATTCATTGTTCTACCTCATCCCATGCTTCGTCTTCAACTGAAAAGACCGTGTTCTCACCCTGTGTCAATACAAGATAGCGCGTTACGATGTCTCCATCTGACTGCATGAGCAGCTTTACTCTCTGGCCAGGCAGATACTTTTTAAGCAGCTCATTAATATCGACAACCGAAGTAACTCGCACTCCGTCTATGCTGTACAGCACGTCACCCTCTTGGATTTTGGCCTTGTCTGCTTCATTCGTGTCAACACTCGTAACGGTCAAAGGATCGTCAGTAGGCAGACCCACGATGGCCGACCAGCTCTCTTCCAGTGTAAGCCCCAGACTTGCACGCTTGACTTCGCCATATTTAAAGTAATGATTGATTACATAATGCATTGTCTCAGCAGGGATCGAAAAGCCTGTATTCTCTACACCAACCGCTGCATATTTCATCGTGTTAATCCCAATCACTTCACCCTTTAAATTCACGAGCGGGCCGCCGCTGTTCCCCGGGTTAATGGCTGTATCGCTTTGAATCAGACGATAGGATGCATTCACTCCCCGATTGAGCCCGCTGACCACACCCACTGTAGCTGAATTCCGCAGGGAAAAAGAGACCGGTGTTCCAATCGCAATCACCGTCTCGCCCACTCGCATATTGGAAGAGGAGCTGGCAAGCTTCGCTGGCTTGAGCGATTTGGCATTGATCTTGATCAGTGCGAGATCGCTTGCCCTATCGCTGTAACTGTCGGTGATCTTATAGGACTTACCGTCCGATGTGACTACAACTGCATTAGATAAACCTTCAATGACATGGGCGTTGGTCACAATCCATCCATTTGATTTTATAATCACACCCGTTCCGTGCGTTAAATTGTAACGATCCGAGCTCGCCCCCTCTTCACCTGCATCCGGGCGCCCTATAATTCCAACAACCGATGGGGATACGGCCTCGACAACCTCCGGTATGTCATCCTTCGCGGTATAAATGAATGTTCCTGTCTTCGTGTCATACTGACCTGTTCCGCCTAACGCTTTAATAAGGTCTTTTGAATTTATGTATATTTGATCATTCTGCAGCTTCGCATTCAGCTTAACACTGGCGCCTTCTATTACTGCTGGGTTAATCACACCTGCTCCAAGCATAAGGATTGTCATGACAGCAGCTGCTGTGATTCTAGTTCTTACCTTGTGTAGATTGAGATTTGTATCGCTATTTTGATCTTTATATCTAGTGTTGTTCTCATCTCTATCTCTAGCTCTATCTATACGATTAGGTTTCAAATGACTTCACCTATTCCTCTCTCAATCTATCATTCCTGCTCTTTTATGCCTCAAAAGAGGATTAAAAAACACCTTCCCTTCACACAGGGGAAAGTGTTCTGCAAAGCTACTTATGCTGTATGTAACCGTCTAGCTCAGCCAATGCTTGATCATCGCATAATCGGTAATTAGAAATACGATTAAGCTGACCACACCAAAGCCAATAGCAAACAAATTCTTCTGAGGTGCTTTGATCAAGCGAACAACACCGATGAAGATAATAATTGTAAATAAGATGACGAAGATATCAAATCCATTAAATTTAGAAGTTGTGCCTCCAGCTTCCGCTAATAGCAGCATACATGCGCCCCCTTATGACGAGATATCATATACGTACAAGCGTTTACACCTTCTTATATGTTATCTTCATCGCCTCGGTTTAGCAAGAGTTTTCATCCATAAAAACTAAAATAATCCATTTTCTTTAGAGCGAATTGTTTCCGTATACTTCGTAATCGCTTCATCATAACCTGGATACTTATACCCGAGATTTTCTGACACAGCTCTTGAATATATTCTAAAAAGCTCGTAGCAAGTGAATAATGACTGCCACATTTGCTGATACCCATTCTCCGCATAGGTGGACAGGAGTTTTTCCCAGTCTTCATCCGGGAGATACTGTTCTATAAACTTATAGTTCTTTCCTACACTAAAGTTATATCCTTTTTCTGATCCGATCTTCCAAGCCATCATTCTCAATAAATTCGGTCTTGCGATCTCGTTCAGGTGGTCAATAGCAAAAAGGATTTCCTTTCTTCCCAACCCTTTTACTACGTAAGTTGAAACCATCCAGAACTCATTACAACAATCATCAAATTCTCTTGCAGTCGGCTTCTTAATCCAATATTGACGATCATTTGCAATCACTTCGTACTTAACGAGATCATCCTTATCAAGCAACACCTGGGCTAAACCGTCACTATTCGTAAAATAATCGTTTACCTCGTGAACTGGGATAAGTGTCAGGTCTAATTTATTTCCATCCTCAAATAAGATCAAATATGAATACCAATTGCCTAACTCTGACGGAAAAAGCTCCATATCCTCGGGTTTTTGCATCATAGCAGGTTTACCAAAAATATGAAGCCACTGATCATTCTCCTTGAAAGAGTTCATATCTGTCACAAAGAAAGACAGGTCATAATCCTGAAATGTATCCGGGGTAATATTGAGGTTTGTACGTGAGCCCTCCAAAGTTACTAATCGAATTCGATCCTCATTTTTGGCAAAATCGATAAAGATCTTCATCATTTCTTGTTCACTTCTCAATACAGGAATCCTCCGTTCCAACGCTTTCTTTGACAGCTTCCGAATAGAGATTCTAAGTAGCCAACGTCAATCGGATAAAAGACAGATCCTCTTTTTAAAAAAGCTGGAGGTAAGATAAATATATCTCCTCCAGCTCTTCATGCAGTAACTATGAACGGTTTAACACCAATGTTTGACTACGCTCGGTATCTCGTTCCAACACCGGCTTCAAGTATTTACCCGTATAGGATTCTTTCACTTTTACGATTTGTTCTGGAGAACCTGTACCGATAATGGTACCGCCGCCGTCTCCGCCTTCCGGTCCCAAGTCGATAACATGGTCGACCGTCTTGATTACATCCAGATTGTGCTCGATCACAAGCACGGTTTCCCCAGAGTCAACCAATCGATGAAGCACCGTCAGGAGACGATCAATATCATCCACGTGCAGACCGGTTGTAGGCTCGTCTAAGATGTACATCGTCTTACCGGTACTGCGGCGGTACAGCTCGGATGCGAGCTTAACGCGCTGTGCCTCTCCGCCGGATAGAGTCGTTGCCGGCTGTCCAAGCTTGACGTATCCTAGACCGACATCCAGCAGGGTTTGGATTTTGCGATGAATCTTCGGAATGTTCCGGAAGAATTCCACCGCATCCTCCACCGTCATATCCAGTACTTCCGAAATGTTCTTCTCTTTATATTTAACCTCAAGTGTTTCCCGATTATACCGCTTCCCTTTGCAGACTTCACAAGGTACGTAGACGTCCGGCAGGAAGTGCATCTCGATCTTAATGATTCCATCGCCCTTACATGCCTCACATCTACCGCCTTTGATGTTGAAGCTGAAACGGCCCTTTTGGTAGCCACGAAGCTTGGCTTCATTCGTCTGAGAGTACAGGTCTCGAATATCATCAAATACACCAGTGTATGTTGCCGGGTTGGATCGAGGTGTACGGCCAATTGGAGATTGATCGATATCAATGACCTTATCAATATGCTCCAGGCCTTTCATTTCCTTATACAGTCCTGGACGCACTCTTGCCCGATTCAAATCCCGCGCCAGTGTTTTGTACAAAATCTCATTAACGAGAGTAGATTTCCCTGAACCGGATACTCCGGTAACCGCTGTAAATACGCCTAGCGGGATCTTCACATTTATGTTCTTGAGATTGTTTTCCTTCGCACCGCGAATTTCCAGCCAGCGATCATCCGTTTTCCGTCTCTCTGCAGGAACAGGGATAAACTTGCGTCCGCTGAGATAGCTGCCTGTCAGTGAATTAGGATCATCCATGACTTCCTGCGGAGTACCCTGTGATATGATCTGACCCCCGTGAATTCCGGCTCCCGGACCGATATCAATAATATAATCCGCTGCCATCATTGTATCCTCGTCATGCTCGACGACAATGAGCGTATTTCCGAGGTCACGCATATGACCCAGTGTTGCAATCAAACGGTCATTGTCCCGCTGATGCAGTCCGATGCTTGGCTCATCCAATATATATAGTACACCCATGAGACTGGAGCCGATCTGTGTCGCCAGCCGAATACGCTGTGCTTCCCCACCAGATAATGTCCCTGCAGCTCTGCTCATGGTAAGGTAATTCAGTCCGACATTTACGAGGAAGCCCAGACGGCTGTTGATCTCTTTGAGAATGAGATGGGCAATGGCCTGTTCCTTCTCGGACAGCTGCAAATTGCTGAAGAACTCCATTGCCGCTCCAATGGACAGATTAGTCACATAAGCCATGTTATTACCGTTGATGGTAACGGCCAGCACTTCTTTTTTGAGACGATGTCCTTTACATGTTCCACATGGCTTCTCGCCCATAAAGCCTTCAATAAACTCACGAATGCCTTCCGAAGCCGTATCACGATACCGCCGCTCCAGGTTGGGAATGATCCCTTCAAATACAACATAAGCTTCTTTTCTTTGACCAAAGTCATTTTCGTATCGGAAACGAATCTTCTCTCCGTTGGTCCCTCTAAGGAGCTTGTTCATCTGATCAGGTGACAGCTCGCTGACAGGAACATTCATCGAAATTCCGTAATGCTCGCATACGGAACGCAAAAATTGCGGGTAGTAGTTCGAAGTTCCCCCAGCCCAAGCTTCAAATGCACCGCCCTCGATCGACTTGCTGCGATCAGGAACAAGCAGATCAGGATCGACAATCATCTTCGTTCCCAAGCCGTCACAGTCCGGACAAGCACCAAAAGGACTGTTGAACGAGAACATTCGTGGGGACAGCTCCTCCATGCTGAATCCGCATATCGGGCAGGCATAGTTGGAGCTGAATCTCAGCTCTTCTTCTCCAATGATATCAACCAGCAGCTGACCGCCGGAAATTTTAAGTGCCGTTTCAATCGAGTCCGATAAACGCGACTGAATGTCTTCTTTCACGACGATCCGGTCCACTACGACCTCAATCGTATGCTTCTTATTCTTCTCAAGCTCAATGTTCTCCGACAGGTCACGGAGCTCGCCATCAATCCGCACCCGTACGAAGCCTTGCTTCGAAATATCTGCAAGCAGACTCTTGTGCTCACCTTTGCGACCCGAAATAACAGGAGCCAGAATCTGCAGCCTTGTCCGTTCCGGGTAGCCCATGATCCGGTCAACCATCTGCTCCACGGTCTGGGAAGTAATCTCTACACCATGTTCCGGACAATGCGGATGACCGATGCGTGCAAACAATAGACGCAAATAGTCATAAATTTCAGTAACGGTTCCTACTGTTGAGCGCGGATTGCGGCTTGTCGTTTTTTGATCTATTGAAATCGCAGGAGACAGTCCATCTATGGAATCTACATCCGGCTTCTCCATCTGCCCTAGAAACTGACGAGCATATGCAGACAATGACTCTACATATCTGCGCTGACCTTCGGCATATATCGTATCAAATGCCAGCGATGATTTACCTGATCCGCTAAGTCCGGTCAGGACGACAAAACGGTCACGCGGGATCGTTACATCGATGTTCTTCAGATTGTGCGCCCTCGCACCTTTAATGATTATATTCTCATTCGCCATATTTTCATCTCCTTAAAAGAACCCTCCTAAATCCTCCCTGACAGGGAGGACCCCAAAGGGACCTCCCTTTGGAAACCGGAAACTGGCCGGAGTAGTTGGGCTCGTGGTATTTATAGCTGGGTTGTTGTGCTTGGAACGCATTCGTTCTAGACAACCCTTCTGGTTGTCCAGAACATGCTTTCATACGAAGCGAGACCGTGAGTGGGATGCTTCGCTCCATCCCACAGGCGGACCATTGCTCTCCGAGCTCGGTCCTTGAAGGGCATTTCTGTGTGGGATGCTTCGCTCCATCCCACAGGCGGACCATTGCTCTCTGAGCTCGGTCCTTGAAGTGCATTTCTGCGTGGGATTGCTTCGCTCCATCCCACGGGCGGACCATTGCTCTCTGAGCTCGGTCCTTGAAGTGCATTTCTGTGTGGGATTGCTTCGCTTCATCCCACGGGCGGACCATTGCTCTCTGAGCTCGGTCCTTGAAGGGCATAGTTCTGTGTGGGATTGCTTCGCTCCATCCCACGGCGGACCATTGCTCTTCGAGCTCGGTCCTTGAGCTTGTTCTATTAAATTAAACAATATATCAATTTATCAATAAGTATAGCCTTTATTATCAGCTTTCAACGTTATTATAAGAAATACAATTACACGTACAGAGTACAGAAACAGCACGCTCTATATATACTCTTTAAGAAGAGAACGACCCCTCGGCCGTTCTCTTCTTTATTTTATTCAGCCTTTAATTCGAGCAGGGCATCACGCAGCTCTGCGGCGCGCTCGAACTGCAAATTCTTCGCCGCATCCTTCATTTCAGCTTCAAGACGCTGCATCAACGACTGACGATCGCGCTTCGACATCTTCTCTGCGCCGCCTGTCAGATAATCGCTCTTCGCCTCAGCCACCTTCGTCGCCTCAATAACCTCACGGATCTTCTTACGAATCGTCTGTGGGGTAATTCCATGCTCTTCATTATAAGCTACCTGAATCGTACGACGACGTTCCGTCTCCTTAATCGCCTTATCCATGGAGTCCGTAACCTTATCACCATACATAATGACTCTACCTTCGCTGTTCCGGGCTGCGCGTCCAATGGTCTGGATCAGGGAGCGTTCGGAGCGCAGGAAGCCCTCCTTGTCAGCATCCAATATAGCGACAAGCGATACTTCAGGAAGATCAAGCCCTTCCCGAAGCAGGTTAATCCCAATAAGGACGTGGAATGTTCCAAGCCTTAAATCCCTTAGGATGGACATACGTTCCAATGTCTTGATATCAGAGTGCATATATCTGACCTTAATGCCGACTTCCTTGAAGTAATCTGTCAGATCCTCTGCCATCTTCTTCGTCAGCGTCGTAACAAGCACGCGCTCATCCTTCTCAACACGATCCCGAATCTCTCCGATCAAATCATCAATCTGACCTTTGGTCGGTCTCACTTCAATGATCGGATCAAGTAGACCTGTAGGGCGGATAATCTGCTGAACCATATCCCCTTCGGTATGCTCAATCTCATAAGGTCCTGGAGTGGCAGAGACATATACAAGCTGACTTGTCTTCTTCTCGAATTCCTCAAACTGCAGCGGCCGGTTATCTAGTGCAGACGGCAAACGAAATCCGTGCTCAACGAGAACGGTCTTCCGCGCACGGTCACCGTTATACATTGCGCGAATTTGAGGCAGTGTCACATGAGACTCATCTATGACAACCAGCATATCATCTGGGAAATAGTCGAGCAGGGTATACGGCGTTGCTCCTGTCTCACGGAAGGTCAGGGGTCCAGAATAATTCTCGATGCCCGAGCAGAAGCCCACTTCCTTCATCATCTCAATATCGTATCTCGTCCGCTGCTCCAGACGCTGTGCCTCCAGCAGCTTGCCCTGCTCACGCAGTTCAGCAAGACGTTCTTCTAGTTCACGCTCAATATTGACAAGCGCAACTCTCATCGTCTCCTCACGAGTAACAAAGTGAGAGGCCGGGAATATCGCCACATGATCGCGCTCACCGATCAGCTCGCCGGTCAGTACGTCAATCTCCGTAATGCGTTCAACCTCGTCTCCAAAGAGCTCAATTCGCATGGCATGCTGATCTTTGGAAGCTGGGAAAATTTCTATTACATCACCGCGTACACGGAACGTACCCCGAACAAAATTAAGGTCATTGCGCTGATACTGGATATCAACGAGACGTGACAAAATCTCCTTGCGAGACTTCTCCATCCCTACACGGAGCGACAATAACATATTAGAATATTCAATCGGAGATCCGAGACCGTAGATGCAGGATACACTCGCAACAATGATAACGTCGCGACGCTCGAACAAAGAACTGGTCGCCGAATGCCGAAGCTTATCAATTTCTTCATTTATACTTGAATCCTTCTCAATATACGTATCGGAAGAAGGAATATAGGCTTCCGGCTGATAGTAATCGTAATAACTTACAAAGTAATCTACCGAATTGTTAGGAAAAAACTCCTTGAACTCACTTGCGAGCTGTGCCGCAAGCGTCTTGTTATGTGCAATAACAAGCGTGGGTCTGTTTAACTTCGCTATGGTCTGAGCAATGGTAAACGTCTTACCGGTACCTGTGGCACCAAGCAATGTCTGATGCCTTTTCCCTTGCCGGATTCCTTCTACCAGCTCTACAATAGCCTGCGGCTGATCCCCTTGAGGTTCAAACTCCGATACGAGTTCGAATCCTTTATTGCTCATGACAATATCGCTCATTGCCCAACCTCACCTTCATCGTCTAAAATAGTTTTACACCAGGATTATGCAAATTTCGATCTTACTCGCTAAGAAACTACAAATATCCAGATAGAATGAAGTCATCAATGTACATACTTACACACAAAAACTTCAAATCAACCTAGATATTCATGTAAGAACAGCGCATAGCAAGCAGTGCAATATCCTTATATATGTCGAGATTTACCGAAAATATAACATTCGGAAACCATTTTGTATGCTGAAATGCTTATTTCCATACCTGCAAATGAAGTGCCTCAGCCGAAATAAAAAAGAACTCATCTCAAAAAAGTGATTGTAGCTCTTCATAAGGCTGTTTCATCGGCTCTTCGTTCATGAGTTAAGCAAAAGCATTTTATAAGAATGTTTGTTCCCGTTTATTATACTCGGTTCATGTCCTGGATGCAAACAAAGAAAGCAATTGACTGGAGGGGATGATGTGATGGATATCGCGACCCTAATCGGCCTTATAGCCGGAGCTGTCGCAATTATTGGAGGATTTTTATGGGAAGGGGGACAGATAACAGGACTATTTCAGGGGACAGCTGCTCTTATCGTCTTCGGCGGTACGATTGCAGCTGTGCTCATCAGCTATCCGCTGCACCGGATCCGCACCCTGCCTGCGGGCATTAAAATGGCCTTCAAACCAAACAAGTCTGAAGTGAATGAATGGCTGGATGATATCGTGGAGATGTCTATGGTTGCAAGACGCGAGGGCGTTCTAGCTTTGGAGCAGAAGGTGGTTGACCATCCTAATGTTTTCTTAAGAGAAGGAATTCAGTTGGTCGTTGATGGAACCGATCAGCCGATCGTCCGCCAGATTATGGAGCTGGATATCGATGCCAAAGAGCAGGAGCATGATAACTATGCCAAGCTATTTGAATCTGCAGGCTCTTATGCGCCAACAATGGGGATCATCGGGACGGTCATGGGACTTATTCAGGTGCTTGGCCATCTGACAGATCCGAGTCAGCTCGGTCCATCGATCGCCGTTGCCTTTATCGCGACTTTATATGGCGTTGCCAGCGCAAATCTGATCTTCTTGCCCATCGCATCCAAGATTAGATCGAAGAGCGCAGAGGAGATCCTGGTGATGGAAATGATTCTTGAAGGTGTGCTGTCTGTACAAAATGGCGATAATGCACTACTTGTTCGTAAAAAGCTGAACACCTATATCACCTCACAGCCGAATCCATTAAGCTCAAGGAAGGATGTCACGCATGAGACAACGGAATAGGCGAACACGGAATGCAGGACGTGCGCTTTCCTCCGGCTCTCAGCATGATCGCTGGATGATCACCTATGCGGATCTCATTACGCTTCTGCTCATTTTCTTCGTGATGATGTATGCGATGAGCCGGCTTGATGCAATCAAGTATAAGGAAGTAACCAGCTCCCTGCAGAGCACCTTTCAGAGTTCAAGCGGAATTCTTGACGGAGGCACTGGTGTCATTGACCACCCCTCTGGCCAGAATGGAGACACAAGCAGCGAAGCGAACCAGCCGGGTTCGGGTGGGACCGGTTCTGAGGCTGGACTTGAGGAGGACAGTGGACCTTTGACAGAACGGGAGGTCGCCTTTCGCGAGCAGGAACAGGAGCTTCAAGACTTGATGGCCTTAATTGAGGATTACATTAGAGATCATGAGCTTGAGAATCTTATCTTTGTGGTGGACAAGCCCCAAGGGATCTCCATTACGCTCAGTGAACAATTTCTGTTCCGCACAGGGGACGCCAATTTGATGGAGGGTGCAGGACCGGTTCTCTCTCAATTAGCCAGCTTGTTCAGGGATCTTGAGACAACCATTTCAATTGAAGGGCATACCGATAACACTCCAGTGACATCTAGCTCCAAATACCGAGACAATTGGGAACTGTCCGGTGAGCGCGCACTTTCTGTACTTCGTTATTTTATTGAACAAGAAAACCTTGATCCAGATAGCTTCCAATATGCAGGATATGCCGATAACCGGCCTGCAGCAGAGAATACGACCGAAGCGGGCAGACAACAAAACCGCAGAGTTGAGATCACTGTCCTGCGCCAGCTGCAAGGCGAATGAAGCAATTTTCGTTTATAAAAAAAGAGCCTCCGCCCTGTTTTTATACAGGATAGAGGCTCTTTTATATGTCAGAGAAGCTTGTATACAGCCGTTCACTTCTCCAGGCTTATCTTATCGTGTTATAGCTCAGCGTCATTCAACTTCTATTCCTTCAAGCCTCGTGACTGAAAGGATCTGGCGCTGGCTTTTCGGTACGATGTGTATCCAGCTTCATCCCCACAATCTGAAAGAATGAGGCTGGACGCTCGTCAATAGCAAAGCCGGTATCCGGATCTGGCGCAAGTAATGCACCAAGCTGATGATGCTCTCCTTCATATATCGCACGCTGTAGAAATTTACTCTCTCCCTCGATATTGCGTACTTCTAACTTGCAAAATGCAGGATTCATTCGAAGCGCGCTGTGCAGCTCAGCCTGTGAGCTGACATGCTGTCCATTTACTCTAAAAATGACTTCGCCAGCCTGTATCCCCAGCTCCTCCGCTGGACTGCCCGGCAATACCGCCAGAACCTGAAGTCCCTGCTTAGGATGAACATACATTGGACTGCGGTTCTCTTCCTCTGACGAACTTATCCAACAAATCGCTTCCAAACCAATAAGAGCAAACAACACAGCTACCAGTGACAACGGATTCCACCATACCGACAAGAGACTCAGAACGAGCAGTATGACACCATATAGCAGAAGCCGCTTCATAGTTAGAGCTGCTTTCTCTTCTGGCAGCATGCTTTTTGTCATCTCACTGAATCCAATGATAAATGGAACAGCGTAGAGCATATACATATCGGCACCGCCGGCAAGTAACGGACTCCAGGCAAGATCTGCCCCGCTGGCAGAAGTCGTGGGCATCAGCAGCATAAGCGGCACCGGTACATAGTACTGCAGCTGATAACCGCCGACAAGCTTGCCCCTCTTCCCTTTGAAATAAACCGGGGAAGCGTTCTGCTCCTGCTGCAGCTTTATGAACATAGCTTGTGTCAGATGCAGCACCGCTGCAAGCACCAGCAGCTGAGGAATTGGCAGATCACGAATTGTAGAGACAATGGCTTCGAGGAAGCCTTGTGGCTCCCAGCTGCCAAACAGCTTAAGCAGCCATTGTACAACTCCGAGCAAACCCACTGCATATACAGCGTTCAGGTATCTAACCCGGAACAGCATTAATATAATGGAGGTCACCCATATTGCCACTACAGCCTGCGCAGTCATCTCAATGCCAAGCAATAAATAAACAACAGAAACAATAAGACCAACAAGTATACCTGTAAAAATAGCTCGCAGCGTTAACAGCGGCCACCCATGAAGACGTGTGTGGAGCAACCTTCGTTCCAGCATCCCCTGACGACGGTAACTGAGCGCTAATAATACGATGGCTATATAATAAAATGGCTGAGTCAGCAAAGCGATTAATGCATCCACGACAAGCCATAGCCATGTGATGACTTCATTCAAGTTAGCTCACGCCCCCCTCTAATTCAACTGCTGCATGCCCTCTCCACATACAAAATCCAAGTAAAAAAGAAGGCTGAACAAGCAGCCTTCTTTCATCTGTTTTTCTAATATCGACAAGAAAAACTTATTCTGAACGCTTGATGTTCGGGTCGTTTTTCTCTCTTAGTTCGACGCTGCAGAAGAGATCTCCTGCTTCATAGTGGAAACGGCCTGTTTGAGCTGCGTATCGTATGCAGGATCACCGATTCTTTCAATGAGCGCAGTCTCGAGTGCAGCTGCCGTTTCCTCATTGATATTTCCACTCACACTCAATCCTTTTGAAGTCTGGAAATCTTTGACGGCTTCTACGGTCTTATCATCATAATAACCATCCTTGCGATCCGTCTTATATCCGAGTCCCTCAAGCATCGTTTGGGCATTCTTCACGTCCGAGCTGTTCGTATCGAACTTCAATGGAAGATTATCCTTATTGATCGGCGCCACGGAGAAATAATCAGGCTGACTTACACTGATATCAGGTTCAATCCCTTTCTCGTGGATCCAATCACCGTTTGGCGTAAGCCACTTGGCAATCGTAATCTTCACAAGGCTTCCGTCACCAAGCTGACGCTCGAAGCTGGTCTGAACCGTTCCTTTACCGAAGGAATGCTCTCCTAGTAACGTTGCCCCTGCAGACTGCTGCAGTGCGCCTGCCAATATTTCAGATGCACTCGCACTTCCTTTGTTCATCAGAACACTCACCGGATAATCCTTAGATGACCCTTTGGACTCATTCGTTTCCCGAGCCCCGTTCTTGTCTTCCACTTGAACGATCAGCTCTCCAGACGGAACAAATTGCTCTGCAATATCGATAACGACAGACAGAACGCCACCCGGATTGTTACGAACGTCAATGACAAGTCCCTTCATGTTCTGACTTTCAAGCTTAGCAAGCTCCTCCTTGAATCGTTCACCTGTATTCAAAGAGAATTGGGTAATCGTAATGACGCCGACGCCATCATCCTTCATCTCCGCGTGCACGGTCTCTAGATCGATGTCATCTCGTACAATACTAAATTCTAACGGTTCAGATGAGCCTGTACGCTGAACCTGTACCTTGGCTTCGCTGCCCTTTGGTCCGCGGATCTTGGATACGGCATCATTGAGATCAAGACCTTGTAATGATTCACCGTTAACAGATAAGATCACGTCTTTAGCCCGTATTCCTGCTTTTTCAGCGGGAGAGCCTTTAATTGGAGATACCACCACAACATTACCGTCCTGTGAGGACACCTCTGCGCCAATCCCTGTAAATGAGCCTTCAATTGACTCTTCAAACTGGGCAGCCGATTCCTGACCCATGTAATTGGAATAAGGATCTCCAAGGGACTCCATCATTCCATTAATAGCGCCGTCAATCAATTTAGTACGGTCCACATCTTGATAGTAATTAGCTTCAATCAGGTCAAGTGCGGTTTCAATCTTCTGGAGTTCATTCTTCTGATTGCTGCCCGTTACACTGGCAAGCAGTCCTTCTCCACCCTGGCTGTTCAGCCCTGGGTAATTTACGACCGCGAGTGTAAGCAAGCTCCCACCCAGAAGCGCGAGAACGAACAGCAGTATAGCAGAGCGCTTCTTCATCATGAGCGTCACCGCCCTTTCTATTCCGACTTACTTGCTTTGGATGTAAATAGGATACAAGTCAACTTAGAGTCCTGCTTCATTTAAGATGAAAACAAGCTCCTTATTTACTTGTATCATATTTCGCTGAAGGATGAAACAGTCCACGTCTCTGATACGTCTCACGTTTCATCCTTGGATGAAACACTGCACGACTGTGTCACGCTCTCCATTTCATCCTAGGATGATTCAGACAGTCGGTTATATATGCGCTGCCTGATTCATCCCGGATGATTCAGACAATCGTTATATTTGCGTTGTCTGAATCATCCTAACTAAAAACCATATACCAGCAAGAGTATATGTAAAGCTTGTACGGAATATGACCAGAATAGACCTCTGCTTACAAATAATTCATCGGATTTTGTGTGCTTCCGTTGACGCGAACCTCAAAGTGCAAGTGAGGACCCGTGGAGTTTCCAGTCGAGCCGACCTCAGCAATTTTTTGGCCTCGTTTTACAGAATCACCTTCGCTCACCTTAATGCCGCCCTCACGAATGTGTCCATACAGCGTCCATAGTCCATCACCATGATCGACCATCACTGTATAACCATAACCGCTGTACCATTCTGCCATAATAACTACACCATCTTCGGCTGAATAGATGCTTGTCCCTTGCGGAGCAGCAAAGTCAGTACCCGTATGCATTTTACCAACCACACCTGTAATTGGGTGAACACGCGGGCCGTAGCCTGAAGAAATCCGTGCTCCTGAAACTGGCATTCCCAGTACACCACTTCCGCTGGAAGAGATGTTTTCACTTGAAGAACTTGAGCTTGAACTTGAGCTTGAACCAGAGCTTGTATTTGAGCTAGCTACTTTCTTCTGAGCAGCCTTTCTTGCCGCTTCTTCTGCTGCTGCCTTCGCTCTTGCCGCTGCTGCTGCCTGCTCTGCTTTGAGCTTATTTTTCTCTTGAACCAACGCTGAACGTTTGGATGCAATCTCTACCAGCATGCGATCCTGTTCTTCGCTGAGTTCACCATGCACATGAATTTCTTCCTCATAGCCTGCAATGAGGACCTGTTTCTCCTGTTCCTTGCTGTCCAGCTCTGCCTTGCGTTCTTTCTTCTGAGCATATAGACGTTTATGTTCTGCATATTGTTGTTCCAGCTCTGCCTTTTTGTCTACAACAAGCTGCTTATCTTTCTTATGTTCAACGAGTAGATTCTGATCCTGATCCACAATCATCTTCAGTGAGTCTGCACGCTCCAGAAAATCGGAAATACTTGTAGAAGACAGCAATACATCCAGATAGGAAACCGTTCCATCTGTATACATCAGACGCACACGAGATTCAAGCAGTTCCTCACGGGCTGCAATTCTTTCCTCTGCTGCTTGCAGTTCTTTCTTCGTGTTCCGCAAATTCTCTTCTGTTGTTTCAATGCGGTAAGACACGGTCGCCAGCTCATTACTTACAGCATTAATTTGTTCCATAATCGCTTCGAGATAGCCTTCTTGCTTCTGCTTGTAGTGCTCTGCTTCCTCTTTCTTCTGTTCCGCCTTCTGTTGCTGGGACTTAGCAGATTCGGACTGCTGTTCCAGCTGATTCAGCTCTTTATCAATATCGCTGATGCTCGATGCAGCGATTCCATATCCAGGACTAAGTACTGTGGCTGTAAGTAAACTTAACGCAATTGCAGTGGCCGTCTTTTTCAAGTTCGTTTCCCATCCTTCTTCATAAATATTTTATATATCAATCCATGACGAGTTATGTTCTTACTTAAGCGGCTGCCCGGTATTGGACAGCCACATCATTATATAAACTACAAACTTCTGAAACTATGAAAGCCTTACACTTTCAAAGATTTGCGAATAGACAACGTGCTTCCCAGGATACCCACGAGCATCCCCATAATGAGCAGTGCTCCGCCAAACCAGGTCCATATACTGGACAATGGTACCAGATCAAGCATCTGGATAATAATATCCTGCTGAATCGAGTTTAGCAGCTGGTTGTATCCGATAAATAGAATTGCGATCGTAATAATAGATCCAATGAATCCAATCAAGGCTCCTTCAACGAAGAACGGCCAACGGATAAAGGAGTTTGTCGCTCCTACCAGCTTCATAATGCTGATCTCCCGGCGGCGTGCCAGGATCGTTACGCGAATCGTGTTCGAGATCAAAAACATAGACATAAGTGCAAGTCCTGCTACAAAAACAACGCCGATTGTCCGGATTAGACGAGTGATCTTGAACAATGTCTCCACCGTGTCTTCTCCATAGTTCACTTTCATAATTGGCTGTTCTGGATATTCCTCATTCAGAGCTTCAATCTTCTCAGCTACAAAGCTGACGGTGCTCGGATCAATAACCTCTACCCGCAAAGTATCTGGAAGAGGATTGTTATCCTCATCGAAGCCTTCAAGCAGCTCCTGACCATCTTCTCCAAGCTCTTCTTTAAAATCAGCCAAACCTTGTTCCTTAGGAACAAATTCAATCTTGCTTACTTCTGGCATGGCTCCAATCTGGTCTTGAAGACTGTTACGCAGATCCTCATCTACGTTAAGCTGCAGGAATGTGCTGATCTCCACTTGATCATCTGCCTGATTAGCCATGGAATTGACATTCACTACGAGCAGAACGAATACACCCAGAATCAACAACGAGACAATGATCGACGTAATGGATGCAATCGACATCCAGCCGTTGCGGAATAGGCTCTTGAACCCTTCCCGCAAATGGCGCAAGAAGGTACTAAAATTCATAACCGTATTCCCCTCTCATTTCGTCTCGAACGATATGTCCCTGCTCGATAGCAATAACCCGTTTACGCATGGTGTTTACGATATCCCGGTTATGTGTTGCCATAACGATGGTTGTTCCTCGGAAATTGATTTCATCCAGCAGCTGCATAATTCCCCATGATGTCTCGGGATCAAGGTTGCCTGTAGGCTCGTCCGCAATGATGACGGAGGGATTGTTCACGATCGCCCTAGCAATCGCTATACGCTGCTGCTCCCCGCCTGACAGCTGGGTTGGCTCGCGGTCTGCCTTGTTCTTAAGGCCGACAAGATCCAGGGCTTCCATAACCCGTTTCTTAATCTGTTTCTTCGGCGCCTCGACAACCTCCATCGCAAAAGCGACATTCTCATACGCCGTCATCTTCGGAAGAAGTCTGAAATCCTGAAAAATAACGCCGATATTACGCCGAACATAAGGGATTTTGCGATGCTTCAGCTTGCCGATATTAAATCCGTTAACTGAGATCTGTCCTTTTGTCGGAATTTCTTCTCTGTAAATTAGCTTCATAAATGTCGATTTCCCCGCGCCAGACGGTCCGACAATATAAACGAATTCGTTGCGGTCGATCTTTACCGACACACCTTGCAAGGCATGTGCCCCATTCGGATAGGTCTTCCACACGTCCTGTAATTCAATCACATGATCACTTCCCGTTGCATAGTAGCCTTTATCATTTCGACACTTTCCATTGATTTCCTTTAAAATCTCGCGAATTTCATCAAGATGTTTCCCATTGTAACAAATTTGTTACCTTTTGAGTAGCTGAAAGATTTCCGCTCCCGGAACATATACATGTAAAGTGTCTGTAATCCGGGGAAACAAGAAGCAGGAAAGGAGCTACCCATGAAAAAAATTCACACTTTCGCCATCATTTCTGTGCTATTTGCTCTCTTTTTCACCACCCTTTTGGTGTGGATTTATATGTATACTCATCAAACGAAGCTCCCCTCGAAAGTAACCGTCTCCGGCTGGGCTGTCGGCGGCCAAGATATTCCCTCTGTAATTAGTGAGCTTGATCAGAAGCTCCAAGCATTAGAAGAACTTCCTCTACATCTAAAGGAAGGCAATCGACCCCTGTACACCCCCAAGCTGACACTGCAGCATGCCGGAGTGAGGTATAACGCAAATGAGTTTAAACAGGCCGCAGCTGGGCTGTCCGAAGGAAACATGATTCAAAGACTGTTTAACCGACTCCGTTTCCAAAAAGACTGGAGCATCACCTACAGCTACGATCGTGCTAAATTGCAAAGCTATCTGTCTCCTGTCTGGGAACAATCTGAATTCGGTGACATCATCCCTGCTAAGGTCAATATTACGAAGCTGGATGAAATCGAGTTGATACCTGAGCACAGCGCGAACAGGATAAACTGGGTGGAAATGACCCGGCGCGTAGAACATGCTGTCCCCGCCGATTTTACAGTACTTATGAATCCAATAGAACCCAGACCTACTATTGTTATCGACCTCCCCCTCCAAGTGATGAACCCCTCAGTGACAATTGACTCTCTTAGAAGGTCGGGAATTCAGCGAAAAATCATTCAAGTCTCTACCCCGCTCGGCACTAGCGGAGAAGGCAGAACCTACAACGTAATGGCTGCCGCCAAAGCGGTGGATGGTATGATACTTAAGCCGGGTGATGAGCTGGACTATGGACAAATTGTTAAAAAAGTAGAGAAGGACAGCGGCTTCAAGGAAGCACCTGTCATTGTAGGCGGAGAGCTTGTGCCAGGAATCGGCGGAGGTATCTGCCAGGTCTCAAGCACCCTCTATACGGCGGCACTTAAGACGGGGCTGCACATTGTGGAACGAAGAAATCATTCACTGCCCGTCAGCTATATGCCCAAAGGTCTTGATGCTACGTTCGCGACGGGCTATATCAATTTCAGATTTCAGAATACGACGGGCAGCTCCCTATTGATCAAAGCTGAAGTCAGAGATCGTGAGATGGTTGTAAAGTTTTTTGGGACCATGGCAGAGAATGTTAGTTATGAACTTGAAACGCATCTTCTCGAAACCATCCCAGCACCCACAACGTATACGAATGACTCCTCTATCCCGGTAAATACGCAAACCGTAGTCCAAGAAGGAGCACCTGGTTATATCGTGGAAACCTATCAGATCAAACGGGTTAACGGAGATATCGTCTCCCGCACTTTGATCTCCAAGGACACCTATCGCCCACAAACGCGTCTTATTGCTGTGAATTCAGACAACCCTCCCTCTGAAAAAGAAGACCCGCCAGAAGATACGCCATCTGATCCCGCTCCTCCGGTCGAGGACGGTATACGTACACTAGGAACCATCGGAAATTGATATTTATTTGCGAGCAACAGGTGCTTCTGTCGTACTTTAAGTCCTAAAAAACTAAAAACTCATGGGCCTGTAGGATGCAGGTTCATGAGTTAATGAGTATTAAGTTATTGAGTTCATACTTCCTATTTTAGTGACGCACACTTTCTCCGACCTTCGCGGAATGATGCTCCTTGTATTTCTCCTTGTATTCAACCAGCCCGATCCGGCAGCCTGGACCAATCGTCACATGTCGTCCCCGCACAACCTTAGCTTCCACATGCTCTAGCCTGATGTTATCCCCCTCAATCAGGTCAGCCGTCAGCGTCTTGCTGACTCTCTTGCTGCGTAAGATCGGAAACCAGGATAAAGACGCCTGTTGAACATCAATCTGTGCCCCGCCGATTTCCCTTACATGACTTGGTCCATTCAGTTTAATTTGGATACGCTCCGCGTTCACGGCTCCTTCTGCCGTTATCACACCTCGTATGCGCACTTCTTCAGAGATACAGTCCCCGTGAAGCTGCAGCTGCCCAGAGCATTTTAGCTTCTCACCGCGAAGATTCTGCCCTACTTTCATTGCTCCGATCAGCTTCATGCGACGAACCTGCAATGACCCATCTACACGAAGCTCCCCCAGCGTTGAAGCCGAATCACCGGATAATCCGCCTTTAATATGCATGTTTCCCAATTGTTTAAATGAAGAAGCAGTTAATTGCCCTTGCACAGAGGCGTCCCCCATACAGCGAAAGGTCTCACAGCTCGCATCCCCGTCAATTCGGCCTTGGCCCATAATGCTTATTTTTCGAAATAATCCTCCAGCGGAGTCCCCTTCGCCAATTATTCTGACGTCGCTTTTCCAATCGCTGTTAAGCTCACGATTCCCTGTAATCACAACGAATTCACCTCTTTACATTTGAATGTAGCGATCGACGACCGTATCCTCATCCTGATGATAGGATTCCTTATATTCCACAAGACCGATCTGGCAGCCTGGGCCAATAACCACCCGGTTTCCCCTAACCGTTTGAGCATAGGTCTGCTCCAAGTAGATGTCGTCTCCCTCAATGACTTTGGCCTTCAGCTTAGGTGCGAGTCCTGGCACGAAACCATCGAGAAGCTTCACCTTGTGATCACGGCGCACATGAATGCGTTCCCCGCCGATATCCTCTGCCTCACACCCCAGAAGCAGCTTAATATCAACATCACCTGCGTTCAGGAGCCCACGGATCTTAAAGCCTCCCTGGACCTCGAATTTCTCGCATTCCACATCCCGATCTACGGACAGGGTTCCCGCCACCTCTACGCTGCTTGCGATGAGTTTGCCGCCTAAGTTAGCTTTGCCGTTGACAATAAGCGACTCTGTATCCAGCAGTCCTCTAATAGAAAAGACGCCATCCACTCGGGTACGCTCAGCTCTCACATTCCCTTTCGCTTTACTCGTTCCGTTTACGAGGATATCTTCTGCAGCGATATCACCATCCACCGTTGATAACCCATTCACGACGTAGCGATTACATTTCAAAGTGCCATTCAGACTTGCATTCCCATTCACCTCATAGCTGATACAGTCAATATCGCTGGAAAACCTGGCCATCCCATCTGCTCTGACATGCTGGTATACTCCCCCTGAAGAACTGCCGATCCCCGCAATATTCCGATTCCGTCTTTCTGCTTCACTCATAGCCATAACCTCCAGATCGATTTAAATGTACCTTGAGCTGTTCTATATATACTGCAATCGGTAATCTCAGCGCTTCCTTCACGCCCATATCGTAATAAATCCCGCTTCCGGCACTGACCATCATGAGAATCGGCACTCCCATTTTACGGATCAGAATGATGTCGCAGCCCTTATCCTCAAACTTCCTGTATTCCTGATGAAACGTACGAATGAGAAGCACTCCTTCATCTCGGGTCATTTGTCCGCTGGACAAAGCCTGATCCAGAACATAAAGGCAAAGAAGCTGCTCGAACTCCAGCTGCTCTGTCTCACGAAGCTCTGCTTGCTCTAAATACAATTGCATGGTAATCGGTGTAACCAGCTCTCTATGCATGATTTCTTCCTGTGTCAGAAGAAGTGTGCTAACCGATGGAGAGAACACATCTGCGAGCTCATCCAGAGATAGATCATCTTTCATGTTTTTTATTTTGTGAATTCGTGATAAGATGCTCTCCCTGGGGAAAAACGTCTCCTGACCCGTAAAGGAAGATCTGCGAATGAACCAACCCTCCGGAATTAAATTCTTCCGCTTCCATCGGTATAACTGTCCATATGAAATACCGGTGATCTCCAGCAGATCTTTCTTCGATATCAAGTCCTCCTGCATGTGAAATCAACCTCCTGAACACAATGTAACATAACATTGTTACGCTGTAAATGAAATGAGCTCGTTTCTTCGTCGTTAAGATTGTTACAGAGCCGTAGACAGCTGTGGATTAGCACTTTCTTGCGCCGGATAACTGAAAATAACAGGCTTCTACTTTTGAATCCTATCCACATGACTTGCATAGGACATGTTCAATTTCTCTGCTTGTCTGTGAGTAATGTGAATAGATATGTGCATAAACATGAAAAAAATGTCGTTATTTCGAGCGTCCTGTGTATAACACAATGTTATGCACATGAAAACGCACCATTTTATCCCGAATCGTGAATAAGTCTTCAAAATAACCCCATTTCCTACAGGAAGTTATCAACATTTTGGTATCTGTTGATAACTTTTCGTTCAGCGCTTACGTACGCCACAGACCGAGATGAAGCCCGTTTAAACTTTCCTGTCACTTCTTGATATCCACCCTATTTGAATTGAATTGCTCCGCTGAAAATGAAACCGCTTTTTATTGGAATATGCTTTATAATAAAAGTGACTACAATTCATCTCTATTCGAAGGGAGCACCTTTACATGGCCTTTATGCAATGTCACTTTTATTCCGAAGTACTAGGACTGAATACAACGATGCACGTCATTCTGCCTCAGCAGACTTTCTCTCAGATTGGCGTGGATACGAAGCAGGGACACGGGCCCTACCCGACACTTTATCTACTGCATGGTCTCTCCGATGATGACTCGATCTGGCTGCGCCGGACTTCCATTGAACGCTACGCCTCTGCTCTGGGAATCGCGGTCGTGATGCCGAACGGTTACCGCAGCTTCTACACCGATATGGCGGAAGGAAGCAAGTATTATACGTACATAACGGAGGAGGTTCCAAAGCTGGCCCGATCCTTCTTCCCATTGTCTTCTGCACGTGAGGATAACTTTGTGGCCGGGCTCTCCATGGGCGGATATGGTGCTATGAAGATTGCGTTGTCCAGACCCCAGGAATATGCTGCTGCCGCGAGCCTCTCGGGTGCTGTTGACATGGCTGCCCATTATGACAAGATCCAGACTCAGGATGAAGCACGAAGCGTAGAATTCAAACGGATATTCGGGGATAAGATAGCGGGCACGGATAATGATCTGCTGCATTTGCTCAAGGAATGCGATCAGCAGCCAGGACCTAAGCCTAAGCTGTTCCAATGCTGCGGGACAGAGGACTTTCTATATGAGGATAATCTCAGCTTCCGTTCGGCGGCTGAACAAACAAGTCTTGACTTCACCTATATCGAAGGCCCTGGAGAGCATGAGTGGGGATACTGGGATACACATATTCAGGATGTTTTGAACTGGCTTCCTTTGCAAAAATAAACAGTCAGCACGTTAAAAAAGGGATTACTTTGAGGAAGGCCGCACTGGCCTCCTTCAAGTAATCCCTTTTTATATTTAGAACGATTTACTTACTCTGTATGCTCCTTGAGCCATTGTGTCGTCAGACCCAGCATCGCTTCGCTTCGGCGAATCGCATCCGTTACTTGGACTGAAGCTGTACCTCCGTAAACATTACGCGCATTAACAACCGCTTCCGGCTGAAGCACGGCATAGATCTGATCATCGAACAGCTCGGAGAACTGCTTGAACTCATCAAGGGTTAGATCGAGCAAGTATTTTCCGTTTTGGATACAATACAGCACTGTCTTACCGATAACCTCATGTGCCTGACGGAAAGGAAGGCCATTGCCTACGAGGAAGTCCGCAATATCAGTCGCGTTGGAAAAGTCCTGGTTCACGGCTTCGCGCATGCGTCCTTTGTTTACCTTCATCGTAGCAATCATTGGCGCAAACAGCTGCAGCGCACCTTCAAGAGTTGCCACCGTATCAAACATACCTTCCTTGTCTTCCTGCATATCTTTGTTGTAGGCAAGCGGAAGGGATTTAAGCACAGTGAGCAGACCCATCAGATTCCCATATACACGTCCTGTCTTGCCGCGGACGAGCTCCGGTACATCCGGGTTCTTCTTCTGTGGCATAATGCTGCTGCCAGTGCAGAATGCATCATCAAGCTCAACAAAACTGAACTCTGTGCTGCTCCATAGTACCAGCTCCTCACTCAGACGAGACAGGTGCATCATAATAAGGGAAGCATCAGCTAAGAACTCAACGATAAAATCACGATCGCTTACCGCATCCAGGCTGTTCTCATACACACGGTCAAATTGAAGCTGCTCAGCTACAAAATGACGATCAATCGGGAAGGTTGTGCCTGCCAAGGCACCTGCACCCAGTGGAAGCACATTAATTCGTTTGTAGCTGTCGATCAGACGCTCCGCATCACGCTGGAACATGGAGACATACGCCATCAGATGATGAGCGAACAGAATGGGCTGTGCTCTTTGCAGATGGGTATAGCCAGGAATAATCGTATCCAGATTCTCTTTGGCTTGTCCGATCAGCGCCTCCTGCAGCGCATGCAGCATCCCGACAATCTCGATAACGCGTGACCGCAAGTAGAGATGCATGTCGGTTGCTACTTGGTCATTCCGACTGCGTCCCGTGTGAAGCTTACCACCTACCGGTCCGATCTCCTCAATCAGATTCTTCTCGATATTCATATGAATATCTTCATCCGAGACAGAGAACTCAATCTGGCCTTCCCGAATTTTGCCAAGGACCGTGTGAAGTCCTTCTTTGATCTTCTCCACATCCTCCTGTGGCAAAATCCCGCATTTGCCCAGCATCGTCACATGTGCCAGACTGCCTTGAATATCTTCCTCTGCAAGTGCCTTGTCAAAATTGATCGATGCTGTATATTCCTCAACCAAATGATTCGTTTGCTTGGTGAAACGCCCGCCCCATAATTTACTCATGTCTGTGCTTGCCTCCCTTTCACATCTCATGGATAAAGGCCGCTCCTGAGGTCTCTTCAAGGAACGGCCTTACGCTTCCTTACCAGCTTACTGCTGCTTTATCTATAATCATGCCACTCATGCCACTAGGACACTTCATTATTGGTTCTGTGCTACACCTGATCCGACCTTAAGACGAAGCGCATTCAGGCGGATGAAGCCTGTTGCATCCCCTTGATCGTAAGCCTGGGTAGGATCTGCCTCCATCGTAGCGATATCCGGATTGTACAGACTGACAGGGCTCTTCACACCAGCCGCGATAATATTGCCTTTGTACAGCTTCACGCGAACGGTTCCTGTTACATTCTTCTGGCTCTCTGTCACCAGTGCCTGCAGTGCCAGGCGTTCCGGTGCAAACCAGAAGCCGTTGTACACAAGCGTACTGTAGCGGGTAATCAAGCTGTCACGCAGGTTCATGACTTCACGGTCCATAGTGATGGATTCCATCTTACGATGTGCAGTGAACAGAATCGTTCCGCCTGGTGTCTCATACACGCCGCGGCTCTTCATACCCACGAAACGGTTCTCCACCATATCTACACGGCCGATTCCGTGCTTGCCGCCCAGCTCATTCAGCTTCTCCATCACTTCAAGCGGACTAAGCTGCTCTCCGTTCAAGGCTACGCAGTCCCCATTCTTGAACTCAAGGTCCAAGTATTCCGCTTCATCCGGAGCATCCTCCGGCGAGTTGCTAAGAAGGAACATTTCTTTGTTCTCCGGCGCACTCGCATCAAACCAAGGATCCTCAAGCACTCCGCTCTCATAGCTGATATGCAGCAGGTTGCGGTCCATGGAATACGGCTTCGCAGCCGATGCAGTTACCGGAATGCCATGCTGTTCTGCATAAGCGATCATTTCCGCCCGTCCCGGGAATTGATTACGGAATTCTTCCAGACGCCATGGGGCAATTACCTTGATATCTGGTGTCAGCGCAGCTGCGTTCAGCTCGAAACGAACCTGGTCGTTACCTTTGCCTGTCGCGCCGTGAGCAATAGCTGTTGCGCCTTCGGCAATCGCGATATCAACCATCCGTTTAGCAATCAATGGACGCGCGATACTGGTACCGAGCAGATATTGGCCTTCGTACAAGGCGCCTGCCTGGAACATTGGATAAATGAAGTCACTAGCGAACTCATCACGCAGATCGTCGATATATACTTTGGAGGCACCTGTTGCAAGTGCTTTTTCTTCTAGACCGTCCAGCTCTTCCTTCTGTCCGATATCTGCTGTGAATGCAATGATCTCTGCATCATAGGTTTCCTTGAGCCATTTTAGAATGACGGAAGTATCCAATCCGCCGGAATAAGCTAGTACAATTTTCTCTTTTGCCATAATGTCCTCCTTAAGTCGCTTGAACCATAGTCGATATGGAATCCAAAATTTTCAATTTAATTTATTTTAACATTAACAAGTCAATTTCATAAACCTTTAGCTGCTTAATTCAAGCTGAATTTCCCTACCACAATCTCCCCATTAACCCATCAGGGCAGCCATCAGTGCTTTTTGGGCATGAAGTCGGTTCTCCGCCTGGTCAAAAATAGCCGAGTTCGGTCCGTCGATGACGCCTTCACTTACTTCTTCGCCGCGGTGAGCAGGAAGGCAGTGCAGGAAGATATAATCCTTCTTCGCTCCTTTAACGAGCTCTTCATTAACCTGATAATCGGCAAAAGCGGCTTCGCGAACCTTCTGTTCTTCCTCAAAGCCCATACTTGCCCACACATCTGTATAAATAATATCCGCATCCTTCACTGCTTCCTCTGGACTGCGGGTCACCACAACCTGAGCTCCCGTCTCTTGCGCAATGCTCTTCGCCTGCTCTACGATCGCCGGATTCGGCTCGTATCCTTCTGGACTTGCTACCGATACATGCACTCCAAGCTTGGCAGCGCCGAGCATCAGGGAATGTGCCATGTTGTTTCCGTCGCCTACATAGGCCATCTTGAGACCTTTCAGCTGTCCTTTATGCTCCAGCACGGTCTGGAAATCAGCGAGCACCTGGCAAGGATGTGCATCGTCGCTCAGCCCGTTGATTACGGGAATATCCGCATACTTGGCAAGCTCCGTCACATTACTGTGCGCAAACGTCCGAATCATAATACCGTCCAGGTAACGTGAGAGCACCTGAGCTGTGTCGCTGATGATTTCGCCGCGTCCAAGCTGAATGTCATTTTTGCTAAGGAATAGTGCGTGCCCGCCCAGCTGGAACATCCCTACTTCAAAAGATACGCGTGTACGTGTCGATGATTTTTCAAAAATAAGTCCGATGGTCTTGCCCTTCAGCGGCTGATAGACTTCACCGCTTTTTTGCTTCTTCTTGATATCGACAGCAAGCTGTAGAAGATACTCAATCTCCTCTTTGCTGTAGTCTGTAAATTCAATAAAATCCCGGCCTTTGAGGTTCAGCTGTGTAATCGTCATTTTTCATCCTCCTTCAAATCTATCTCCATGCTCAAACTTCTTCTATCCTTCAACTGAGCTTCACCTCAGTTTAACGTTTAGTTCGACCTACAATGTTCCAGCTTCTAAGTTCCCCTTGCAGGACTGGCCTTATAAGGATTTACGCATTCGCCGCGACGTGTTCCTCAATCAAAGTCTTGATCAGAGCAACCGCTGTGTCGATTTCTTCTGTAGTTACGTACAAGTTCGGCAGGAAGCGAATCACTTCAGGCCCCGCATTCACGAACAGGAAGCCTCTGTTCTGGCCTGCTGTAATAATATCGCCAACCGGACCCTTACACGCAATGCCAACGATCAGACCTCTGCCGCGCACCTCAGTAACAAATGAAATGCCTTCCAGCTCCTTGCGCAAGGATTCGATCAAGTAATCTCCCATTTGCTGTGCTCGTTTAGGCAGCTCTTCTTCAATGATCGTCTCTATCGTTGCATTGACTGCTGCCATGGCCAGCGGTGTGCCGCCGAATGTGGTCGCATGACTTCCCGGGGTAAATGCGTCGCGCAAATAACCTTTACCCAGCATCGCACCCACCGGAAATCCACTGCCAATCCCTTTGGCTGAAGTGAAAATATCCGGCTCCACATCATAATGCTGATGAGCAAACAGCTTGCCTGTTCTGCCCATGCCTGTCTGCACCTCATCCATAATCAGCAGCAAGCCATGCTCCTCACAGAGTGCCTTCACTTTTCTCAAAAATTCCGGATCGACGACATGAATGCCGCCTTCAGCCAGGATCAGCTCTAGCATAATCGCCGCTGTATGCGGTGTAATCGCTGCTTCCAGTGCAGGAATATCATGCAATGGTACATGAACAAAGCCTTCAGGCAGCGGAAGGAAGCCCTCCTTCACTTTATCCTGTCCTGTCGCCGTGAGTGTTGCCAGTGTCCGGCCATGGAAGGACTGTTTGAAGGTGATAATTTCAAACTTGCCTTTGCCCAGCACTTTTTGCTGATATCTGCGCGCCAGCTTAATTGCAGCTTCATTAGCCTCTGCCCCGCTGTTGCAGAAGAACACTGCATCTGCACAAGTATTCGCCGTAAGCAGCTTCGCTGCCTGCTCCTGTCCAGGAATGGTGAACAGATTCGATACATGCCACAGCTCATCCAGCTGTTCCTTCACTTTATTTACAATCTTATCCGGCGCATGACCCAGATTGGTAACAGCGAGACCACTCACGAAGTCCAAATATTTATTGCCCTTGTCATCCCACAGGTAACTGCCCTTGCCCTTGATCAGGCTGAGCGGATACCGTGCATAGGTTGGAAAAAGCGAGCTCCCTGTTTCATTTGTCACTTGCGTATCCGGTGCTCCCGCTTGTGTCTGCTGTGATTGATTCGTAACGGTCATCATCTACACTCCCATCCGATTTTGGCGCATGCGCCTTTTTTAATAAAAAGTATTCATTGCTCCTACTGCAAACTCTTATTCCGAGCTGTTACCACGAACTCGTATTGTAAGTTAGTATTCTTCAACTTATTATTGCGGCCTAACCGTTACATCCGTACAATTCTCGTGCCGATCACTTCTCCCTTAAGCACCCGGCTCAAGATCTTCGGCTCGCTGCCGTCCACGATGACGACCTCTTTTACTTTGCCTTGAATACATTTAATCGCGGCTCTCACTTTGGGAATCATGCCTCCATAAATTTCGCCGCTCTGGATCATATCTTCAATCTGCTGCACGGTAACCGAAGGAAGCACTTTCTTCACTCCATCAACGTTCTTCATAATGCCAGGTACATCAGTAACGACAATCATTCGGTCCACACCCAGATGGGAAGCGACAGCTCCCGCCGCAGTGTCTGCGTTGATATTATAGCGTTGTCCTGCTGCATCTACACCTACAGGCGCAATTACTGGCATATAACCCAGGTTAACGATTCCTTCTATAATAGAAGCCTCTACCCGAGTGACATCTCCTACATAACCAACCTCAGCACTGTTACTGACCGGCTTCGCCTGTATGAGACCACCGTCCACACCGGACAAACCAATCGCCCGTGCTCCCGTCCCCTGGATAAGTCGGACGATCTGCTTGTTAATGCTGCCTGCCAGCACCATTTCCACAACATCCAGCACCGGCTCGGTTGTCTTACGCAGCCCATTAACGAATTCAGTTTCGATGCCAAGCTTCTCTAAATTTTCCGAAATCGCCGGACCGCCGCCATGAACGATAACGGGTGCTGTACCTTCCGCTTGAAGCTCACGCAAATCCTCGAAAAAGGAAGCCGGCAGCGCCGCAAGCGTACTCCCTCCGCATTTCATGACAAACGCTCCTGCTGACTTCCCGGTCGAGCTCTTCTTCACTTCTGCACTTGCCTGCGTCATGTCCCCTCTCCCCTTCTCCAAGTATCTTTATGTCCGATAAGCTGCATTAATCCGCACATAATCATAAGTCAGATCGCAGCCCCAGGCAGTAGCCTTACCTGTACCACCATGAAGATTAACAAAGATCTGAACCGTGTCGCCCTGAAGATAGGCAAGTGCCTCATCTTCACTGAATGCCACAGGACGAGAGCCTTGCAGCACCAAAATATCTCCCAGCTTCACATCCACCTGTTCCGGATTTACCGGCACGCCGGCACGGCCTACAGCAGCAATGATTCGTCCCCAGTTTGCATCTGCACCGAACATGGCTGTCTTGACCAGACTCGAACCAATCACCGTCTTCGCGATGGCTCTGGCAGAATCATCCGTGTCTGCTCCTTGAATGTTTACCTCAACCAGCTTTGTTGCGCCTTCTCCATCTCTTGCAATCGCCTTGGCCAACACTTCGCATACATAGTTGAATGCCTCTGCGAACGACTCCCAGTCTTTATGCTTCGGAGTGAGTATATCGTTGCCTGCCAGCCCGCTGGACATCGCCACCAGCATATCATTCGTACTGGTATCGCCGTCCACCGTAATCATATTGAAGGTCGAATCTGTCGATTGACCCAGCAGCCCTTGCAATGCCTGCTGTTCAATCTCTGCATCACAGGTTACAAAAGCAAGCATTGTCGCCATATTCGGGTGAATCATCCCTGAGCCCTTTGCCGCTCCCGCAATCGTAACTTGTTTGCCGTCCACTTGAGTGGTGACACAGATTTCTTTTTTTACAAGATCAGTAGTCAGAATCGCTTGAGAGAACTCACCCGCTACATCCGTGTCCTTGCCCATCTTCGCAGGCATCGCCTTAATTCCGGCATGTACACAATCCATCTTGAGCAGCTCACCAATGACACCCGTTGAAGCAACCGCTACATCCTCTTCGGCCACACCCAGCTCACGCGCAGCAGCTGCTCTCATTGCATAAGCATCTTCTTCTCCCTGCTTGCCCGTCACGGCATTCGCATTACCGCTGTTCACGATAATGGCTTGAAGCTTACCGTTCTTCAGACTGTCTCTTGTCACCTGAAGCGGTGCCGCTTGGAATACATTCGTTGTATATACAGCAGCCGCGTTCGCAACTACATCACATTTAATAGCGCCAAGATCGTTCCGATCTGTCTTCTTAAGTCCACAATGCAGACCTCCTGCGCTGAATCCTAAGGGCGATACGATCGATCCGTTATCCACGATGCTAAAAGCCTGAATTGCAACCTGTCCCATGATTTCCTCCCCATCCTATCCAAGTTAATATGAAAAGCCGGACATGCACGGATTATGCTTCCTTATATTTATGGGTATACTGGTGAGAATTGAAGACCTGTTGCTTCCTCCCAGCCCATCATCAGATTCAAATTCTGAATGGCCTGCCCAGCAGCGCCCTTCACGACATTATCAATCACGGCGAAGATGGTAACTCTTCCTGTACGTGAATCGGCTGAGAACCCAATGTCACAATAGTTGGATGCGAACACTTCCTTCGTCGCCGGCCAGCTTCCCGCTTGCCTGATTCGAATGAATGGCTTGCCCTCATAATACTGGTTGTATGCATCAATGAAATCCTGGTCTGTATAATTTCCATTTAAGGTTGCATACATCGTGCTCATGATACCTCTAGTCATAGGAACGAGCTGTGCTGTAAATGTGACGGTTACTTTATGACCTGCTATGTCTGTAAGTACCTGCTCAATCTCCGGAATGTGCTGATGCTTGTTGACCTTGTAGGCTTTGAAATTCTCATTAATCTCAGCATAATGCGAAGCCAGGCTTGTGCCTCGACCTGCTCCGGATACACCGGATTTCGCATCAATAATGATGCTTGCGGGATCGATCATGCCTGATGCGATGGCAGGAATCAGTCCCAGCAGCGTTGCTGTCGGATAACAGCCCGGGTTAGAGATGAAGTCTACACCTTGAACCTGCTCTCCATACACTTCACTAAGTCCGTAAACAGCCTGCTCCAGATACTGATCCTCTGCAGGAGTGTGTTTATACCATTTTTCATACGCTGCTCCGTCCTTCAACCTGAAGTCGCCCGACAGGTCAATAACCTTGAGACCCGCATCAATAAGCTGAGGAACGAGCTGTGTACTTACACCTGATGGCGTGGCGGTGAATACAAGATCCACATTTGCTGCCATATGGGCTACGTCAATGCCGTCCAGTGTCTGCTCCATAATCGTGTTCAAGTGAGGGAACCCTTCAGCAATGGATACTCCGCTCGTCGAAGACGAAATGACCGAGGCGATCTCTACGTTTGGATGATGCTGTAAAAAACGAATGAGCTCCACTCCGCCATACCCAGTGGAACCCACAATTGCTACCTTTAATTTGTTCTTCATAATGTCTCCCCTTCTCTCTTAAGCTGAGCTCACAGTCCATGCAACTCTCTATGTATGCAGCACTCTATATAACGGTGCCTATTATGTCAGTAATTCTGAATTTCTGATCCCTAATTTCCGATGTACTCCATACATTTAACGATACGTTCTCTTTAATAGATGTGAATTATTATACATCCAGACTTATATAAATACAACACTTTATACATGATTTCTATATGTTATTATTCGTTCCTGATCCTTCCCCTCGTCAAAAAAATGATGACATGCTATGAAATCTCTTTTCGTGGATTCCAATTGAGTGATATGATGCATAATAGGGTTAATTAAGCTCATAGATAGATTGGACTAATAAGCCTAGCTACATAGATATCATCGAATTTGGAGGAACGACTCACTTGGATATTAACCATATCAGCTACATCGTAGTGATCATCATCAATATGTTACTGGCTGCCGCCCTTATATTTCTAGAACGCAAAGATGCTTCTTCCACCTGGGCCTGGCTGCTCGTGCTTACTTTTATTCCGATTGTAGGGTTCGTGCTCTACCTGCTGCTCGGACAAAACCTTACAAGATACCGTCTTTTTCAATGGAAGGAACGCGCGAAGCTCAACATCGACCAGATGGTCATCGATCAGATTCGTCACCTGCAGGAGAAGGATTTCCCATTCCGCAAACAAGACACTTTAGAGTACAAGGATTTTATTTATATGCATCTCATTCAAAATGGTGCGCTATTTACGGAAGACAACAGTGTCGAAATCTTCTGCGACGGACATCATAAATTCAACAAGCTGATGGAAGACATTGAAAATGCACAGGATCATATTCATATCCAGTACTATATTCTTCGAGGAGATGGGCTGGGGAGAAGCATTCGAAATGCACTGATCAAAAAAGCCCGAGAAGGCGTGTACGTGCGGGTACTGTATGATGCGCTTGGCTCACGGAGCATGAAGAAGAGCTTCTTCAAAGAGCTGGTTGCAGCCGGAGGGAAGGTTGAGGTCTTCTTCCCATCGAAGTTCAGGCTGATCAACCTGCGGCTCAATTATCGTAATCACCGTAAGCTCGTTATCATTGATGGAATTATCGGATATACTGGCGGGTTTAACGTAGGGGATGAGTATCTCGGCAAGGATAAGAAGTTTGGATACTGGCGCGATACGCATCTGCGGATTCAAGGAACGGCGGTTTCCACACTGCAGGCCCGGTTTATTATGGACTGGAATGAAGCGTCCCGTTATCATGACATTACGTTTGTGCCTGAACATTTTCCTGAGCCGGAAGGCAAGGATCATATCGGTATGCAGATTGTAACGAGCGGACCCGATGCCGAAATCGAGCATATCAAGAATGGATATATCAAAATGATCTCTGCTGCGAAGAAATCCATCATCATTCAGACGCCGTATTTTATTCCCGATGCTAGTATGCTGGATGCGGTACGGATTGCCTGTCTGTCAGGAATTGATGTACGAATCATGATCCCGAATAAGCCGGACCACATGTTTGTCTACTGGGCAACAACTTCGTACGTCGGTGAGCTTATCAAGGTCGGCGCCAAGATTTATATCTACGACAACGGCTTCCTGCATACGAAAATGATCGTTGTAGATAAGAAAATGGCCACCATCGGTACAGCCAACTTCGATGTCCGCAGCTTCAGGCTTAACTTCGAGATCAACGCTTTTATTTATGATTCCAAGATTGCGCTGGAGCTGACGGATGCTTTCGAAAAAGATATGCAGCTCTCTGCCGAGATGACAGCAGAACACTACAGACAGCGTTCGCTCTGGATCCGGTTCAAGGAATCCATATCCAGGCTGCTCTCGCCAATTTTATAGCTATATAATAGAGAAAAGGGAGTTCCTCCGTTCAAACGTGAGGCCACTCCCTTTTGTCATTTCCCTATTAACTTATTCATTTATGCATTAGCCGCTCCATTCATTCTTTAGCGACTCAGCCTGAATCTCTACATCTACTAGCTGTAGCTAAAAATTTTCTACATTTCTGTAGCTACACATACCATTCTTCTCCACCTGCACTCGGTGTTCATCGCTTGAATAAGTTCATGAACTTCGATGATTCACAGTTTGCATAAATACGGCTTATGCAG
Organism: Paenibacillus urinalis; assembly: GCF_028747985.1. Classification (NCBI taxonomy): domain Bacteria; kingdom Bacillati; phylum Bacillota; class Bacilli; order Caryophanales; family Paenibacillaceae; genus Paenibacillus; species Paenibacillus urinalis. Next base: position 4,860,670 of record NZ_CP118108.1, read on the forward strand.
CAAGTAACTAACACGCTTCTGTTTAGAATGTCTTCTTAAACCCTTCTCCCAGCACCTCATGCGCATTCGTAATGGTCACAAATGCATTCGGATCCACCGCACGAACGAGCGTCTTCAATCTCGCAATCTCACTTTGCCCCACAACAACCATCAGCACCGTACGGTCATCATCCGTATAACCTCCTTGGGCAGACAGCTTCGTTACGCCTCGGTCCAGATCGTGCAATATCGCCTGCTTAATTGGTTCCGTATAATTGGATATAATGTAGGCGACTTTGGAAGTACCAAATCCCATTTCAACCGCATCAATCACTTTTCCCGTGACATATAAACTGATGAGTGCATAAAGTGAGTTCTCTAGGGACAGCAGCATCCCCGCTATTACAATAACTGCCCCATCCAGCAGCATGACACTCAGGGACAGCCGGAGACCACTGTATTTCTGAATAATTTGCGCAAGGATCGTCAGTCCCCCTGTGGAACCTCGTCCGCGGTATACGATACCAATCCCGAGCCCAACGCCAATTCCGCCAAAGATCGAAGCCAGCAGCGGGTTGCTGGTAGGCACCGTCCAATCCTTAGTAAGATAAACGAACAGCGGAAGCATCACACTTCCGAGCAGGGAACGGATAGCATATTGCCTTCCCAGTATGGAATACCCTGCAATGAATAACGGAATATTCAGTGCCCACTGTGTAAATGCCGGTTCGAATCCGAAGGCGGCCTGCCCCAGAATCGAGATACCCGATACACCGCCCGAGGCGATCAAATTCGGCACGAGGAACAGATTGAAGGCAATGGACATGACAAATGCCCCGAATATGATGAAAAAGGCGTCAACGACCACTCGAAGCGGACCGTCCACCGGAATGAGATTTGAAGCTCTTTTGTTCCTGCTCTTGCGCTCTTGTGCTTGCTGCATCTTGATTACTGTCTCCCCTTAACATAGATGATCGATGATTTCACTTCATAATTAAAAACAACCAAAAAAATTCCTACACGGCTATACTTAACCTTACCATGTTGGAATTCCATATAAATTATTCAGACTCCACCTTAATTTGCTTGCGGAGGTATCCATCAATGAAAGTATCCAGATCGCCGTCCATTACTGCGCCTACGTTCCCCGTCTCCACGGATGTGCGGTGATCCTTTACCATACTATAGGGATGGAATACATAGGAGCGAATCTGGCTGCCCCATGCAATTTCCGACTGTTCCCCTCGGATTTCATCCAGTTCTTTTTGCTGCTCTTCCAGTTTTCGCTCGTACAGCTTCGAACGAAGCATCGTCATGGCACGCTCACGGTTCTTGATCTGAGAGCGCTCATTCTGACACGTCACAACGACACCGGTTGGAATATGCGTAATCCGTACAGCCGAGTCCGTCGTATTGATATGCTGACCGCCGGCACCGCTCGCACGGTACGTATCGATCTTCAAATCTTCAGTCCGGATATCCACTTCTACGTCCTCTGTAATCTCGGGTACAACATCACAGGATACGAACGAGGTGTGTCTGCGGCCAGATGAATCGAATGGAGAGATTCGCACCAGACGATGTACACCCTTCTCAGCTTTGAGGTAACCATAAGCATTATAGCCCTTAATGGACAAGGTCACGCTCTTGATTCCCGCTTCGTCTCCCGGAAGGTAATCCAGCACTTCCACCTTGAAGCCGCGCTTCTCAGCCCAGCGAGTGTACATCCGAAGCAGCATTTGTCCCCAGTCCTGAGACTCCGTACCGCCTGCACCAGGATGCAGCTCCAGAATGGCATTCATCTTGTCATAAGGCTGATCCAGCAGCAGCTGCAGCTCGAACTCCTCCAGCTTGCTTACCAGGGCTTTGATCGTTTCACCGATTTCTGCCGCGATGCTCTCATCGCCTTCCTCTTCCGCCAGCTCGATCATCATGCTCGCATCATCATATTCCTGCTGCAGCTTCTTGTACTGATCGACAGAGCCCTTCACTGCATTCATCTCGGAGATGAGCGCCTGGGCTTTATCATTATCATCCCAAAAATCAGGGGCTGACATCTTCTCTTCGAAGTTTGCGATCATTTCATTCTTCAGATCTAAGTCAAAGAGACCCCCTAAGGTTGGTTAGTTTCTTGCTGATCTCGCGTAAATCCTGCTTAATGCTTGGTTCAATCATGATTCACAGATTCCTCTCTTTACTTGTAGATAAAGCCCCACTGAGACCTGGCCACGTACAGTAACACGGACAAGTCTCAGGGAGCTGTATTATTAAAACAAACCTATTTCAGATTATGCATCACGCCATCCCATGCATCCTGTGCATCACACAGGTGGGATTCTGAGCAAAACCCTTAATTTATATTATATTCTATGCCGAATTAAGAAGTTTGACCATGGCAATGTTTATATTTCTTGCCACTGCCGCAAGGACAAGGATCGTTGCGTCCGATTTGGTCTGCTACCTTCACAGGACGCTTCTCCGCAGGTTCGCCGCTTGTTGAGATCTGCTTCTCGTCCACAACCGCTTGACGCTCCTGGTTGCTCTCGATTTGAGCTCTCATGACATAAGTTGCAACTTCCTCCTGAATCGTGGAGATCATCTCGTTGAACATCGCAAATCCTTCAAATTGGTATTCGCGAAGCGGATCAGTACCGCCGTATGCCCGAAGGTGAATCCCTTGACGCAGCTGATCCATCGCATCGATATGGTCCATCCATTTGCTATCTACCGCACGAAGCACAATAACCTTCTCGAATTCACGCACCATTTCTTCCCCAATGCGCTCTTCACGGGCATCATACTTCTCCTGCACCTTGCCAAAGATGAACTCAACGATCTCTTCAACCTCTTTGCCCCATAGATCATCGCGGGTAATAGCGCCCTCTTCGAGCATCTTACTGTTCATGTAGTCTGCTACTTCCTGCAGCTCCCAGTTCTCTGGGATATCATCCGGGCAGTGAGCCTCCACATTACGCTGAATCGTTCCACGGATCATCTCCATCACGATCTGCTTGATGTTCTCAGACTCCAGCACCTCACGACGCTGCTTGTAGATGACTTCACGCTGCTGGTTCATGACATCGTCATATTGGAGAACGACTTTACGCATATCGAAGTTATTGCCCTCAACACGCTTCTGAGCGGATTCTACCGCACGCGTAATCATCTTGCTCTCAATCGGCTGATCTTCCTCGAAGCCAAGACGCTCCATCATGTTCAGTACGTTATCCGCACCAAAGCGCTTCATGAGCTCATCGCCAAGTGACAGATAGAACTGCGTCGAACCCGGATCACCCTGACGTCCGGCACGACCGCGTAGCTGGTTATCGATCCGTCTCGACTCATGACGCTCTGTACCGATGATGTGCAGGCCGCCAAGATCCGATACGCCTTCACCCAGAATAATGTCTGTACCGCGTCCAGCCATGTTGGTCGCAATCGTTACCGCTCCAGCCTGACCTGCACCGGAGATGATCTGTGCTTCCTCCGCATGGTATTTCGCGTTCAATACCTGGTGCTTCACACCTTTGCGCTTCAGCATTTCGGACAGAACCTCAGAGTTCTCAATGGACACCGTACCCACGAGTACCGGCTGATTCTTCGCATGACGTTCTACGATCTCATTCACCACGGCTCTGAACTTGCTCTCTACGCTCTTATAAACCACATCCGGGATATCCTGACGCTGGTTCGGACGGTTCGTCGGTACTTGAAGCACTTCAAGTCCGTAAATCTTCTTGAACTCTTCTTCCTCTGTCTTCGCCGTACCGGTCATCCCTGCCAGCTTCTTGTACATCCGGAAATAGTTCTGGAAGGTAATCGTCGCAAGCGTCATGCTCTCGTTCTGAACTTCGATGCCTTCCTTCGCTTCGATCGCCTGGTGCAGACCATCGCTGTAACGACGACCCGCCATTAGACGGCCTGTAAATTCGTCAACGATGACAACTTCGCCTTCTGCAACGACGTAATCGACGTCACGACGCATGATGACATTCGCCTTAAGCCCCTGCACGATATGGTGATTCAGCGTTACATGAGCTTGGTCGTACAAGTTATCAATACCAAAAGCACGCTCAGCCTTAGCAACCCCTGCTTCGGTCAGCGCTACAGATTTCACCTTAATATCTACAGTGTAATCCTCTTCAGCGACCAGCTTCTTCACGAAACGATCGGCTGCAAAATAGAGCTCTGTCGATTTCTGGGCTTGTCCGGAAATGATGAGCGGTGTACGCGCTTCGTCAACAAGGATGGAGTCCACTTCGTCAATAATGCAGAAATAGAGTGGACGCTGTACCATTTGTTCCTTGTATAGGACCATGTTGTCACGAAGGTAGTCAAACCCGTATTCGTTGTTCGTTCCGTACGTAATATCACATGCATAAGCAGCCTGCTTGGACGCATGATCCATGCCGCTGAGGTTAATCCCAACGGTCATGCCGAGGTACTCATAAATCTGTCCCATCTCCTGGCTGTCACGTTGAGCCAAATAGTCATTGACCGTAACCACGTGAGCACCCTTGCCAAGAAGTGCATTGAGATATACAGGCAGCGTTCCGACGAGCGTCTTCCCTTCCCCTGTCTTCATCTCTGCAATCCGGCCTTCATGCAGTGCAATACCGCCAAGTAGCTGTACGTCATAGTGACGTTTATTCAAGACACGCTTCGATGCTTCCCTTACAGTAGCAAAGGCTTCCGGCAGTATCTCCTCAAGGGTAGCCCCTTTCTCAATCCGTGCGCGGAACTCCTCTGTCTTCCCTTTAAGTTGAGCGTCGGAAAGCGCGGTAAATTCCGGTTCCATTTTATTAATAGTATCGACCGTCTTCATCAGACGTTTGACATCACGCTCGTTGGTGTCGCCGAAGATCTTCTTCACTAGTCCTAGCATGGTTAACCCCTTTCGTGCAAAACAGATGTTAGAATCAAACTCGGCATGCAAAGGGTAAATGTTAGGAACTTGAGTGGTTCAACTGTCATTCAAAGTTCTTACATGCACAAGCTGATGTTCATATCGAATCATTCATAACATTTCTACGCATATTCAAATCAAGGTGAATCCACTTCATCACTCACGAAAACAATGAATTAGATTCAGCGGTGAATCAATTTCATAAATCATAAACAAAGGTATTATGAAATTGATTCTAGTATACATAAAAATGGTTTTGCCTAAATTGTAACAGTTTGTCAAGGCTGTCGCAACAAGGGCAGGCCCTTTATTTTCACCGAATTCCGCTATTAAAATGAGCAGTGAAACTCATCACAGCCCTAGCCCATCATCCGGTAAGACTCTGTATATATAGACGCATGAGCCTAATATTTAGTTTCGCTATATGACGAAGACATTATGTGGAAAAATACAAAAAAGAGCCCCTGCTCATCAAAGAGAGGGCTCTTGGTTATTTTCTAGTTCGATCAAATTTTTAAATAATCCTTACCAGTACCTGCACGCAACATTCACAATCGTTTCAGTCAACCTTAGATTAAGTTGAAATCAAACCGGCTGAATGCAATAAGATTTAAATGGTACTTACTCATTCTTGTTCAATAAGACCGTACTTGCCGTCATTACGCTTGTACACGACGCTAACTTCATTATTCTCAATATTGGAGAATACAAAGAAGTTATGGCCGACCATGTTCATCTGTAAAATGGCTTCCTCCACATCCATCGGCTTCAGGAAGAATTTCTTCGTACGGACCACTTCTAGATCATCATATTCACTGTCCAGCTCCTCATCGGTAACTGGGGACGGGCTGGCAGGAACATTTTCAACAAAAAACGTCTTCAAATTATCTTCTTGACGGAATTTGCGGTTGATCTTCGTCTTATGCTTGCGGATCTGACGCTCGAGCTTCTCCACCACCGCGTCAATGGACGCGTACATGTCCGTGCTCTCGTCTTCTGCGCGAAGGACCAGACCTTTCATCGGAATCGTAACCTCAACAGTGTGGAACCCGCGGTTAACATTCACGCTTAGTGTCACATTGCCATCAGAGGTTAGAGGTTCATCGAAATACTTCTCTAGCTTGCTAAGTTTCTTGTCGACATATTCTTTCAAAGCATCGGTAACCTCGATTTGTTGACCTCGAATACTCAAATTCATAGGGCAATTCCTCCTTTTCCTTTGCACCTTGATTATAACATGTTTGTTAGGCCAATGTAAAAAGAATGAGGGCGTTTTACACATATCTAACACAAAGTTATGACAATTGTATGAGGAGCGTTTGAGGCGAGCAGGATTCGGTTAAAATACTCTGTTATCTTTGTGAAATGAGAAGAAGAAATCTGCGGATTTTGGCGGAGACTTTCACTTATTTTGTCGGAAATTTAATATAATGTGAAATTAAAATTTCTGATCATGCAAGAAAATAAGCTTTAGATCTCGTTGAGATAAGGTTGAAGTTGTCTTAAATGGGGCCAAGACTCTGAGAGTACACATCCTGAGGGGGAGCAAAGCCTGTGAGGTACTATTTAGTGAGGTTCAATATATAATCCATTGAGATATATGCAATGTTGCATGAATAGCTATGAGTAGTAGCACCTGGCAATAATAGAGGAGATTGAAGATTAAGTTTGAAGCTTTAGGTTCAATGCTTAAAGTTTGTTGTTTGATATTAGATACTCGAAAGAGAGCAGGCTTGTATGTGTCCCTTCATGTGTACCTTGGTACCCAAGCTAAGCGAGGAGAGATAAATCCCTCTAACGGGAACAAAAAAAACCTTGAGACAACTGTCTCAAGGTTGACGCTAGCTAAACTCAATTGTTAACCATCTAACCGTTATATGTAGGTCGGGCTAAGCCGGGATGATTATAATTTGATTACGTTAGCAGCTTGTGGTCCACGTGCGCCTTCGACGATTTCGAATTCTACGGATTGACCTTCTTCCAAAGTCTTGAAGCCTTCGGATTGGATTGCGGAAAAGTGTACGAATACGTCGCCGCCTTCCTCAGTCTCGATGAAACCATAACCTTTTTCTGCGTTAAACCATTTAACTTTACCTTGCATGCACGAACATTCCCTTCGTCATCAAATGAAGTGAGCTTGGCTCACAACTCCGACTATACCATCCAAACTTATCCATTGTCAATTGGAAAAGAAAATGATTACCTTCTAATATATGACATAATAATGTTAATATTTTGTCGAACTTTGAGACAAAAAGATCTAATCACAAACAAATTATAAAGTCAGTAAATCAGAAAACATCACATTAAAACCGACTGAAAGAACCCCATCAAGAGGGGTCCTCCCGCCAGAATAAATAAACTTTGTACGCTATAACCGGAAAGTATTTTACACTATTCTGGTTTAAGTTCAGCATTATTTTCAGTACTAGCTGAGTCTGTTCCTGATGCTCCTTCTGAATTAGTGTCTACATCTGATTGAACATCACTCTCTGCACCAGTTTGCGGATCCGATTCCGGATCTATTACTATCTCTGACTCGGGAGCTGTTTCCGGTTCAGTTATGGCTTCATTATTCTCGTTATTAGATACATCCGATTCAGGAGCAATAGAGTTGCTAGAATTTATATAGTAGTGCACCTGAGCTTTTTTATTAATTGGGAGTAATTGAGTTTCACCTGTCTGAATAGTTTCTGTAATTTTATCTTCCCATAGTGTTGGTTGATGATATGTTTCTGTTGTATTAACAAAAGTGGCGCTGCTTACGTTCAGTTGAGGAGTATTCGGCACATTTACACCCTGGGAGGACTCAATTCCACCGAAGAAGTTCCCACTCACATCAATGGTCCCTTTTAATTCTACAGAAGAACCATTAACTAACAGCCCCGCATCTCCTCTGGTAAGCTTCACATCTTGTATCGTTACACCTGTCGTATTGTACACTTGAAGAACATAGTTAGAATCCCACAATTCGTCGTTCCCTGTTAATTCAATCGTATGATTCTGTCCATCAATTGTTACTGCACGGCTTACAACGAACCTTTTATCTGTCGCGATATCAGATGCCAGTCTAATCTTGACGATGCTGTCATCTCCTAGCGCTGCTCTAAAATCTTCTGCCGTTGAAACTTCTGTTATTGTTGCTGGATCTTCTGTATTCTTCACTTCCAGATAATACTGTGGCTGATTTTTCAAAGTAATCAATGTGAACTGATCTTCACCTGTTAAGATCGTATCTGTGATCTGATCTTCCCATAGTGTTGGTTTCCCAAATGCTTCTGATGAATTAATCAATTTGGCAGTGCTTACGTTCAGTTGAGGAGTGTTCGGCACATTTACACCCTGGGAGGATTCAATTCCGCCGAAGACGTTCCCACTCACATCGATGCTGCCTTTTAATTCTACAGAAGAACCGTTAACTAACAGCCCCGCATCTCCCCCGGTGAGCTTCACATCTTGTATCGTTACACCTGTCGTATTGTACACTTGCAGAACATAATTGGAATCCCATAATTCGTCGTTCCCTATTAATTCAATCTGATGATTCTGTCCATCTATTGTCACCGCACGGCTTACAACGAACCTTTCGTCTGTCTCGATATCAGATTTCAGTCTGATTTTGATTATACTAGCATTATCTAATGCTGCCCTAAAATCATCTGCAGTTGAAACTTCAGCTATTGTTGCTGGATCTTCTGCATTTTCCTCTTTGAGATAATAATGTGGCTGATCTTTCAAAGTAATCAATGTGAACTGACCACTTGTTGATATAGTTCCTGTAATTTTATCTTCCCACAGTGTTGGTTGCCCAAATGCTTCTGTTGTATTAACCAAAGTAGCGCTACTTACGTTCAGTTGAGGATTGCTCACCAGCCCTTTACCCTTGGAGGATTCAATACCGCCGAAGAAGTTATCACTCACATCGATGGTCCCTTTCAATTCTACAGAAGAACCATTAACTAATAACCCCGCATCTCCACCAGTAAGCTTCACATCTTTGATGATTACACCTGTCGTATCGTATACCTGGAGAACATAATTGGAATTCCACACTTTGTCGTTCCCTGTTAATTTAATCTGCTTATTCTGTCCATCTATTGTCACTGCACGACTTATAACTATTTTCTTGTCAGTTGTGAAGCTGTTTTTCAACTTAATAATAGATTTGCTTGTATTCATTATTGCTTCTTCAAATTCTATAAGTGAGGATACTTCAGCTACACTTGGGTCAACAATCTCAATGGTTTGATTTACTGCTCCACTCGAAACGGTAACTACCACATTTCCTGCGCTGGCTTCTGTTCCTTGAGATACAATGACTGTTACCCCTGTCAATCCAAGCGAAGCAATTGCTTCATTCGCTTTCTCCACTGTTTTTGCTACATCCGTGTCCCACTCTAAACTCAGCGCCTCGATGGCTTCTATCGCATCTGCTACTTTCTCTTCATCCGTTTGTCCGTCCGGTATATCTGGATTGCTTCCTCCATCACCGGGAGATGTATCTCCACCAGATCCACCACTACTCGAACCACCACCACTAGATGCTGGAGGAGGGGATGCCGGTAAAGTCACACTATCTTTTTGAGAACCATCCATTTGACTTGGCTTCGTTTGGAAGGATGACCCCTCCGCTCCCTCGTTTACCGTAGCTTTACTAATTGTCCCCGAACCTAACAATTTCGTGATCGCATTAAGTATGAGCTGAGCAATTTGAGCGTTGCTGCTTACAGCGATCTGGCTTTTTTCTGCATTTTTATCCACTAGGAAATTTCCGATAGATCCACGGTCAAGCTCAACCGATACAGAAGCAGCATACAAACCAACATCATCAAAAGTTCCGTTCAATACCACCTTGCTGTCAGCCGGCAAAATTTCAGCCAATTCAACGTCAGTAAAGCCAGCTCCTGCAACGTTATCTTCTTCAAGTTTTACTGATGATTGAACAATGACGTTCTCTGCTGTCGTCGTTCCTTCGGCAACGATGCGAACGGTACCATCCTTTTTATTCACCACTACATTCAGCAGTACAGAATCCACAAAATGGATGGAGTTCTCACCGCCGCCTTCTACATTGGTTGTACCATGCACTTTTACATTCTGAATCGTGACATCTCCTGCTCCAATGCCTTCAGCAAACAGAAGATCACCTTTGACAACTGTGTTCACGAGCGTTACATCAGGTACATTGATAATTACATTTCCTTCAATAACTGTCGTTTCTTCTTCAGAACCATAGGTTCCAGCGATATCATATGTAACGGTGTTTAATTCTTTTTTACTTGCTAATGCGTTTTCAATTAACACCACAGCTTCCGCTCTTGTAAGCAAACGAAGAGGAGAGAATGTACCATTAGGGTATCCTTCCATCACTTCCTGCTCGACAACAGACGCAACTGCAGTCTTACCCCATTCGGCAATCATATCTCGATCTGAAAACTGGTTTAACGTATCATAACTAACGTTCTTCACATTCAACAATTTCGAAATCATAACAGCTGCTTCTTGTCTTGTTACATCCGCACCTGGACGGAATGTGTTATTCTCGTAACCCTGTACATAGCCTGCTTTTACTGCTGATGCAATATCGGTATATGCCCAGTTTGAAGGTGACAAATCAGCGAAGGATAATGAAGCCTGTTCGGAATATCCAAAAATTCTATTTATTAACGAAACGAACTCGGCCCGAGAAATAGACTTGTTTGGTTTAACAGAACCATCTCCATATCCTGTTAGATGACCTTCATTCATCCAATGCTGAAGCTGGCTTTGCGCCCAATGGCCTTGAATATCATTTGTCACCGTTGCTGCTGCACCGACTGATCCCATTGAACCAAGTGCCATACTAATACTCAATAACCCTGTGACTGTACCACGAATTTTTTTACCCACGATTTCTCCTCCTGTTTAGTAAGGTCGATATAGCAATCAGCCCCAACTGAATCTCAAGACCCATACTTCGTCATAAACAAAGACGAATGTTATCTTCATGAATCTAAAGACATGATTCTTAAGAACTATACACTGAGGAATATCCTACCACTTAATAGGAATTTTTTCTAGTTGTTTTTTGTATAATTATGTATTTAATTCAGAATTTATGTCGTAAAAAAGAGACTATCAAACAAGTCCTCTTGTTTAATAGTCTCTCTATCATTTATTTACGACGATCCAGCAATAAGCTATCCGCACTGTACGGATTCTCATAGGCGTTACGCTGGGCTTTGATCCGATTACGCTGCTGAAGCCAATCCTGGGCTTCTTTTTTAAGATCAATCATCTTGTTAACTATAATTTCATCCTTACTTAGCAGCACTTTCAGTCTCTGTTCATCCTCTGAATCCATTCGATGCTGGACGACTTCAACCAATATGGAGTCTACGTGTCTTTGACGCTTCTCAACAAAACTCTCTACTTCTTCATAACTAACTTCGTCAATGTGAAGGAGAAACTCCGAAGTTAAGATCTCCAGTTCACTTATTAGCTGCTTCATATGTTGAACCTGTCATTACTATTTTACTTGCTTTAAGCCATGTATCCCTTAAATCAGTGAGCAAATCTAGTGCTTCCTTTGCAGGTTCCAGTGACTTTTTAATGTTCGCCTGTACCAGCAAGTGGTTCATATATTCATATAGTGAATATAAACTTTTCGAAACCTCAATCTCTTGGTTTAAGGTGGACATCAGCTCGCTTATTATCGTCTGCGCTTTCCCTAGATTCAAATTCACTTGCTCAAGATCATTCTCTTCCATTCCTTTTATTGAGGAATGTATAAAACGGATTGCTCCATCGTAAAGCATAATAACCAGTTGGGCAGGATTTGATGTTTGGACAGAGGACTGACGATATTTTTCATACGGACTTGCTATCATATGTGCTCCTCCTCATTTCTCGTTTATTTCCCTATTGCGAGAAGTAACTCGCAAGACTTGCAGATTGTGAATTATATTGGTTCATGGCCGCTTCCATAGCGGTGAATTGCTTATAATATCTAATTTCAAGATTCTCCAGCTTATTCTGAAAAGCTTCGATTCGTTTATTATAATCTTTAAGCTGTCTGCCCATAGTACTTTCTTCTTTAAAAATACTGTTTAGATCTCCTGAATACTTGCTTGTTCCAGCCTTTGTAACGAGTTTATCTAGTGATCCATTAATTGTTTCTGACATCTTACTGAAGATACCGGATGAACTTCCTGTTCCCTGAAAAATCTCAGTAAGCTTCTGAGGGTCTGCTTGTATTGCTTTATTAAACTTCTCTTCATCAAGGTATAGTTTACCATTCTCATAGTATTGGCCCGTTGTAATCCCTAATGCACTGAGTTGTGATAGATTCTCTGTAATAATTGATCGCATTGAAGAAATCGTTGATTTTATAATTTCATCATTTTTTAGAAGGCCGCTTTTAGATCTTTCTTCCCAAAGCTCAATATCATTATCAGACATTTCTTTTTTCTGCTCATCTGTAAGCGGGGCATAATCTCGATATTTTTCTTCACTTGATTTAGTGTTCATGTAGCTTATAAGAGTGTTATATTCTTCTATAAAACTCTTTATGGTTGATAGAGACTTCTCTGGATCTGTCTGAATAGAAACCTTTACGGCAGTAGCATCAGAACTCTGATTTATAGGATATGTCGCATTATCAGCAGGTTTAGTAAGTCCTGTCTCACTCAAAAATGTTAGATTGATACCGTTAACTGTAAGTGTATTACTGGTAAGATCCTTATACTCTTTTCCGTTAATGACTACATGTGCATTCTCGCCATTTTGAGCGGCAAGAGAGCTCCCTTTCGCAGCTCCAAATAACTCTAATATAGAATTGCCTTTGCTTCCATTTTCAACTGTAATATTCGATTTTTCACCCGTAGTTTTGGATGAGATTGTTAGTTTCCCTGTTATTTCATCAAAACTGGCTACTGCATTGGCATCTGGGTCTGAATTAATCCTTGAAATAACCGTGGAAATCGTGGTATTTGCATCGAATTCCAATTCCTTAGAGGTTCCTCCGGACTTTCCACCGATCTTAATGGTGTATTTTTGACTTGTATCTCCGCCCAAATCTTTTAATGTCTTTGAGCTTTTAATGCCGTCTAAACCTTGCATTTCTACTGAAGCAGCTTTAGCTAAATTTACTACACTGATGGTCATTGGAATATTCTGAGCAGTAGGAGATGCTTCGACCTTTACTGCATCAGTATTACCAGTAACGACTGCTTTCTGTGTATTGAGCTGTGCCGACTTATTAAAACTCATCGGTTTATTGTTTCTGAAATCAAACAGCTTACTATTCAACTCTCTATAGCTATCGCGCTGCCAGTTTAACAGCTGCTTCTGCTGATTCAATTTATCTAAAGGAGCTCTGCTTGCTGTCATTAGCTGCGAGACCATAGTGTCGATATCCATACCCGAAAATCCTGTAATTCTCACGTAAAATCCCCCCTTATATTTTCTTATCCACAAGTATTCCTGCAATTTCCATCATCTTGGCCACCAGATCCAATGTTTTTTCAGGTGGAATTTCTCGTATCAACTCCCCTGTTTCCCTATTTAGTACCTTGACCATAATATCATGGGTTCTCTCGTGAATACTGATATCTAGTGTCGTTTGCGGCCCTTCCAAAGCCTTCATAGCCCGTTCAATGTTACGGATTAAGTATTCATTCCCCGCCGATACTCCCTGCACCTTAGAATCCGATTGAGCAGGCTTCACATTATTCATATGAAGAATATCTTGTTGTACATTAGTTACACTAGCATCGTCTATATTTTGTTGTGTGATTGCTGTGGAGCCTGCAGATATCGAAAACTGGATATTCATTACTGGTTACCCCCGCATGTCATTTACTACTTATATCGGATAATCTGCTTCATAGCTTTAGCCGAAATATAAAAAGAGACTCTAAAAATTCTAGAGTCTCTTTGGATAAGATATAGATTAACGAAGCAATTGAAGAACTGCTTGTGGTTGTTGGTTTGCTTGTGCAAGCATAGCTTGTGCAGCTTGGGAAAGGATAGAATTTTTTGTTTGCTCCATCATTTCTTTAGCCATATCAACATCACGGATACGGGATTCAGCAGCTGTCAGGTTCTCAGAAGTTGTTCCCAGGTTGTTGATTGTGTGCTCCAAACGGTTTTGAACCGCACCAAGTTTAGAACGTTCACCTGATACACTTACGATCGCTTCATTAATTGTAGTGATTGCTGCATCAGCAGATTCTTGGTCGGATATATTGATTCCCTCAGACACCTTGGCATCGTCAGCAAGTGCAGCATCAGCCGCTTTAACAAGATCACCATCTTCGTTATAGTAGCCCGCAACCTTAGCTGGTACAGCTGCTGCAGTTTCATCTTCTGGGGTAACAGGGTCATCCGCTACAGCATCTTGAGCAGCCTTAGCTGCTTGCCAAGTAGCTACTGTAGTGCCTTCTGCATCTTGAAGCACTCTATTATCGTCATCATCAGTAGCCGCAGTTAGGTTAGTGCCAACTTTAAGAGCACCTGAGCTCATATCGTTAATGGATAGGCTTATACTTTGACCAGCGTTTGCACCAATTTGGAAAGTCACGCCTTCAGCTGTTCCATTAATCAATTTCTTCGTATTGAACTCTGTATCAGTGGAAATACGTGTCAATTCTTCTGCAAGCTGGTTAACCTCTTTTTGAAGTTCCGCACGGTCTTCATCAGTGTTTGTATCATTTGAAGATTGAACAGCAAGTTCACGCATACGTTGAAGAATGTCGTGAGTTTCATTCAAAGCACCTTCAGCAGTTTGAATCATCGAAATACCGTCTTGAGCATTTTTGGAAGCCATGTCTAGACCGCGAATTTGTCCGCGCATTTTTTCGGAAATTGCCAAACCAGCTGCATCGTCACCAGCTTTGTTAATGCGAAGACCAGAAGACAGTTTCTCCATAGAGCTGGATTGTGCGTTTGTTGCAGAACCCAATTGACGGTGAGTGTTCATAGCCGCGATGTTGTGATTAATAATCATGATATAATTTCCTCCCTGAAATAAGTAAGTTCCCACGTCCATGTGGAACGCCTGAAGCGAAAGGTCGGCCGCCCTTGCCCTAAGCGCTTATAATATATATCGACGACAATCACGCTATTTTTAATAGTATTCTTAAAACTTTATTCCTTATTTTTTTGAATAAATGAACCCTGAAGCTGTGCCATCAGCGCTTGCACATGATCCTTTGCTGGAGCAGCAGACTGCTTATTTTCCTCTTTTATAGAGACATACACCTCTTGCCGAAAAATATCAACTTCTGAAGGCGCGGAGATTCCTATCCTGACATTATCTCCTTCAACTCCAAGCACCGTAATTTCAATTTGATCTCCAATCATAATGGACTGGCCACGTTTGCGGGAAAGTACCAGCATATTATTCACCTTCCTTTGCAAATAGTTGCTCTGAAGCAGAGAGTTCACTAACCTTATGGCGTGTAGCGTACCCAGTATCATGAAGCACAATTTGTTTACCCTGACAATTAACCGGATTAATCACGATAGGTGCTAGCAAATTAATGGTGGATTCTATCAGCGTCTCTTGAATGGTTACAATGCAAAGTACACTTACTTTACCATTGATTTCGAGTTCTTCAGCATCATGTTCTGGAAGTTCAAATTCATACTTTGGCTCAAATAAAAATGGATCTACCAACAAAAATGAAAGACTCGGCTCTGCGATCGATTGCATGATACTGAATGGGCTATCATCATATGAAATAATGGCAAACTTCGTCTCTTCTTCAAATCCTGGAATTCCCTTGTTAAATTGAATAATCTGATCTACTTCAACTTCCATCTGTCCCCATGATGAGGTCTCAATCATGATTGTCATGTCGTTCTCTCCTTTTATAAATAAACTAAAAGAGCTACAGATAGTGGCCATTGCCTCTCCATAGCTCTTATATTACACAGTCCGATCAATCTCTGGTGGTATAAATTCAACGGAAGGATACTGCATCATATAAATATCCAGCTTCCCACGGTTATATTCAATCTCCGGCTTATTTACCTGCACATTAAATTCAACAGGACTTTTCTCAATTTCTATATCTACCGGTCTTACATTAAATCGAACATCTACGTTATCAATCGATGCCTCTCCTCTGAACTCACCTAACACGGGCAGCGGCTGACTTTTTCCGTAGACTTCCACAATCGTATTACCTGGTTTGAAGAATTCCGCCATTCGGTTTCCCTCTTCAACCCGCTTGGCAATCCCCTCAAGAAAGATTTGCTTTACATTGGAGTATAACCGCTGTGTCATTTCTAAATGCGGCCCTCCCGTGAACGCAGCTTTGGCTCTCGAAGAGTCGACAATAAGTTCAGGCTGGTGTTGATCAATCGTTAAAAGGGCAGGATTACTCTTAATTTGGAGATCAGCCTTGGGCTGCCTTATAGAATATTGTCCCAAATCTGCATCCATGCCGATACGACCTGGCTGTTGTCTAATTTGCAGTATAGGGATTGTGCTCATAAGCAATTCCCCCCAGTTATCTTAGAAAGTCTACCAGTGAAGATGAAATGATCTTAGAACCAACAGAAAGTGTTGCGTTATAGATATTCTCCTGGATCTGCGACTGAATGGCAAGCTCAGCATAATCCGCATCTTCTGACTTGGCCCGCAGACTGGTTAAGTTGTATTCCATGTCCCCTAATCTATTTTGCATTAATTCAACCCGATTCATCTTTGCACCAACACCTGCCTGTGCTGCAAGAATCTTATCTACCCGGGAATCAAGCTGAGTTAACTCGGCAGAAATGTCTTCGAAATTGCCATCTGCCAATGCTTGATTCAAACGATCAGCAATAGCAAATACGTTATCCTCTTCCCCACCTGAGCCCATAACCGCGTTTCCATTCACGTTAATCGCCAGCTCAATGCCGCTGCTGACTGCATAATTTACGTCACCTGTATCAACCATAACCTGAGCAAATCCAGAGGTATCCGATAGCCCTTCCGCATTCTTTGGAAAATCGTATGGCTTCTGATCATAAGTTTGACCGTTAAGAACATATTTACCATTCAATTGACTGTTCCCAATTTCAATCAGCTGTTCTTTAAGCTGACCCACTTCAAGACGAATGCTCTCCAGTGACTCCTGCGGATTCGTACTATTTGATGCTGTAACCGTCAGTTCCCTCATCCGCTGCAGTACTTCATTCGTCTGAGTTACAACCGTATCGGTATAGTCTAACCATGATATTGCCGAATCTACATTGCTTTGGTACTGCTCATTCGAATTAAGCTCTGTACGATATCTAAGGGCATATGTAATACCTACAGGATCATCCGAAGGCTTGTTAATCTTCATCCCTGTGGACATTTGGATCTGTGTATCGTTCATTTGCTTCGCATTGCGGTTAATGTTATTCATGAGTGTGCTGGACATCATATTTGAGGTCACTCTAAACATCATAAAGCCCTCCTACCAATCTATCTTATCTTCCTACGGTTCCTGTGCTATTAATTAACTTATCCAACAGTTCATCAAAAGTGGTCATAAATCTTGCAGATGCGCTGTACGCATGCTGGAATTTGATCATATTACTCATCTCTTCATCTAAAGAGACACCGCTCACAGATTGTCTTGAATTCTCTACTTGGATAACAAGAGATGTAGAGTTAGTTGCTTTACGATAAGCTTCCTGCGTCTGAATACCGAGCTCACCTACCATGGATTTGTAATAGTCGTTAATGGTTGTAGAATCCGTTCCACCAGGCACTGTAAAAGCTTGATCTTTCAAACTACCCATCAGATTAGCCATCGTGTTATTTCCTTTTATTGCATTGCCGTTAGCATCCACACGAAGTGAGGAAGCAATTGCGTTGGGGTTAGACTGGATAACCTGATTCAGTGTAATATTCCCAGCTGTAATTGGACCACCGTCTGTTGATGTGAAGAAAGGAATACCCGCACTTGCTGAGCCATCTAGGGCATAACCCAGTTGATGCAGTCCGTTAATTCCTTGTACGGTCAGCGGTGTCTCGTTCTTAAGAACAGCTCCTGCTGGAAAGGCTTGTCCGGCAGCAACAGTGGATTCAACTCCGTTCACGGTAATAACCGTATCCTGACTAGCCACAGTACCTTCACGAATAGAAGAGCCTGCAGGAATCTTAACCGTGACGTCTCCGTTTGCAATGGTATTCGCGAGTTGATTCAGGTCATTCTGGAAGCCGGTTACGAATTGATCCCGGGATACGATCATCCCGTAGACTTCCCCACCTGTAAGATCACCAGCAGCATAAGCATCGGTAAGAAGGTCGCTAGTCACCTGAGTAACTGCGGTTCCGTTGACCAGTTCTTGTCCGCCGATGGAGATGTTGTATCCTTGTTCATTCTCTGTTACCGTCACGTTCGCAATCTTGGACAGTTTATCTGTTAAGAGATCACGCTGATCTCGAAGATCGTTTGCATTATCTCCAAGTGATTCGATCCGGCTGATCGTTTGATTAAGCTCTCCAATGGAAGTAATATATCCTTGAATCTCTTGAGCCTTCACGCCAACATTATTCGTAAGATCCTGACTCAAGCCGTTCAGCTGATTACTCATCAAATTCATAGCATCCGTTAGAGCTAGAGCCGTCTCTTTGACAATATTACGGGCAGTTAAATTCTCTGGATCTTTACTTAGATCTGACCACGCTCCCCAGAAGTTATCCAATACCGTTTGAAGTCCCGTATCGGAAGGCTCTGTCATAATCCCCTGAATTTTATCAAGCGTATCATACTGAACTTCCCAATTTCCTAGACTGGAGTTCTCACTGCGGTACTGGCTGTCCAAGAACCCTTGGCGAACACGCTCAATCGCGGAGAACTCGACCCCAGATCCAAGCTGCCCCGGATTGGTAGACCTAAGAAACGCAAGCGGTTCCATTGGGGAAGAGGCTGTCATTTTGACAACTTGTCTTGAGTACCCCTCCGTATTCGCGTTCGAAATATTGTGGCCTGTCGTATTCAGTGCAGCCGTTTGGGTAAACAGGCTCCGTTTGGCTGTTTCTATTGAATGAAAGGTTGAAACCATTGTCTAATCCTCCTATTTAAGCACGAGAGTCAAATAATCCGAATTGCCCCATCGTACTCTGACGTTGATCCGGGTGCTGGTATACGGGTGCCTGGGTCGGTTTATCTACGAGCACATCCAGCGAATAATCAATGAAAGCAAGGGACTGCTCTACCAATCTCTGATTGAGATCATTCAATTCCTTGAGCTCCCTTAAGGTATTGCTTAATTCATTCTGAACCTCTTGCAGCCTTCTCTTATCCTCTACATCGAAGACGAGACGCGAGATTTCGGAGATGTTAAGATTCAGCTTTGATTTGATTCCCCGTTCCAGTAAAAAAGCGCCTACAGCCTCGCTCCGCTCAGCCTCCTGACTCTGAATCTGCTTCAGAATCATCGATTCTTGATTCAATAGCTTAATGAGCGTATCCGTATCATTTTTTACAATAGCTTCTCGTTTCACTTCGGCCGTATGCAGCATTTGACGATGAGTGACAATTAATTTCTGGAGTGCATCAATCAATTGATTTAAGGACATATTGTTTGGCTTCTCCTATTTCTCCGAGCTCGGTTTAAAATACGGCATCATGCGTTCTGCCAGCTGTTCCGTGTCGACCTTATATGTTCCTGAAGCGACCTGCTGCTTCAGTTCCTGAATGCGCTGTGCGCGTTCGCTGCTATTCACTTGTTCCTGCTGCTTGAGCATTTCCATAGCTTCAGGCGAGATGGATACCTCATCCTTACGCTTGCTCTTCTTATTTTCGGTCTGCTGACCGGATTCTATATTTCTCGAATAAGAGTTAATCGCTCCAATTCGTCCGGATTCATTAATCTTCATAATGAACACCTGCTTTCATAAGAATTTAGGATCAAGAATCGTCCTAAAATAAAAAACCGATAATCTTTACTAAAGTTATCGGTAGAGGTTGAAACATTGTTTATAGACTATGTCTGAAATGAGTCATGCATCCTAAGAACGCTTAAATTTGTCGATTGCATTGTAGGCACCAGAGCCTAAAGTGGAGGAGTCCTTCCGACTAACCTCCTGGGTTGCACCCGTCAGTTCCTTGGTCAAACGCGCACGACATCCGTCACACATATGACCTTCCCGGATCAGAGTTCCGCACACCTCACAAGGATACATCATGTTTGGAGCATCTACAATCGAAATTCGTCCTTCTCTAATAAACTTCGTGATCTGCTTAATCGATATGCCTGTTGCTTCAGATAATTGCTGTATATTGGCGCCTTTTTCTACACGCAGGTATTCCACACAATCAAAATATTGCTGTTCAATCTCTTTCAGACACGAC
Source organism: Paenibacillus urinalis (assembly GCF_028747985.1). Classification (NCBI taxonomy): domain Bacteria; kingdom Bacillati; phylum Bacillota; class Bacilli; order Caryophanales; family Paenibacillaceae; genus Paenibacillus; species Paenibacillus urinalis. The sequence goes on from NZ_CP118108.1 coordinate 4,880,878, forward strand.
GGACAAGCCTCCATCACATTCAGTACGTACAGCTTGCCGCAGCGAGGACAATTACCGACATTCATCCTCTTTACGCCCCCTTTTATATAGACAACCATTGTTGTTGACATTATAACCCACCTGATTTTCACTTGTCATCCAAGTGAACTCTCTACTCAATATATCGGTATGAACACCATAAAAATAAAGCCACTTTCTCTACATTCAGCATTCCAGAAATATTTACCATGTAGAATAGACAAGTATAATTTAGGAACGAGCCCAACATAATGCATAAATGCGAATTTCAACTCCCATGTCTGATCCCCATTTTCTGAGAACCCGGCTACAGGCTTCAATCGTACTTCCCGTCGTATAGACATCATCTATTAATAGAAGATTTAAAGTGGGCTTATTCTCATGTGTGCTTTGAGCATTTCGGAAATGAGGAGCACCATGTACTTTATTCTCCTTCGTTGATCTATTTGTCTCTTGTTTATTATGCATTAGATACGCATGGAGTTCTTCTTCTACATCTCTGTTCATCTCAAAAGCATGCTGCATGGAGATTTCTCTTTCTCTTCGTCCCTTGAAGCTCTGCTTCTCTGTATGCCTGGTTCTTTGCAGTAAAGGTATTACAGGTAACCCCTGATACCTCGATAGCTCAACAGCCATCCGTTCGGCCTGATTGAACCCTCGCTCCATTAGTCGCTCATGGCTTACAGGCACATAAGTAATCGCATCGGCTCGCCAGATATCTGGTCTGTGTTTGTTTATGGATAAATCATAGCGGTTGATAATAGAAACCTTACCTTCGTTATATTTAGATTGTTCTGCACGCTCACCCTCATGCTCATCCACCTGACCGATGTCACCTCGAAGCAGCTGTGCGGAATACTCTCTCTGCATTCCCAAATACGCCTTATTAAGCATGGCCCCGAATAGTGGAGCGAATCTTTCTTTCCCCCGGTACTTGTATACCGCCAGCCATTCTCTCATTAAAGAATCATATACTACAGCACTTCGGTTACACTCAAAGGATCTCCGGTTATGGTCTCCTCTGGAGCAATCCGGGCAGCCTATTGCCCGTCCACATTTAACACAGCGAATCTGTGTAATCCAAGGAATGGAACGGACACAGCGATAACAGATTCCCGGCAGTTCCTTAGAGAGCGGAGCATGTGTACCGCAGGCGAGACAGGTATTCCCGGAAGGGGATGCCAAGCTGTGCATAAATGCAGATATGCGGTTCAATATGTTCATTCTCTTGGACTCCCTCATTTCATTGGACTATATTGGTCTGTATTGGTCTATGAGTACGGTATTGTTATGCAACTGTAAAAATCATTCTTTCAGCTTGAATGTAATCCACTTAATCTAACTAAAGCATTCGACGGCCGAGCCCCTCTGACATCGGGGTACCTGCGACAGCCTCCTACTACACTGCGCTCAAAGGGAATCGTCCGGGTTAATCTACTAGATAACCGTTACGGCGAGCGATGGCATTCATTCTTTTGATCTGGCGGACGGCAACCTTCTGAGCACGATTCACTTCTGGAGCGCCGAAAATGACGGTCCCCGCCGGATCATCCTTGGATCTGCCTGCTCGACCTGCCATCTGCACAAGCGATGCGTCATCGAACAGCCGCGTGTTTGCATCTAAAATATAGACATCGCTCTTGGGAACGGTCACACCACGCTCTAATATAGTTGTTGTTACGAGTAGCCGAATCTCGCGATCGCGAAAAGACATGACTTTTTCACCACGTAAAGGGTCCTCGGAAGAGGTGCCCTCGACACGAATACCTGGCAAGCTTGCTCGAAGAAGCGCAACGAAGGACTCGATTTGTGAGATCCGTGTAACGAATAGAAACACCTGCGCCCCTCGCTCCAACGAACGCTTTAGCATGAGCTGAAGCTCGCGTGGCAGCTTACGCTGCTTAATCTGCTGCGCTACGTACGGGAGCTTCATGTATACCGGGACAGGCAGCGGGTGACGATGGAAGCGAACCGGCACTCTGGCATGAGCCAGCTTGCCGCGGGCTGCTTCTCGCTGGAGCTGTGCAGGCGGGGTGGCAGATAGATAGATGAAGCTGCCTCCCGGCTTGCAGCATGCTTCGGCGGCATAGGCAAGCATGGGGTCGTTGTGATATGGGAAGGCATCGAGCTCATCGAGGATGACCAGGTCAAAGGCGTGGCGGAAGCGCAGCAGCTGGTGGGTCGTAGCGAGGGTCAGCTGCCCTCGCTGCCAGCGTTCGCTGCTTCCGCCATAGAGGGTGACCCGCGCCGTATCCGGGAAGGCGCGGGCCACCCTCGGTGCGAGCTCGAGCACCACATCGCGGCGCGGTGTGGCGACGAGCACGCTGCCCCCGCTTGCGAGGATGTAATCCAGCAGCGGGTAGGTCATCTCGGTCTTGCCTGCGCCGGTCACGGCCCAGAGCAAGAATCGGCCCTTCGCCCGGGCGTCCTCACGCCGCCGGGCCAAATACGCCAGCGCCGCGCCAGTGGCTGCGCTCTGCGCTGGGCTAAGTCCCCACCGACTCACCAGATCGGTGGGGGAACCCCCGGCCGTGCCCCGCACGGCCGGAAGCGCTGCTCCTTCGAGCAGCAGCGCGCAAGAACGGCTGCGCCCGAGCGCGAGGCAGGCCTCGCAATAGGCGCACGCCGCAGATCCGCAGGCCGCACACGCACTCTGCTGTGCGGCCATGCTGCCGCATCGGCGGCAGCGCAGCTGCTCTCGTCTGACCCAAGGCCAGACGAATCGCGCAGAGCGCGCCGCCTGCGGCGAAGCAAGGGTGGGCCTGTATCTAACCCGCCCCGCCAGATACGCCAGCTGCACTGCAGCCTGCCACTCGCAACCTACCTCGGGAGCGATCTCGGCAAGCAGCGCCTCTGCCTCCGGCATAAGCAGCTGTCTTCCTGCCAGCTGCTGTGCCACACGCTCTGCCTTCACTCTCAGCTGGTATATCTCATCCACTGAATTAAACCTTTGGCTACCTGCTCTCCTCTGATCTCCATGCTCTGTACTCGCAACCACTCTATACGGTCCAACTTCCATCGTATGTGAATTGTTCCTCAACTCAGATCTCCGTGTTTCTACGCTCCCATGGGCTGCCGTCTCTGTACTCAGGCAATGCTCATACAACATCCCATCCATCTCCATTCTTGATCTTCCTCCTGGTCTAAGCATCGCTTTTCCAGCCACGGTTGATACAGTTAGGCCGGCACATTCTGTACACCCCCTCTCTCTGTACAATTCGTCCTCTAACTTAGTCTTTTGCCCCTTTGCTAAATCACCAACAATGCCTAACTTCTGCTCTCCCCATTCCTCCAGCCCGCTATGCCCAATCTGAAACTCCCTTATCTCCACACACTCTCGGAACATCCGCTCTCCTTGCTCCCCAGGCTCTGCACTGATCAGCGGAGCAAGTAAAGACTTCACCATCTCCCTCCACTGAACTTCAGTTCTCTCTGCTCCCCCACTTCCCAAAGTCCTTGTCCCGTCTTTAAATAATCCTGCCTGTACCCGATACGCCCAGGATAACGGCATAGCCTCTGAGATCATGACCACCTGCCATACTCCTGCTGGAGACGCTTCACGAAGCTGCTCTCTCCACCACAGCCAATCTACGCTCAAATGAAGTGACAGAAATATTCTCCACTCCCTGCCATTGCCGGACCCCGCACATAATCTGATCGCGTATAGACCAATTCTCATCTGATCCCCTCATTTCCCCTCGTATCTCAAGCTTCCAATTTCGACCAAATACCCATTTATGAAAGCAAAAAAAGCACATACCCGGCGTATTTGCCGAAGTATGTGCTTCATACTTTTCATCTACAGTTAAATTAAACCAAAAAGATCCTATATTTACAATATTAATGACAATACCGCAACTTTTTAACGATATATTCGTCTTATAATATGATTAATGTTTAGTTACGAACGGAAATTCCGTTAGACTTGCATCGTTGCGAAGATCAACGAACTTGACCTCTTCGTACGTTGAAGGCTGTAAGGCAGATAAGGTGCTCATCGGCTCCTCACTTGCTGAGACAATGCTCAAATCCACGCCTGCCATACCACCGAGGCGGTAGAGAAGCGGAAGAGTATCATCTTTGGAATCAAGATCCATCACAGTTACTTTATGAATCGTGCCTCGAAACAGAGCGTCGATGGACAATCCGCGGATAATCCACTCCAGCTGAAGTCCATGGTTACATGTGATGAGAACATAGTGAACGGGTATGGCGGCAGGCTGCTGCTTGGTCTGTGAACGTGCGTATACATACCGAACGCATAAGGCTGTTAAGCCATAGACAAGCGCAATCCATATCAAATGTTCGATCAAATACGACTACACCTCCCTATTGCATCCATGGATGCAATTAACCGCAAAACTACTCACTTCACAGCAGCCGTGTGAATGACCAGCCGGCGGATCTTGTTATACCGCCAATATATGCGGATACCCGGGACGGTGACACAGTCAAATGAATCAGCAGAACATATGATAAATCTTATTTTTTACTAACACAATAGATTGAGCATTTAGAGCGACAGTTCCATTCGTTATGATGGGGTGCGATCCAACAATAGCGAAGATAGACCGGACTGCACGATTTCAAATGATTCTATCAAGCATACACTGAACTAAAGCATCCTCTACTCTTTGCTTTAGTTCTTTACTATACTATAGAAATGTAACATTCTATCTTTATGAAAAGAAATGTTATTTTTTCTTGCGCTTTCAAAAATCCCATAACTATATAACCGAACTAAAGTAATAACTCATTGGTTCTTTGCCGTAACCTTCGAATCAGAATCACAATCGTAACCCGATTGAAAATACGACAATATCAACGTTAGCGTCCTCAACTTTAGATCAATCTATATCTTCTCACATTTCAAGGCAGTATGAATATACAGCACAAGAAACGCTCCCCCGTACATGCTACCTATGTAGTACCAGAGACCACTAGCTGTACGCATGACTTCAGTAGTTCCCCCAGGGCAAGCGGCAGATCACACTTCCCTTATACCGAAAGCTACGTTCCCTTTACAGGGTAACCCATCCATATTTAATGGAATTGATAACGGCTTGTGTACGGTCATCCACTTCCATTTTTTGCAGAATGCTGCTGACATGGTTCTTCACTGTCTTCTCACTGATAAACAGGAACTCACCAATCATCTTGTTACTCTTACCTTCCGCCATCAAACGAAGTACTTCGGCTTCACGACGGGTCAGCGGATTGTTATCGCCTGCAACGAATTTGACGCCAGCTTCCTTCACGCCGCCTTCATTCATAGCGCCTGTCTCATTCAAATATGTCATCCGGCGCAGCTGCATAATGAGCTTGCCTGTTACTTTGGGATGGATAAAGGCATAGCCTTCATGTACAGAACGGATTGCGTTAATAAGCGACTCTGCCTCCATGTCCTTCAGCAGATACCCATTCGCGCCCTTGCGCAATGTTTCAAATACATAGCTCTCATCATCGTGAATCGATAGAATAATAACCTTCACGTCCGGGAACAGCTCTCTCAGCTTCTCCGTCGCTTCAACCCCGTTCTCTACAGGCATATTAATGTCCATAAGAACGATGTCCGGCTTACTCTGGTTGCAGAACTCCAATACCTGAATGCCATCGCCGCATTCGCCAATGACCTCGATATCGTCCTCCATGTTCAAGATTCGTTTCAGACCCTCACGAAACAGCTGATGATCATCAGCCAGCAATACCTTAATGTTACCCCTTATCATGTTCTGGTTTTCCATCCTGCTACTCCTTTCCCTTTTCCACGTTTGTCGGGATATGAATCACAATCTTGGTGCCTTGATTCTCTCCTGATTCAATTTCCATTCGGCCTTCGAGCAGCTCGACTCTCTCACGCATCCCAATCAGACCAAAGTGTGAATGGTCCTTGCTCTTCTGTTCCAGCAGTTCGGGCTTAAAGCCAAGCCCGTTATCCTGTACAACAATCTTGACGAGCTGTGCCTGAAAAGTGATCTCCACCACGACATAGGTCGGGTATGCATGCTTGGCTGCATTCGACAAGCCTTCTTGCACTAAACGATAAACGGCAGCCTCCATAGCCGAAGACAAACGGTGTTCCTTCCCTCTGGTTTCAAAAAGCGCGCGAATTTTCGTTTTTTCTTCAAAATCCTGCACGTATTTTCGAAGCGTGGGAATTAAGCCTAGGTCATCCAGTGCCATTGGACGCAAATTGAAAATAACTTTGCGCATTTCTCCAAGGCTTGAACGAACCTGTTTCTTCAAATCTACTATTTCGGCCTGCACCATCTTAAAATCCTGCTTAACCAGCATTCTTTCTACAATTTCCGTCCTAAGCACTAAGTTTGCAAGCATTTGCGCAGGGCCGTCATGGATTTCCCGGGCGATTCTTTTGCGTTCTTCTTCCTGGGCCAGGATAATCTTCAAACCGATCATTTGTCGATTCTTGGCAGACTCGATGATTCGGGTCACCTGACCTAATTCGCCGGATAGGTACTCCATAACAACATTCATCTGTGAACCGATGGTCTCTGCGCGCTCCACAGATTCCTCAATGCTTCTCGCACGCTTCTGCAGATCGTCGCGGCGTGCTTTAAGGTACATTTCCTTCTCTCTGTAAATCATCAAATCCAGCTGAAGCTGTGTCGCCTTTTCATAAGCTTGCTTGATGTCATGCTCGGAAAAGCGGACGAAATCCCGGCTGACCTCTGTCAGCCGGATTCGGGACCGGCGGAAATTAAGCTCAAGCTGATCGACCTTCTCGATCGTTTCCGCCGTCTCTTTCAGGATGGATTGAATCTCCTGATTGAGCGTCTTCAGCTCGGTTCGAGCTGAGTCCATTATTTCAAAAATCTGATATTTACTACTTTCCATGACCTGCATGGCGTTTTTTATGACGCGGTCAAGAGCATCAGCTTGAAAGTCCACAAATGTTCGACTCCATTCCTAACGTTTCCAGGATATATCATACCATATCACGAGTCGATAGTGACGGTCTTCGTTTTCTGTTCCCATTTTACGGTAAGGCCAAGTTGTTCAGATACTAGTCTGAGAGGGACTAAAGTCCTACCACCGGAAATATACGGAGCCACACTCGCGCTTAGGCGCTGCCCGTTAAGGATAAATTCCTTCTCGTTTACTGTAAGATCAATCAGCTTGCCGCCGCGGAGAATCGTCACACGCTTGTTCTTACTATCCCAGGTTGCTCTGCCTCCGAACACATCCAGCACATGCTTGATTGGTACATAGGTTGTGTTATTCTTCAGTACAGGTGCTGCATCGATTGCCTTCTTCGTTCCATTGAAGGTCACCGATTTTTGTCCAATGACAAACTTGGCGGTTCCTGTTGGTAATCCTGCTTCACTAGATAGGGAAGGCATGGTCAGAGCAATATTATCAAAGGCTACCGTTCCTGCCATCGCTCTCTCATCCTGACCTTCCTCAAGATTGACGACATATACCCGCTTCAGCTTCGCCGGATACGCAATACCTGAACCGCTTAGATCGACGCTAATGTTCTTCCAGCCAGTCCAGTTAATATTGCGGGCAAGATCAATGTATACCGTTTTGCCATTTGCATCAAGCACTTCTGCCCGCAGCCAATTCAGGCTGTGATCACCAAGGACGTCCATAGACAGCGCCGTAGCACTGGATTCGATTTGTTTACCGGAAGTGCCATTAAGCTGTGCATAAGCATACATTTTACCACTTCCGCCGTTCATATCATAGCTCAGCTCCAGCACTTTGGAGCCGGACTTCTCGCCAGTTCCGTTAACAACGTGTGCTGCTCCGGTCACGCCGGATGCATTCGTCGTGAAGCTGATCGGATAGCTTACATTCTCAAAGTTTTCCCACATCGTTTGTCCTGCAGTCGTCAAGACAACAACGGTGCTGAAGCCGTCATAGCGGCCGATGGCATACCCTACCGAAGCTCCGGAATTGACAGAGGATACAGTGAGTGTATCACCCGATACACTTCCCTTAAATCCAACGAATTCCCAATTCAAGCTGTCTGCCGGAAGGGAGACGGATTGTCCGTCTTTGGTCGTTGCCGTAATCGGAACAGCGATGGCCGCTCCTTTTTGCAGTGAACCTGTACCTGCTCCAGCCTTAAGTGACTTCAGATTGCTTGCGCCCACAACGGTGATCTGCATCTTCGCGCTTGCCGAGCCGCTCACTGCGGTCAGGGTTGCTGTACCTCCGCCTTTGGCTGTTATTTTGCCGCCGCTTGTGCTGATGACATTGCCGTTACTGGATTTCCAAGTCACTGAAGCGCCGCTCATATCATATGGATTATAATACGTATCGTAGCCCTTGAGGCTGTAAGTTCCTTCCTGTCCAACGAGCATAGAGGACGTTCCGCTGATCGTCAGTCCCTTCAGCTGCCCTTGTGGTGCCAGAGAATAGACCCCCAGACCATTAATAACAGCGCGCTGCTCTGTCCCGTATTCCGTTGCAAAAGCAAGGCCTGTGTTCATTTCACCAAGCGGTCTCGTAATCATCGTTGTCGATCCGCCGCCGTCAAGGTTCATCCCTTTCCACACGCCAATACTTACCATGAATTTCTGCAGTTCAGACAGTGACATTCCCGAGCTTGAGCTGTTATCCTGAACTGCAATTAAATACACATATCTGCCGTCTTGGGAATACCCTACTGCCGTGCGGGCACGGTACCCTCCAATACTCGATACATCTCTTGAAAAGGAGGAGGCTCCCCCACCATTCACGAGCAGCGTATGCCCGCCAATCATCATATCCAAGTTGTCCGGATTCACGGTTTGTCCCGTGGTCTTCGCAATCAGCTTATAATCCGCACGAATGGATTGTCCAACGGCCAGATTCGTATTGATCCAGTCTCCTGCCGTACCATGAGCGCGCAAAATATACGCACCCTCCGGAATGGTCGTGTTGAGTGGAGTTTTATAGGAAATCTGCTGAATGACATCATTCTGTACCAGCACTTCTGTAGCAGCAGCAGTGGCCGGATCATTCGGCCGCTTCACTGAAGTCCATGCGGATGTATAAATATACATCGAATTGGCATGACTGTATTTGACAGAGCCGGACTCCAGAGTGTAATCTTCCTTATTCATTCCTCTCAGCTTAAAGGTAGACCCATTCGAAGCCGTAACCGAGCCTTCAAAGCTGTATTCATCAATCATCGGTTTGCCGTCCTTGGTTACCGTCAATGCCTGCATCCCCGACAGCTCGGAAGGGGTCGACATCAGCACGCCATTCATCACCTGACCGCCAATCGGCGCGCCTTCCCCGCTCACATTAAAATAATCACCATTCACGCCGGCTACTGCGCCGGTTTCCTTCACCATTCCCCCAGTGCTCTGTTTGCTGTTGAACTTGCCTTGTTTACCTGTCATCACATCCAATTTCACATTCGGATTGTTCAAATCCACCTGAATTACATTCGCCAGCACGTTTGATGAAGCCCCAGAACGCGTTGTTGTATATCGATAATTGATCATTTTGGCTCCCGCCGTGATCATCTCTTCTGATATTTTGGTTGTACTTGCCGCCATGGCCACACTTGATATTTGAAGGGTATCCTGCAGTACCTGCCCTGTTCCAAGAACGGGGGTCACCCATAATACGCCTGCGATCGTCACAATCATCCACTTCTTGCCTGATCTTGCCGCCAGTTTCCCCGTTTGCTTCCTCTCTTTGCTCATAAAAAAAGCGCCTCTCCCATCCTATGTGCTTTCTATTAATGAGTTCAGCCCCGCAAGCCTCTGTAATAGAGATTCACGGAGCTGAAGACACGAACATCCTCTCAATAATAGACTGCTAAAAATGGAAAAAGTTACGCTCTTTCTCTAACTTTATGAATAGAATCTAGCAAGTTGAACATATCTATCGGTTTTGTTGAAAATATATACAAAGGGATCTGCATCTATTTCATCTATCCACTAGACTTCGGTGCCTTTGCTCTACTATGACTCTCTTATTCTGTATAAATGCTCAGCATTCGAGTAATCATCACCGCTGCCTGTGCTCGTGTCGCCTGACCGCCAGGCTTGAACGTATTGTGTGTCATCCCCTCGATGATCCCTTGCTGGACAGCCTCGGCCACGATATTGGGTGCTTGAATGTACACACGATCCTTGAACTTGCTCAGGATGCTGTTCGGTGTACCGTTAAGTGCCGATTCATGACCGCCATAGTGCAGTGCACGAACCATCATAATCGCCATCTGCTCACGCGTGATCAGCTGATCAGGTTTAAAAGTACCGTCCTGATGCCCTGTAATGATGCCCGCCTTGGTGGCTGCACCGATGTAAGCGCCAGATATGCTGTAAGGAACGTCTCCGAATCGGCGTGATTCTTCAAAATCACCATCTAGACCAAGACTTCTTGCGATCATTCCGGCAAACTCTGCCCGGGTAATCGGCCGGTCAGGTTCATAGTTTGATCCTCCAGGCTGATCAATGATCCACATCGAAGCCAGTCTTTCAATAGAAGTTCTTGCCCAGTGGCTATACATGCCTACATAGGACACTGAATGATTTGCCGGAACGACCGCTTGATTGCCAGCTAGTTTCGCTTGCACAATATGTGCATCCCTTGTCTTGGTCATTCGGAACGGAACAGGGCTTAGTCTCTGAATCGTGTTATCCATCTTCACGAGTCCAAGTGTACTGCTGCTTACGGTGCCACTTAATCGAAGATATAGCTGTCCGTTAGATGCCAGGGCTGTTTTATATGTTGATGAATCGTTAGACACATAAGTGCTTGCATCCATGATACTGGACAGCTTGGATGCTGAGCTTTGTCCGAGCAATTGATCCATAGCTACAGAAGATGAAGGAGTTACCGCTTCTAACTGAATGTACAGTGTCGCTCCGCTAATCGTTGTATTCGCGGCTCCTGCCATCGTATTCAGCTCAAGCTGGCTTACAGGAACCGTATACAGCGTATCTCCATATCTGACCCCGATGACAGCTCTTGAATTCAATCGTTTCATCTCATCGAGTGCCTGCAGCTTGAAACCAACGACAGCAGCGCCCTCTGTCTGAGGAACTTCGACAGCGACCAGCGGTGTGCCTCCGGACGCATTTATATACGTATAAGCTTGTTTAAGCAGCTCCGTGCTCGGCGTATAAGCATTCGCGCTGCGGTTATACTTCGACATTACCGACGACTTGGCTGCTGCAATACTATTCAGCACATAACCTGTCTCGTTAAAGAGTGACGAATCAAGTACAGTAAGCCCGCTTGGCATACTGGTCGAGCCTCCGCCTGTTGTGCTGCTCGTTCGGTTCTGGAGCGCAAATGGTCCAAAACCTGTTATAGTCTCTCCTGTGGCTGACTTCAGCGGTATAGCACCAGGTGAGTAAGCAAGCGTGACATTCTGTCCGGCATATACCGGAGCAGTGAGTGTTATGGTCACCGTCTGATTCTGCACCGAAGCGGATGCAACTTGAACGCCTTGACCACCCGCGATGATCGTGAACTGAGATGGAGTAATTGAGCTCTGCATCTGCATCGCTTCCGACATGGTCAAGGTTACGGTTTGGCTCTGGACTGAACCCTGTTTTACACTGCCGCTCCCATACACCATAACCGGAATCAGATCAAGATACCCTGCAGGATTGTAGTTCAGATCGGTCAACCGCTTCACACCAGGAATATAGGATAACGTCACATCCTGATTCATGGCTAGCGAGTTAGCCAGCGTTAATTCTACGGTATCTTCATTAACCTCGACACTGTTCACATACAACGGACTTCGATTAACCAGGACAGAGAACTGGCTTTTTAATGGAAGATTATCGGTTCGAAGTGCTTCATTGTATTGTATGTACAGCTTATTACCACCTGCCCAGGTCTCTACGAACTCAGGAGCTCTGGTATCATAGCTGTTCCGAACAAAGAAATCACCAAACCCGGGAAGTGCCTGTTCCCTGTAGTCTTTCAGCGGATAGGATCCCGGCGTATAAGTTACACGAACAACTTCTCCATCCGTCACTGCCCGACTCAAAATAAGCGTAACCGCTGATCCGCTGCTTATGCTAATACTGCTTACACCTATACTGTTGCCATTCGCAGTGACTTGGAACTGATCCCGGGCATTGGAAGCTGTCACTTTTACACTTTCGGTAAAGTATAAATATAGCGTGTTTCCGTACACGGTCCCTTCTCTCGGCTTGGACAACACAGAGTCGAGGTCATTCACAATCTCGCGATTTGAGAAGGAGGCAGCCGAGTTTCCCGATAAATCCTGTACCGGTCTTACACCCGGCGTGTAGGACAAACGGACAACCTGACCTACCGCAACTCCTGTGTCCAGCATGACATAGACGGTATCCCCGGATACACTGACATCGCTAATTCCGCGATTCTCTCCGTTCACAGTTACTGAGTAACTGGAAGTCAGTGGTTTGACGTTTGTACCTAGCACCTCATTGTATGTCAGTCGGATAAGGGTATTGGTGTACATTTTGGAGGATTGTAGTACAGGAGCGGTCGTGTCCCTCGTATACGTCTTGAAGCTCCACGATCTGCTTCCTGTTAGTCCTGCAAACGTATTTCCTGCTGCATCTCTAAACACACCACCGGGTACATCAACCTGGTATGTTGTATTGTGCTCCAGTTGTGCAGTCGGGGTGATCACAAGCTGTCTAGGATTGGATGAATTAATAACTGTACGTGCACCAACAGTCGACCCGCCTGCCTTACGAAGCGTCACAGATCCAGTATATTCAGGGTTCAGCGTCTTATTAAACGTAAGTATAAGCGGTTGATCCACCGGTGCACTCATGCTTCCATCACTAGGAGATAAGGACGATACCGTAAGCGCAGATGTATCGGTTGACACCGTAAAGCTCCAGCTTCCCTTGGCTATGGGCTGACTTCGATTCTGATACGCATCCCAGAATGCCCCTAACGGGACAACGACATCATATACAGTATTATTTTCTAATGCTGTTGTTGGCGTAATCCGAATAGTGCTCGTTCCGCCGCCACTCACGCGGGAAGAGGTTACAGGAATTGTATCCACAACTTGATTATTCGATCGTTGGATAATCTCAATACTGCCTGCCGCTGGATACATGTCTTTGCTGAATTTCAGAGCTAGCGAAGAAGCAGGGAGTACTCCTGCTGCATTATGGGCAGGTGTCTTTTCTACGACAGGGACTTCTCCCATCCCCTCTGTCCAGAAGCGCCATGTTCCTGCATCTTGTATGCCTTCAAAAGGGACATCCTGCTCGTTCACAAAGGCACCGTTGTCTATCAGAACATAATATCCACCGCTGCTCAGCTCATCTGTACCCATATCGAAGGTAATGTATGTACCATATCCGCCAGAAGGAACTTCTGTTCCGTCTTTATGATCAAATATTTTCACTTCTGTATCCATATCAAATTGCTTGACCTTGCGATTGTCGGACAGACTCTGGATCATTACCGATCCGCCATCCTGCCCTTTTCTTACAGACTCCGTCAACTGAATGGACAAGCTTGGCTTCTTAGATACCTCAACTTGCCCAGAGTACGGTTTCAGCTCCTGCACATCCTCAATCTGAGCCGTCATTGTCTGTCCTGTCATCACCTGAGGGGAAGTTGCAAGCTGAGAACTTACCTGCAGCGACATGTTTTGTCCTGTTGTTATCTGTACGGGTGCATCTGCATAGGCTGAACCTACTCCTGTACTGACAGCAGCTTGGAGGGTTAGTGCACAGACCAGCGCCCATGATAATCCTTTTTTCATTATGCAGCACTCACTCCTTTCCATTTTGCACTCTAAAATAATCCAGACCTCTTCTTTACATCGGTTAAATGGAAAATATAGTTTAGTCATCACGCGCCCAACGTTCGAATCCAGGCTCTCCACAATGACTTCACAACGAAAAAAAGCCCTCGATGGTTATCCATCGAAGGCTTAAATTTGGTCGCTCTCGTATATCGAGCTTATTCAATCCGTTCTATCCGTATCTGCTTGCTAATTATAGACCAGCTTGGCTCTTCAATACGTCTGCTTTGTCCATGCGTTCCCAAGGCAGATCGATATCTGTACGGCCGAAGTGGCCATATGCCGCTGTTTGCTTGTAAATCGGACGACGCAGATCCAGCATGCGAATAATGCCAGCCGGACGAAGGTCGAAGTTGTTCCGCACGAGTTCAACCAGCTTCTCTTCACTGATCTTGCCTGTGCCATAGGTATCGACGTTAATCGATACCGGATTCGCTACACCGATCGCATATGCAAGCTGAATCTCCACCTTGTCAGCAAGTCCTGCTGCAACGAGATTCTTCGCTACATAACGCGCTGCATAAGCTGCAGAACGGTCTACCTTCGTAGGATCCTTACCGGAGAAAGCACCGCCGCCATGACGCGCATAGCCGCCATATGTATCCACGATAATCTTCCGTCCTGTAAGTCCTGCGTCCCCTTGAGGTCCACCGATGACAAAACGGCCTGTCGGGTTAATGAAGTATTTTGTTTCATTGTCCAGCAGTTCTGCCGGAACGACAGGAGACAGCACATGCTCACGAATGTCAGCCTGAATTTGCTTCAGCGTAATATCTTCGGCATGCTGTGTAGATACTACGATGGTGTCCACACGAACCGGCTTGTTGCCGTCATATTCAATCGTGACTTGGGTCTTGCCGTCCGGACGAAGGTATCCAAGTGTGCCATCCTTACGAACCTCAGCCAGACGACGAGCGATACGGTGAGACAGAGCAATCGGGAGCGGCATAAGCTCTGGAGTCTCATTGGTTGCAAAACCAAACATCAGACCTTGGTCACCCGCACCGATATTTTCCGTTTCCTTCTCCATTAGAGCCGGGTCGCGGTTCTCTAGGGCCGCATTAACACCCTGAGCAATGTCCTTGGACTGCTCGTTCAGGGAAGTAAGTACAGCAGAAGTCTGGTAGTCAAAACCATATTTCGCACGTGTATATCCGATCTCTTTAATGGTGTTACGCGCAATGGCCGAAATGTCGATATAATCAGCTGTTGAAGTAATCTCACCGATAACCAGCACAAGTCCGGTCGCGACAGATACTTCACATGCTACACGGGCATTTGGATCGGCTTCAAGAAATGCATCCAGTACTGCGTCTGATATCTGATCACAGATTTTATCCGGATGCCCTTCAGTTACGGACTCTGATGTGAATAAGTGACGCCCTTTAACAGACATTGTAGTAATCAACCTCCCACATATATGGATATTATGGTCTATCGCCCATACGTTTATCCTTAAACAAAAAACGAACCTTTTCCACCATGGAAAAGGTTGCAGTACATCCTCATACGACATGTTAACGTATTTGTCAATCCGTGTCAATCAGATAAAGTATGAATATTCCAGTCGGATATTACGGTTTTATTGCCTTTTTTTACAGACAGAATGCAGTGTGCTTACTATAGATTAGGGATCTGGAAGGAACTAGACTCCGCCGATCGGACAAGACGTTTTGTGATTTCTCCGCCGATCGATCCGTTTTCTCTAGAGGTTAGATATCCCCATCCAGCAAACGAAGAATGGCCATTGGTTGAGCCCAGCTCATCACCAAACTCTGTGTCTGCACCCCCTGCATGGGAACCGCCCGTATATATCCCAAACTCCGCTGCGATTTCATACTTCATTTGCTCCAGCATTTGACGGCATTCCGGAACCAGCTTGCTCTTGTTTCTTGCCATGATCTATGCACCTCCTGTGTATTGGTCTTGCAGGCATATTGTTTGCACCTCAGGGGCTTTATAGACTGGCGAATCATTGTTACTTATGGAAAAATGACACACATTAAAAATCATCCATCGACACACACTGAAATCCAAGAAACTGAAATCCAAGAAAAAAGACGTTCCGCCTCATATATAATATGAAGCAAAACGTCGCATACTTAGAAATAACAAGCTATAAAATATAACTTCGGTTTGTAATAACCAAATAATAAACCAAACCCTAAGGAACTAAGAAGAGATTATAATTACCGCGAACCATAACCGTCAGATTGTATTTGTTGCCCTGCTGTACCTCGATACCTCTACCCTCACGAGGGAAAGAGAGGAGATGGTTGTTCGTAATCGCCGTCCCATTGGTCAAGTCCTGGCCTGCAGTCAGATCGGCTACACCGTTCGCATCTGCAGAATAGATAACGGCCTTACCGCTACGAACGATAAACTCCGTTCCTGCTCCGGCAACAAGACGCTGTCCAGGCTTCACAACGACAATCTTCAGTTCTTCCCCTGCAGCTGGGGTGGACGGTTCAGATGGACCTGCTCCGCTTCCGCCATTTAGTCCATTTTGTATTGCTTGATCTACATAGCTCTTCGTAACGACTGGATCATCTACTGTACCCGGCTGGGTATTCTCTGATGCACCATCTGCAGTAATATTCATAACCGATCCAATCCATATTCCACCACCGATCGCGACGGTAGCCATACCTAATTTCAACACGCGCTTCATGATGTTCCTCCTCTAAATCTATCAATTCCATAATTATCATGATAGAGTGATTTTGCCATATAGACAAGAAGAACTTGGTAATAAGAATAATCTATTCTTCTGGAATTACAGCAGGAAGGCGATTGGGATTATAGTACATGGACTGGCCAGCAATCTTTAACCTCTCCCCTTGGAACTCGTCATAAATGGATATTTGATAGGTTCCCGCTCTACGATCTTCAAAGATCCGATCATCTATCGACCAGGATAGCAGCTGATTCGCTCCAAGCTTCATGTCCGTACCCGGTACAAGCTCCTTGGCAAAGGCTCTGCCCGTAGAATCGGTAATCTCGACAATGAACTTGTGCTCATTCTCAGGAAGGCTATACTCGTTGTTTTGGCTAAGCGTATAGTACCATTCAATAGATACATTGGATCCACCGGACAGGTAAGCATCGAAGGTATGCGTCTGTACTTGATAAGGGAACAGCTCAAAATTCTGAATTGTTGCTAGAGCCGTGACCTGCTGTGGAGTGATCTCAAGGGATGCCGCATTAACATAGCCAGTAGCTTCTCCTTTTACTGGTGTCAGTTTATCCTCTGTAACTCCCTCACCGACGATTAGTCGCATATCTGACACGGTTACCCGCTTCGGAATCTTTGTCCACATGGTTACGATGCTCTTGTCTTCAGGGCCAGCCGGGTAATCAATCTGTTTGACATTTGCTTTAAAATAAAGACCGCTGGAAGACATATAGTATCCGCTGAGCTGCGACAGATCGGCCTGACGATTCTCCATATTGGTCATTTCGAGCTCTGTATACACAAGATCCGTCGTTGTCCCTGGATAGACGACGGATTTTCGTGTCTTGACTTCCGCCTTTTTACCGAGTGTGGTTAACGTGTAGGCTGCATCCTTCTCAATCTCCGGAACCTCTGGGATGGCTCCAATATTCGTCAGCTTGATCCACTCTGTTGACTCTTCTCCTACCTTCTCTTCAAGGGCTACTTGCAGCTGAGCAATATCTAGCGTTGTAGGAATTTTCGTTACCAGATACATATCTACTGCCTGCCCTGGTCCGAGCAGTGAAGCAGCCTGACTCTTAATCAGTTTGGTGCTGCCCGCATCCTTCGCTGCATCTATTGTATATACACCTTGCAGATCTGGCAGACGAAGTGTCTTCACCGAAGTGTTCTTAACCGTCAGCTTGGCAGAGAGCAGATCCCCATCAGTCCAAGGCAAACGTTGAATGGAAGACCAGGTCACACCATAGGTTCCGCTATCATTCTTCACAGAGATCTCTCGCCCAAGTGTATTCTGCAATGAAGATGGCTGAGGAAGTATATAGATTCCTGCAGGATAGCTGTAAGCAGGTGCTTTGCTCTCTGGATCCTCCGATTTAGGAGTATTCATAATTAGCTTGAGCGCACCTTGAGCAACTTCATAGGATACGGAGATATCCAGCTTGATCGTCTTCTCTGCACCTGGCTGCAAGGATAGATTCTCTAGAGCCTTCGTAGTCATCGGATAGGAGTTGCCATTACCGCTTTTCAATAGAAATTCGTATTTAGGCACCGTAATGGTTTCTTTGCTGATGTTCTTGAATTTAAAGCTTAAGGACAAATCATTGCTGCCATAGCTCTGACTAACCGTCGCAGCTTCCAGCGTCGTTTCCAGCTTCAAATTCTCCACCGTGACTTGTCTTGGTTTAAAAGGCTGCGTCGCTACAGTCTTTGTCGTACTTGCTGCAGGCAATTGTAAAGTAGCAAGCGGCAGCACCGTCTTGGCTTCGCCTTCCTCCTCTACCACTATGAGCTCTGCTCCCGCCAGCTTGACCGACTTCGGAATACTGGAGAGCAGCTTCAATGTCTTGTTCTCCTGTGGCTGAATACTAAAGGTAGCTTCTGCCGAATCCAAGAGCAGCGGATAGTTACTGCCTCCTGCTGTTCTCAGAATCCATTTGGCGGTAGGGTTCTCCAGCAGCTTGTAGCCCGTGTTATGCAGGTTCACACTGACCTCTGCATAGTTGTAATCCGAGCCTGAATGGAACTCAAACTTCGATACTTTAATTTTGATTGGCGTGTCATTTAAGCGGATGATCTTCGATTGATTGACTGGTGTAGACAAGGTATAAGACGCCGGCACATTAAAATGCCCTAAATGGCTCTCATAGTTCGGTTTGGTGAAATCCCATTTCACGATCTGGAACAGGAGATCACTGACTTTTACGTTCTTTCCAACCTTCACAATATAGGTAACGGCAAGGGACGAGCCAGCGGCAACACTCTTCTTCTCCTGATCACGTGCGATAAGATTCGGAGAATACAATGTTCCGCCCTTTGTCTTCACTTTGGTCCAATAATCAATAAGCATTAACGTCTTGCTGTCATTATTCTGATAGGTCAGGGTGTAGGTGAGAGTCTTGCCATCTTCTTGTGTGAGTACATTGAGGTCGGTAAGTTTAACAGTGCTCTTAGAGGTTAATTTGACGGGTTTGAGGTTATTAAGTGTATGTATGGGTTTGTCACTTTTTGTCGACGATGAACTAGAGCTTTTCACAGTGGAAGTTTTTTGAGCCGCGGCAGTCTTTGATGTGCTACTTCCTATTGAGGCACCAATAATTGGAGCGCTAGGTAAAGCTGTCCCTAGGGGAGCAACCGTAGGATTTGAGCCGCTGTATAACAGATTGGATGGAGTTAAATTATTATTACTGGAAAAATTAGATGAAATCGAATCAGTTAAGACGGATAGATTCATTGGATGATAAAAATTTGCCTGTTTAAAATTCGTGCTCTCAGCATCTGCAACGACTGATGATCCTTGTCCTAAAATAAGCAATACAGTAGTAGTCCAAAGTACTGTTTTTTGATAGTGTTTATGTTTCACGTCTTACCTCCAATTGTTTCCTTTTTTTGAAGATACTATATAGACGCTGATTATCAGAAGAAAGTTTCTAAAAAACAATAAAAAGAGGACCAAAATGGCCCTCTTTTTATTTGACAATTTTAATTACTCAGCAACGTCAACGATTTTAGCACCAGTAGTTGGGTTACCCTTTAAATCTGTAATGTTTACAGTTACATCAGCTGTGAAAGCTGTGTCAGTAGCTGTAGAATTATTTGCTACAGTCACTGTCGCACCATTCCAAGTGAAAGCAAGATCTGCTGCTGTAAGACCAGAAGCTGTAACAATTGCACTCTCTACAGCAGTTTGAGAAGCAGCATTAATTGATTCAGAGAAAGTAATTGTTGCAGTAGCACCATGTGCAATATTACCAGTCAGTGCTTTTGTAACAGTTGGGGCAACAGTATCAATTGCTCCAACAGCAGTGTTATAAGTCGAAGAAACTGCTGCTTTGTTAGTAGCCTTGTCTTGAATATGAGCAGCATCATTAATTACACGTACACTGTACTCATCTGTTGTTGCAGCAGTAAGACTAATTTCAATGTTTTTCTCATCAGCTGATAATCCTGTTGTATAGCTAGTAACAGGTACACGTTCTTGAGTTCTGATGTTAGTTACAACAAGATCGTATTTGTAATCAGTTGCTGTACCGCCAAGTGCTTCACTGAATGGAAGGATAATTACATTGCTATTTACATTCAGTCTTGTTTGTCCGCTTGCAAGTTGAACTTGTGGTTTAACTGCATCTTTAATATCTACTTGAGTTTCTGTTTGAACTGCTTTGATACCAGAAGTAGATACGATGTTGTTATTAGCTCTGATCACCAATCCAAATGGTTCATCATCAGTGTTAGTAAGAGCTGTGTTGCTCACGTCACCAGACAATTTAACTGTAACAATATTGGAACCATTAGCTGTTACGGAAGAGATAGAAACTCCAGTTGCACTTCCAGTAAGAGCAAAGTCACTTACAGCAGCTCTACCAATTGGTTGATCAAATTTAACTTTGATCTCACCTTTTGCTGTCAACTTAGCAGGCTCAGAAGTAGAATTATCATATCCATCTGCTAGATTAGCACTTCCGGAGTTGATTGAAATAGCACCTGCTCCAAAGTTTGTAATAACATTACCAGCAGCGTCTTTAAGACCCAACAATTGGAAATGCGTTACATTAGCACCCGCAGTAGTATCGTTAATTCCTACACGTGCATTATCAATGTATTCAGGGAATACCAAGCGAACTGCTTCACCATTTTGGATAGGTGTAACTTCAGTACCAGCAGGCAATTGTTGTACTCTATCGTTGATAGTTACAAGGTAGTTACCAGCGCTACCCAAGCTTGCGAGTTCGAGTTTCTTGTCAAAGTTAATGATCAATGTACGACCAGTACCGGAGTTAGAAGTATAACTTGGTGCTGTTACATCAGAACCATTAAGAGTTGTAGTGTAATCTACAATTGTATTTTGAAGTTTAGTAGTGTCACGAACACCAGAAATCTTCAATGTATAAGACTCATCCAACGCATCATAAGTAGTAAGTGTAAATACTTTACCTACAGTTGGATCAGAAGTATCAGTAGATGCTACAGTACGAACAGGTACTACATCACCATTTGCTTTAGTTAGAGTGAAGTATTTAACATCTTCAATTTTAACTTGTTTGGAGAATTTCAAATTAACTTCTTTGTTGTTAAGTTGGCTGATACGAACCTCAGTTACCTCTGGACGAGTTTGATCCAATTCAGCTCTTACCTTAACTTCTGTGTCTTTAATTTGGTTACCAGAGTAGTCTTTAACTCCTTCTACGAAGAGACTAGTTTCGTAACCTGGCAAAGAGTTAGCAGTGAAGTCAAATTCGTATACTGTTGCAGATACACGATTGATGGAAGAAGCTGCTTTTTTGTCATTTCCGGATTTCCAGTAAACGTTAGAAGCAGACAATGTATCTTGATCAATTTCTTCACTGAAAGTAACTGTAACTTTTTCAAGTGTCGCACTTACATTTGCTACAGTAGGTGCAGTAGTATCTTCTACAACTGTAAAGTCAAATTCTTTAGTAAGAGCTTTGAAATTATTGTAATCTTCTACGCCAGATACCTCTAATTTGTGGTTTCCTACAGAAAGATCAGAAGCAGTGTATGGTTTCAGGATCAATTCACGTGATCCAGTATCTACACTACCAAAGAATGTCTTACCATCCAATTTGAAGTTAGCTGAAGAAGCGGTTTTGATTGGTTCAGAGAACGTAACTTTAATTGCTTTAGTTCCCAAAGCCTTAACTTCACTAACTTCTGGAAGTGCATTATCAATTGGTGTGAATGCAACATCTTCAGCGTCAATTGTTCTGTCTCCAGCTTTGACGTTTCTAACATCTAGTTTGTAGGCTCTTTGATTAGTCAAAGTACCAGCAACAGTTAAGCGAACTGTTTTACCATCTTCCAGAAGAGTAGCAGATTGAACTGTTACAGAGCTGTCAACGGAGTATTTGTCTTTATCTTCTGCAGATACTTTATCAACAGTACCATCAAACTGTACATCTACTTCTTTCAGGTTAGCAGAAACTGCACTAGCTACTTTAGTAGCAGTTGTTACTACATAAGTAACTTTCTCAGTAAATTCTTTATCTTTGTGAGTGAATTTAACTTCAGTTTCTGTGTTAGCTACAAGTGCTTTATCCAAAGTTACTTTCACAGTTTCGCCGTCGCTCATTTTGAACTCAACAGCTTTACCGGATTCGATAACTGTGTAAGACTCAACTTGCAAGCTCAGTTCTTGATCAACTGCGTATGCAGCACTTACAAGAAGTTCGCGGGAAGCGTTGGATTGGAAGTTAGCGTTAGCGTCAACCAGACCTGCGTTGATTGCTGCTTGAACATAACCTTTAGCCCATGCTGTTGCAGAGTTGTTAGTTTCAGTTGGTACTTCAAGATCAAGCGCACGTACAAGTACAGTTGCCATTTCTTGAATTGTTACTGGGTTAGAAGTTCCGAAGATTTTCTTAGTAGAGTTAACGCCTTCCATGATACCTGCAGCGTAAACTGCTTCTACATAAGGAGCTGCCCAGTGTTTTTCACCGTAGTTTTTGTCTTTAAAGGAGTAAACGCCTTCTACTTCTTTAAGACCCATTGTCTTAGTGATGACTTTAGCGAACTCAGCGCGAGTCATTTGTCTGTCAAGGTGTGCTTGACCGTCTGGGAATCCAGCGAAGATCCCTTTATCTTTCAAGTAGTTGTATTGCGCGTTTACATCAGTAAGACCAGTTTGACCGAATGCTACAGAAGCAAACATGGAGAATGCCATTGCTGTAGACAAAGCCACGGATAAAATTTTCTTCATAACCTTTTTTTCTCCTCCTCGAGAAATCATCACATGATTATTTTCTTTATGATTGATAGTACTAGTAAATGGGTTGCCCGTGTCACTCATTAGCCGATACACCCCCTTTCTAGAGTTGAGCAAGTAAATCCATATAAAATGATGTCTGTGATAGATCACAGAAACTAGTAAATATAAGCCAGGGTAAGAAAAAATAGAGTAGTTTCCTAATCCTACCTATCGTATTATACAATGTGGTTCGGAAGACGTAAAGAAAATTTTTCTAATAAATAGACAAAATTCTCCATGAATCTCTTTCCTAAATCCTCCATCGTTTTGGCTCTACATCTTAAACGCAGTAGTTTCTAAAAAGTTGCGAAGTTTCAAAAAAAAATTTCACTAATTTTAAAATCATGGGAGTTATCCTTCAATATACAATATCGGTTCCAAATAATTGATAATGAATAGCGCGACAACTCTAAGTTATATGTAACCAAAAACAGGATTGGAATATCCTTCAAATAAAGTGAAATTCAAAAAAATTTGAATTTACCTTCTACCGAAATAAAAATCGCAATAAATCAAATGAAACATAAACAAAAAAGATGCCGAATCTCGGCACCTTCATCTCAAGCTATTCTCTTCTGTTGCTTATTTAATCTTCATCGCCAGCTCAATGATGCGAGCACGCAGCTTAGGATCGGTATTTAGATTCTCGTACATATCTTCAATCGGTTTCTTATTATCTCGATAAGTCTTTTCATGCTTAATCGTAACATGAGACCATTCAATGAGTTCATTCTCTGCTGCCATCAAATTATTATATGCATCATGGAATCCAGTCTTCATCACAAGACCTTCCATCACTTCCTGCGAGATATCCTGAGTCTTGCGTGTCTTCTCAATCTCTACTTCTAGAATCGCTGCTTGTTTCTCGAACTGTGTCTTTGCCTTCATGTAGCCAAGCTGAGCTTTCGAATAGATAGCTTTCATCAGATAATTTCACCCTTTAGAAAAATGTGTATTTTACGTTATTGTATCTTATAATCTATTAAATTACAAAAACTAATGTCTAAACCTACCAATGGAAAAACCAGGAAGTGCATGTAACAACAGCATTTCCTGGTTTATTCTACTTTACTAGCTTAAGTTCTTCGGAAAGACTTTCGTATAATTCTTGAGCAGCTCTACTGCGATCTTCGCCGCTTCAGCACGTGTCAGATTCGATTTCGGGTTAAACATATATTGTACCTTGGATTGACCCGCAACCGAAGTTGGCGATCCCACCATAATCTTAGCTTTAGACACAGCGAGTACAGAAGGTCTTGCATATAAATCAACTTGTCCTGAATCCATGAATGATTTGGCCAGATTGTCTGCCAGCTTATCGTCGTTAGCAGCAAGCTTGAGATTGGTTGCTCTTGCAATCATGGTAGCAGCTTGCTCTCTGGTTAGAGGAGAATTCGGAGAGAACACTCCTTCACTAATTCCTGTTATAATTCCAGCTCTAGCTGCCGTTTCAATATGCTTGTAATCCCATACAACTGTCGAAGAATTTAAATACACATCGGTAAAGGTAAGTTTCCCCTCATAGTTCAATGGAAGGTTAAGTCCTTTAACCAAGAGCGTTGCGAACTCACCTCTGGTCGTTTGATCCTGTGCACCAAACTGCTCGAAAGTAAGATTCTCCATATAACCTTTTGAATAAACGCCATTTAGAATATTACGTGCCCAAGAGTGGTTCGTAATATCTGGATAACTTCTACTTAGCTTCATTACTTTATAGTAACCAAATTTATCAAAAGGTACTGTGATGGTATGATTCTTCGTGTCAACGACTCCACCAATCCGTTCCCATTTCGGTCTTGAATCACCCGTTGCATTCTTTTCTTCCAGGGTAATTGGTGAGTAACGGAACACAGCAATGGTTGAACCCACCTCATCTACTACGTTAGGATCGTAGCTCAGAGTCAATTCCCCGCGCTGGCTTGGCGTAACTTTGCGTTCATTCTTAATATTATTGAACATGCCTTCTACTGAATACGGCGCAAGCCCATTTGTAGATTTGGATGTTGTACCTTCTACTTCTCCAAGTCCTCCATTAATCCAGTACACATCTGAGATCAGTGAGAAGTTCCTTGTCTTATCCGTCGATTGGAAATTCATCAGATCTTCAGCTGTTACTTGAATCTTAGGCAATCCATTATCAACATCATTATTAGGACCAGGAAGTCTTACGATTTGTCCATAATCATTGCGTCGTTCAACAATTCCATTCTCTGGGTTAGCAATTCCGAACAATATCTTGGTATCTGGATAATACTTCGTAATTCCAAGGTCTGTTTCTGATTGAAGAATTGTACCTTTCGGGAAGGAAAGCTCTACGGACTTATTAAATACACTGTACTTATTCGCTGTCTTGGTAGGCATAAACTGTGAATCCACACCTACAGCTCCTGTGTAATACACATTAAAGGTTTCAGTGTAACTAGTCTGACCTGTTGAAATTTCTACGTCAATTTCATTGTTCTTATCCTGCTTTAATCCAACGTAATCCAATTCGTAACGTCCTGTTTGAGGATTGAGCACTGCTGCTTCCTTACCAATGACTACTGAAGTTGCTCCTGGTGCATAGATATCAAAGTGGATAAAGTTTTTACTTACGACGTAGCCACCGTCAACCGTTGGTTTAGGAGCATAAATCTCATATGGTTTCACTTCACTAATAATGGTCACATTCGCGGAACTGTATGAACCCGTATTTTTATAAACATTGAGATTATAGCTGTATGTTCCAGGGTTTGATAATGTGAAGCCCTGCACTCTAATAACAAAGTCATTCTGGTCACCATAAATTTGATAACTTAATGCGTCCTGTCCTGGTACTTTGACAAGTCCCGTTGTGGCGGCAATATTAGTAGGACCGATAATGGATTGCGTGCCTTGCAGCAACTCAAACTTGGAAGCACCATTACCACGGAAGATTAAGTTATATCCTTTTTCTACCGTCTTATACGTATTGCTGCCTTCGTATGTGAATTCTGGAGATGCGTTGAAGAAGCTTTCTACTTCTGTTTGAGTCTCTGGAAATTTCGTCATGCTGTTTCCGGCTTTGGAAGGCATAAAATTACTGATATTCGGCTGATTCTCATCAATAATATAGATGACAAGCTCAGTAACATAGGTATCGCCATTCCCTTTGAGCACAATACGATTCTCACCAAATACCAGAACTCTGTCTAGAGCTGTATTGTTCCCCTCACTCTCCATTTTTAGATTAACTAAAAAGGCGCCAGTTGCAGTCGTTATCCAGTCAGAGGCTGCATCTCTAACCAAGACACCATTAACATACAGATTGCCGTCAATTCTGTTGTCAACTTCAGGGAAATCCATGTATTCTCCTATTAGATCAATAGAGAAGTTCTCAATAACACTGGAGTCTACAGGGATAACTTGACCATTCGAATGACTGCTTACGTGAATACTTGTCTTAGAAACAAAGGTTATTTTAGCCTGCACAGAGTTGGAGTTCACACCATAATTAAATTTTACATTTTGCACGCCACTCTTAAACCCAGTCACTTGATATACATATTGATTTTTATTATTAACCTTACCTTTTTTCGTTACATCGACAGTTCCGGTTGGAATATAACTTGCCGCAAGTACTGCATCATTGATCGGGCTTCTCGTCTCAACAAGAATATAGAAGGAGCTTGAACTGACTTCAGAGTTATTAAGAGCTCTCCCACCCGACACATCACTTTCTGTAAATGTATCACTCTCTCCCGTTCCTGCTGTGAACGAAGAAGGAAGTAATTGAATCTGATTGATCCGAACTTGATCTGTAGCAAACGTATATTTTAATACACGATTGGAAATTGAAGCTCCATCATAAATAACATCTGCAGTAATTGAAGTATTGTTCGCATCAATTTCAATTCCATCAACAGTCAAGGTTACCATACGGTAGCTTGGTACTACACCTGGTGTTCCTTGAAACACTTCTTCTGTAATATCGGTTACAGTGTAACCATTACTATCATTAATCTCTATGGTTCCATTGTCTTCAAAGGACTTTCCATTAATATCTTCTAATAGAACTTCAAGAAATAATTTGCCTGCACTGCTATTCCCCGCTGTCCAAGTTGGGTCGTCACCCAGGAGATCAATCTTATTATTCTCACCCGTACCTAAATGAGCAGATACAATACTATTGCCCTCTTCATAATAATAAAGTTGATAGGGTCTATTCACTGTGCTTGTACCGTCTGATACTCGAAGTGTCAGGTTATTAATTCCTGGCTTCAGGTTCATCTCCGAGGAATAGAACGTTCCGTCAGCAAGGAGTGTTGAAGGCAGATTACTACCTCCGTTCAATGTCACTTGAACCTGTGTTGCATTGGCTACAGTACCTTCCAATGAAATAATCTGCTGGGGCACAACAACTGTTGCTCCTTCATTTAGAGCGATGGGCTGCGAACCGGTAAGAATGTTCACATTCTTGATGTATGTGGTTGGCTTGAAGTATACATAGAAGCTCTCATACTTGGAATTACTACCGGATACTCCAGAGTTATCGCCTTGTATACCGCTGAAAGTGATCTTATTCATACCTGAATATAGCTGCACATTAGCTACAAATTTATTATCTGGAGAGTCTGCATCTCGTTGGATCGACCCTGTATTCATTTGGTTGGCTACTTCAGTCCAGCTTGAGCTGGCATCCTTTTGAGTAAGAGCCTGAACCTCTACCCTCATTGTAGAGCCTACAATTCTTAAGTAGGAGCCTTTAACCTCCAAATTTGATTCCGTCACTTGAAGTGCATTATCAGTTGTAAGTTTATCGCTGTCTCCCGTATTCAACCCTTTACCGAGTGATCCTCGAAGCGTTGGATTCTCAGGGAAGAAATAAGTCGGCGTTACCGCTGCCTCTGCCTTATTAACCAAACCAGGGGGGAACAGTGAAACAATAAGTGTTACTAACAGCAGCCATACCATCGGCCGTTTGATGCGCTGCATATAATCTCTCCTTTAAATATAGTTACCTCTTATATCGGATGGCCTGGGTCAAATATGAAGAAGTTTCAACAAAAAAAGCCTTATTCCCTAAATAGGAACAAGGCTGGTTAATTATAGTTCAAAGGTTTAAATAATAGATGATATAATGGCTGTTCAATTCACTTATCATTTCGTGCGAGACTCGGACGCCTTCACTCTCAGCTTCATGAAGAAGTTGATCAGCGGACGCTTCGTTTTGTCGATCAGGCCGATGACCTCTGCTCCGATCTGCAGGAAGAACATCATGACACAGATCACGACAAAGGTAACCCAGTTCGCCTCATGCATCGTCGCAGAAGACTGGATCACGGCAAGTACGCCGAAGAATGCGGCAATACCGTAGATAATCAGCACCGTTTGACGGTGGCTGAAGCCAAGCTCACGCAGACGGTGATGCAAGTGACCTTTATCCGGTGCGAAGATCGGCTTCTTGTTCAAGAAGCGGCGAAGAATCGCAAACAGTGTATCGGACAATGGTACAGCGATAATGATCAGCGGTGTGATCAAGGATACGACAGCTATCTGCTTAAATCCAAGAAGCGAGAGCATGGCGAGACTGAAGCCCAGGAACAGTGATCCTGTATCTCCCATGAAGATCTTGGCCGGATGAAAGTTAAAGAACAAGAATCCGATAATACTGCCGAGCAGCACAAGACAGATGAGTGCAGTCGTAACATTGCCCATAATGAAGGACATGACCGCAATCGTACCAATTGCAATGGCAGACACACCCGCAGCAAGACCATCGAGTCCATCGATCAGGTTGATCGCATTCGTCACACCGACAATCCAGAAGATCGTCAGCGGAATCGAGATCCATAGTTCAAGTGATGAATACGCATCAGCAAAAGGAATATTTACAAAATCTATACGGATCTGAAATCCGAACACAACGACACACGCCGTAATAATCTGAGCTAAAAACTTAACCTTGGCCGACAATTGGAACCGATCATCTAGCGCACCGATCAGGGCAATCATTGTACCGCCTATCATAAAAGCCTGGATGAATCGGGAATCTCTTGCAGTGAAGTATTCCGAAACAAACGGAAGCAGCGCCAGCATCGTGACCATGAAAGCAAGAAAAATACCGAGACCACCGAGTCTAGGCATAATCTTGGTATGAACCTTACGTGCATCAGGCACGTCAACGGCTCCCACATTTACCGCAAACTTCTTCACGAGAGGCGTAAGTCCTACCGCAAGTCCGAGAGCCACGATAAATCCCAAGATATAGAACATTAACATTTGTTCATTCAACCCCCAATTTTTAAAAACAAAGAATCCTTCACGAATCTGTCCATGACCCAACTGAACAGCATTATACTCTCTTGACCTCTGAATTACTATTCTTTTTTTCTAGCAAAAATCATTGTTTTTAACAGATCTTCCTGTATTTTCACACGATTTACACTATTTTCGTCACGTTTTCTTTCTCACGTTTCACCTTGCGTACGAACTGCGGCAAGGCAAGCATTCGCTTGGCCCGCTTCGGTTCCTTGAGCAGCCGGTACAGCCATTCCGCTCTCAGCTTCTGGAATATGACCGGTGCACGCTTAGACCTTCCGGAAATAATATCGAAGCTGCCGCCCACACCCATCATCAGCGGAACGCCGAGCTGCTCCTTATATTTACCAATCCAAGGCTCCTGGGTATCTGCGCCTCTGGCTACAAACAGCAGGTGCGGGCTCGCTGCACGAATCTGCGCAATAACTTCCGGATCTTCGGACTCACCGAAGAAGCCATCGCGATATCCGCACACCACGATGCCAGGATATTGCTTTTGTAACCTGCTTGCTGTCTCTTGAATCACTTCTTCTGTAGAACCGAGCAAATACACTCTCCACTGATAGGATTCTCCAACATGCATGAGTTCATGTAACAGATCAAATCCGGCAACACGCTCTGCTACAGGAACACCGCAGTATTCAGCTGCCCAGACTACACCGGTACCGTCGGGAACGATCAGCTCGGCCGACTTCATAATTTCCATATATTTCGGATCATCCAGTGCGGCCATGACCATAATCGGGTTGCCTGTAATGATCTGATGCGGCTTGCCGCTCTGTATTGCTTCGGTCAGATAAGCCACGGTGTCCTTCATATTCATACGCGAAAACGGAATGCCAAAGATTGGCACCGTCGGTAGGGTTCTCGCGGGGGTTTGCGCTTGATCTGCCGGCCCGCCAGACGCTTGTTCCTTACGCTCTATCATGACGTTCAATCATCCTTTGCCGCTAAGAAATTTTAGAATGTGAGCTGCTGGCTCCTGAGCCTGCTGTTTCAATGCAGCGATAGCCTCTTCTTTGTCCGCAAGCCATTCTGCATGGGAATCCAGCATGTCATTAAGTGTAGCAAGCAGCTTGTCTGCATCCAGCGATTCTGTGCTGCCGACAGGCTCACTGTTCAGTCGATGCAGGAATGCATCGATCTTGGGATCATAAGATACACCTGCGAGCGGTACCCGCTGTGATGCAGCGTAGATCAGACTGTGCAGACGCATCCCGAGGACGAGCCTGCATCGGGATACCTCCAGCAGCATCATTTGTGGATCGGTCTGCTGGGAGCAGGTACTCACCTTGCTGCCTGTCCCATTCAAATGTCCAATCTTCTTCTTCACATACGCGGAGGCTTCCTCATCCGAAGGAAGGTGGAACGGAAGCAGCCGGATATGCACTTTGCGCTGCTCCGCGAGCTTCTTGAGTCCTTCGCCGATGGCATCCAGCTCTCTTCTCTCCTTGTCCCAGAAGCGAACCGACACCCCGATTACAGGCAGGTCTTCCTCCTCCTGTCTCGGTGTCGTTCTTCTTGCGCTTCCTCCGCCATACGCAGCGGCCTTCTTCACCTTGGATTCATCGGGCAGTGGCAGTCCCATGACAGGGTCTGGGACGACTTTGACATCATTCCACTGTATTCCATAGCTCTGAATGAGCTTGGCTGAGTCATCGTCACGTACGGAGATATATTCACAGTGTTTGAATACCCCACGGATCATCGGGTGAAAAATCTTCCGGTGTACAGGGCCGATGCCCTGAGCATATATAAACGTTGGCTTCTTCATATTCTGTGCCAGTTTAAGAATGCCCAGATAATAAGGAATGGACTTCCAGCCCGTTGCATCCTGCAGCAAGCTGCCGCCTCCGCTGATCAGACCGTCGCTCTCCTTAATGGCCCGCCGAACCTCTCCGAGCTTCATCCGATGTACGGCTCTCACGCCATACGTCTGCTGTGTCCATTCCGGATCACTCGATAAGACGATGGGCTCAATATCAATTGACGAACGCTGGCTTTGTTCCGCGAGCGCTGTAAGAATCGACTTCAGCACCGCTTCATCGCCGCTGTTTCGAAAGCCGTAATATCCTGAGATAACTATTTTCTTAGTAGTATTGGTGACCATTTTTTCCAACATCCTTCCAAAACTTGCCACACCAGTATTGCAATCAGTCCAACAATCAGTCCCAGTCCGAGACCAAGCAGTCCGCGAATTAGCGATAGATGCACTGGTGTATGAATGTGAGCGAATGTGCCCACCATAGATAGCTGTGCAATAGCTGCAATGATTAGCAAGTAAATCCCATGACGGTATTTAAGAGCAATAAATGCTCCTACCACGAACATCGGATGGCCCAGCAGGAACTCCTTGTTACGCGGACGTACGCCAAACGTATTCTCAAGGAATGTACGCAGCTGTGCTTCAAACGGCAGTACCGTTCCGGCGTTCCCAGTTCGAGTCATATAGTAATAGCCTACCACACCGACAATACCCACTGCCACTATCATCAAAATCGTGATCGGCCGGTTCAGCAATTGGCGAATTGAAGCGACTGATATCGACTTCAGGTAGAAAAATACATAGATGGCAACGAGCAAAACAGGTCCGGAGTACAGTATACTTACGCCTCTAAATTGATCAATGACGAGTGAATACGTAATGTTGTTAAGCAGTGCAACCATGAACGGAACACCAACGAAGGACAGAATGGATGTCCATACATATAGCAGGATGCTCTTCGATAACCGGCTCTTCACCGATAAGTCAGGCGTCCTCACCTGTGCAGCATTGATCTTTCTTACCGCAAGGATCATCGCAACGGTTGGTGCACTGATCGCAGCCAAGAGAGCCAACGCTTGTTCAAGCAGAGTGGGTCTCAGCAGGAACAGTCCAGCACTTCCAATCAGTCCGAGAATAAAGGCCGGCAAGGTCAGGAACGGAATAAAGTAGGATATCATCAGCGCAATCATCGCCACGCTGCCGACAACGACGACGGCCTTAAAGTATCTCTCACCGCCTGTTTCTGCAACATTAAATGGCTCTGCCTTACCCATGACAAAACCGTTGTCTTCCATTCGCTGAACCGCATTTCCTTCTTCACCTAATGCATCCATCAGGTTATCCAAAGGATCCGTTACTTGGGCCGTAAGTGCACTTCTTGCCGGAGCGGCATTCAGGTACAGCATTCGGATGTTCCGATCCTTCGTTGCCAGTGCGAATCGATCCGAGATCACGTTCACATCCAGGTTCGCATCCGATTCACTAAGCGAATATAGACGAGTGACATTATAATCCGTCAGGTAGGCAAGCGTGCTGAATCCGCTCTGAGGCTTCTTCAGATTCTCGATGGCAGCAAGCCCGATCCCATGCTTGTTCATTAGTTCTGCAAAGGCAGACAGACTCTTCATGTCTTCATTATCGTTATAGCCCTTAACTTTATCACCATCAAACAAGATCCGCGATACACCATATTGCTCAAAGGTCTCCATCATCGCAGCAGCTGCTTCTTGATCATACGGCAGTGCATCTCCCAGACGAGGCATAATGTTAAAGCCACGCTCATGGAGGTCCGCCATCGCAATAGGATCAGGAAGCATCGGCTTCAGCTTCGCATTTTCGGTCGGCGTCTGAAGAACCAGTCCTTGTTCATTCAAATAGGTCCATGGATTCACGGGAATATCGAGTCTTTCGAAGGTATCCTCGATAATTGGAGACAATGCCTCCCGGCTCTCATCCGATGTGAAGAGAATATACGTATAGTTCTCATTAACCGGTGGGATTTGGCCTGTCAGGTTGGCCGCTTGTACACTGTCATAGATTGTAATTCTCTCTGACTTGCGGAATTCTTCCAATGTGCTCTCGTATACTGCCATCGTGATGACACCCGCATCCTTCAGCTCCGTCAGCTTCTGGTCAATAA
The DNA here is from genome assembly GCF_028747985.1 of Paenibacillus urinalis. Classification (NCBI taxonomy): domain Bacteria; kingdom Bacillati; phylum Bacillota; class Bacilli; order Caryophanales; family Paenibacillaceae; genus Paenibacillus; species Paenibacillus urinalis. The sequence continues at coordinate 4,913,766 of NZ_CP118108.1, forward strand.
AATCCTGTGGGTGCACCTGATAAGCTGCGACTTCGACAAGATCCCGATAATCGAACGCAAGCTCCACGTTCTTCGCACTTGATTCAGTCTTCACACGATCTGCAATGATGGGAATCGAGGCAATGAGTCCGATAATAACAAGGATCCAGAGCCATTTGCGGGATACGGTGTTCCAATACTGCCATTTTTGACGCACAAAAAGTACCTCCTAAACAAAATAAATTAAAGATAATGAATAGAGACGGTAGAAATGAAGGGAATGAATTCAGCTGAAGAAAATAAAGTTGATCCATTTCTATAATCGCATGATACATCGTTACGATGGAGGGTAATAAGTGTATAGGGTGAAAAATGACCTCCTATTTTTATACATTCCATATCATGCCCTAAGGAACCAAAAAATTCTCCTTCTCATTCAAACTTACAATCTGCTGACATAGGAAGAGCCTTTCCGCCAAACAACCCGTAACGGTGCGGAAAGGCTCTCTACAATTAAGTCTTGCTTATGTTAACTCGTTAACTCCTTGAACTTATGCATCCACACGTGCCATGACAGCTTCAATCAAACGATCAATCCGTGCTTGTGCATCTTCATAAGAAGTACCCTGTACCGCAAAATAAACCTTAATCTTCGGCTCCGTCCCTGATGGACGTAGGCAGAACCAGGATCCATCCTCAAGGATGAATTTCAGTACATTTTCTTTTGGCAGGCCGTTCAGGCCTTTGGAGTAATCCTGCATCTCTGTCACTCTGATGCCTGCAACCTCATCAGGCGGGGATGTACGCCAATCTGTCATTTTGGACTGGATTTGCGCTACGCCGTCTTTCCCTTTCAAGGTTCTCGATTGCAGTGCTTCAAGGAAGTAGCCGAACTGCTCGTACAGCTCCTGCAGTACATCGTATAACGTCTTGCCCTGGGCTTTGTAATAAGCCGCCGCTTCACAGATCAGCATCGCTGCAAGGACTGCATCCTTATCTCTCGCATAATTGCCGGCAAGATAGCCGTAGCTCTCTTCATAGCCGAACAGATACGTATGGCTGCCCGTCGCTTCAAAAGCATCCATCTTCTCACCGATATATTTGAAGCCGGTCAGTGTATTAAACACCTGTGCACCGTAATGCTCGGCAATTACCGCCCCCATCTCACTCGTTACAATCGTTTTGACGACCGCACCGTTCGAAGGCAGCTCTCCCCGCTCCTTCATCTGACTGAGCAGGTAATGGGTCATAATCGCGCCGGATTGATTGCCGGACAGTACGAAGTATTTGCCGTTCTTATCCTTCACAACCGCTCCCATCCGATCTGCATCGGGGTCGGTACCAATCAGAATATCCGCTCCAACTTGTTCTCCAAGCTCAATCGCCAGGGTGAAGGCTTCACGCTCCTCCGGATTTGGAGATTTCACGGTAGAGAACTCGGCATCCGGCTCTGCCTGCTCAGGTACAATATGCAGGTTCGTAAACCCGATCCGCTCAAGCACCTGACGAACCGGATGATGGCCTGTCCCGTGCAGCGGAGTGAATACAATGTTGAAATCCTTCGCATATTCGGAAGCGATGCGGTCACGGTTCAAGCTTACGGAAGCAACCGTTTCAATAAACGCTTCATCCTCCGCTTCGCCAAGCCAAACCAGCAGTCCTTCAGCCTCGGCTTCAGCCTGGCTCAGCTTCTTCACTTCACGAAGTGAGGAAATCTCCTGTATGTAGCTGATGACACGTTCTGCTTCGTCCGGTACCAGCTGTCCACCTGAGGCATTGTACACTTTATAGCCGTTATATTCCGGCGGATTGTGGCTCGCTGTTACGACAATACCGCCCGTTGCAGCAAGATGTCTTACGCTAAAAGACAGCTGCGGCGTAGGGCGCAGTGATGGATACAATTTAGCAACAATCCCATTCGCTGCAAGCACTAGCGCAGCCTCCAGGGCAAATTCAGGTGAGAAGTGACGTGAATCATGTGCAATGACCACAGAAGGCTGACCTTCGCCTTGATGCTGTTCAAGAATATATTTGGCAAATCCTTGCGTCGCTTTACCAACCGTATAACGGTTCATGCGGTTGCTTCCTGCTCCAATGACACCACGGAGACCCCCTGTACCAAATTCAAGCTCTCGGTAGAAGCGGTCCTCCAATTCTGTAGTGTCATTCGAGAGCTCTTTAAGCTCCTGCTTCGTCTCCTCATCGATTGAAGGATCCGCAAGCCATTGATTCAAACTGCGTTCTGCTGTTTCACTTAACATTACCATCATTTCTCCCTCCGGCCATGATCATTATTTTCTCTATGTGTTTATCCAGTAAGTACAACCATTAGAGCTGCTATTACTATATAATCATTAACCAATTTACCTAGGATCTGATAACGCAAACATGATTTCGCCTTCAGCAACCACTTTGCCTTCCACCCGAGCCGTTGCTTTTCCCTTGCCAATGGAGCCCTTCAGTCGGGTAATCTCCACCTCAAGCTCCAGCGTATCGCCAGGCACAACTTGTCCACGGAAACGGAAATTATCCAGTCCAGCCAAAAATCCGATCTTGCCCTTGTTGGCCTCGACGTTAAGAATGGCAACCGCTCCGACCTGAGCCAGTGCTTCGGTAATCAGCACACCCGGCATCACCGGATAACCAGGAAAGTGGCCTGTAAAAAACGGTTCATTCATGGTCACATTCTTGATGCCAACGGCACGCTTGCCCTCTTCCATCTCCACGATCTTGTCCACCAGCAAAAACGGAGGACGGTGTGGAATAATCTCTTGAATTTGATTAATATCCAGCATTCTTGGTAAAACTCCTTCCATTCTATGCATAACATCTCAGCTTCTCGTCAAAACTATTCTTATCCTTCATCATCTGCAGTAGTGAAGGTTAAGATAAGGGGTTTCTCTACCGCTTGCAGAACCGTAAACAGCCTTATGGGCTGCTTGCCCTGCTATAGAGAAGCCCTTTTTTGTTGTTGTTAAATGGAGCACTTGCTTTACGCACAAAGTCCCCCATCATTATACATTTTTCGGGAACAAAAAGAAAACTCCTGCTAAACAGGAGCTTCCCGTATTTTAAATGTTAACCGTCTATGGTGCAAATACCAGATCAAAAATATGCTTCCAGGTACGATAATCAAAGGCTGAGCCGATATCCTGCCCGCCAAAGACCACATAACCCGCAATCATACCGCCGACAAGTGCCAGAATGAGCAGCATAGGGATAAGCAACCAGCGCAGGACCCTCTTCCCGGATCCTTTCTTCTTCACCACAGCTGTATCTTCTTGAGTCATTACGTTCACCTATGCCCTCATATTATTCGCGAGATTTAGCATCGTATCACTGGAGCTGAGTGCACGCGCAGCCAGCTGGTATGTGCGCTGTACCTCCAGCATCTTGGTCATCTCCGCGGTCAGATCCACATTCGAAGTCTCCAGGTAACCGGAACGAATGGAGGCACCCGCAGGAACACGAGCCGCTGCATTCTCTCCAAAGACCTCTGCTTCCGTCGCACCCGGTGCTAGTGTATAGAGGTTGTCCACGCTTGCAGAGAGCCCCTCCGGTCTCATCGGCTCAACAAATTGCAGCTGACCTGCAATCGCTGCGTTAGGTGAGTTACCTATACGGACCAGCAAATTCCCGCTTGCATCCACAGCAGCAGATGAATTCACCGGTGCGGTAATCCCTTCTCCGTCTCTGCCGAGTACAGCATACCCTTCAGCAGTAACAAGTCTCATCCGGTCTTGATCTGCCGGGTCGGGTACAAATTGAAAATTCCCTGCACGGGTCCAGGCCTTCTCTCCGTTCACGTCAACTGCGAACAGTGCATTGCCTTCAATAGCCAGATCAGTCGGATTGCCTGTTGCATTCATTTCGCCCTGCGTCATATCCTGCGCAATGGAAACCATCTGAATGCCATAGCCCTGCGTAAAGCCCAGCGGCGTAGCACGGCCATCCCGGTTCAGTGGTGAAGCCTGCTCCTGAAACGTGGTCAGTACATCTTCAAAAGAAGCCTGTTTGCTCTTATATCCCACCGTATCCACATTCGCCACGTTATCGGCAATTACATTCAGGCGCTGCTGCAGACTTTGCATTGATACGAGTGCACTTATCATCGAATTATTCATAAATTATCCCCCCAAACTTAAGAGATATGTAAAGCTCTAGCCACACTGATTTAGACACGGCCAATCTCATTCACAGCCTTTTCCAGGCTTTTATCATAAAATTGTATTACCTTCTGATTGGCTTCATACAGTCGCAGCGCCGCCATCATATCAACCATAGACTGAGACGCATCCACCGTAGACTGCTCCAGAAATCCTTGCTGAACCTGTACATTATCCCCTTCTGCCAGCTGCCTTGCCGCTCCTTCGCCTGAAGGATCCAATGCAAAGTTACCATTACCTTCTCTGACAAGCTGGTGAGGCTGATCAATAATGGAAATTCCTAGACTAAGCCCAGCAGGGGTGCCGCTCACGGCATTCACCAGACGTCCTTGCTCGTCCACTTTAAATTGATTTACGGATCCTGTCAACACAATCGGCTCGCCATTATCTGACAGCACTTCGTAGCCGGTTGCACTAAGAAGCCTGCCTTCAGCATCCACACTAAATTCACCATTCCGTGTATATTTAACATTGCCTTCACTGTCCTGAACGGTGAAAAAAGCCTGCGGCTGATAGATAACGCTGCCGTTATCGCTAATATATTTACCTGACGCATCAAAAGGTACGGCCTGGCCTGTATTCGGGTCCATCACATTCAGATCGGAATACAGCGCAAAATCCATATTATTCTCCGTTGGCGTGAGCGCTCCCTGGATATTCGAATACAAGCTCTCCTCCGCATATACGCCTGTGTTGAGCAGACCTACCTTCTTATTGCCTGGCGAGGAAGCATCTCCTGTCCGCTCCAAGAGCATTTCAGGAAAAGAACGGTTCACGCTCTCCACCTGCTTGTATCCTGTTGTATTCAAGTTGGCGATATTTTGCGTCACGGTATCATGTCTGCGCTGCTGGGCTACCATTCCGGCTGCCGCTGTATAAAGACCACGAATCAACCTTACTCCTCCTTCATGCTGTCAGCATATTTGTATATATCATCTAAAGACCAGCTGTTTGATAAGTTCTCAATTTAATTTATGTACTGCTTATTGCTATATCGGCAGATTAGAACTTTTTCTTAAGGGAACGATCCAAATGATTGAGCATCAGGCCCGTCCCCTTGACGACACAGTGCATTGGGTCCTCCGCCACCAGAACCGGAACTCTGAGCTCTTCCGCGAGCAGCTCGTCCAATCCTTTGAGCAGTGCACCTCCACCGGTCAAAATCACTCCACGATCAATGATATCCGCTGCCAGTTCAGGCGGAGTCTGCTCCAGTACCGATTTGGCAGAGGCGACAATCCATTCTACAGGGTCGGACAACGCCTCCTGAACCTCACCTGATGTAACCATAATCGTCTTCGGCAAGCCGCTGACCATGTCCCGTCCGCGAATATCGAGCTCAGCCTGCTCCCCATTCGGATGTACCGTACCGATCATCATCTTAATATGCTCTGCCGTCCGTTCTCCGATCAGAAGCTTGTACTTATTTTTGATATACTTCAGTATCGCTTCGTCAAACTTGTCCCCCGCCATTTTAATAGAAGAAGAGGTAACAATCTCACCCATGGACAGCACAGCAACATCCGTCGTCCCCCCGCCGATATCGACGGCCATATTTCCGCTCGGCTCATAGATGTTCATACCTGCGCCAATGGCTGCCGCTTTGGGCTCCTCCTCCAGAAATACTTCCTTCGCCCCACTACGTTCTGCCGCTTCACGAATCGCCTTCTGTTCTACAGAAGTGATATTGGTTGGTGCACATATTAAAATACGGGGACGGCTGTACCAATTCTTGCCGCCAACCCGATGGATGAAATATTTAAGCATCGTTTCGGTAATATCAAAATCAGCAATGACCCCGTCACGCAAAGGCCGGATGGCCACGATGTTCCCAGGTGTGCGCCCTACCATGCGTCTTGCTTCTTCTCCAACGGCGAGGACTCTCTTGGACCCGCTCTCAATCGTAACGACAGAAGGCTCGTCAAGCACAACTCCGCTTCCTTTCACGTGAATAAGCACATTTGCTGTGCCAAGATCAATGCCGATATCCTTGCTAAACATATTAAAGAGCCCCCAAAGTGATATTTTATAGGTCCGGGATTTTGCATAAGTTGAATGGTTAATGAATGAATTTATGCAAAATCCTCATGAAAATACGTTGTTTGCTGCATATCGAATCTTCCACCACTCGAATGATTCAAATGAATGCTTAATCCCTCATATAGCTATTGTTCGACAAAAGACAGCAACTTTATGTGAAAGTTCAATCGTATACTAGTCATATTTCGACGTAATCCCATCTTTTAACATATCATACTTCAGGGGAGGTATTCAATGCATTTGTATGCTTCTGGTCCTATCTTAAGCAGGGTGATCTCAAGATTTGCTGGAGGCGAGCACCTCCCGTTTTTTGCCGCTCGATTTCTTATATTTGATCTTGGTGGCTTCTCCTCCCCGCAAATGACGGATGGATTTATGATACTCCAGAATGTGCTTTACCTGATCGGCAAGATCAGGGTTGATTTCCGGCAGCCGTTCGGTCAAATCCTTATGCACCGTGCTCTTTGAAACGCCAAATTCTTTGGCGATCGTCCGGACCGTATGCCTCGTCTCAACGATGCAGCGTCCAATCTTAATGGTCCGTTCCTTGATGTAATCGTGCACGCTCCCGCCTCCCTACTGTGGATAGTTTGGTACATTATATGAGGGGCGTGCCTAGATATTCACGGTTTCAAAGGGTGACAAGCTTCGGTGGATGGATTTATTTTCATTTTCATTATCCACAGGTTTGTCCATTTCCGCGATTTAAGCGGCAAAAAAGAAAAAACAGCGGGTTTCCCCGCTGCTTTATTAAAGATAGAACTTTTCTTATTTTTGTGGCAGGTACTGTTCTGGATTAACCGGTTTTCCTGCTTCGAACACTTCAAAGTGTACGTGGTTGCCAAGATCCTTCTTCAGCTCGCTGGTTCCGGATGAGGCAATGATATCACCTTGTTTAACCTTGTCATCCTGTTTCACTGTTACGTTAGACAAGCTTTGGTATACCGTCTTCAAATCGTTGTCATGTGTAATTTCAACGACCATTCCGTTTAACGGATGTGTTTCAACACGAGTTACGGTACCGCTCATTGCTGCTTTGACTTCAAAGCTCTGATCATCTGCTCTTGCGAGGTCAATACCGACATTGGCAAAAAACGTTTGGTCATACTCTAGCAATGCACTTGCTTTTTCTTCACTCGATGCTTCTGAATCATAGAAAGGCTTCACGACACTTACATCAGCTGGGCTTGCAACCGGCCATGCGAGATTCTCGGCTGTACCTTCTCCTTCACCGCTGCTAGCAGGCTCTTCTTCTAGATTCACTCCAGTGGTAGGAACCGATTCTCCTGTTTCTGAAACCTCATTTACGGTCTCATTCACTAGAGATTGTCTGGTTGTGTCCTGGTAGACCCACACTAAAGTTAGTATAATAGCTGCTGCGGCAATGTAAGCTGCCGGGTATACCCACCGTTTGGACAACAGCCTTTTCCAGGATGAAGGTTGTGAACTTTGTGCTCCTTGATTGGATTTTGGAGCATCTTCTTGGTTCTGATTTTTGTTTTGTTCATTCATATTCTATCACCTCAGTAACAAGTGTTACCGGGCGCAACTCTTTTATACTCGCCTATTAAAATATTTATGAAATTTTTTGAGAGTTCAGGATTTCTCGTTATATAAGAGCTCAGAAGCTCGTCCGAACGATATCCCGGTATAGTAGTGTTTGAGAATCTCTGTTGCTGTATATCCTTCCAAGGCCATGCCGTTTGCTCCCCACTGGCTCATGCCTACGCCATGTCCGTAGCCGATCGTCGTGATCGTAATCTCATTTCCTTTGGTAGACCATTTGAACTCACTAGATCTGAGCCCCAGCAGCTCTCTTATATCTTGTCCGGAGAAAATCTTGCTGCCTACCCGAATCTCTTTGATCCGATTCCCCTCGGTCTTAGAGATGACTTCGATAAAAGGCTTGGCCCCTGTGTTATTCGTAGACACCGGCACCGGATCCGGAATGACATTCAGCTTATTCATAAATTCCACACGTGTCATCGTCACACTCTCTTGGAATCCAGGTGCAATCTTGGCATCCCATGGACTGGCCACGCTTCTAAGGTAAGGAACCGCCTCCTGCCACACTTCTTCGGAGTTCTCTGTGTATCCATTGCTGGTGGAGAAGAAGGAGGCCGTAATCGGCTGTCCTTTGTATGTCATAATCGAATCCTTGCTCTCCCTTACAGCCTGCTCCAGCTTGGCCCATTCCTCTTGCTTGCCAAGCTCGGCCCACTTGTCCTCCAGACCGCCGTACGGATGATAAACCTGGTGATCCACGGTATCCGTGACATCGGCGCCGCTGACCGGAACACCGCTGGCATCGCCTGCGGCGAGACGCTTCACGATATAGGTGCGCGCGGCAATGGCCTGCGCCTTCAACGCCTCGAGGCCGAAGTCCGAAGGCATTTCGGCCGCCAGCACCCCGGTGACGTACTGCTCCAGCGTCACCGTATCGATGGTGCCCGTCTCCTTCAGGTAGACGCGCACCATGGGTTCGGGATACACCTGGGCCGGCTGCGTAACGGCCGATCCAGGTGTATCCGGCGCTGAGGCAGCCGGCGGAGCTGCTGCCTCCTGCGGCGCCTTCCCGCCGGTGCTGCTGCCGGCGGGAGGCGCGGTTTGCTCCGCCGCTGGCGCTGGCTGCGGCGGAGTTCCCTCGCGGGGCCAAGCGAGCACTGCTGGAATCAGCAGTGCAGTGAGGGCCAGCCCCGCGAGGCCGGCGGCAGGTGCGAAGCGCCGCCGAGGAGGGCGCCGCGGGCTGCTGCCGCGGCGCCAGACGTAACGGGCCGTGGCGGGAGCCGGCCCGTCCTCTTCGTGAGCAGCCGGCGAACGATCCGGCTGCGGCTCCACCCCTGGCTGCAACTTACCTCCTTGCTCTGCCTCCGATTCCGATCCTGCCGCAGATTTCTCTGCCGTACCGAAGAAAAACACCTCAGGCAGCTTGTTTCTGACAGAGGCCGTCTGCATGCTCCCTGATTGATGTCCTGCATGCTTCTCAGTGAAGTCATGCTTGACGGGCGCCTCCTCAGCAGTTGTAATCTGATGATTCGGATTCTTTAGCATTTTGCTCTCTTCTTTTTTCTGTATCCTGTTGATATCTATTAATGTAGAGTCAGCGTTGGGATCAAGTTCGTTCTGCTTCTTTTTTGAGATGATGTACGGAGTAATCCCCGCCATTTCCTGTTCTGTCGAATTAGAATCAACAGAACGGGGATCAGGCCATGGGATTCGGACGATCCGGCTTCTTCGATAAGTGCGAACTCGTTCTTTCTTATAAGATGCATTGCTGCGTATCTTGCTCATCTTCGCGTTTCCCTCCGTTCTATTTGCCTGCCATGTTTCAACCAAGGCTCGTAGAGACTTCATAGAATATACATATGAGTCCCCACCATCTGATAGAACTAAATAAGAGAATCGAAATGAAGATACTAGCAGATCATTAGAGAGTGAATGTACAGCATAACCAACCCGCAAACGCGCTTCCCGCCCGTCATTATAAACAATCTCAAATTCTCAATATAGGAATGGTTACTGCTTCATATTAGAAGCTGCTACTAATAGTAGTGATCACAGGCTCTCATCCTTGCAACTTCCCAGTTCGTAGAATTACGCCTTTAGTACCTTACTTCGATGACGATAAAGATAAAAAAAAGAACCAAGGCTGCTAGGAGCCTGGTTCTCTGTTCGAACACACTGTTGCATATATTTGTACTATCCTTAAGCTAAGCTGGATTGAACTTTGAAGAGAGGTGTTTCTTCCGCCTTCTTCTCGCTTGCCTTGTTCTCCAGCTTCGGCTCTTCCACAGATACACGGTAAATGTCAGCACCAAGGCCGTTCAGCTTCTCAGCCAAATGAACATAGCCACGATCGATATGATGTACACCACCGACTTCTGTTGTACCGTCAGCAATTAAGCCAGCCAAGATCAGAGCAGCCCCTGCACGCAGGTCCGTCGATGTAACTTTGGCTCCGGTTAGCTTAGCACCGCCTGTAATAATAGAAGAACGACCTTCTACTTTAATTTCGGCATTCATCAGATTAAACTCATCGACATGCATAAAGCGATTCTCAAACACCGTTTCCGTTACAACACTGGTTCCTTCAGATTTAAGCAAGAGCGCCATCATTTGCGACTGCATATCTGTAGGGAAACCTGGGTATGGTAAGGTTTTGACATCCACAGCTTTGAGAGGGCCGTCCGCAATCACACGAACACCATTCTCATCAGGAATAATCGTTACGCCCATTTCTTCCATCTTGGAGATGACAGGACCGAGGTGATCCGAGATCGCTCCCTCGACATAAACGTCGCCGCCTGTAATAGCAGCAGCTGCCATATACGTACCTGCTTCAATCCGGTCAGGAATAACGGTGTGCTTCACGCCGTGAAGTTTATCAACTCCATCAATACGAATGACGCCTGTACCCGCACCGCGGACTTTAGCTCCCATTCCATTGAGGTAGTTCGCTAGATCAACGATCTCAGGCTCTTTTGCCGCATTCTCAATCGTCGTTGTTCCTTCAGCAAGTGTAGCTGCCATCATAATATTCTCTGTCGCGCCAACACTGGCTACGTCCAGATAAATCTTAGCTCCGCGCAGCTTGCCGTTAGAACGTGCTTCTATATAACCTTGACCTAGACTGATTTCTGCACCCATCGCTTCAAACCCTTTGAGATGCTGGTCAATCGGGCGAGTACCAATGGCGCATCCGCCTGGTAAAGATATTTTTGTATAACCCATCCGAGTTAGCAAAGGACCCATAACTAAAAAGGAAGCCCGCATTTTCGTAACCCATTCGTAAGGGGCCTCGCACGAAGTTAGTTTCGTTGCATTTACGGTAATTACCTCATCCTGGTATTGTACTTCCGCTCCTAGCGATTCCAGTACTTTGTTAATTGTCATCACATCGTCGAGAGGAGGCGCATCAATAATTGTGCTTACTCCTTCTTCCCCTAAGAGAGAGGCGGCGATGATCGGAAGAACTGAATTTTTAGCGCCGCTGACTTTGACACTTCCGGTCAATCTCTTGCCTCCGCGGACGATAAATTTGCTCATCATGGTTCCCTCCGCGCGTTTTTTTCCCTTTTCTGCTTACAATCTTAGATCCTGTAAAACAGATCATCCGTTGCTTGCCCGAATGAATCGGAAAATTCGACATCATTACTTAATGTTCGTCAAGATGTCTTTCTTCAGAAAAGAATCGTTTTCATTGTTATTAGAATAATTTTATCGTAACTACACTACAAATCGAAGAAAAAGCGAGTCATTCGCTAATCCCCTAAATTCCATCATAACACCTGATAAATAAAGGAGACAAGCATTTTTTCATATAAGGCAGAATATTCTAGCTCCGGCTTCCATTAACACTTGTTTGACCCTTATTTTACAGGGACACTTATTACTTTCATTGTTCACATAAATACATGATGTTATTCGACAAAAGCCGTGTTGTTCTTGCCTAACAGAGATTAACCAGCTTTATATATCTTTAAAACAAGATTTTTATAAAATTATTCTTTACCTTGCTTTATGGTAATGCTCCGGGCTGAATCAATTTCCTAATTTAAGTTATGAAATCGATTTTGCTAAGTGAATTTATGTAAATTCACTAGAACAGATATCTCAGCATTTGAGTCCAACTCAAATACTTCAGTATGAACTCAGACACGAAATGACCAATGACGATTGCGATTAACAGCTGCAGCATCCTTGCTTGAGGACTCTGCGGGTGACGTACGAACAAATCCAATTTCAGATGCTGTAATGACCACCAAGCTAAGGCAACACAGGCGAGTGAAACGATCATCGCTACCAGACCATTCACACTAACCGCTTGATTAAGCTGGTCGTTCACTAATTGATCCATATCCTACCCTCCGCCTTTATCATAACATCAGAAAATCACACACTGAGAAATCATAGTCGGTAGACGCCCCCTTGTCAACATGCCAAATATCATATCTGACTGCCAATATACGTCACCTCCGTCAAAATTGTTCTCTTTCAGACACATTTCCTGTTTGTCCGGGTAATTCTCTGTCATTTCCTCGGAAATAATATCAAAAATAAAAGAAGGATCTGGGACATATTCATGCCTCAGATCCTTCTTCAGTTCATCTATTTTTAGAATGATCTCAAGCTTCATTCTAACTTATGATTACTGACCGGAAACTTTAAGCCGGTTCATGGCTTTTTGCAGTGCAAGCTCAGCACGTCTGTGATCATATTGATCACGATTGCTCGAGAGACGTGTTTCTGCACGCTCTTTCGCAGCTCTTGCACGATCAACATCGATCTCATTAGCCAGCTCCGCACTTTCAGCCAGAATAACGACCTTCTCTTTGCGAACTTCAACAAATCCACCGGCAACGGCGATTCTTTGCTCTTTACCGTTCGCTTTAATCGTTACAGGGGCAATCTGCAATGGAGTCACGAAGGGTACGTGACCAGGTAAAATACCCAGTTCTCCCTCCAGACCACGAACAACCAGACTGTCTGCCTGTTCAGAGTAGATGAGTCGCTCCGGAGTTACGATTTCCAATAAAAAGGTGCTCACTGTCATCCCTCCTGAACACTATCCGCAAGGGATAGTTCACTTCATGTGTGGATCATTAGTTCTAAGGCTTAAGAACTATTCCATTGATTTTGCTTTTTCTACAGCTTCTTCAATAGTACCCACGAACAAGAATGCAGCTTCCGGAAGATGATCGTACTTACCGTCGAGGATTTCTTTAAAGCTGCGTACTGTTTCTTTAACAGGAACATATTTACCCGGAATACCGTTAAATGCTTCTGCTACGTGGAACGGCTGGGACAAGAAACGTTGAATTTTACGTGCACGTGCAACGAGCATTTTATCTTCTTCACTAAGCTCGTCCATACCTAGGATCGCAATGATGTCTTGAAGCTCATTATAACGAGCCAAGATACGTTTAACGCCTTGTGCCACATTATAATGCTCTTCACCCACAACGTCCGGAGTAAGAATACGGGAGCTGGAAGCAAGAGGATCTACCGCTGGATAGATACCCATCTCAGAGATTTTACGCTCAAGGTTGGTCGTTGCATCCAAGTGAGCAAAGGTTGTAGCTGGAGCCGGATCCGTATAGTCATCGGCAGGTACATAGATCGCCTGGATGGAAGTAACGGAACCTGTCTTCGTGGAAGTAATACGCTCTTGCAATTGACCCATTTCCGTTGCAAGTGTAGGCTGGTAACCTACCGCAGACGGCATACGGCCGAGAAGTGCGGATACTTCAGAACCCGCTTGAGTAAAGCGGAAGATGTTATCGACGAAGAGAAGTACGTCTCTTCCTTCTTGATCACGGAAGTACTCCGCCATTGTAAGACCAGTCAACGCTACGCGAAGACGTGCGCCTGGTGGCTCGTTCATCTGACCGAATACCATCGCCGTCTTGCTGATAACGCCGGAGTCCGTCATTTCATGATACAAGTCATTACCTTCACGTGTACGCTCACCAACACCGGCAAATACGGAGATACCGCCGTGCTCTTGCGCGATGTTGTTAATAAGCTCCTGAATTGTAACCGTCTTACCTACACCGGCACCACCGAAGAGACCGATCTTACCACCCTTGGCATAAGGAGCAAGCAAGTCGATTACTTTGATTCCTGTCTCAAGCATTTCTGCTTGTGTAGACAATTCTTCAAATTTAGGCGCTTGACGGTGAATCGGGTTACGAGTAACTGTTGCTTCAATTGCAGTTCCGTTATCGATTGGCTCACCCAGTACGTTAAATACACGTCCCAGAGTAGCCTCACCAACAGGAACGGAGATCGCTTGTGTAGTGTTCACTGCTTCCATACCACGTACAAGACCGTCAGTGGAAGACATGGCAATACAGCGTACACGGTTGTCACCAAGATGCTTTGCTGCTTCAAGAGTCAGATTGATCTCAGTGCCGCTGTCTGTAGTTGTGTTGATCGTAATCGCATTATTAATATCTGGGAGTCCGCCGCGGTCGAACTCGACGTCAACGACCGCACCCTGTATGCTGACAACGCGTCCTTTATTCATCTTTTAGTTCCCTCCTACAAGCTATAACAGATCAAAAAGTCCAAAGAAATAGATATTTCTCCATTAACATTAAGCCCTGATTAGCCTTCGATTTATATTATTCCGTACATGACTTTAAGATTGAGCGTTAGCTCCCGCAACGATTTCCGTAATCTCTTGCGTGATTGCAGCCTGACGAGCACGGTTATACGTAAGAGACAGCTCACCAATAAGCTTGGAGGCATTCTTCGTCGCAGATCCCATGGCTGTCATCTTGGCACCGAGCTCACTTGCTTTACCGTTCAAGAGCGCACCATATATCAATGTTTCTGCGTAACGTGGAAGAAGAGCTTCCAGCACGGCTTCCGATGAAGGCTCATACTCATATTGAGCAGAAGCACCGGAGGACTGCTGTTCTGGTCTTTCCATAGGCAGAAGCTTCTCAACAGTAGGCACTTGAGTAAGTGCATTCACAAAACGGCTGTAGCAGATATAGATCTCATCAAATTTGCCCTCTTCAAACCCACTTACCGTTTGGTTGGCAATGGTTTTGATGTCCGCAAAAGAAGGCGAATCCGATAGATCCGTTACATCCAATTCAATGGCCTGTTCCCGGCGTCTGAAGTAATCCCGACCCTTTCTTCCGATGACATAGAGAACATACTCATCCTGGGATGAGTGGCGTTCTTTAAGGGTAAGTGTGACTTGACGCAGGATGTTGGCATTGTATCCACCCGCAAGACCACGGTCTGAAGTGATGATCAGATAAGCCGTTTTCTTAACCGGACGTGAGACAAGCATCGGATGACTGACCTCATTGGAGGAAGATGCGATGCTTGTTACGACTTCCTTAAGTTTCTCGGAGTATGGACGAGCAGCTTCTGCTTTCTCCTGGGCTTTTCTTAGCTTGGAGGCGGCGACCATCTCCATTGCTTTGGTGATTTGCTTCGTGCTTTGTACACTTTTGATTTGGCGCTTGATTTCGCGCATGCCTTTTGCCATTTTTTTCACCACCTTAAAGTTTTGACGGAGTCAAAACTAACTTCGTAAGCGTAAACCTTAGAGTTTTTGACGGAGTCAAAAACTTACTTCGTAAGCATAAACCTTAAAGTTTTTGACGGAGTCAAAAACTAGCATCGTAAGCATTAACTTAGTTTTGACGGAGTCAAAACTAACTTCGTAAGCATCAACTTGAGGTTTTGACAGAGTCAAACCCATTCCGTTTCCATTTAAATATATATGTCTTTATGCAAGCAGGCTGCGGCGTACGTTAGCCGCGCAGCCTGCTTGCACAAAGTATATAAGCTCAATCAACTCACTGCGCGAGCAATGATCTACTTATACAGATGTAGAAAAGCTCTTTCTGAAGGTCTCGATTGAATCCTTCAATGCAGCTTCGTTGTCAGCTGTAATTTCTTTAGTTGTACGAATCGATTCCAGGACTTCTGGCTTGTTGCTTACCATGAAGCTGTGGAATTCCTTCTCGAAGCGAGTTACATCGCCAACAGGAATTTCATCCAGGTAGCCTTTCGTCGCTGCATACAAGCTGATAACCTGCAGCTCAACTGCCAGCGGCTTGTGAACATCCTGTTTCAGAATCTCCATCATGCGCGCACCACGGTTCAGACGAGCTTGCGTTGATTTATCAAGGTCAGAACCGAACTGGGAGAACGCTTGAAGCTCACGATATTGAGCCAGGTCCAGACGCAGGGAACCTGCTACCTTCTTCATGGCTTTGATCTGAGCGGAACCACCGACACGGGATACCGAGATACCCACGTTGATCGCTGGGCGTTGACCTGCGTTAAACAAGTCTGCTTCCAGGAAGATCTGTCCGTCTGTAATGGAGATTACGTTCGTTGGAATATAAGCGGATACGTCAGAAGCCTGTGTTTCAATGAACGGCAACGCGGTTAATGAACCACCGCCAAGCTCATCGTTCAGCTTCGCTGCACGCTCCAGCAAACGGGAGTGCAGATAGAAGACGTCACCCGGATATGCCTCACGGCCCGGAGGACGACGAAGCAGCAAGGACAACTCACGGTATGCGGATGCTTGTTTCGTCAAGTCATCGTATACCACGAGAACGTGCTCACCTTTGTACATGAAGTACTCACCAATCGCACAGCCTGCGTATGGAGCGATGTACAGAAGCGGTGAAGGCTCAGATGCAGATGCAGTAACAACCGTTGTGTACTCCATCGCACCGTTACGGCGCAATGTCTCAACAACCTGTGCTACTGTGGATTGCTTCTGTCCGATCGCTACATAAATACATTTCATTCCATTGCCTTTTTGGTTCAGGATTGCATCAATCGCGATTGCTGTTTTACCTGTTTGACGGTCACCGATGATGAGCTCACGCTGACCGCGGCCGATTGGAACCATTGCATCAATTGCTTTGATACCTGTTTGCATTGGCTCATGAACAGATTTACGTGCCATAACGCCTGGAGCTTTATTCTCAACTGGACGGAACTGAGTTGTTTCAATTGGTCCTTTGCCATCGACAGGCTCTCCAAGTGCATTAACAACACGGCCGATCATGGCTTCACCAACAGGAACCTGCATGATTTGACCTGTACGCTTCACTTGATCGCCTTCACGGATATCCGTGTAAGGTCCCAAGATAACGATACCTACGTTGCTTTCTTCTACGTTCAGTGCAAGACCCAATACGCCAGTTGAAAATTCAACGAGCTCACCGGACATTACGTTCTCGAGTCCATATACGCGGGCGATACCGTCCCCGACTTCGATTACAGAACCAACCTCGCTAACTTCGATGTCCGTTTTGTATTGTTCGATCTGATTTTTAATTAAAGTACTGATTTCCTCAGGTCTGATACTCAAGTGTCCTCACCCCTCACAACTATACTCGTCTACTGAAAGACTGTTCTATCCGTTTCAATTGACCTGCGAGACTGCCATCATAAACCGTATCACCGATGACGACCTTCAGTCCGCCGATCAAACTCTTATCGACAATATTTTCAATGCGGAGCTGTTTATTGATGCGATCTCCAAACTCTTTCGACACCGCTTGCTTTTCTTCTTCATTCAGCTCATAAGCAGAATAGACGCGAGCGTTAACCATACCCAGAGACGAAGCTTCAAGATCCAAATAGCTGTCAACAACAGCATCCAGAATCTCAAGGCGTCCGCGTTCAATGAGCAGCTTAACTGTGTTCAACACAGGTTCAGAGACTTTCTCTTTCACTGCATCAAGAACACTCAGCTTTGTAGAAACACTCACATTTGGAGATGAGATAAATTTGAAAACGTCGCGATCTCCCGTAATGGAGCTTGCAACCGCGTGAAGTTCGGCTTCCACTTCCAGGACGGATTGTTTCTCGATCGCCACATCATACAATGCTTTGGCATATCGTTTAGCAACTACCGTATCCCGACTCATGGTCTGCCTCCTACTTCATTTAGATACTTCTCAACCAGCTCTTCTTGAGCCTTGTCTTCCTTAACTTCTTTATCCAAAATTTTGGAAGCGATCTGTACAGATACCGTTCCAAGCTCACTGCGGAGAGCCGCAACCGCTTTGTTCTTCTCGCTCTCAATATCACGAGCCGCATCCGTCTTCAGACGTTCCGCTTCTTGTTTCGCCAGATCAATAATTTGCTCGGCTTGAGTTGAACTCGTCTTGCGGGATTGTTCGATAATGCCTTGAGCTTCATTGCGCGCTTCTTGAAGGGCAGCCTTCTGCTCTTCTACATATGCAGTAGCTTGCTCACGAGTCTTCTTGGCATCTTCCATTTGCTGCATTACCATTTCACGACGCTGTTCCATAACTCCAAAAAGCTTCGGAAAAGCGAATTTATGCAGTAACACATAGAGGATACCAAAAGCCACCATGGCAATAACAATGTTTTCCCATAAAATTGTCACTCAGGTCACTCCTTTCCAGTTATCACATTATGCCTTAACAAAACGAAGGCGCGGATGGCATCGCCCTCCCCGCCAAACCGTAAACCTAATATTAAGAGAACATAATCAAGAACGCGATAACCGTAGCGGCCAAAGGAACTACCTCGACGATACCAACACCGATAAACATTGTTGTTTGCAATGGACCACGAGCTTCTGGTTGACGAGCGATAGACTCGACTGTTCTACTTACGATCATACCGTTACCAAGACCTGCGCCAAGGGCACCTAAACCTACTGCAATAGCTGCTGCTAACATTTCCATTTGAAAAAATCCTCCTCAGATATTTGAAATTTAATTAATAACAATTTGATAAATATAATAATCTCTTCGACAGCATTCTATGAATGTGTATCCAGAGTTTATCAGTAATGCTAGTGTTCTTCGTGAATGGAAGCCTGTGCGATGTATACCATCGAGAGAATCGTAAAGATAAACGCCTGCAAGGCACCGACGAAGATACTGAATCCTTGCCATACGGCCAGAATTGGAAGACCTATCCAGGTCAGCTTCAATATCGTTGAAATCAAGATCTCGCCGGCAAAGATGTTTGCGAACAAACGAATCGCAAGTGCGATTGGCTTCGCCAGGTTCTCAATGATATTGAGTGGAAGAAATACCGGGAATGGCTCCACATAGTGCTTAAGATAATGCTTACGATTATGCTTAAGACCAAGATAGTGGATCAGGATAAACACTACAATCGCCAAGCCTGCTGTAATGGATATATCAGCTGTAGGTGACTTCCACCATAAGATATGTGGTTTGTAACCTGGCTCGATATGCGATGTGGCTGTAAGAGTTTGACCAAACACCTGAGTCGCAGTCGTGTGCTCTGTAATAACCGCAAATGGCAATCCAAGCAAGTTAGCTACAAAGATAAACAAGATCAATGTCAGACCTAAAGTAATGTATGGCTTACCTTTGCTTAGCGGCATCGCACTGGCTACGATGTTCTGTACGAACTCAACGACCCATTCCATGAAATTTTGCAATTTGGACGGATTCTCAACCGACAAATTCCGTGTTGCTAATTTCACAAGCAGGAATACGACAAGAACCGTCACCGTCAGCATCAGTACAGCGGAAAGATCAATCTTCAGAAACCCGACTTCAATTATAGGTGAATAATGCATCGTGACTTTTTCACCCCTTTCCCGTAGTTATATTGTGCTAAACTAAACTTTTTTTCTGATACTTTCGATAATACTTACTGGGACAGCAAGTACCTGCACCAGAAAAAGTCCTGCGACGGTGGCCCAGATTGATACAGAATCAAACCGGATTGCGAACATAATCGCAAGAATCGTTATACAGATCCTGGTAAGAAATCCAAAGTTAATACGTTTACTCTGGGTCTCGACAGCGATCTCAGATACTTGCTTTACTTTGACAGACAGATAACGGAAGTTAAATAATCCTGCGCTTATACCGATAATAAATCCCAGAGACACGGGACGATATTCCGGAAGCAGCGCCCATCCCATAAAAGCAAATGCAAGCAGGAAGAATGCCAATCTTGTCACAGCATTTACGATGGAAGACAAACTAATCATTTTGTGCCCCCAAAAACTTCTTAATAAACATAGCTATATTCAGAACCCCCAGCACCAGCCCGACCATACAACCGATCGCGATAATATAAGCCGCTCCGTCTATGAGATTCATCAGCCACCTACCTGCAAAAAATCCAATGGTTATGTACGTAGCCAGCAGGATGCCGGAACCACCGATTGCAAGAGCAATTAACCACGGTTTATCTTGGTTCATCTTAGACACAACCCATCCCTTAGAAAGCGCTGTATATGGAAAATGAGTCAAATTCCCGTTCTTCACGAACACTCCGGAAAAACGATGAATTATGCATCTGGCCTGTCCAATCCCAATTATCTTACTGAATGGGTAAACTGTTTGTCAATCGGTCGATTCCTTGCTCCAGCTATGAAAAAGGCCTTGAAAAACAGTGAAAAAATCTCACAATATCTCTCAAAGCCACGTAAACCGTACAGTTTGACTGTATGCTGTACTGTTCACTTCATCACATAATAAAAATAATTATTTTTCGAACTTTCTGTGAAATTGCTCAGGACGCTCTTCTTTTTTGCCAAAATGGTGCAAAATCGCACTGACAATCCGTTCAGAAGCACGTCCGTCACCAAATGGATTCGCTGCTTCACTCATCGATGCGTACAGTTCCGAGTCGGTTAATAATGCCTTCGTTCTGGCATATACCTGCTCCTCGTTCGTGCCGACAAGCTCCAGTGTTCCCGCTTCAACACCCTCAGGTCTCTCCGTCGTATCACGAAGGACTAGAACAGGTACTCCATAGGACGGTGCTTCCTCCTGCATGCCTCCTGAATCGGTAAGAATCAGATGCGTATGCGGATAAATATTGTGGAAATCTACAACGTCCAGCGGATCAATCAGCTTAATACGCGGGTGTCCTCCCAGAATTTCGTATGCCGGCTCTTTGACTGCAGGACTCAGATGCACAGGGTAGACGATGGCTACATCCTCAAACTCATCTGCGATGCGCTTGACGGCTCTGAATATGTTGCGGTGAGGCTCGCCTTGGGATTCACGGCGGTGAGCCGTCATTAGAATGAGCCGCTTGCCTTCTGCAAATTCGAGCACCGGATGCGTGTAATCATCCCGTACCGTATATTGAAACACATCTGTGACCGTATTGCCTGTGACGTATACACTTGACTCCGGCTTATTTTCTCGCAGGAGATTGTTCGCAGACATATCTGTCGGTGCAAAATGCAAGTCCGCAAGCACACCTGTCAGCTGTCTGTTCATCTCCTCAGGGAATGGTGACAGCTTGTTCCACGTACGAAGCCCTGCTTCCACATGTCCAACCTTGATCTGCTGCAAAAATGCCGCATAGCTGGCAAGGAATGTGGTCAGGGTATCTCCATGAACGAGTACAATGTCCGGTTTCGCTTCCTGCAAGACCGGTTCAAGTCCTTGAAGGACTCTTACCGTAATTTCGTTCAGTGTCTGACGGTCCTTCATGACATCCAGATCATAATCCGGTGTAATGTTGAACACTTCCAGCACTTGATCCAGCATCTGACGATGCTGAGCTGTAACACATACAATTGATTCGATCTCATCAGGGTGACGTTCCAGCTCCAAAATAAGCGGCGCCATCTTGATCGCTTCCGGGCGGACTCCGAAAACCGTCATTACTTTAATCTTCGACATTCGCGTTCGAGCCCCTTTGTATCAGAATGATTTGTTATTTCGTACCGTACAAGCGGTCTCCTGCGTCACCAAGACCAGGAATAATGTAGCCGTGGTCATCCAGACCTTCATCAAGTGCAGCCACATAAATGTCCACATCGGGGTGAGCATCATGAACGGCCTTGACACCTTCTGGTGCAGCCACCAGGTTCATCATCTTGATCTGAGTGCAGCCGCGCTTCTTCAGCACATCAATCGCCGCAATCGCAGAGCCGCCAGTGGCCAGCATCGGATCGATTACGATGAGCTCGCGTTCCGTTACATCTGTAGGAAGCTTCGTATAGTACTCCACAGGCTGCAAAGTCTCAGGATCGCGGAACAGACCCACATGCCCTACTTTGGCCGCAGGAATCAATTTCACGACGCCATCCAGCATACCAAGCCCCGCGCGCAGAATCGGAATAAGTCCCAGCATACGTCCTGAGATGACCTTACCCTCTGTCTCGGCTACAGGTGTCTGCACAGTTATCGTTTCGAGCGGAATATCGCGTGTTATTTCGTATGCCATTAAAGTTGCCACTTCATCTACGAGTTCACGAAAATCCTTAGTGTTCGTGCGCATGTCACGAATAATTGTCAATTTGTGTTGAATCAACGGGTGATCACATACCACCAATTTTCCCATTGCTTGTCCCTCCGGTAGGTTCTTCATTCATCATCAACAGCCGCATCTACGCAAATTATAGACAGGCAAGTCGATAAATCCTGTATATTATATCATTCCCTATCCTTAAAATGCACCTTCATCTGACGGTATCATTCGAACAGTATAAAAAAGACCGAACTACCATGATAGCAGTCCGGTCCGTTGTTCAAGAAAATAGCCGAGACAGCTAATTCTCAGTATGGGAAAATTTGTTTTATTTTAGTACTTTAGCTCTGGATAAAGCGGGAATTTGTCAGTTAACGCCGTTACTTGTCGTTTTGCTTCTTCCAGCACCGTAGCATCTTGAGCGTTCTTCAGCGTCTTGGCGATAATTTTACCGATCTCAACCATCGCTTCTTCGTCCATGCCGCGGGAAGTTGCTGCAGGCGTGCCGATCCGAATACCGCTCGTTACAAACGGACTTGTAGGATCAAATGGAATCGCATTTTTGTTAACCGTAATACCGATCGAATCAAGCACATGCTCTGCATCTTTACCTGTAATGTTGATATTGCGGGTATCGATCAGCATCAAGTGGTTGTCCGTACCGCCGGAAACGATATTCAGACCCTCTGCAATCAAAGTTTCAGCTAGAACTTGAGCATTCTTCACTACATTTTGAGCATAAGTTTTGAAAGAAGGCTGAAGAGCTTCCCCGAGGGCAACCGCTTTGGCAGCAATAACGTGCATCAACGGTCCGCCCTGGCTTCCTGGGAATACAGCCTTATCAATCGCAGCAGCCCATGGCTTGCGCGTAAGGATCATACCACCACGTGGTCCGCGAAGGGTCTTATGTGTCGTTGTTGTTACAAAATGAGCATGCGGCACCGGATTCGGATGCAGACCTGCTGCCACGAGACCCGCAATATGGGCCATATCCACCATGAACAATGCACCTACATCGTTAGCAATGCTCGCAAGTGCTTCAAAATCAATGGTACGCGGATAAGCGCTGGCACCTGCTACGATCAGACGAGGGCGATGCTTAAACGCCGCTTTGCGAACCTCGTTGTAGTCGATGCGGAATGTATCTTCCTGAACACCATAAGCAACAAAGTTATAGAGAAGACCCGATGCATTCACCGGGCTGCCGTGTGTCAAATGACCGCCATGTGCAAGGTTCATCCCGAGCACGGTGTCTCCAGGCTTAAGCGCCGCAAGGTATACAGCCATATTCGCCTGTGCACCGGAGTGCGGCTGAACGTTGACATGCTCTGCACCAAACAATTCTTTGGCACGTTCACGAGCGATATCTTCGACGATATCAACATGCTCGCATCCGCCATAGTAACGTTTGCCAGGGTAACCTTCAGCATATTTATTTGTAAGTACGGAGCCCATCGCTTCGATAACCGCTTCGGAGACGATATTCTCAGAGGCAATCAGCTCGATATTGTTTTGCTGACGTTTGAGTTCCAATCCCATCGCATTAAGTACTGCCGGGTCTGCTTTGCGCAATTGATCCATAACTTGAATTCCTCCCATATGATAGCTGTTTAAAATAAATTCTTAATCACAAGTTGAAGTGTTACTGGTTACATCAAGCTGGTACACCGCACGCTCTCCGCCAATAAGCTTTGGCCTGGACAATGCGGTAGTCACCCGTGCTTCCCCAATATAACGCCTTGCTGTACGGTAAGGAACGGCAACTCTCTTCAAATGCATGCCGATGAGCGTCTCACCGATATCCATACCCGCATGTGCTTCGATTGTTTCGGCAAGACAGGGCTCTTGCAATGATCGATATGCCGCTGCGGCCATAGAGCCTCCTGCCTTCGGAACGGGTACGGCGGATACTTCCGTAAGTCCAAGCCTCTCAAGCAGGGAACGTTCCAGAACCAACGCTCGGTTCAAATGCTCGCAGCACTGCACAGCAATCTCGAAACCGTAAGCATTCTTTACTTCATTGATACCTTGAAGCAGCGCTTGTGCAATCTCTGACGCTCCGGCTGTTCCAATGCGCTTGCCTGCTACCTCGCTTGTACTGGTACCAATGACGACGACTTTACCTGGACCAAGCTTCCCTTCCGCCGCAAGCTCTTCCAGCACCTCAGCTGTCTGTGCCGTAAGATGATGCAATTCAGGGTGAATGCTGTTTTGTTCCATAGCCTAATGAACCCTCCCCTTCCGTTTGTGACTTTAAAACGATCGCAAGAAAGAGTTGTTCACTCATGAGAATCGTCTAATTCGCCCTATTTTGCGATCTGCCAAGATCATTTGAGTCTTATTATACCGAAAAGTATGGCGAAATACGAAAAAAGAGCAGTCTCCCACACAAGTATACCTTGCGTGCAAGAAATGCTCTTTTGCCCAGGCGACCGGCCGTTATCTCCGATGCTCCATCGTGGTTTAATCCACACTTGTCGCCAGTTACACCGGAATCTCATTTATCTACTTCATCATAGAACATCAGATGTTAGAAATCAACTACTTCTAGAGCGCTGTACCAAAAAAATCAGCTGAGCTTATCCAGCACACGCTCAACCGCAGAACGGATCTCCGCTGCCGTCACATCATAATCTTCTCTACTGCCCCCAAAAGGGTCTGAAATATCAAAGCTTGGAATCCGCTGCTGAATTTCGATAATACGCTGACGATCCGAGGCCAGCACTTCCTGTCCAAGCGCACGCTTCATTTGCCATTCTGCATACAATCGATCCCGTTCCTTAAGATCAGCCAGGACTTTTGGATCATCTTCTGCATATTCCTTCAGCGTGTAGATCTTGTCAGCACACTCGGGATAATGATGAATGACTTGCTGCTTATGTGAACCCGTTAGGGTTAATATAAGATCTGCCCATTGGACCAAATCACGATTGACCGAGGATGAAGTTATGACATCCTGAATATCGTGATCCCTAAGCACAGCAGCTGCATGACGAGAAATCGTACTTCCATCTATGGCAGACACTCCTGCGGATCGAACTTCTACATCAATGCCTCTTGCAGCAGCAGATTTGCGAAACAATCCCTCTGCCATCGGGCTGCGGCAAGTATTGCCTGTACATACGAATAGAATATTCTTCATATGATCACCTCCGTCGTCTGTATACCTGGATGAACTCCACTGTCATTAAGTTTCCTATGAGATGATTTCTATTGTATGACGCATCGTCTCAATATGCAAAGGAGAATAAACGAGCTAGAAGATGAACAGCATGCCAAAAGCCAGCAATATCGCCCCTCCTACAGCCTCTCCGTATTCTCCGAGATTTCGGCTCACTCTCCTGCCTATTAATAAACCGACCATGGACATCACGAAACCACAGATGCCGAAGGCAATAACGGTCAGCCATAAATCACTCTTGAACATACCAAGGGTTACACCAACGGAGAAGGAATCTATACTGACACTAACCGCAAATATCATTGTCCCGGCAAACGTCCGGTGGTCCATGAAATTCGACTCCCCAGGTCTCAAGGCATTAAATATCATATGCGCGCCGAGTGCAAGTAGCAAGCCTCCTGCTACATAGGAAGTAATCTGACCCAGAAAGGAGCTGACATATTGTCCTGTGTAGAAACCAATTAAAGGCATAAGAATATGAAACAGTGATATCAGCAAGCTCAGCCGAAGCACATGCAGAAGCCGAATCCCCTTCATGCCTATTCCAATCCCCAGCGAAAATGCATCCATTCCTAGAGCAACAGCCATAATCATAATTGTAATAAGATGGCCTAGTTCAGCAGGTGCGACAAGACAAGCATTCATCCATACCCCCATGTCCACTTTAAGTCTTGTACACCATATGCGGACAAGAAGTAAAACATGACAAGTATAAGGTACTTACGTCACATGGATGATCTGATGTCCTGCTGCTTTTAACAGACGATTCATAATCGCTGCTCCAAGCCCATCGGAAGGACAGGCCTCAGCCAGAATATAGGATGCGCCCATCTCATCACAGCTTCGGAGAGCGGCATACAGCAGATGAGCTCCCTCCGCCAGCCGATCCATACTGCCCAGCGAGAACAAGCCATCGGCCTGATACTGATCGATATGCTCACTGAAGGCTAGAACCGCGGTTACTTCCCCGCCTCTCTTGGCTTCATGAAGCCTGCTGGAGATATAATCCGTTACTTTAGAAGCATCTCCATCGACTATACAGAGTGCACCTTTGGGGGCATAATGCGTGTATTTCATACCTGGTGAACGGGGCGCAACCAAGCTCTCATTGTGATCCGCAGCAAGACCCGGGTCAACGCGAACCTCGGAAACAACCGTCCTCAGCTGTTCTGCCGTAATTCCACCAGGACGCAGAATCGTTACTGTTCCATCCGCATCTGCTTGCACGACCGTTGATTCCACCCCAACACCGGTAGCCCCGCCGTCCACAATCCCTGCAATGCGTCCATCCAGATCAACCTGAACATGCTCCGCGAGTGTAGGACTGGGTCTTCCTGAGCGATTCGCACTTGGAGCGGCAACAGGACAGTCCGCCAAGGCCAGGAGCTGCAGAGCCACAGGATGGTCCGGCATACGAACGCCAACCGTGTCGAGCCCAGCAGTCACCCGCGCTGACAAGACCCCCGGCTTAAGCGGCAAAATAACTGTCAGCGGCCCCGGCCAAAAAGTATTCATCAGCGCTTCAGATACTTCATTGATCTCACTTACAAATTCGCCTAGCTGCTCCCGATTCGCGATATGCACGATCAGTGGATTGTCCGATGGTCTTCCTTTGGCTTCAAACACCGCTTCCACCGCTGTCGTATTTCTCGCATCCGCACCCAGCCCATACACGGTCTCTGTAGGAAACGCAACAATGGAACCCTCCCGAAGGAGCTGCGCAGCTTCTTCCAGATGTTCCATCGCTTGTATCGTGTGTTGTTCCAGCCAGCCATGCTGGACATTGCTATTCTGCGGAGACACCTGCCAATAAGAGGTCTTCATTCCCGCGTCTCTATTTGAATTGTTTGTCATTTGCAATCATCCAGCCTCATCTTGTATTCGTTAAATGCTTATAGTATAGCATAGTTGTCGAGTTTTCGATGGCATGGCCATGTCACTATTCCAATCCGACGAACGGCCCCCGTCCTAAACTCTACTCCTCGCTGATCACGACCTGCTAAGCAAACATGCTGCCAGCCCAATCCCACATTTTAACCAATAAATCCCATAAGAAAAATCGGACTTCAGGCTCAGAAGCGCCCTCTGCAGCAGCTATCTCTGTGCTTTGTTCATTTCCATTCGTCGAACTTCCTGTATCAGCCGCAGCCTTATCTGCTAGATCTCCATTGCTGCCACCTACAAAGCATAGAGGAGGAAACAATACGCACCACCAATTCTGACCTTCACCTTTACCGAGCGTGATTCGAACCGCTTCATAATCGCCTGCCGGATAGACCAGCTTGCCGTACATCTTCGTCGGAAACGGGACAACCGCCAGCTCTACATTATATTCATAATCCAGTCCGCGAGTTGTGAGCTCCTCGCCTACCAATTCTTTTAGCTGAGGAATATGCTCTTGAACCATCGTTCTTGCCTGATTCAGACTATTCGGATTGTCGAGCTCAGGAACCCACTCATTCATCTGCATAACTACAGCGTCCCGAATCTCTCTTTTGACGAGCTGATCACCGGGCATATCCGAGTTAGCCAGTATGCGCAGCCGGATGGACTCCTGCGGAATGAGCGTTTGATGAAGCGCAGCATCCATCTTCTGACCTTCCCAGCTCATCATGACAATCATCATTACCACCACGATCATTAGAAACTGCTTCATACTCTTCCGCATACCCGTCTCCCCCTTAGGCCATGTTCTTCATGTCTATCAGTATGTCCCCGTTTACTAGAGTTAAACCTAGCATTTGAAATTTTAAGAGATTCGCTCTATTTCGTAGTACCGCCTATTAGTGCGAAGAAATGAGACTGCAGATAAGGGGGATCGAGAGATGGGATGATAGAGTTCATGGGAAGATAAAGTTCATGGGAAGGTAAAGTCAGCACTTGTGAAAATACAAAGGGAAGTACAGCCTGTGCAGAGCAGCTCCTCTGTCCACAGTCCATACTTCCCTGAATCTTATCTTATTGACTAGGCTCTAGCTTCCTTGCGGCTGAAAGAGCGTTTCTTCTGCTCATTGCTCGACGGAGACGGCATATCATCATCGGTCTCCTGTCCGTGCACCCGAATACTCATGATCAAGCCGATACTTGCCATATTAATCATGAGTGATGTCCCCCCGTAGCTAATGAAGGGAAGTGTAATTCCGGTCAGCGGCATGATTCCAATGAAGGCGCCGATATTGACAAACACCTGGTACAAATACATCGCCACCACACCGACAATAATGTACGGCCCGGTCCTCTCCTTCGTCTCAAGCGCAATCAAGATCATTCGGTGAATCAGTATAAAATATAGTAGCAGCAGTACCGATGAACCCACAAACCCGAATTCCTCCGCAATCAGCACAAATATGGAGTCGGAGTAAGTGTACGGAACTCGTCCGGACTGTACAGAAGAGCCGTCCATGAAGCCTTTCCCCGTAATCCCGCCAGAACCGATGGCGAGCTTGGCATTATCGGTGTGCCAGGAGGCTTTGGCGGTCGCCTTCTCGGGTACGAGCCAAGGGTCCAGACGCTCAGCCCAGTGCGTACGGCCGATTTTGTCCAGATAATCATAGATCGAGTCGTGATATACCGTATACAGCTTGATACCACCGCCCACTACCACAGCGACAATCACAAAACCAATAAGTGCATGAGACGCTTTAACATTTCCGATCCACAAGAGAGCAATTAGGATCACCACATAAGCCAGCGCGTTTCCAAGGTCATTCTGGAGCATGACAAGGGCAAACGGTAAAAAAGTCAGAAGGCCGATCGGCACAACATCTCTCCAAAAATCCAGCTTCGACTTGTCCCGTTTAATCAGTACAGAGGCGAGGAAAATAACCAGCACCAGCTTGAAGAGCTCTGCCGGCTGAATAGACAGCGGTCCGAGCTGAATCCAGCCGGTCGCATTATTCAGGTTGCTTCCGAAGAAGTTCGCCGCGAGCAGCGTAGCCAGTCCGAAGAAATAGATATACAAGGCATATTTGACTAACAGCCGATAATCGACCAGCGTAATCGCAAACATCGCTCCAAAGCCCAGCACATAATAAGCCAGCATCCGAAGATGATGACCTTCTAGATTCGTGCCGTGCGTGGCACTGTACAAGCTCAAGATACTAATGACCATAAGCAGGCAGATGATGACCAGGATGGAAGCATCCATCTTTTTAAACTTCTGCAGCATGAAGCCGTCCCCCTAAAACGCGTCCTGTTTCGGTATAACACGATAACACGTGTATGAAACCATCAGCGCATTTCACAATTTACAATTTTAAATCCACACTTCAATTCGACATAATGTTACACACTTCATCTATTGTAAGGGATCGCTTCGGAAAAAGAAAATCAAGAGGGATTACAATTTCGTAATCCCTCTTCCAGTCTTATCCTTTATTTCTGATCCCCATAACGTGACGGTCAATTCCAGCGAGATCCGGCACGACAATGATCTCATCCCAGTGGCCGGCCACGCGCAGCAGCTCGGCCACATCCTCCGCCTGGCCCTGGCCGAGCTCGAAGCCAATAAGCCGCGGCGGCGCAGCGAGCAGGGCCAGCTGCGCCATCATGGTCCGGTAAGGGCCGAGCCCATCCGGACCTCCATCCAGCGCGGTGCGCGGCTCATGCTCGCGCACCTCACGCTGCAGCCCGGCGATATCATCCGCCGGGATATAGGGCGGGTTCGACACCAGGATGTCGACCCGCTCCCCCGCGAAGGGCGCCAGCAGATCGCCCTCGCGAAACTGCACGGCTGCGCCGTTCGCTGCTGCATTCTGTGCAGCTACGGCGAGCGCCTCCGGGCTGATGTCGCTTGCTTCGACATGCCAGCCCGTCCGCTTCACCGCCAGCGTCACCGCAATGGCGCCGCTGCCTGTGCCAATATCTGCGGCCAGCGGTGTTCCGCCTGGCCACAGCCTGTCGCCGTGCAGCATGACAGCCTCGACGAGCAATTCCGTCTCGGGCCTTGGAATCAGCACGGCGGGACTCACCTTAAACGGCAGGCCGTAGAATTCCTGCCGCCCTATAATATATTGGGCCGGTTCCCCCTGGCCCTTGCGATTCACGGCCTCTTCGAATGCCGGAATCTGCTCCTCCGGAAAAGCATCCGGCAGCGCCATGTAATAAGCAGCTCCCTCGAGCCCCAGAACGTACTCCAGCAGCAAACGTGCATTATTCTGCGGCTCCAGCACACCACAGTCTTCTAAAAAAGAGGAAGCCTTAAGAAAGGCTTCCCGATTGCTGCTTCCTTGCGGCAGTTCAAATGGCAACCGCATCAAAGCTTTATTCCCCTTTTTCCATGATTTCTGCCTGCTCTGCGATTGTCAGGGCGGACAAAATTTCTTCAATCTCACCGTTCATCACTTGATCCAGTCTATGCATGGTTAGACCGATCCGATGATCCGTTACACGGCTCTGCGGGAAGTTGTACGTACGAATCCGTTCACTGCGATCGCCCGTACCGACCTTGCTTTTCCGCTCACCTGCATATTTCGCTTCTTCCTCTTGACGCATCATGTCATAGATCCGCGTACGCAGCACCTGAAGCGCCTTTTCCTTATTGGAGTTCTGGGATTTGCCATCCTGACATGTAGCTACAATGCCCGTTGGCACGTGCGTTACCCGAACGGCCGATTTCGTCGTATTAACGGACTGACCGCCTGCACCGCTGGAGCAGAACGTATCGACACGAATATCCTTGTCGTGAATTTCAATATCAAAGTCCTCAGCTTCAGGCATAACCGCTACCGTAGAAGTGGAGGTATGAATCCGTCCTCCAGATTCTGTCGCAGGAATACGTTGTACCCGGTGAGCACCACTCTCGTATTTCATTTTGCTGTAAGCGCCGCGGCCATTGATCATGAAGATAACCTCTTTGAATCCGCCAAGGTCACTCTCGTTCACGTCCATCAGCTCAACCTTCCAGCCTTGGGATTCTGCATAGCGTGTATACATCCGGTAAAGATCTGCAGCGAACAGCGCAGCCTCGTCACCGCCTGCCGCACCGCGGATCTCGACGATCACGTTCTTGTCATCGTTCGGGTCTTTCGGCAGAAGCAGAATACGAATCTTCTCCTCGAGCTCCTGCTGGCGGGGAGCCAGCTCATCAATCTCCATCTTCACCATTTCACGCATCTCATCGTCAAGCTTCTCGTTCAGCATTTGCTTCGCTGCATCGAGCTCTTCTACGACGGTTTTGTATTCGGAATAAGCCTCATAGGCAGGCTGTAAATCTGATTGTTCCTTCGAATAATCTCTCAGCTTCTTGCTGTCGCTGGCCACATCCGGGTCGCAGAGCAGCTCACTAAGCTTCTCATAACGATCCACAAGGGCTTGTAAACGATCCAACATAGTAATCACCTCTTCTTAAGCATCTTTCACATTCGTTCGTATCCGTCATTATATTATAAGGTTTAAAAGGTTGTAATGAGAGTATCGCTACAACGTCATCAATCCTTTGTCATTATTAATAATCTTAAAGTTAGAGCAAGTCTGTCGACTCTTTATTATATCATACGGCAAAGCGCTTGAGAAGATACTGTTGTGAGGATGTATTTGAGGATGTATTTGAGGATGTATTTCAGGATGTACTTGAGGATGTTTTTTGATAACGCATGCTCCTTAGATGTACCGAAGCTAAGAAGCGAGGTTATGAATTCAGGCAATTATTCTGCCAATCCATGATTCCACAATAAGGCCCCTGCCTTCCCAACAAGGAAAGGCAGGGGCCTCTTCATGATTAAACGTTAAAACGGAAGTGCATCACATCGCCGTCCTGGACAATGTATTCTTTACCTTCCAGTCTCAGCTGACCGCGTTCTTTCGCTCCGTTCATGGAGCCTGCCGCCATCAGATCCGCATAGGATACAACCTCGGCACGGATAAAGCCGCGTTCGAAGTCAGAGTGAATCACACCCGCTGCGCCAGGCGCTTTTGTACCTTTGTGGATCGTCCAAGCGCGAACCTCTTGAACACCTGCAGTAAAGTAAGTGTACAGACCAAGAAGGCGATAAGCTGCCTTAATCAGGCGATTAAGACCGGATTCCTCCAGCCCCAGCTCTTCAAGGAACATCTCCTTGTCTTCGCCTTCAAGCTCAGCGATCTCCGCTTCCACCTTAGCACTGATCGGTACCACTTCAGCATGCTCTGCCGCAGCAAATTCCTTCACTTGCAGGACATACGGATTCTTGTCCGCAGTAGACACTTCATCCTCGCTAACGTTCGCCGCATAAAGCACAGGCTTCATTGTCAGCAGGTGAAGATCGCGAACGACGAGACGCTCGTCATCTGTCAGCTCCAGGCTGCGTGCTGGTTTGTCTTCATACAGCACTTCCTTTAGCTTCTCCAGAACTTCCACTTCCTGAGCACCCTGCTTGTTGCCGCCCTTCATATTCTTGCGGGCACGATCAATACGCTTCTCAACACTCTCAATATCAGCCAGAATCAGCTCTAGATTGATCGTTTGAATATCGGATACCGGATCGACCTTGCCGTCCACATGCGTAATATTCTCATCCTCGAAACAACGTACAACGTGCACAATCGCATCGACTTCGCGAATATGAGCCAGGAACTTGTTACCGAGTCCTTCACCCTTACTCGCACCGCGGACAAGCCCTGCAATGTCAACGAATTCAAATGCCGTAGGCACGGTCTTGTTCGGTTGTACCAGCTCTGTAAGTTTGTCCAGACGCTCATCCGGAACCTCAACGACACCGACATTCGGATCAATCGTACAGAAAGGATAGTTTGCGCTCTCCGCGCCTGCTTGGGTAATTGCATTAAAAAGGGTCGACTTTCCTACGTTCGGAAGTCCGACAATCCCTGCTTTCAAAGCCATGTATTCCTACAACTCCTCAAATAAATATTTGTTTGCAGCGAGCGTTTCGCTGAGAAGAACGTCTTTCATAATGGTATGAATGGATTCGTTAAAAACGAAGATATCATGAAATTCATTCGAAATGTATGCAATTTACGTGTATAAACTTTCGTGACAATCCCACTAATTATATATGAGAAGCGGTAGACCATCAAGATAAGAAGCGGCTAAAGTCTCCCATTTGTACATAATTCCCAGCACCAATCGTCAGCCTACAGTTCCTTATACATGGTAATGCTCTTCGCCTCATAGCCCATTTTCGCATACAGGCGCTTAGCCCGCTCATTATGACCAAATACATGAAGTCCAATCCGTTCAGCCTGTAATTTGCGAGCTTCCTTCTCCAGCAGCTCCATTGTCCGCGTACCGTAGCCCCTGCCCTGATATTCCTCGACTATATGTATGTCATACAGAAAGGCCTCTCTTACTCCATTCCGCAAGTAGATATTAAACCAGATAAATCCGATGACTTGTCCATCTCCTACACTTGAATCGACCAAGTTGTAAAAATAAGCATCTTGGGTAAGGTATCCTTCCGGGAGAATCCGGTGCATGTCCTCTAACGCCCGGCTCTCAGCATGCTCAGGCAGCCAGGTCCCGGCTGTAATCTTCTCCTGAGCATATTCTTTCAAAGTAGAGTTCATAAAATCCTCAAATTGCAATTCATTCATTGCACTAAGCCCAATCACGATCCAATTCACCTTCCTGACTGATTCAACGTTTGATGAGTCTTGATGTGCCCCGAAGCTCTGCAATCGTTCTTGCGCCTATACCAAACATGGCAGCACGCAGCTCAAATTCAACCTGTGCCAATCTCTCATGAAGCGCCTCTTCTGAATGGACGGCGGATTCAAGCAAGGATCTCCCGAACCCGGCCAGATCTGCACCGAGTCCAAGCGCTTTGGCTGCATCCACTCCAT
Source organism: Paenibacillus urinalis (assembly GCF_028747985.1). NCBI lineage: Bacteria > Bacillati > Bacillota > Bacilli > Caryophanales > Paenibacillaceae > Paenibacillus > Paenibacillus urinalis. The sequence goes on from NZ_CP118108.1 coordinate 4,947,639, forward strand.
TTGTTAATCCACCGCTGCCGATTAACGCCCCGGTCGGATTGTGCTCTCGAACCTCCAGGATGCAATCACTAGTAGGAATTCCCCAATCAGCAAAAGCTTCGGCTGCGGCTCTGCGCATCGGATCCTGATTGCGATACTTCTCCACCTGTACCCAGCTTGTCCCTCCGGCACCGGCAACATCAATAAATGAAACTCCAGCAGAATACAGCCGGGCTGCTGTGCTCCCATCAATTCCCCAGCCCACTTCCTTGACACCAACCGGAACCTCAAGCTTCTTGCACAGAGCTTCAATTCGCTGCAGCAGGCTGCTAAAATCCGTGTTTCCTTCGGGCTGAAAAACCTCCTGCAGACTGTTCAAATGCAATACCAGCATCGATGCACCTGCAATGTCAACTGCCCGCTGGCAGGCTTCTGCACCAAAGCCGTAGTTCAGCTGTACCGCTCCCAAATTCGCGATGACAGGTATGGTAGGCGCAAATCTTCGGACAGCAAAGGTATCACTAAGCTCGGGCTTCTCCACTGCTGCACGTATGGAGCCGACTCCGAGTGACCATCCTCTTGCTTCTGCTGCCGCAGCAAGACGTTCATTGATTAAGCCTGTCGTTTTGCTTCCACCGGTCATGGAGCTGATCAGCAGCGGTGTACGCAGCTCTTCCCCCAGAAAGGCGGCGGCAAGACGGATATCGGAGAAGCTAAGCTCCGGCAGCGCCAAATGGCGGAATCGATAATTCTCCAATCCGGTCGATACTCCCTGACCATTCACGTCCTCATTCAGGCACAGCCTGACATGCTCCATTTTCCGTTCTCCGGTTGGGATCTCAGGCAGCAGTTGCTCACTAACCCGGAATTCATCTGCGCTAGTGTACCTGCTGTCATCATGATCCTGATCGGGTCGTTTATGCATACTCTCTTCTCCTCCTCTCCTCTCATCAAGTTGTGAGATTGATTTCACATTCTTTATTATTCTGATCTATTATAACGAAACGAGTACATCTTATCGATGAGACCGCGCTTGAGTCTTTTTTTCATAATCATAGATAGATATCTCAGCCTGTATACTTCCTCGCTACCTGCTCTCCAACAAGCTGACCCGACAACGTTACAATCGGCGTTCCCCCGCCCGGATGTGTCGTTCCTCCGACAAACCATAAGTCCTCAATATCCTTGTGCTTGTTGCCTGGCCGGAAGAAGGTCTGGTTCACCGTGTTGGAGGAAATACCATAGATGCCGCCGCGATAGGCAAGTGTATCTTGCTCGATCTGCTCCGGGTTGTAATGGATGATAACATCGGACTGATCCAGTCCGTCTATGCCTCTTGCTGCCAGTTTATCAAAAATCAGCTCCCGATAGGTGTCTGTATGCTGTTCCCAGCTCCAATTCTCAGACACATACGGCGCATTGGCCAGTATAAATAAGTTACTGCTTCCGTCCGGAGCCATTCCTTGCTCGGAGTAACCAGAATAACACAGATACAGTGTCGGGTCCTGCGCCGCCTGCCGTCTCTGAAAGATATCCGTAAATTCATCCTGATAGACCTCCGGGAAGAACACCGTGTGATGCTGCAGCAGCTCATACTGCTTACGCACGCCGCACAGCGTTACGAACCCAGATAATGAGGGCTCGTAACGAGAGATCACCTTATCATTCATAGACGGGCGATATTGCTCTGGAATAAGCAGGCGGTTCATGCTGAGCACATCTCCGTTTACGACCACGACATCAGCAGCGTATTCCCCCTTGTCACTCTGGACGCCTGCCGCCCTCCCATTTCGGATGCTCAGCTTGCTCACATGCTCTCCGGTATGAATACGCACCCCAAGCTCTTCTGCACGCTTGACCATCCCTGTAATGAGGGAAGAGGTTCCTCCTTCAACACCGTAAATGCCAAGATCGGCTTCGACATGACCCAGCATGGCGAAGATCGAAGGCGTACTGTAAGGAGATGCACCGATGTACGTAGCATACCTCCCCAGCATCATCAGTGTATTCGGATGTTCAAAATATCGACGCAGCAGCGTATCCAGCTTGACGAGCGGCCTTACTCGCAGAAGGCTCTTTAACATAGACATATTGTACTTATCCCTGGGAGTGAGCAGCAGCCGATTCAGAAACTTGTGTTCCGCCTCCGTATACAGCGCTTTGGATTCCTCCATAAACGCCTCGTATCGCAGTGCATCCTTCGAGCTGTAGACAGCCATCTGCTCCTTCATTTGTTCCCGGTCCTGCGTTAAATCCACTATACTGCCATCTGCAAAAACATTGCGTGTACGCGGATCAAGGTTATATAACCGCACGTAGTCTTCCATCGAGACCCCGGACTGTTCAAACACTTGGCGGAACACATGCGACATCGTAATGGTGCTGGGCCCTCGATCAAATGTATAGCCCTGCTCCGTAATTCTCTGAAGCTTGCCGCCCGGATGCTGCTGCCGCTCAAGCACGGTTACATCCATCCCTTCCGATGCTAAACGAATGGCGCAGGACAGCCCTCCGAACCCTGCGCCGATAATGACTGCCTTCTTCTTCATTAGCTGTACCTCCGCCCTTTCCACACATAACCTTTGCCTGTGACTGCGCCGAGCCAGGAAGATATCCCGATCAGAATGACACAGGCGATGCTGACCGGATGCAGAAACATGAGCCACAGCGGCTGGCTGTTCACCTGGTCAGCCACCCGCTTCACACCCATGCCGAGCAGGGTAGCAGCCAATCCATAGCCGATGACTAGAGGATCGCCTGTCAGCATCCCCGTGATCAGACCAATGGGCGGCAGCAGGTACAGCAAGGCATACATGAGCAGCACGAGAGTCAGCAGCCAACCGCTGCGCCCCAGCCCCTCGAACAGGTTCTTCTTATATCCGTTCCATACCTCCCCTGCGTTCTGATACATCCGGGTATGGGTATGCTGATGGATATCAGCCAAGGTTACCGGTTCCCCTGCACGCTTTACTGCCCTGGCCAGCTGCATGTCGTCAAGCAGATCTGCCTTGATCGCGGCATGCCCTCCAGCAAGCTCATAGGTATCCCGATGAATGAACATAAAAGCTCCGGTCGCTGCAACAAATCTGGCGTCACCCGAGCCCCGTACAAGCCGAATCGGAAGATGGCTGATAATGGTGAATTTCATCATCGGTACAACCAGTTTTTCAAACCATGTACCTGTAACCTGTCTCGGGAAGCCCGTAACAAGTCCTGTCCCCTGCTGTACTGCGGTGTTCAGAACCGCCGTTATCGCATGGCGCTCAAGCCTAACATCGGCGTCCATGAACAGCCACCATGTCCCGGAAGCCTGTTCAGCAAGCTGATGACATGCATGGGATTTGCCCATCCACCCAGGCGCAAGCTCCCTGCCATCTATAATGCGGAGCCGCGAATCCTGTGCAGCTATCTCTTCCAAAATACGCCCGGTGGCATCTTCTGACCGGTCATTGAGGACAAGCACTTCCAGCTGGATGCCCTCTGTATCCGCTGCAAGTACACTTGTCAGGCAGTCTCCGATATGCAGCTCTTCATTACGGGCCGGGATCAGGATCGAGACCTTGACCACATCAGAAGCCCTTCCGTTCACATCGCTCAATTCCTTTATGGAGCCCGCTGTGATTGTACCTTTAGAGCCGCGTAACGCAGAGGAGCTCCCTGCATCGCCAAGACGCGGAAGCTGCCTTTTATTCCATATCGAGAAGGCCAGCTGTACAGTCAAAATGCCGCACAGGATCATGAGCAGATATGCCAGCACATTCATGTCTATTGCTCCCTCCGCTTCACAAACACTTTCTCAAAGCGCTCACTCGTTGATCTCCTGCTGTGTATCAAGGATATGTATTCTACAGGCCGTCCGAGAGGAGCAGCCATGATCTCACGCTTCTGTCTCTCCAGCTGCCCAGTAAGTATCTCCTCCAGCATCCCCGTAATTTCACGGCTGGTGTAATCGGACCAGCTCTCCATAACCGGGTGGCCCGCGGTCAAGAGCGCCTCAGGCTTATCCTGGCTGTACAAGCCGTGTACAAGGGTTACTGGTATCACTGCCGTATTCGGCAAACGCGACAGCAGCAGTCCGACACCGCGCTCGAAGCCAAGCGGACGAACATCCTGATGCCGGATCTCTCCTTGCGGGAAGATCCAGACTCTATGACCTGCAGATAATAGCTCCCGTGTGTAATTCAACGTTTGGCGCACTTCCCCCGTATCGCCTGGGCGTATCGAATAGGCACCCAGCTTCCGAAAGAACGCAAATTTGTGCAGCTGCTCCTCCTCCATCATCATATAGTGCTCACCAGAAGACAGCCGCTGCAGTGCATGATGCACGAGAAGCCCATCCCACCAGGAGCTGTGATTCATGATATAGAGGACAGGCAATCTGGAGTCTGCAGGATCCAGCTGTCCGCGAATACCAACATAGCTGAACCTGCGTGCAAGCAAGTACTTTTCATTGTATATCGAGAACAGCTGGTTAAAGAACCGGGACTTGTTTGCGGACAGCATATTGATGACTCCCCTCTGCTACAAAGATGGCAACAGCCGCAATGATGCTTGAACCGTACAGTCCATCTTGAAGCGCCAGCAGCCCAAACAACAAAATGAACATTTGGTACAGCAGCTTCCCTCTGCGCTGGAGAGACGGATTGTAATCTACCGGAGGCAGCAGCAGGGACAGAATTCCGCCCATGATAAACCAGCTGACAAAATTCGTCCATGGTACGCCATAAAATCCGCCAGCACCCTCCCAGCTCCAAAATTCCCGCTGGTGTGCGACAGGATCCAGCACCAGATCCATTACGCAGGCCCAGGCTCCGGTCTTGAGCGCCCGAACGAGTCTGCTTCTCATACCACGTCCGCCGCCGCTGAGGAGTGCAGCATTGCCTACAACGGCAATCCATGCAAACCCCAGCGTAAATGGCACAGAGAACACATGGAACCCGAATAATCCTGAATAGCTGTAGTCACCAAACGGCCAGCCACTGTGGACTCCCAGCCATTCCACCCCCATTCCGCCTGTCCATATCAGGAAGGCAATGAGCCATACGGCAGGTCTTCTCCACCAGTCAAGAGACTGGTCAGACATTGCCGGATTCAGCAATCTGCCAAATATGAGATCCATAGAGCACAAGGCATAGAAGACGAGGAATAATCCATTAGAAAAGTTCAAATATTCAGGAACACCAATGGTTAGCAGCAGCACTGCACCAATGCTGTACCATATCCAATAGACGGTCTGGATCATCTTAGGACACCGCTGCTTTATTACGCTTGCCAGAGCGCTTCTTATGCTTGGCCGCAAGCTTAAGGAAGAGCTTCATTTTTCGCTCATCTGTTACAAATGCCCGCTTGGTATACACATCATATTGATTCGCCTCTACCGCATCCAGAATGGAAGCATAGAACGAGGCTGCCAGCTCCACAGCAAAGCCGCTGAGCGGCGGATACGTATTAACATCAGCCAGCCCCTCTTCAAACCACCGGCTTGCGATCTCTTGTAATTCTCGAATGACGGAGATGAATCGTTCATCCACAATCCCCTCTTCAAAATCCTCCATCGTATAACCGTGTCTGACCATCAGTTCCATCGGAATGTATCTGCGGTTACGAGCCTTGTCTTCACCAACATCGCGGACAATATTCACAATCTGCATCGCCTTGCCAAGCGCAATACCTGAAGTCATGGCGGATACACTGTTATCATCGCGAAGCACAGGAAGCAGCATTTCTCCTACCGTGCCTGCTACCAGATAGCAGTAATGCTCCAGCTCCTTCATCGTAGAATAATGCGTTAAAGTCAGGTCCGAGATCTGCCCCTCCATTTGGCGGAAGAAAGGCTCTTTGGTCAGATTCGGGAATTCGCCGAACAGCCAGCGAAGGGCCGGCCATATGAAGTGTCCCTCTGCCTGATCCAGTTCCTTCAAATGATGCTGCAGCTGAAAAATGGAATACGGCGCTTGGTCGGGCTCATCTACACTGTCATCGATCAGACGACAGAAGGCATAGATGACGAAGACCGCTTCCCGTCTTGGGCTGGGCAAACCGCGAAAGGCATGGTAAAACGAAGCAGAGCCCTTCCGTATCATTTCCTCACAGCGTGATATAATCGCTTCATTCATTTATCCCATCTCCTTTATCAACTCGTTTGCACACAGCCTTGCGCCTTGCATGACAATGGGTATTCCACCGCCCGGGTGAACAGAGGCTCCTGCTGCGAACAAGCCTCGAATGTTTGGATACGGCTTGGGTTGAGGCCGATAGACCCCGGATTGAAACAAGACCGGAGCTATGCCGAAGCTGCCGCCGCCGTATAGCCCGTCTCGCTTGGCATCCTCTGGTGTGCGAATCTTCCGCCAGCGGATGGCTTCTCGAAGCCCGGGAAAAGCCTTAATCTCTGCAGCCTCCAGCACTTTATCCGCTATAGCTTCCGCATCTTTCCAATCTTCTATTCCTTCAGCATTGGGCACAGGTATAAGGAAGTAGAGTACGCTGTGACCTTCAGGTGCAGCTGTCTCATCAGCAGCTACCGGATTAAATACATAGAATGAAGGGTTGTCCGGCAATGATCGTTTCAGGAACACTTCCTTCATATTGGATACAAAACGATCCGGCAGAAAGAACTGATGCGCCGTTGCTTCAGGAAATCTCTTCTTTGTCCCCAGATAAACGAGGAGACAGCCGGACGAAGGGGTATACTTTCTTCTACTTCTAATCTCTCCGTTCATGAGCTTCGATATTTCGGGGAAATCCCCGTTATAAACGACGGCGTCATACAAGGCAGGACCTTGAGAGGTTATAACTCCCTTGCATTCCCTGTTCTCCAGAATAAGTGTATCTACTTCCTCGTTCAGTCGAATCTCCACGCCCCGTGCCAGCAGCTCATCCGCCAGCAGAGAAGCAAGGGAAGCGTAGCCGCCTCTTACCATCCAGACCCCGAATTGATGCTCCGCATAGGGCAGCAGGGTGTAGATGCCAGGGGTAGATAACGGCGATCCGCCAATATACAAGCTTTGCAGCGAATAAGCATCCTTGAGCTGCTCGTTATTGAAATAACGGCCCATCGCAGATCTTAAGCTCGTATATGCCCTCATATCCTTCAAGAGCCGAGTGACTTCCCGTGTATAGAAGTCTCTTCTTCTCGGAAAGGGCTGTTCAAGGATCGAACTTACTCCTGATGGGAAGAGCGGGTCCATGTCCTCCATGAAACGCCGAAAGCCGGCGCCTTCTCCCGGGAACACGCGATTAATCTCCTCGATCTGTGCCTCCCGGTCAGACCACTTCGACAGTACCCTGCCATCCTCGAAATAAAACCGATGCATCGGATCACAGCGGATCAGATCCACACGTGATCGGTCAATACCGGCTTCCTCGAGAATGCCGAGCAGCATCTCCGGCAGGAGTACAATCGTAGGTCCTTGATCAATCCGGTAAGGCCCTTCCTCCTCATAAGCGAGGCGCCCTCCTACACGAGCAGCCTTCTCGTAGATCGTCACTTCAAATCCTTGTTTTGTGAGAAGCAGAGCGGTTGTTAATCCTCCAACACCTGAGCCGATAACGGCTATTTTCTTTGTTGTGCTCATGACAATTGTCCCGCATCCGTAGCTTTGCCCATATAGTTCTTCCTAGGATGCTTCCGCGCATCCGCCTCCTGTATGAGCCTTACACTGATCTTGGCTGATTCAAATATCGTAGGCAGACCGCTGCCGGGATGCGTTCCTCCCCCAACCAGGTAGAGACTGTCCACTTCCTCGAATTGATTATGGGGTCTTAGATACATCATTTGATCAAGCCCATGCGCCAGATTAAATAAGGCTCCATTATAGATATCAAGCTCCTCTTCCCATTGAAGGGGAGTGAAGAATATTTCTTCCTCGATGTGCTCGGACAGCCCCTTCAGCTCAGGAATTTGCTCAAGCCGGTTCATCATCGTCTGCCTGATGTCTTCCCGCTGCGCTTCCCAGTCAATCTCTGCGGTCGTATTCGGAGACGGCATCAGCACGTACAGTGAAGATTTTCCCGGAGGAGCCAGTGTCGGATCCAGCACAGAAGGGTTATGTATATAAATAGAAGGATCCGCGGACAGCGTTTTGTGCACCGTCATCTCATCGACATTCTTCCTATAATCCGCTGCAAAATGGACGGAATGATGCGCCAGATCAATCTTCTTGTTCACACCCAAATAGAGCATCGCGCCTGAACAGGAGTACTTCTTGTTACGAATCTTCTCGGGCGTATACTTCTTCAGTACACCAGGCTCAAACAGATTAAGCATAGACGAGGAAAAATCAGCGTTCAGCACCACATGATCGGCATATACCTTCTGTCCGTCATCCAGCAGCACCCCTGCTGCTCTTCCTCCCTCTACCAGAATCTGCTTCACGGGTCTCGAAGTATGAATCCGGCCGCCGTGCTCCTTGATCACATCCTCCATGGCACGAAACACCTGATTCACACCGCCTTGCGGATGATGAAGCCCGAAATGATGCTCTATATAGGACAGTATCGTAAAGGTACCGGGACAATCCCAAGCAGACATACCTAGATATTTGGCCTGAAAAGTAAATCCCCAGCGAAGACGTTCGTCCTTGAAATAGCGGGATAATCTCCCGTACACGGTATCGTTCAAATGCAAATAAGGCAGTGCCTTGACTGCATCCGATTTAAGATAATCTGTCAGCTTGCCAAAAGGTCTGCGTAACAGCGGCTCTACCTTCTCATATTTAGCCTTCTCATCCTTCATGAATTGAAGATAATTGTCTTCGTCCCCGGGGAACACACGGGCAATCTCCTTAGCGGTCTTCGCTTCATCACTGGAAGGCGCGAACACTTTGTCCCCGAAATGAAGAGTATACAGCGGGTCCAGCTGCTGCATATCCACATAGTCATGGAGCGAACGTCCGACTTGTGTGAACATCTCTTCAATTAAGTGAGGCATCATCAAGAAAGTAGCGCCTCGGTCAAACTTATACTCCCCCAGCGTTAACCTTGCAGAACGCCCCCCGATTACAGGTTGCTTCTCATACACATCTACTTCATAGCCTTGCCCTGATAACAACATTGCTGCTGCCAAACCGCCGGGCCCAGCTCCAATCACAATGGCTTGCTTTTTCTTATGTACAGGCTTCATGTTTTAGGCACACCTTTCTATGTATTTATTAAGATGGGCGGTTATGCTAGACAATATTCATAGACTTTCCAAAATATACTCTCCAAGGATATAACCAATATAAAGGCAATAATAATTATTTACACCGGTAGGTTAATTATTAAACAAAAAAAATAAAAAACTTTTTAGACAGCAAGATTTTTATCTATTTAATGTTTGTATGCAGTTTTAGACTACCAGTAAAATCAACTACCTTATATATATAATGAGGTTAAGTGGAGATAAAGTACATTTATTATACACAAACAGAATAGCCTTGTCGATGCATCTAAGCCTGCTGATTTGCTTCATCTCCCGTATGTTGGCGTTAATAATGTGCAGGATATAGAAATCATGTTATATGACTCATCATCTCATCTAATATTTTATACTTTTGAAGGGGCGTCTTCATCCATGAACAATCTACATCATCCGCATCATTCGCAGGCATCGAGCTCAGCTGTTCCCAAGAAAAAATTCTCGATAAAAAGGCTTCTGCTCTGGTTCATCCTCCTTAACATACTGTGGCTTGCAGGCGTTATTGTGTACCAAATGAATAAACCTCTGCCTCAAGGTGTATCCTTCGAGGGACCTGTTCACCATGTAGAAAGTGTAGAGTTTCTCGCTGACCTGACGTATCCAGATCCCGAAGCGCCGGAGGCGTCCGAACGACATGAACAACGCATCATTAAGCGGATGGAACAGATTGTTCAAGAGGCTGAACAGTTTCTTGTCATCGATATGTTCCTGTTTAACCATTATGAGCACGCAAATCAGACATTTCCCCAAGTGAGCAAGCGGTTTACCAATCTGCTGATCAAGAAAAAGCAAGCGAATCCTGATATGGATATCGTATTTATTACAGACGAAGTTAACACCAATTACAACTCTCATCCCAACGCCTTGCTGGAGCAAATGAAAGCCAGTGGAATCCGGGTAGTGGTAACCAATGTGGATCCACTCAGGGATTCAACCCCCTTCTACTCTGCTGTATGGCGTACATACTTTCAATGGTTTGGTGAGCAGGGAACCGGCTGGCTGCCAAATCTCATGGCCACAAACGGTCCTGATGTGACATTCCGCTCCTATCTCAAGCTGCTAAATGTGAAGGCCAATCATCGCAAGCTTGTAGCCAGTGAACAGACCGCCATCATTGCTTCTGCCAATATTCACGACGCGAGCGTCTATCACTCCAACATCGCCTTTGAGGTCTCAGGTCCGATTATCGGAGATATTCTCAAGACAGAACAGGCTGCCATGGACTTATCCTCTGCAGGCAAGCTTCCCGAGTATACTGCACCAGAGAATGCTGAGTCAGGGCCTATTCGCGTGCGCTATCTGACCGAAGGGAAAATTGCGAAGCATGCCATTTCCTTAATCGAGCAGTCTCAGCCTGGAGATACCCTATGGATGGGGATGTTTTACTTGGCGGACAAAGCGGTGAAGAATGCCCTGCTGGAAGCATCGGAGCGGGGAGCAGAGATACGGATTATACTTGATCCGAACGAGAACGCATTTGGACAGAAGAAGATCGGTATTCCTAACCGCCCGGTTGCCGAAGAGCTGACAGAGAAGTCCAATGGCAGGATCAAGATCAGATGGTATAACACGACCAAGGAACAATATCATACCAAGCTGCTGTATCTGGAGCGTCATTCTGGAGACCATATGATGCTGGGAGGATCAACTAACTTCACTCCCCGTAATTTGAATAACTACAATCTGGAAAACAATCTATGGGTCGAGGCTCCTTCAGACAGCAAAATTGCTGCCGATGTATCTCAATATTTTCATCGCTTATGGAGCAATGAGGACGGTAAATTCACCCTCGATCTATCCGCATATGAGGACCCTACTACGTTCTGGACCGGTATTCTGTACAAGATGCAATATGCTCTCGGCTTCACTACTTTTTGATAACCGCTGATCCGATAACCGCTGAATGCTCCTTCGGCGGTTTTTCCTTGTTCTTTAATCTTCAATACATATCCAAACAGAAACAGTTGACATAGAACGTCAATTACAATAGACTAACGATCGTTAGGTAGGTGAATGTTAATGAGCTCAGACAAGATAAAAGAAGCCGCGCTAAGTCAGTTTGCGCTCGAAGGCTATGAAGGGGCCTCTCTCCGCAAAATTGCGGATGAAGTCGGAATCAAGAAGCCGTCAATCTACGCGCATTATAAGAATAAGGACGACCTGTTCATCCATGTCGTGGAGTATGTGTTCCAGCTGGAACGCAGACGAATACTGGCTTATTTTCAGGAGCAGCTCAATAAGCACAGTACGCTTGAGGAATGCCTTCATGGCTTCTTCGATTGGTTTGGGAAAGAATTCGAATCTCAGGACGCCGCCAAGCTGCTCATGCGGGTCAGCTATTTTCCACCGCCATCCCTGAACTATGAGGTTAGTCATATGGTGTATCCGTTTCTGGATGGCCTGGAGAGAGTGCTCGCCAAATTTCTGGTGCGTCAATCTTATGAACGCACACACGCAGCTCAAATCGCCATCAGCTATATGACGCTGGTTGACGGCACGACGGTTGAGCTGCTCTACGGGGGCATGGAGCGTTATCAGAAACGTGTCGAAGCCGCCTGGCCCGTGTTCTGGCATGGGCTTCAACTTTTTCATACAAAGGAGTCATCTTCATGAATCGCAACTGGTTATTTGTCATCCTCGGTGGAGTCATTGAGGTTATTTGGGTCTCGGGCCTAAAGCATGCGGAAACGCCGCTGGAGTGGATTGCTACTGTAGTATCGATTGCCGTGAGCTTCTGGCTTATTATTCAGGCTGCCAAGCGGCTGCCTGTCGGCACGGTATATGCCGTATTTACCGGACTCGGTACCGCAGGTACCGTCATTGCAGAAATGCTCTTATTCGGAGAACCCTTCCGTTTATCCAAAGTACTCTTGATCGCCCTATTGCTGGCCGGTGTAGTTGGACTCAAGCTGGTAACGGATCAATCGTCGAAACAAGAAACGAAAGGAGGTCTGACCTAAATGGCATGGGCAGCAGTTATTTTTGCAGGTCTAAGTGAAATACTGGGTGTTATCGGGATCAAAGGAATGTCCTCCGGTAAGGGGAAAAAGTACTTCCTGCTGATGGGCATAAGCTTCCTGGTGAGCTTCTCTCTCCTCTCCTATGCAATGCAGTCTTTATCTATGGGCACGGCTTATGCTGTATGGACTGGAATTGGCACCGTCGGAAGCACGATTGTTGGAATGTTCATTTTTGGGGAACCTAAAGAGGCGAAGCGCGTATTGTTTATTGCAATGATCTTGTGCTCCGCTGTCGGACTAAAGCTGATCGGTTAAGAATCAGTGATAGACAAGGGCGTTACAGGAGAAATTTCCTGATGCACCCTTGTCTTTTTTTTGAACACCTCATGACGAGCTCAATACATATTCAAAGAGTTGTTTCTCCTGTTTTTTTAAGATATAATTTTTTTGACCCATTAGTCAGATTAAGAACCGGGGAGTTCTGAAAAGAGGTGATCCAGGTATTGTCGAACTCAACCACGGATAAGAAAAAACATATTCTAATCGCTGCACTGCAGCTATTTTCTACGAAAGGTCCTGCTGCAACGTCTATGCAGGAGATCGCTGAGCTGTGCGGCATTTCCAAAGGGACACTGTATCTCCACTACAAATCCAAGGAAGAGCTTCAGGAAAGCGTGGTCAGCTACTGCATTCAAACGATTTACGACAAGATTGCCCTTGTGGAACGGGAACGCGAGCTGCCTCCACGCGATAAGCTGCGCAGACAAATTGAAATTCTGCTGGAAAATTTCCTGGAACTCAGAGAGTTCTTCATTGCTCAGATGCTGGATATGGCGAACCGGGGAGATAAGGGATTCCCTCTGGAGAAATGGCCCGAGGGCATGCTCGCCCACGCCATGAAGTTGTTCAGCCAGAAGATGGTCGATATATATGGTCCAGAAGTGCTTCCTTACTCGGTTGATCTTGCGCTTCAGCTTCACAGTATGATGGGATCTTATTTGAAGCTGATTGTTACGGAGCTGTTATCCATTCATCTTCACCGGATGGCCGAGTATTTGGTTGAAACGCTGGATATTATTGCTGAGGCCAAAATTCGCGATCAGCGTGAGCCTTTTATTCCAAAAGATTTATGGCTTCCGTGGGTGGAAGAAAATCTTCAAAAATACGACTCCAAAAAACACCCTCTGTTCCTCATCAAGGAAATTAGACATGCGGTTCGGAACAGCGAAGTACTGGAGGAGCGCCTGCGTGAGGACACGCTTGATTCGCTTTCTATACTGGAAGACGAGTTCTTCGAGCTTAAGCCCAGACGTGCCATTATTCTCGGCATGATTGCCAATCTAAAGCAGGTGACAGACGTTCAAGAGCTTGTCCAAGAGCTCCAGCAAGTGTTCGATATGTATTTGAAGTGGAGAGACTAGAAACATGCTTACAACTTTGTGCTAAAGAGAGAGGAGAAGAAACTTAAGAATGAAAGGGTTTATTAATTTCTCGCTAAAAAACAAATTAGCGATTTGGATTCTGACGATCATCCTGATCTTCACCGGCTTGTACAGCGGTCTCACGATGAAGCAGGAAACGATACCGAATATCAACGTACCGTTCCTAAGTGTCAATGCCGTATATCCAGGTGCAGCCCCTGAGGCTGTCGTCGAAGAAGTAACCAAGCCGCTTGAAGAAACACTCCGTAATGTTGAGGGGATCAAGAATATAACATCAACCTCTATGGAGAATGTTGCTTCTGTTAATATTGAATTCGATTATGGAACCAATCTGGATAATGCGACTGCTGCTGTGCGTGAGGTGCTGAATGATGTTCAGCTTCCAGACGATGCACAGAAGCCAAGCATTTCCAAATTCAGCATTAACTCCTTCCCTGTTGCTTCCATCAGCTTATCTGGAAAGAACGGAGAATCATTGGAGGATTTGACTCGTATTGCCGAGAATGACATCGCCCCTGCCTTTGAGGACGTGGATGGCGTTGCTTCCGTTCAAATCTCAGGTCAATTTGCGAGAGAAGTAACACTGAATTTCGATGATGCTAAGATGGCAGAGCTTGGACTTACCCAAGAAACGGTGCAAAATATTGTTCAAGCTTCGTCTATGCGCGCTCCTCTCGGACTCTTTAACCTGGATGATGCCGAGAAGGCTGTCGTTGTAGACGGTAACATCATTAGTATCGAAGATTTGGAGAACATTGAAATTCCAGCTGTTCCTAGTGGTGCCGGAGCTGGTGCAGGCGCTGGTTCGGGTGCTGACGCAGGCGCTGGTGCTGACGCAGACGCTGGTGCGGGTGCGGGTGCTGACGCAGGAGCTGGTGCGGGCGCTGGTGCGGGTGCCGCAGCCGGAATACCTACGGTTAAGCTTAGCGAAATTGCTGATATTGAAGTTATTGGTCAGGCCGAGTCGATCTCTCGTACTAACGGCGCAGAATCCCTCGGTTTCGCCATCGTAAAAGCGAATGATGCCAATACTGTTGATGTAGTCAATGGCGTTAAGGACGCTTCTGCAGACCTTGAAGGACTGTACGATAACATCAACCTGGATCTTCTGCTTGACCAGGGTCAACCGATTGAGGATTCCGTTCATACGATGCTCTCCAAAGCATTATACGGTGCACTCTTTGCGATCATCATTATTCTGATCTTCCTGCGCGACTGGCGTTCAACGCTGATCTCCGTCATTTCCATCCCGCTGTCTCTGCTTATTGCACTTACAGTACTGAACTTGATGGATATCACGCTTAATGTCATGACGCTGGGTGCGATGACTGTAGCGATCGGCCGGGTTGTCGATGACTCTATTGTCGTTATCGAGAATATATATCGACGGCTGGCGCATTCCGGTGAGAAGCTGAAGGGTCGTGAATTGATCCTCTCCGCAACTCGTGAAATGTTCGTACCGATCATGTCTTCAACGATCGTTACGATTGCCGTATTCCTTCCGCTTGC
The DNA here is from genome assembly GCF_028747985.1 of Paenibacillus urinalis. Taxonomy (NCBI): domain Bacteria; kingdom Bacillati; phylum Bacillota; class Bacilli; order Caryophanales; family Paenibacillaceae; genus Paenibacillus; species Paenibacillus urinalis. The sequence continues at coordinate 4,962,710 of NZ_CP118108.1, forward strand.
CCTTGTCAGCGGTATGGTCGGTGAATTGTTTATGCCGTTTGCACTGACGATGGTATTCGCCTTGCTGGCTTCCTTGGTCGTGGCCATCACGATCGTTCCGGCAATGGCACATTCCCTCTTCAGAGGCGGAATTAAGAATAAAGTTAATCATGATGAGAAGCCAGGCAAGATGGCTGGCGGATATAAGAAAATTCTGAATTGGACGCTGAACCACAAGTCCATTACCATTATTGCAGCTGTACTCCTGCTCGTAGGCAGCTTGTTCCTGACCCGCTTCATTGGTACCAGCTTCATCCCTGAGCAAGGCATGAACTACACACTGGTAACCTACAGCCCTGAGCCAGGTGCAACCCAAGAAACCGTTGAAGAGCGTACACTCGAAGTCGAGGAATTCATTCTCAATTCCGAAGGCGTCAAGAGCATGCAGTACTCCGTGGGCGGCGGTAACCCAATGGCAGCCATGGGCGGATCATCCAACTCCGGTCTCTTCTATCTGATCTTTGAGGATGGCGTAAGTGTATCTGAAGCAACAGAACCGATCATTGAAGGACTTCAGGAGCGTGTGCCAGAAGGTGAATGGTCTACTCTGGATATGGCCAGCGGCATGGGCGGCAACACACTGACCGTCAGCGTATTCGGTGACGATGTAGAACAGATCAAGCCTGTGGCTGACGACATTCTCGAAGTCGTTAAGTCGGATACCGAGAACTTCGAAAAAGCAGAATCCACGCTTGAAGAAGGATATGACCAATATACACTTGTAGCTGATCAGCAAAAACTGAGCTCCCTTGGCCTGACAGCAGGTCAACTGGCTATGGCGCTTGCTCCGCAAAATGAGCGTCCGGTCCTGACGGAAGTTGAAGTTGATGGCAAGAACTATAATGTGTATATCGAAACAGAAGAGAAGCAATATGCAAGCATTACTGAAATTGAAGAAGAAACCCTGACTTCCCCACTTGGAATTGAGGTTCCAATCGGCGAAGTGGCTACTGTAGAAGAAGGAACCGCTCCAGCATCCATTATGCAAATTGATGGAGAAACCGTGGTACAGGTAACAGCAAACATCCTGTCCGCTGATGTAGGTTCTGCTTCAGGTACTGTAGAGGAAGCTGTTAACAACATGGAGCTGCCTGAAGGCGTTCATGTCGAATTCGGCGGTGTAACTGAGCAGATTAATGAGACCTTCTCACAGCTTGGCCTTGCTATGCTGGCAGCGATTGCCATTGTTTATTTCGTACTCGTCGTAACCTTCGGCGGAGGTCTTGCTCCATTTGCAATCCTGTTCTCCCTGCCGTTCACCGTAATTGGTGCGCTTGTCGGATTGCTTATTACAGGCGAGACACTCAATGTATCGTCCCTCATGGGCGGACTGATGCTGATTGGTATCGTAGTCACGAACGCGATCGTCTTGATCGACCGTGTTATTCATAAAGAAAATGAAGGAATGTCTACTAGAGAAGCCTTGCTTGAAGCGGGAACTACCCGTCTTCGTCCGATCCTGATGACCGCACTTGCGACCATCGGTGCGCTTCTGCCGCTCGTCTTCGGATGGGAAAACAGCGCAGGTATTATCTCTAAAGGACTTGGTGTTACAGTAATCGGCGGTCTGATCAGCTCCACCTTGCTGACGCTTGTCATCGTGCCGATTGTGTATGAAATTCTGTCCAAGTTCAAGAAGAAACGGATTGAGGATTAATGAGCCGATGAGCTTGATCTAAGCTGTCCATTCTAGAACAAGCCCATACAGCCTTATGAACTATCAATCTGTTATGTAAGCTCCAAGAAACAGGGTATCCTCTGTTTCTTGGAGCTTTTTTATGTGAGAATATAATGTAATAAGGGAAGGAAGAAGCGTTCCGCAGAACGAGAAGTCGACTATATCAGCCTGATTTCGAGGCTCGGCACAAGGAGGAAGAGAAAACATGAAGGATATGTATCGAAACGGCGTGGTGACCACCGTTACGCTGAACGCGGCACTGGACAAGGTGTACACCGTGCCGCAATATGCTCTTGACCGCGTGCATCGCATCGGCAGCGCGGTCACCGTACCGGGCGGCAAGGGCATCAATGCCGCCCGGGTACTGCGCGCGCTCTCCGTTCCGGTGCGCGTGGCCGCATTTGTTGCCGGACACACGGGCCGGCAACTGCTGGATCTGCTGCAGGCCGAAGGGATTGCAGCAGACCCCGTGGCAGCCGCGGCCGGAGAAACGCGGCTTGCCATCACGGTGCTCGACCCTGTGGCGAGCACCCAGACCGAGCTCATCGAGGCGGGGCCCTGCATCGCCGGCGATGAGCTTGCGGCGATGCGCCGCAAGGTAGAGACCCTGGCGCGGGAATCCGCCTGGGTCGTCTTCTCGGGCAGCCTCCCGGAGGGCTGCCCGGCCGGTACCTACGCCGAGCTGATTCAGCTGGCGAAGGCACAGGGTGCGCGCACCGCGCTCGATGCGAGCGGTGCGGCATTGGCGGCAGGCCTAGCGGGCCGCCCGGATCTTGTGAAGCCGAACGCCGATGAAGCGGCCCAATTCGCCGGTATGCCGATAACAAGCCCGGACACGGCCATCTTCGCAGCAAGCATGCTAGTTCAGGCCGGAGCAGGACTCGCCGTTGTCTCGCTCGGTGCAGAGGGCGCTCTTGCTGCTACACGAGAGGCAGTATATCGCATCACGATTCCACATGTACGCATCGTCAGCCCGCTTGGCAGCGGGGATGCCATGGTCGCAGGACTGGTTGCTGCTTCCCTTCAGCATGAAGGTGATCTACCTGCTATTCTGAAGCATGGAGCGGCCTGCGGTACAGCAGCGGCCCTGCATAAGATGGCAGGGGTCGTAACACCAGCCGATGTGGACGCATTGGAGCGGCAGATCAAAGTTCAGCTCATTTCGCATTAAGTGCCCCTATTTTGATAGGAGAGGCTTATGCTAGATTTCTATCTGCGAACAAGGTAAGATCATATTCCATATCCCTTGCGACGGTAAGGGCTGCATCAATGCCAAGCATCTTCTCAACGAGATACAAGGCCATCGGGATACCGGTCGAGATTCCGCCTGAAGTGATGATCTTTCCGTCCTCCACATATTTGAAGCGATCTTCAATATGAATATCCTGATCCTGGTACGTCATGCGCATCCGCTCCAAGCTCGCTTGACCTGTGGTTGCGCGTTTGCCAGTCAGAAGGCCTGCTTCGGCAAGAACAAATGCCCCTGTGCATACGGAGGCCACCCAGCTCGCCTTCGTGGTCTGCTGGCGAATCCATTCAAGAACCTTACCATTCTGCGCCAGCTTGCGCGTGCCATAGCCTCCAGGAACAATCAAAATATCGTATTCAGGAGCTGCCTCGAGACTGTAATCTGCCATAACCTTGAGTCCGTTCCGAGTTGCAACCTGTCCCCCATGCTCCGAGATCGTGGTCACATGGAAAGGCTCCAGCAAGTAATCTTGTCCGCTCCCCTTCGTCGTAGCGACCAGAGAGAACACCTCAAGCGGCCCTGCAAAATCGAGCAGCTCTACATCATCAAATAATAGAATACCTACTTGTATCGGATTCACAGTCACACTTCCACTCCTCATAAATGAAAATCCTTGTCTATAAATGAACGGGCATTGTATGCTATGGTAATATTATAGATTGATTTTTACGAAGCGTATAATATTATTCGTTAAAGGAAGGTGGATCTGGAATGGAACTTCTGCAAGATCCTTTTGGCCGGATTCACGATTATATACGAATCTCGGTTACGGACCGCTGTAATTTACGCTGTGTTTATTGCATGCCTGAGGAAGGTATGGAATTCGCGCCTCATGAGGACATTATGACTTTTGAAGAAATTACGCAAATTCTGAAGGTGCTTGCACCCATGGGACTTCGTAAAGTCCGATTGACTGGCGGTGAACCCATGGTACGCAAAGATTTGGATAAGCTGGTCGCCATGATATCGGCAATTGACGGGATCGAGGATATCGCCCTCACAACCAACGCTATTTTTCTGGAGAAAAAGGCTCAGCTGCTGAAGGATGCCGGTCTGACCCGAATTAATATTAGTCTCGATTCCTTGCGCAAGGATCGCTTCTCCATGATTACACGCGGCGGTGACGTGAACAAAGTCCTTCGCGGCATTGAAGCTGCCCAAGCGGCTGGGCTGGATCCCATCAAGCTGAATGTCGTACTGATGAAGGGCATCAATGACGACGAGATCAAGGATTTCATTGCGCTGACCAAGGACGCTCCGCTTCATGTCAGATTTATAGAATATATGCCGATAGGTCATGCCAATGATTCATGGCGCAAATCTTACCTCCCGCTGTCTACGGTGCTAAATGCCTGTACCGAAGCAGGCTGGGAAGTAGAGGACACGTCCGGTCCGAACGGTAACGGTCCCTCCGAATATCGCAAACTTCGAGGAGCCCAGGGCACCTTCGGCCTGATCCACCCTGTCAGTGATCACTTCTGTGATAACTGCAACCGGCTGCGTATAACAGCAGATGGTCATATCAAAGCCTGTCTCTACTGGTCTGATGAATATAATGTCCGCAAGGTGGCCGGAGATCCAGCGGCGACAGCGGCGTTATTCCTTAAGGCCCTGGGCAATAAGCCGAAGAACCACGAGATGGCGCTCGCCCTCGAGCAGCAGGCACAGAGTCATACACCGACCGTTCGACGAATGTCCCAAATTGGCGGATAAATAGAGCAAGGGATGGTCTTAAGAGACCATCCCCTTTTTTCTGATCATTTTATTAATACGCTGATCCCATCTCTGGACTTGTCAAGCCGATACGAATGGAGTCAAATGAACTTGTTAGAGCCCGCCCGTCAGAATATCTTGTACAGCATGTACAGCGCGAGCAATGCCATTGTCATTGAGGAGACTTTATTCATATAAAAGGATATCTTACCGCTCTCATCCCATCTGCCCATGAGTCTCCCCGCTGCAGACAGCAGGATGAACCATAACCACGATACAAGAATCGTTACGATTGTAAACGTAACCCGCTCAGTTCCCTCATACTCTAGAGAATTCGTACCGATCACTCCCAGAATATCTATAATGGCATGCGGATTAAGAACAGATACGGACATTGCAAAGAGAATTTGCCTGCTAAAGGACAAGGCTCTTCTCTCGGCCCCCTGCCTGCTGTCTGCCCGCCATAGTGTCCAGGCCATGTATAACAGAAACACGCAGCCCCCAATATAAATGAACTCAGTAAGCCCCTCTCGTCCCGCCAAGATGACGGACAAGCCTCCAACCGATAGAAGAATAAGGAGGGTATCGCACATTGCCGCCGTGATGACCGAAGGCAGAGCGTAGATCCATTTCGGCTGGGTTGCTCCCTGGTTAAAGATGAATAAGTTCTGTGCTCCTAGCGGCAATATAAGCCCAAATGCCAATAGCACCGCATGGATGATGACTTCCTGCATCATTTCAAATGTTCTCCTGCCCTTCTCTTATCTGATTCTCATTCATCCTACAGCATCACTGCTGAATTGTACCCAGCCATTTGGTTGATGCTATACCCAGCCAAGTGATATAGTTACACATCATATGACCAAAAGGAGTCTGCTTCCTCATGAGATCACAGGAAATCCATTGGCAGCCCGATCCTGAGCTGCCCATCCCGCTGTATCAGCAGATTGAGCAATATATTAAAGATAAGATTATGCAGGGTGAGTGGACCAAGGGTATGCGGCTCCCTTCTCAAAGAGCATTGGCCGTATCCTTCAAGGTCAATCGGAGTACCATTATTGCGGCCCTGGATGAGCTTCGAGCCGGCGGTTTCATCGAAGGAAATTATGGTGGAGGGACGATTGTTTCACGGGCAGGCTGGAATGGGATGCCTGTAACGGTTCCGGATTGGGAGGATTACGCTGAGAGCGGAACGCATTACCCTAACCTTCCTGAGGTTCAGGAAATTAACGATACCGAATTTAGCACAACCATGAACCGGCTCGGCACAGGGGAATTATCACCTGAGCTTCTTCCGAATGCTGAATTCAGCTCCATCTATGCAGAGTTAGCCAGACGACAGGCTCATCACCTGGGATATCTTGAACCACAAGGCTCCCCAGGTCTCCGCGACGCGATATCCACTCATTTGGCGACACAGGGCATCTCTGCTTCTCCTGATTCCATTCTCATCGTGTCCGGATCTATTCAAGCGATGCAGCTCATCGCGATTGGACTTCTGCCAAGGAATGCTTCCATCCTGGTTGAGAAGCCCTCCTATCTGTACTCTATCCATCTTTTTCAGTCAGCAGGTGTACGTATGATTGGCATGCCGATGGACCATGAAGGCTTGAGAGCAGATCGTGTGCAGCATTATGTGCAGCAATATCAACCTTCCCTGCTCTATACGATTCCCTCCTTCCAAAACCCGACTGGAACGGTGATGAGCGCGGCTAGACGCAGCCAATTAATGAATACGGCCCAGAATACGGGGTTACCTATATTGGAGGACAGCGCCTATAGCGAGTTATGGTTTGATACAATGCCTCCCCCTCCCCTCAAAGCGCTTGATCCCGGCGGTTATGTCCTTCATATGGGAACACTGTCCAAGACCGTGAGCCCAGGGCTGCGAATCGGATGGGTCACGGGTCCTTTGCCCGTTATTAAACGCCTGGCCGATCTAAAAATGCAAACCGACTATGGGGCAAGCAGTCTGGCCCAGGATGCTGCCGAGCTGTGGCTTAGGGAAGGATACCATGATGTCCATTTACATCGGACTCGACTGGCGCTCCAGCATAGACGTGACTATGTTCTTGAGCTATTGCAGCGACACTTCGCAGGCTTGGCAGAGTGGAATGTTCCCCAGGGAGGATTTTATATGTGGATTAGGCTCAGCAGCGGCATCCGTTCAGACAAGCTGTTCCGCAGAGCGCTCGCTGAGCGGATACTTATCAATCCCGGAAATATATATGACCGAATGGAGCAGGATTATATCCGCTTGTCCTACGCCTTTGCATCGCTCTCCGAGCTTCAAGCTGGAATCGTAACGCTGGCCGGAATTATGCGTGAGCTTGCTGTATCCTGATGGAGCTGTTGCGATTTATTGGCTTTCGAAATTGTAGCTGCTTGCTATTCACCCGTTATAAATTTTAAAATAGGGGGTGAATCCATTTCACAACTCATCACGAAGTTGAATCTGAAACCTGATATGCTCGTAATTAAAAGCATCTTAACGGTTTTTATGAAATTGATTCCGTGTAATATGAATTATGGTGTTCGCCTCTTAAGCTGAGCAATCTGGCTGAATTCCAAGCAAAACTACAAAGCGGAGGGATTAACAATGACTATTGCACATCTACAAGATACCGTCACACTGAATAATGGAGTTAACATGCCGCAGTTTGGATTAGGTGTATGGAAGGTAAAAGAAGGCGACGAAGCCTATAATGCGGTGAAGCATGCGATTACACACGGCTATCGTGCCATTGATACCGCTGCAGCTTACAAGAACGAGGAGAGCGTCGGACAAGCGATTAAGGATTCAGGCGTCCCACGTGAAGAATTGTTTATTACGACCAAAGTATGGAACAGTGACCAAGGCTACGAATCCACGCTGCGTGCATTCGATGAGAGCCTTGCGAAGCTCGGACTTGATTACCTCGACCTCTACCTCATTCACTGGCCGGTAGCAGGCAAATATAAAGATACATGGAAGGCTTTGGAGAAGCTCTATGCAGATGGCAAAGTACGCGCGATCGGTGTATGCAATTTCCATATTCATCATCTGGAGGACCTGCTCACAGATGCCACTGTCGTTCCCGCAGTCAATCAGGTTGAATTTCATCCACAGCTCTCCCAAGAGCCGCTTCGTGCATTCTGTAAAGCACAGGGCATTCTGTTCGAGGGATGGTCACCGCTCGGCAACGGTAAGCTGCTGGACAACACGACGATCAAAGTCATCGCTGATAAATATAATAAAACGGTAGCTCAGGTCATTCTGCGCTGGCATATTCAGCAGGGTGCCATCACCATCCCTAAATCCGTTACGCCAAGCCGGATCGAAGAGAATGCGGATATTTTTGATTTCGAGCTGACGGTTATGGATATGGACACAATTAACGGACTTAACAAAAATGAACGTTTTGGAGCCGATCCAGACAACTTCAATTTCTAAATAAGCAGGCTGAGTTACATGAGCAGGGACATTACATCGGAGAAGGGGGATTCTATCATGAATCTCCCTTCTCGCTATACCCTATTCTGTGGGCTGGAAGGAGTAGATCAATGAAGCACCTAATTATTTATGCGCATCCTGTTCAGGACAGTTTTAATCATCAAATATGCCTATCGGTACAACAAAACCTGGAGAGATCAGGCCACACAGTTGCCGTGAGAGATCTGTATGCACTGAATTTCGACCCTGTTCTCAGCGAGCAGGAGATGGCTGACTGTTACGCTGGAGAAGCACCGAGGGAAGACGTGCTGAAGGAGCAGCAATATATTAAAGACGCTGACTCGCTTATCTTTATCTATCCTATATGGTGGGCAGGCATGCCAGCTATACTGAAGGGTTACATTGACCGTGTGTTCTCCTACGGCTTTGCCTATGCATACAATGAGGACGGCCAGCTGATCCGGATGCTAACGGACAAGCACAGCTTGATTATTAATACTCACGGCTCATCCGCAGCACATTACGACCAGATCGGAATGACAGACGGTCTCATCGTTACCGCAGGTGCAGGCATACTGGAGTTCGTCGGTACACAGCCGGCAGGTCATCTATTGTTTGGCGATATGGATGATGCTCTAGAAGATCGGAAGGAACAGATTATAGAGCAAATCAAAGCTGAATTGTCCACTAAGTTCCCTACTGACAACAGCGCTTCTTGATTCGCTCATAATCCTCCATTTGATTCATATTGGTAAACATCTCTGAAATGTCGGACACTGTCCATGGCATCCCAGCATCTGCTGCCAGCTCATGCTCCGTGACATATCTAACGCTGATCTGGGAGAGAAAATCCATGACCCTTCGCCTGCCCGTCTCAAGCTGCTGCTCAAGTACAGGAATGACACAATCATGATATAACGCAATCAGGGGATGCGTCTGACCTTCAATCACAGGGACGATGGCCTGATAGCAGGAGTTCTCCTGCAGTTCTGCATATTGGATCAATACCTTGAACAGCTCTGTACGGACAAGCGGCGTGTCGCACGGAACAGACAAGCTCCAGCCTCCTTCCCCCGAAGAGCTGGCTCCCCGGTGTGCTGTCAGGCCTGCATGCAATCCTGCAAGCGGGCCGCATCCCGGGTATACATCAGCGGCCTGTGTATAACCAAGCTCTGCATACTCCTCCCTATATCCTTTGCCGACAGCAATACGCACATCATCTACAGCTCCAGCTAATTCAGAGGCAATTACCTGAATGACATTGGCTTCTCCCAGTGGCAGCAGTGCCTTGTCTGTCCCCATTCTGCTGGAGAGCCCTCCTGCCAAAATAATGCCCGAAAACCTCATTAAATCCACCCGCCCTCATGAAAATAATGCAAATGTATATCAAAAATGATTGTATCCCCTTACAAGTACATGCTACAGTGTATTGAAACACTCCCTCCACCTAAAGAGGCGGGGGATTCTTGGATTGTCAAACCCATCGGTTTGAAGTTGTCCTGCTTGTGCAGTACCCTAGCTCGGTCCACCTGAAATGAAAGGAATGGCATCCCTTTGCATACATTATCGCAGCTGAAGCTGTATAACTTCTTCGTGTACGGTGCTGTCGCCGTGTTCACCAGCTTTTTCTCAATTTATCTCCAAAATAATGGATTAACCAAGCTTCAGATCGGAACACTTATGGCCATTGGCCCCTTCGTGTCCCTCTTCGCCAACCCCTTCTGGGGCTTCATGAGCGACCGCTCGCAAAATATCCGTAAGACGGTTCTTCTCATGTTAGCAGGGACGCTGTTATTCGTACAAGCCGTATTTCTTGCTCCGTCGTATAGCCTTATTTTTGCAGCGATGATCTTCTTTTACTTTTTCCAGAGTCCCTTATTCGCACAAACCAACAGCATGATTCTGGTATACATTGATGGGACGGATCATAAATTCGGCTCGTTCCGCTTATGGGGCTCTCTCGGCTGGGCGCTGACTGCTATCGCTGCTGGTCCTGTAATGGATCGGCTGGGCGATCGCGGCATATCCATCGTATTCAGTGTGCTGCTGCTGACAGCCATCTTCTTCGCTGTTCTTCTGCCTCAGCTGCAGCGAACCTCGGACGGTCCAGTCGTCAGTATGCGTGGATTCGGTCAAGTGGTGCTTAACCCTTATTTCATGACTTTTATTATTCTCGGTGTTCTGGTCTCCGTGCCAAATGCGATGAACAGTGCGTTCGTCTCACTGTACATTACCGAGCTTGGAGGAAGCAAACAGATGGTTGGACTTGCCGTATTTATGTCTTCCATATTGGAAGTAGCGGTGTTCCTCTTATTTGATCGGTTTCTTAAGCGTAAGATGACGGTTATGCTGGGCTGTCTGACCGTAGTCAGCATCCTCTTCGCGGTACGCTGGGAGCTGATGGCGCTGGCGACAGATCCGCTGCAGATCGCATTCATCCAGCTGCTTCACTCGGTAACCTTCGGAGGGTATTTCTATGTAGGCACCCAGCTGACGATGCTCTTCATCCCGAGACCTTACCGCTCATCGGGACAAGCGCTCTATACGCTCTCCTGGGGCGGCGTATCCGGTGTTATTGCCGGAATCTTCGGGGGATTCATGTTCCAGAACTTCGGAGCTTCCGTGATGTATCAATATGGTGTTATCCTGTCTGTGATCGGCATCATCGGGTTTGGGATCATGTTTTATATCGTGAAGAAATACGGATACCAGCCCCCTCTGCCCTCCAGCTACAAGGTCGGAAGCTAATTGAGACTCCTAGGCAGGGGATTCGCCCTCTCTTGCCATAGCATACTTCACTAACAAAAAAACGCCGTTCTCTGTACTTAGAGAACGGCGTTTCCTATATCTCCGCCCGAGAAGAGCGGAAAATGGTCTTTGAAGTCATTGATGATCAACAGCGCTAAGCTGAAATAGCAGAATTGTCCCGTTGGAGCGTTAGCGATCGCCTTTGCTTTCGAATTTGCCCAGCATTATGTTAATCAAATCATCAAATTCGTAAAGCAACAGCGACCAGAGGGACAATCTGCGGTTGAAGCTTACATTCGATGTTGATTATCACTTGCTTCATTCCTTCCATTTTACGCCTTCGGCAAATGGAAGGAGCTCTTCAGTGACACAACCCGGTTAAACACAGGCTGGCCTGGCTCCGAATATTTGGAATCCACATTAAAGTAGCCATGACGGAAGAACTGGAACTTGTCCTGCGGCTTGGCATCTGCCATATTCGGCTCGACATAGCCGTGAACGATGGTCAGCGAATTCGGGTTCAGCTCATCAAGGAATGACTTAGGTGCTGCAACCGTAGCTTCTTTTTCCTCCTCAAGCTCCGTATCGCCTTCCGGCTCCTCCTTGTTGATCAGCGGCTCGAACAGGCGGAATTCTGCCGGAATCGCTTGACTTGCCTCCACCCAGTGAATCGTGCCTTTGACCTTGCGTCCGGTAAAGCCGGAACCGCTCTTCGTTTCAGGATCATAGGTGCAGTGAATCTCAACAACATTGCCCTCTTCGTCCTTGATAACATCATTACATTTAATGAAGTAGGCATGCTTCAGACGAACCTCGTTGCCAGGGAACAAACGGAAGTATTTGCTCGGCGGATCTTCCATAAAGTCCTCGCGCTCAATATAGATTTCGCGGGAGAACGGAATTTGGCGAGTACCCATCTCTTCGTTCTCTTGGTTGTTCTCTGCCTCCAGCATTTCGGTCTGACCTTCTGGATAATTCGTAATAACCACCTTGATCGGATCAAGCACAGCCATCGTACGAGGTGCCTTCAGCTTCAAGTCCTCGCGGATAAAGTGCTCCAGCATTTGCAGATCAACCAGGCCCTGGCTCTTGGAGATCCCTGTCTCATAGACGAACTCACGAAGCGCTTCCGGCGTATAGCCTCTACGGCGAAGTCCCGAGATCGTCGGCATCCGCGGATCATCCCAGCCATCGACATGTCCTTCGTCTACGAGGAGCTTTAATTTACGTTTACTCGTTACGGTTTGGGCCAGGTTAAGACGGCCAAATTCATATTGATGCGGCTCTGCATCCATTTCGCAATGCTCAATAACCCAATCGTAGAACGGACGCTGGTCCTCGAACTCCAGGGAACAGAGGGAGTGAGTCACATGCTCGATCGCATCCTCCAGCGGATGGGCAAAGGTATACATCGGATAAATGCACCACTTATCTCCGGTATTGTGATGAGTGACGTGAGCAATCCGGTAAATAACAGGGTCCCGCAGGTTGATGTTCGGGGAGGCCATGTCAATCTTGGCACGCAACACGCGCTCGCCGTCCTTGAATTCACCGTTACGCATCTGTGTGAACAGCTCCAGATTCTCTTCAACGCTGCGATCACGGAATGGGCTGTTCTTGCCTGGCTCAGTCAATGTTCCGCGCAACTCGCGGATTTGGTCCGCACTTAGGTCATCGACGTAAGCAAGACCTTTCTTAATCAACCTGACTGCCGCTTCATACATTTGCTCGAAATAATCGGATGCGAATCTTTTTTCCTTCCATTCATAGCCGAGCCATTTCACATCTTCCTGAATGGAATTCACATACTCTTCGTCTTCCTTCGCCGGATTCGTATCATCGAAGCGCAGATTGGTGCTGCCACCAAATTCTTCGGCTAGGGCAAAATTAATCCAAATCGCCTTGGCATGTCCAATATGTAGATATCCATTCGGCTCGGGCGGGAACCGAGTGACAACTTCCTTCACTTTACCTGCACGAAGATCCTCGGAGATCACGTTTTTTATAAAATTGGAGGGGGTTAAGGACTTCTCCACAATTATCAACCTTTCTCTCGTAAATTCTATCGACTATACCTTAAATATGATCGAATAATGCATAATCCTGATCTAATAAATATACCTTTAACTTCAGCGCTCCGCAATGATTCTAGACATAACGAGTCCAGCAGAACAATTACATTTCTTTAAAGACGGGAATTCCCTCTCATTGCTTTTAGTAAAATACGGGCGATAAACCGAATAAGGTACATATCCAGTAGGAGAACCGCAAATAGCAGCAGGTACCCTGATACAAGAATTACCCAAGAGAGAGTACTGCTGAGCATGCCGTTCGGAGCATACAGAGCTGCTGCAATCATAGGCATAAATACGACGGCTAGTATATTTTCTCTTGTCATCCACAGCATAACCAAAGTGACCACCATACTAATCATCGACAGCCAGAGCAGTACTTTGGTAAAGGGTCGCATGGACATATCCGGCACTTCCTTTCTGTTTAATGTGCTTGCTGATGAGCTGTAAATGTCATTTTGACGGTTCGCCTAATATAAGGTAGCATGAAGGAAAATGAGGTGTAAAAGGAGTATATTTGATGAAGGCTACAAAATTGCCCAAAGAGCAGAAAGAGCACATGATTCGTCTAATCCAGCAGCATTTTGAAGAAGAGCGGGGAGAAACCATCGGTGAGCTGGCAGCGGACAGCATGCTTGATTTCTTCCTGACATCACTCTCTCCCTATATATATAATCAGGCATTAAGTGACTGCCGCACACTCGTCAATCAGCGGATGGTATCCATGGAAGACGATATCTATGCACTGGAGCGAAAAATCCCGTTATCTAGATGAAGCTAATCTTATAATATTATTGATCTATCTATTTTACTCTATGGATGAAAGAAGGTTTGATGATGTTTGCATACAAGGTCGATGAAGATATTGAATTAAGACCCCTGTCACTCGAGCACGCTGGTGCATTGTTTAATCTTACAGATCGATCCAGAGAGCGGCTGCGCGAATGGCTGCCATGGGTAGATCAGATTGTAGAACAACAGCATTCCGTTAATTTTATCAAAAATTCGCTCAAGCAAGGCTCTGAAAATGGTGGATTCACAGCTGGAATTTGGGTCAAAGATGAGCTTGCCGGCGTGATCGGCTTTCATGAAATTGATTGGAATAACAGATCTGTGAGCATCGGCTACTGGCTTGGCAAAAATCATGAAGGTCAGGGCCTGATGAGCTCGGCCTGCCGCTCACTTGTGGACTATGCGCTCATTGAGCTTGATTTGAACCGGGTGGAGATCCGCTGCGCTACCGGGAATCACAAGAGCCGTGGAATTCCAGAGAGACTCGGATTTGTCCTCGAAGGGATTGTCCGGGAAGCAGAGAAGCTGCCGCAGGGCTACGTGAACCATGCCGTCTATGGCATGCTCCAAAGCGAATGGAAGCTGCTCCGGTAGCTTCAAGCGCACAGCTTACCGAAAATGGATGCACTCTTTTTATTTCGCTCACATCCATCGATATTACATAAAGAACATCATAAGTGCCTATGCAGACATGGAAGTGCACCCCTTCCGCATAGGCCTTTTCTATTTTTAATGTAAGCTTAAGCTTCTCTTCATCCTGACTTCATCCCGTTTGGTTAAGGTATACATGTCCCCACATTAGGAAGGGAAGGTATGAACACATGAATAAGACGATGTCGCAATGGGTGATGTCCAGCTCACTTGCGATGACATTAACGATGGGAATGGCGCTGAATGCAAGTCCATACAGCAATCAACCGCAGCTAAATTCAGGCACAGAGAACACAGAGGCATCAAGCAAAAGAATCTCCGCCAAGGTGGAATTCGGACCTCAGCAGGCGCCGCAGACAGTGCAGGACACAAAATATCGGAAATAAGCAAACTCTAATATAAGAATATGAACAAAGAGGCTGTCCTGCTTGCGGACAGCCTCTCTTCATGTTTAATTCGAATTTATTCTCTTATTGCTGCATCTAGAATAGCTGTGAAGCAGTATATTTACTCGCCGTCAGTGAGAGCTACACGAAGCTCAGCTTCTGGCTGCTCAATACCGTACATATAAGCATAAATCTCGAGCTCATTCGCTCCTCTGTAATTCTCATACACATCCATCCTTTTGTTCTTCCCATTACCGGCAAAGTCTTGGATGGAAGGAACCCCGTATACTTTATCAAATCCTTGACCGTAATAGGTCTGATTGATACCGCCAAAATTGAGGTCGCTGCTCTCTGATTCGATATATAGATTATTATCCTTTGTATAGTAGGTCCAGGTGACCGGATAACCTTCATAATCCTGTGTAAAGCTCTGCTTCTCCTCAGAAATGCCAGTTAACAGCACCGGCTCTTCTCTCCCTTTAATCTGGTCAGCTCGATGTTCCGCGATTAGTGTAATCGGACTTGTGCCAACAGAGGAGAGCTCGATCTCAGGTGATAGTTCGAAACGCAGCTCGGATTTGTGTTTTCCCTCCAGATTAGCATCATATCCCGGTATTAGCTTCCCGCCTACATTGAGTTGATAATTCAGATAAGGCACTCTCGTGTATGCCTCTTCATGATTCAGCACAATACGGATTTGGGTCGGAGTGACAACCATCTCCGTTACTCTACTGCCTCCGGGTATCTCTTCAATAGGGATATCCAGCTGCTTCTTCACTGTACCGTTCTCCATTTGTTTCTTGGACAAAGAGAACTGAAGATCCCATTCTCCATCTGCTCTGTCAACCTCTCGGTCATAGACGAGTCTAAACTTAGTGCCCTCTTCATTTATTTCTGACGTGTTATAAATCTGCTGTGTCGTATATTCCTGATTCTGACCAGGTGCGCCAAATACACTGGGCTCTGCCGCTGCAATAACCTCTCCACTTGGCTTCTGCGCTTCTAAGCGATACCAGGACCACACTTTGTCAGCTGGATCGATCAGAGATATGGAGGATTTCAACATCAACTGCTCCTCTGATTGCTCGAATGCATCGATGCTGATGGTGTCAATACCGTCTCTTTGAACCACAAAGGTCTGGTTGGCAGGCTTCTCCGGCTCAAAATCAATCGCATAAGATGTGTCCTCTGTCCAGCGGATATTGTTCAGCTCGAAGCTTACCTCGCTGTTCTCCGTGCTCATCACCCAATCCGATTCAAAATATCCTTGATACACACCAAGCTCTTCATTCCAGTTCTGTACGTAATTCCCCTCAATTGGCGTCCCCTCACGGTCTACCAATTGCATGGATTCATAGTATATATGCTGGCTGTTCCCTTCGCCCGGATTGAGGCTGTACAACAGGACCGTGCGGTTTTCATCTGTAAAAGCGGTATGGACCGTCAAGGTTACCCCGTTCTTGGTCACCGACTGCTCTATACTTTGACCAAGTCCTTGTTGAAGCGCGGTCTGAATCCCCGTTCGAGTAGAGAGAACATCCGTCCAATCATAGTTAATAGCGGCATAGACAGGCGCTGCCGTAAGAGCAACAGCAATACTAACCGCTATCGCTGCTTTACGCTTCCTCGCGCTTCTTGCGCCTCCCAGAGCTGTGTCCTTATCACGAAGCTCACCACGCTGAATACTCTCAAACATTTGATCAAAATCAGGATAAGAAACGGGGGTATGCTGCATTTCATCCTTCAACTTTTTCTCAATGGATTCCAAGTGTCTTCTCTCCTCTCATATGGCACCAATCATTCGTCTCCATGTCCCTTCGAAGCAGCTTCAGCGCCTTGTGAAGCCGGGACTTAACTGTACCTGCTGGAATATGGAGCACCTCTGCAATCTCGCTTGTAGTCATGTCACTGCTATAGCGGAGCGTAACGACAGCCCTTAGCTTGTCTGGAAGCTGGTGAAGCAGCGCGGCATATTCCTCTGCCTCCGCCCGCTCGATTACGATGTCATCCGGGGTCTTCGTACGTTCGGCTGACTGGTCATGCTGGATTTGCACCAGCTTCTGCTTGTCTCTTTTCGTCTTATTTTTTCTCAGTACATTTAGACAATGATTCATCGTGATCCGCATCAGCCATGCTTTGATATGCTCTACGCTGCTCCATTGCTGACGGAATACCGTAATAAAAATATCATGGCACGCATCTTCGGCATCCTGTGCATGCCTTAGCATGTAGTAGCATGTTCTGTACACGTCCTTGTGGTACGAATCAAACAGCTCGCGTTCGGTCAATGACTTCACCCCTCTCTTTATCTGATGCTATATAGACAATCGAGAACTTAAATCGGTTCATTTCTCAATGATTTCTCTATTACCTGTCGGTTTCTCACGACAGCAAAAAACCGCCTGCTTCTTACGATAAGAATCAGACGGTTGCCTATTTTTCACTCCAATTAAGAAGCGTTAGTCCATCCATTACTTCAACAAAAAGCGCATCAATATATCATCAACGTACTTACCGCCGATACAGAATTCATTCAGCAGACGACCTTCCTCAATGAAGCCGCATTTCTGATAGAATGCAAGCGCCCTCCTATTATGGGACAGCACTCTTAAACGGAGCTTCCTCACTTGTTGTTCTCTCGCCAGCTCTTTCACCGAATCCATGAGCATGCTCCCAATCCCTTGCTTCTGGTAGGCAGGATGGACAGCGATATGAATCTCCAGCACATGTGCATTGCTTCTCAGTCCAGTCGGTGCTCTGAATCCAACATAGCCGACAACGCGAGTATCCATAACCGCGATGATTTGGCTCCCTGGCGGACAAGCGTTCAAATACTGCTCCCTCGATGTCCATTGGACCGGTCCAGGTGCGGTATGCTCGTCCCATACAAGTGCATCCAGATCCATAAGCTGTCTTGCATCTCTTAGATGCGATAACCGGACCTCTATGGCCTCCTGGATAATGATCACATGAATCCAACCCTTCTAAACACGCTCTATTAGCGAATGCGCCTGACTAAAGCGTTTTTTCCTATTCTATCACAGGCTTTTGACAGAATCACAGATGAAATGACATGTAACGCTGTATTTATACGTGCATAAAGCGAAAAAAGAGACACCCCCGATAAATGAACCGGGAGTGCCTCTTATATATTATTTACAGTTAGTGGGGTGAGCAGTTTAATACTTCCAATGGTACAGCCGATTGCGCAGCAGCTCCAGCTGTTCGTGACCCTAGAGATTGACAGCTTAGTAACGCCATTTCTAGCTGCTACTGGAGCTGCCACAAGGCCGGCACATTCGCAGGCTCCCAGCCCGTTAAGGAGGTATGGGCCTGCAGGCATTTATACGTGCTGCCATTGTAAGTCACCAGCTGTCCAACCGCATATGCTGTATTCGCTTGCCAAGGTGAAGCGCCTGGATTACCTGTTTCTGCCTTGGTCTTCACACTAAGCGCGCTGCTTGCCGCAGACAGATTGCCGGCCGCATCCTTCGCTTTCACTGTAAATGTATACGTAGTATTTGCCGCAAGCGAGCTAATCGTCGCTGTAGTTCCGGTTACTGTTGCGGCCACAGCTCCTCCATTGTATACCTCATACCCTGTCACTCCCACGTTGTCCGTGGAAGCCGCCCAGCTCAGTGAGACACTAGAGGTCGTTTGGGCTGTGGAGGTCAGATTAGCCGGTACGGATGGAGCTGCCGAATCGGACGGCGGTGTCGTGCCGGACGTGTTCACAGTTACTGCATTGCTGGCAGCAGATAAGTTGCCGGCGGCATCCTTCGCCTTCACCGTAAAGGTGTACGAAGTGTTCGCCGCAAGCGAGCTGACGGTAGCTGATGTACCTGTAACGGTTGCAGCCAGGTTTGCGCCATTATACACGTTGTAGCCGGTAACACCCACGTTGTCTGTGGAAGCATTCCACGCAAGCGTCACGGAGCTTGCCGTAACCGCTGTAGATCGAGCATTCGATGGAGCGCCTGGTGCAGTCGTATCCGCAGGAGGCGGTGTTGTGCCTCCAGTAGACAGATCTGCCTTCAGCTTGTTCTGGAGCGTCTTGTTACGGTCTCCGCTCAGCTCCCAGAACATCGCTCCGCCAAGCCCTTTGCTCTTGATATAAGCGGTCTTGTGTCCGAGGGATTCCACATCATCGTAGCTGATGAAGCGCTTATTCGATGCATTGTACAGATAAGGCACCTTGGCCGTATCGTTCCAATAACGTGTATATCCGTTCTTGTTAATGTAGTTCGCTTCCAGATCATAATAATCAAATGAGCCTGGCTCCCATGTTCCTACGGAAGAACCACCCGAGCATGCTTGATACTGTCCGTTACTCGTCTGTGTACAACCATCCCAGCCGCGGCCGTAGAAAGGCACGCCCAGTACAAGCTTGCTTGCAGGTACGCCTGCATCCAGATGTCCCTGTGCTCCAGCCGAGACATTAAACGTGCTGGTATCAGGGACACCTGCGGCAGCTGCCGCCGGGTCATTATACAGCGGCGCGTTATGTGCTGAGATCTTTTGCCATGCACCATTAAAGTCGTATGTCATAATATTAATCCAGTCTACAATGGATGCAATATTCGCCAGCTCTGTATTGGCAACATAGCTTGGAGAGGCTCCGCTTGCGATCGTCAGCAGATAGTCTTTGCCATCCACTGCTTCTGCTGCATTCAGCTTCTCCCGGATTTTGCTAAGGAGTAGTGTGTAGTTCTGTTTGTCCTGAGCACGCTTACTGTTACCTTCAAGTCCGCCTGAAACCGGGTATTCCCAATCCAGATCTACACCGTCAAAGTTATACTTCCGCAGAAAGTCTACCGCTGAATTGGCAAAGGTCTCTCTAGTTGCTGCGGTTGCCGCGACATCAGAGAAACGGTTAGACCACGTCCAGCCGCCAACAGAGATGATCGTCTTCAGATTTGGGTTAATCTGCTTCAGCTTATTCAGCTGATTAATATTGCCGGCATACGGCTGATTCCAAGTATCGCCTGCAAACTGCTTACCTGTATCAATCCAAGGGTCGCCAAGCACAATCGTACCGTTTGGTACGCTGATCGCCTGCCCTTTCTCATCCTGACAGCTCCAGGTTTTTGGGTTCGGTGCTGTGGGATCCGCATTTCCGTGAATTCCATTCCAGCAAATATCAGCAAAAGCATAATTGATATGCGTCACCTTGGTTGGATCGATATCCGTTACATTGTAAGTTCTATCATAGGCTGCCCAGGCCGGATAATATCCGACAATTTTATAAGCATCAGCGGCCTCCGCCTTAGCTGAGGTTAATGCAAGCGAAGGAATGAAAATAGATAAGAGCATGGATAATCCTAAAAATAACTTGGCAGCTCGGGCAGCAGCATGACGATTACGAGACGACTTTGGCATTAGTAAACGGCCTCCTTCGTTGTTTGCGTGCTAAATCCATTCAGAAACGGACGATGCGCGTTCGAGAACTGGTTGTTCGTATAGGCATCCCAGTTGATGGACCAGGTCATAATCCCTTTAATCCCTGCATAGCCTGCAGGCTGGCGAAGGGTATATGAACCGCCGTATGAAACACCCTTAATAAAGTAATTCAGCGCCTTCTGCAGCTCGGCTGGCGCGGTGTAGCCACCTCCTGCCGCTTGCTGGGAAGCAGGCACACCAATGGCGATCTGATCTGGTCTTAGTGGACTAAAGAAAGGCCCTCCGCTTCCGCCGACATAAAATCCTTGCAGCAGCATTTCAGCCATGGCAACGTGGAAATCAGCTGTCCCCTGAGAGTAAGAACGTCCGTCCAAGCCCACCATCGAGCCGCTGTTGTAATGCTGTACATGCAGGAGCGTCAGATCATTACGCAAGGCGTGAATGACCGGCAGGTATGCACCCCATGGACCGCCATAACTCAAATATCCGCCTTGTACATAAGCGGTTTCAGGTGCAGCAGTCAGGATAAAATCAGCACCAAAATGGGCTTTGACTGCCTTGACTCCATTAATGAGATTCACGATCTTAGGGGTTGTCGGATTGCGAAAATCCGTATCTCCCGCGTTAAGAGATAACGAGCTTCCTTCGAGATCAATATCAAGCCCGTTAAAGCCATAGGTGGAAATAATCGATTTGAGTGATTCTTCAAATTGCTGGCGCTTAGTCGCATCGGTGAGCTCGATTGTCCCGTTTGCGCCTCCCATGGAGAGAAGGACCTTTTTGCCCTGACTTTGGAGATAGGCGACATCCGATTTGAATTGCTCTACGGTGGAGTTGTAAGGTGTAAAAGCGAGAGTACCGCTGCCATGTGAGACAGGTTCGGCAAAGGAGACGTTGACAATGTCGTAGGCTGGTGAAACGTTGCGAAGTCTAATATTGGTGGATCCATTGTCGAAGTTATGCCAGTATCCGATCAGCCATTTGCTGCCGGTCGGTGCAGGACCGGGATTCGTAGAGCCAGTAGAGGTAGTTACACTGAAAGGACTGCTTGCAGCGGAGAGATTGCCTGCTGCGTCTTTGGATTTAACGGTGAAAGCGTAGGTAGTACCGGCAGTAAGTCCACTTATAACAGCCGATGTCGAGGAAGTGCTGGCTGCAAGGCTGCCATTTCGGTACACTTCGTATCCGGTTACGGCTACATTATCTGTGGAGGCGTTCCAGATCAGCTGAACGGACGTCTCCGTTACGAGTGTTGAAGCGAGTCCCGTTGGAACGGAAGGCGGTATCGTATCCGGAGCCGGGGCTGGGTTCTCTCCTCCTGTACCATCTCCGACATCCTTCCACAATGCCGGCACATTCGGCGGCTCCCATCCGGTTAGGGCAGTATGAGCCTGAATACATTCATAATTCTTGTTCTGATATGTGACAATATCTCCTTTCTTGTATGCGGTCCCTGCCTGCCACTGGGCAGCAGCGTCAGCTCTTGGTGTAAGCCACGGAAGAATGAGAAGAATGACCAAAGTAATTGTCATTACACGGCGGAATTGAACAGCCTGATTCAAGTAAAATCCCTCCTGTACTTATTCTATTAATCTTTCGAGCATAACAAGGATTTCCTGGTGCTCCATGTGGGCTTACATCGTATTCAATGAAGAGCCTGAACGAACTTTGATATTAGGTAAATTACACCACTCCTTTCACAATAGGGTCGGACCCTTCCCTTGGACGTTCATTCATAGACGGTCCTTCATCCAAATTTAACAGGGAATTTACAAATCCTCACCTAGTATTTAAACAGCAAACGATAGGGAAGATAAGGGATAAATTATTGTTATAGAGGGTGAAAAATGTGTGATTTTCCGCACAAAAAAAGACTGTTCCCGAAAGTCCGGCGGACTTGTCAGAAACAGTCTGATACTATGGATGCTTTTTGATAGGAATATATATTTTAATAAGATTTCAAAATCAACTCAGAGCCCAGGAGTCTTATACAACGGCTGATTCCTCTTGTAGAGCATGTCTCCTTGATGCGTTCACTTTGGCATGAACCATAAAAGCGATAATGCTGACTCCCGCTGTAATGGCAGCAAACCAGGCAACGGGCGATAGTCCCCCTGCATCATACATGATACCCATCGCATAGGGACCTGCAACCCGTCCGATCGCAGCAATGCCCCCAGATACACCTAAGTAGAAGGGTGCCGCCTTTCCTCCATACTCAGATATAAACGCCGGTGTAGCCGGAGAGATCAGCATCTCGCCAAGCGTAATGAGAATCATTGCCAGAATCATACCAGGATAATGCTGGAACAGTGCAATAACAGCAAAGCCTGCCGTGTAGAATATCACACTTACGATCAGCTGGGCAGACGAAGTCTGAGCAAACCATCTTTTGATCAGAGAGGTGACCGGCTGAGCCACAAAAATAAGGATTCCGTTCATTGTCCACAGCAGACTGTACGCTTTCTTCTCCATCCCTTCCTCAATGATGAAGGGCGACACCCCTGTATTCCAGATGGAGTTGCCCAGCAGAATGAACAAGGAACCCACACTAATAAATAGGTAAAGGCGGACGTTGCGAAGCAAATACCAGGTATTTTCTTCCGGAAGCTTCACCTTCTTATGCTGTGCCGGTACATAGGTCGTCCCCTGCTCCCGATCCACCTTGCTCAAATACATAAAGAAGTACCCGCCAAATATAGCTGAAGTGACACCGTTCATGATAAAACTCAAATGGAAGGATATATCGGCCAGGAATCCACTGAGCGCTGTCCCGAGCGCAACCCCGATATTTTGAGCGACATAGATGACATTGAACAGCTCGCCTCTGCGATCAGCAAAGCGAAAGCCGACAAAGGCTTGAATGGCCGGCAGAGACAAGGAGTTAAACAGCCCGATGAGGCCCATCATGACTACAAACAGCCACCATACTTCATTGATCCATGGCAGTGTAAAGAGCCCCATGGCGTTCAGCAGCAGCGACCCGACAATCAGCTTCTTCACACCTATTCTATGGTATAAGCCTCCGCCGAGAAGCTGCCCGAATATGCCGCCCAGGGATTGAATCAATATGACAAAGCCTGCCTGAGACATGCTCCGCCCCAGCTCATCAAATACATACATCGTGGTGAGCGGCCACATTAATGAACTGCCGGTTGCATTGACAAGGCTGGCGATTAAGAATACTTTGACTTCCTTCGGATATTGTTCAAGCCATTTCATGTTCTGTTCTCCCGAGTTGTCTTTAACTTTGTATGATTACACTTCTTGCTTGATGACTTGAACCGTTGTCGAGAAGAAGGTGGCCCCTCTGCCCATGTCGGATAATCGGTCCGGAGTCAGCATATTTGCACGCTGTCTGCCGCCCGCTCCCTCCCACCAGAGACCCTGGCTGATCACCGTCCCGGGCAGCATGGCTTCACCTACCTTGGCTGTTAATTGATAGGTTCCCCGGTCATTATATACAACGACCTGATCTCCCTCCTCAATGCCTCTCTGCTCAGCATCCCGTAGATGGATATGCAGCATAGGCTGCTTCTCCATCTTCTGATGCTTCTCTACGTTTGCAAACGTCGAGTTCAAGAAGTTATGATTCGGCGGCGAGAGAAACATGAGCGGATACTTGTCTTCCCTTCCTGCCGGATGCTCGCCGTCATATCCTTCATGAAGCGGTGCATAGACAGGCAAGGGCGACAGACCTGCTTCAAGCATCACCTTGGAATACAGCTCAATCTTGCCGGAAGGAGTAGGCAGATGATCAAGAAGCTGTTCATAATCAGACATATCCAGCTTCACGAATCGCTGCTCCTTAAGCTTATTCAGCGTCACCCCGTTCAAGTATGGATTGTCCGGGTAATCCAGTGCTCCCTCGATCATGGACAGCTCCGTCTCACGGAAGGCTGCTTCATCAAACCCCATAGCTTGTCCAAGCAGCGAGAATAGCTCCACATTGCTCTTGGCTTCGCCAAGCGGCGCAATAACCGGCTCCTGGATATGCACATATTGGTGCCACGGTGAGCTGTACAAATCCGTGTTCTCAAAATTAGAGGTTGCCGGAAGCACGATATCCGCATATTTGGCTGTGTCTGTCATGAAGAGATCATGAACCACCGTAAATAAATCTTCTCTCGCAAAGCCCTGCTCTACCCGCTTCGCATCCGGAGCGACCACGAGCGGATTCGAGCAATATACAAACATCCCTTTAATTGGCTGCTCTTCATCATGAAGGGCGGCGCCGATCTGGTTCATGTTAATGCTTCGTGCATCCGGATTCTCTCTGAGATCCGGACGCTCCAGCGCATCGCTGTTCAAGCTCGCGTAGCCTCCGTTGGATCGAGAGGCTCCACCCCCCAGCTTCGCCCAAGCTCCTGTCAGCGCGGGGAGACACGCAACAGCCCGTACATTCATCCCCCCGTTATCATGATGCTGAAGGCCATTCCCAATATGGATATAGCCTGCCTTGGCCTGACCATAAGTCTCTGCCAGCTTCACAATATCCTCCACAGAAACACCGGTAATGAGAGATACCCGCTCTGGTGTATAGTCCTTAACATGCTCGCGAAGCTCCTCGTGACCTACTGTGTATTGCTGCAAAAATGCCTCATCTACGAGACTCTTCTCGAACAGCACGTTCATCATCCCGAGTGCGAGTGCAGCATCGGTTCCGGGATACAGCGGTACGAACCAGTCCGCCCACTGTGCCGTGCGGTTGCGATGAACATCAATGACAATGACCTTGGCGCCTGCTTTACGCGCTTTCTCTGCAAGGACTACTTGATGCATGTTCGTGCTGATGATATTTCCGCCCCATACGATAATAACATCGGCATGCTCTGTTTCTTCCGGCACGGTCCCCCGGTTCGCACCCATCGTATATTTCCATCCGGTAGTGCCGGCTGCATTACATATGGTCTGCTCCAGCTGACTTGCACCAAGCGCATTGAAGAAGCGCCGATCCATTCCGTCCACGCCGAGAATCCCCATATTGCCATAGAAAGAGTAAGGCAAAATAGCCTCTGCTCCGTATTCCTGCGATATAGCCTTGAAACGTCCCGTAATCTCGCTGATCGCTTCCCCCCAGGTTATCCGTTCAAATTCACCCTCGCCCTTGAGACCCGTTCTCCGCAAAGGATACTTCAGACGTTTCTCATCATATATACGTTCTGTCATGTTTCGGACCTTGTTGCAAATGGCGCCCTTGGTAATCGGGTGATCCGGGTTGCCGGTCACCTTCACAATTTTGCCTTCCTTCTTATGCAACAGTAGTCCGCAGGTGTCGGGGCAATCAAGTGGACATACGGCAGGAAATATTCCATTCTGTTCATTAATCACAGCTTGCCTCTCCTTTCTCATAGTACTTCTTAAGTTTCAAAGTCGCTCAAACCAGTTCTTTTATCATAATTCCGGATTCCATAATCGTCAAAGTGTGACAAAAAATAAAAGCAGCTCCCGCCACTGGCAGTAACCGCTTTTCACATGAGCTGATCTATTCAAAAATATTTTTTTCGCTTGTTTCATCATTTCCATGCAAGGGTAATAAAAATCAAGGCAGTTAGGAGTTAGGAAGACCCCTCCTCCAAGTGCCGTATCATAGACCACTCCCGAAAATTCGTCATGTAAAGGTTTCGTTCCCCCGAACCTAGACATGGCGAATTTTAGTATTGTCCTTGGCACCCTGTGCAAGGGGCTTACCATGCGGCTGTTCATGAAGATATGCCAAATAGTAGGCCCCTGCCACAAACACGGCCCCACCTGCAAAATTGCCCAGCCATACCGGAATGAAATTTGCCAAATACATGCTCCAGGAATAATTTCCTTCAAATATGGCAGCGGGAATGAGAAACATGTTCGCGACAACGTGCTGGAAGCCAATCGCTACAAACGCCGCTGTCGGAATCCAGATCCCGAGCACCTTCCCACTCATCGTATCTGCTGCATAAGACAGCCATACCGCAAGTGCCACTAGCCAGTTACAGCCTATACCCGAAATAAAAGCCTGCAGGAAGCTGTCTTCCAGCTTATGTCCCGCCATATCTACCACTTTATCCAGATAGACGCCTTCACCTGTCAGCCCCAGCACATGACCGAAAAAGTAGGCAACAAAAATGGCCCCCGCGAAATTTGCCAACGTGACAAGCGCCATGTTTCGGATGAGCAGAAGTGTAGAGATCCGCCCTCGCAATCTTGCCAAAGATACCGCCATCATATTGCCCGTCAGGAGCTCTCCTCCGGCGATCAATACCAGCACCAGACCGATGGGGAATACAAGCGCCCCGATCAGATTCGTAATACTGCCCCAAGCTTCGGGAGCCCCTGCAGTGACCCGGATATGGAGCAGAAATCCAAGGGATATATATACGCCCGCCAAAAAGCCGAGGATCAAGACGATAGATAGTGGATTGTGGGCTTTGGCAAAGCCGGTATCCGCTGTAAGTTCAGCAATGTCTTTAGGTTTCTGAGCTGCCATGAGCCATCCTCCTTATTCTTTTACATTAACCCATACCTCCATTGTATAGCCTTTTCAGGCAGTAGATTGTTAATAAATTCACAAATATAAATACTGAATCGGTATTCTTCGTAGTCTTCACTTGCAGATAAGACGATTCAGAATAAACTGCAATTCTTAGCGTATAAAAAAAACCGCCAGAGCATAATGCACTGACGGTTGTAAGTCCAATCAAATATAGGATTTTTAAACGAGAACCTCTTCCTTCTTCTCTTGAGCTGTGGCATCCACAGGTTTCAGTGCTTTCTGACCGACACTGTTCAGGAAGTTCCAAGGCTTGTTGTAGTGCGGCTGGAAGAAGAAGTCGATAAACGCCAGTTCATCTACAGTCATCTCATTCTGGATACATACGGACAAGGTATTAATCGACTGTGTAAGCTCGGCTTCACTCATCAGCTGTGCCCCAACGATCCGGCGGGATTCCTGCTCAAATATCACTTTAATCAGAACCTTCTCTGCCGTAGGCATGAATTCTGGGCGATAGCTGTCCTCGAGGGTTACACTCTCGACTTGAAGCCCTGCTGCTACTGCACCAGCTTCTGTCAGGCCTGTTCCCGCAATATTCTGCTCATAAATCTTGATCCCTGATGTACCTTGGGTTCCCATGTAGCGTGTCACAGGAGCCTTGAGGTTACGGGCAACCAGCGTACCCATGCGCACCGCATTGGTTGCGAGCGGAATATAGGATGCTTGTCGAGTTGGATTGTAATAGATCGCACTGCTGTCTCCGGCTGCAAAGACATCAGGATTGCTTGTGCGCATGTAGCGGTCCACCAGAATCGCCCCGTTCGGCATCATGTCAACCTGACCCTTTAAGAGCTCGGTGTTAGGACGGAAGCCAATGCACAGAATGACCAGATCGGTTTCGTAAGTGCCTTTGTCGGTAACAACTTTGCGTACGCTGCCCTCTTCTCCTTCGAAGCGGCTCACTTTCTCGCCAAGCACAAGCTGAATGCCCTTGTCCGTGAGGTCGGACTGAATACGGTCGGTAAATTCTTCATCCAAATATTTGCTTAGAATGCGGTCTTCTGCATCAATCAGCGTTACTTCTTTGCCATTCATCTGGAATGCTTCGACCAGCTCAATACCAATATAACCTGCACCTACAACGGTTACGTGGCGTGCATCTTGAGATTTGGCAATAATCGTATTGGAGTGCTCATAGTTCTTGCACAGAAGCACGTTGTTCAGATCAATCCCTTCAAGATTCGGAATAATCGGCCATGATCCAGTAGTCACAATCAGCTTGTCATAAGTGTCTACAAGCTCCTCGCCTGTGTTCAAGCTGCGTGCTTTAAGCGATTTAGCCTTCGTATCCACTTCAATTACTTCATGAAGCATACGCATTTTGACGCCCAGCTCCTGCAGCTGTGCAGGTGAGGAATAGAACAATCCGTGAGGATCTTTAACGACCCCGCCAACATATAGTGCAATCCCGCAGGATAAGAAGGATACATTGTCATTGCGTTCATAAACGGTAATTTCGGCATCTGGATAAAGCTTTGCTGTATTAATAATGGCTGCTGTCCCAGCGTGTGTACATCCAATAACGGCTACTTTCATTCTAAAATACCTCCTTAAGGTTAAAAAAGAGCTTTATGGTTGTGATGTGAAATATTTCACTACTATAGAGTTAACGATGCCAGGGCTTTATTTCGTTAAGCTAAGGTAATAACCATCCATCGAAACTCTGCCCTGAAGCATCCTGCCTTTGTGAATTGTGATTTATTTCACTATGTCTATGTCTTTATTATAATGTGACACATTTCACAATTCAAGCCCAAGTTTAACTTTTTACAAAAAATTTTGTTTATAAGGCCGCTAAAGAAAACAAATGAACTCATAAAGCCTTGATTACAAAGGGATTCGATACATTTGGACCGTCCTCCTTCGTTCCCCAAAAGACAGCTGGACCTCCCTGCTGCCATTGGCGATTCCATATTTTAGGAGTAGAATGAGACCTGTTAGCGGATTAGCCGCGAAATACGGTTTATTTTATTAGGAAAGGAGCTGCACGTTATGAAGTTCTCTTGGAAACGGAATTTGTTTGTGCTATGGGTCGGTGTCTTTTTTTGCAGCACAGCTTATTCCATCTCCATCCCCTTCTTGCCCATATTTATGAATACCGAGCTGAATGTCGGAGAAGACTATATCGAGCTGTGGGCCGGGGTTGCTTTTGGGATTACTTTTCTCGCCAGTGCACTGATATCCCCTTACTGGGGCTCTCTTGCTGACAAATACGGGCGAAAGCCGATGCTCATTCGCTCAGGATTTGCGCTTGCCTTCCTGTATTTAATCAGCTACTTTGTGCACGATCCTTATGTCTTTATTGCGGTCCGCATCTTCCAGGGGCTGCTTGCGGGCTTTGTGCCTGCTTCCATTGCGCTCGTAGCCACGAACACGCCGGAGGCCAAAACCGGATATGCTCTCGGGATTATGTCAACCGCAGGCGCTACCGGCAGCATCATCGGTCCCTTGATTGGCGGAGTTGTCAGCCATTACTACGGTAACCGCAATGCTTTTCTATTCTCTGCCCTGATTGTGCTGGTGTCCGCACTCATTGCTACCTTCTTTGTCAAAGAGCATAATTTTAATCGTTCTGCCGCCCGTTCAAGAGTACGGGACGATATTAAGCAGGCATCTGCCAATAAACCATTTATGGCACTGCTTGCCATTATGGCCGTGACGACTTTTTCTGTCATGATTCTGGAGCCGCTTCTTACCGTATACGTCATGGAGATGGGTGTATCGGTAGACGAAGCCTCCCTAACCTCTGGAATTATCTTCTCTTCCGTCGGCATCGCAACCATCATCATGGCTCCAAGGTGGGCCAAGATTGGACAGCGAATCGGCTACTCCAAAATTCTCATTATTGGACTTGTCGGCGGCGGACTTGGCAACATGCTTCAGATTCTTGTAAGCGATTATATTGGCTTCGGCCTGCTTCGGTTCGGATACGGATTGTTTTTTGCTGCCGTATATCCAACCATTAATGCACTCATCGTGGAAACAACGGATTCCGCATTTAGAGGAAGAGCCTTCAGCCTCAATCAATCCGCTTCACAGCTCGCGACCATGGCAGGGCCTATCATCGGCGGTCTGCTTGGAAGCTTGATGCCGATCCGCTGGATCTTCGTCCTTAATGGACTCGTGCTTCTTATCGCTGCCTGGATGATCATTCGCAGCAGGCGAAGCAGCAATTATGCCCTAACCAAATCTTCACCTGTACTTAAACAGGTGGATCGGTATTAGCATTTACAAATCAGCCGTTTCAATTCAGCACGATATATGGAAAGCATGATCTCAATATAAAAAGCTTGTCATCCCATAGAATCTTTTGATTCCATCAATGGGTTACAAGCTTCGTTTTTTTAAAATAATATAAAATTTACCTACAACAGCTTCTCGATCAGCTCGGTCATTTCTTCTGGAGATTGCTTCGGCTCAAAGCGCTGAACCACTTGTCCATCCCGATCAATGACAAACTTCGTGAAATTCCACTGGATGTCACTGGTCTCGCCAGCACCAGGCTCTTGCTCTTTGAGATACTGGAACAAGGGATGGGTGTTCTCTCCGTTCACCTCTACTTTGGCAAAGACCGGAAAATTCACACCGTAATTGATCTGACAGAACTCTTCAGCTTCTCCGCTCGTTCCCGGCTCCTGCCCGCCAAACTGATTGCAGGGAAATGCTAATACAACAAGTCCCTGATCCTTGTAGCGGTCATACAACTTCTGCAGCTCGCCATATTGCGGTGTCAGCCCGCATTTGCTCGCTGTATTCGCAATAACCAGCACTTTCCCCGTGTACATATCAAGAGGGACCTCCTGATTGGCAGTTGTCACTGCAGTGTAACCATATACTGACATGTTCTTATTCCTCCTTCTTTATCTCTTCTAAAATTTACCCGTTCGTCTTACAGCTCTAATCATACCAAATCCAGACGTGAAACAAAAAAGGCCCCCGAAAGGAAGCCTTAATGAATGGTTTAACCCTCAAGCCACGATGCCTGGAGCTTATACACCTGCCACTTGACGAATCTGTGTACGAATTGAGTTCGTTGCGCCGACAAGACCCGCATTGTCTTTGCCAGCGAGTGCATATGGCAGACAGAGTGGAACGCCTGTACGCGGATCTGTAATAATATCCGCCTCTATTCCGAACACTTCACGCATCACTTCTGTCGTCATGACCTCCTGTGGAGATCCGATCGCCGCTGCCTTACCCTGTTTGATCGCAATCATATGATGCGCATAGCGAGTAGCATGATTAAGATCATGCACAACCATGACAATCGTGCGCTGTGAGCTGATATTGAGCTCCTCTAGCAGCTGAAGCACCTCCAGCTGATGCGCCATGTCGAGGAAGGTTGTCGGCTCATCCAGGAACAAGATGTCGGTATCCTGAGCAAGTGCCATCGCAATCCATGCACGCTGGCGCTGACCACCGGACAGCTGATCAATGGGACGATCATGAAATTCATTCAAGCCTGTCGCATCAATTGCCCATTCGACCATCTTCTTATCTTCTTCCTTGAGTGAACCAAAGCCCTTCTGATATGGAAAACGACCATAGGATACAAGCTCAGTTACCGTCAGACCTTCCGGAGCTGTAGGATTCTGCGGCAAAATAGCCAGCTGCTTTGCCACTTCACGCGTCGATTGCTTATGGATGGATTTGCCGTCCAATAATACTTGACCCGCCTTCGGCTGCATTAAACGTGCCATCGTTTTGAGAATTGTCGATTTCCCCGATCCGTTAGCTCCAACAAGGGCTGTGATTTTCCCCTGTGGTATTTGGATATTCAAATCCTCAACAATAAGTCTATCCTCATAGGCTATAGACAGTCCGGTCGTTTCTAAACGAAACATGAGCGATCATCTCCTTAGAATGGTTGTCACATCAGAAGCGTAAATCTTGGATGTATGTAAATAAAATGAATTTCGTATGAAGATCAGGTGAGTGATCAATGAAAATAACCGTTTAAATTAAAACTCTATTTAAAGATACTGATAATCATTATCATTTGTCAAGTACTGTGATCGGCGCTCACACAAAAAACACACCTTCTAGTGTAAGCTAAAGAGTTCATCTTAAGCCTGGAATTAGAAGGTGTGTCACATTAAATGTTTATTTCATTTAACAAAGCGTTACCTGCCTCTGCGTCCTCCGCCCTTGCTGTCACGCCCTGCAGCAGAGCCTCCTCGGTTAGAGCTCGGACCCGCCGGACGGCCTCCGGTCTGCTTGCCGGAACGTCCCGATGAGGATGGACCGCCTCGTCCATCTCTGCTGCCACTGCCTCGGCCAGAGCTCGGCTTGCTGTCTGCACGCCATGGGCGATCCTTATCCGCTCGCTTCTGACCTCCACGACCGCCGGATCCGCCATCACTGCGTGATCCGCGCGAAGGGTCCTGACGTTCACCTGAACGCCCGCCTGTGCCCTTGCGAGGGCGTTCTCCGCCATCATCTCTTGATTTGCGAGCGCTGCCCTGCCCGCCGGAGCGGCCGCCGTCACGCTTCGCATCCGAACGAACCTTCCGCGTATCAATTGTGCTTCCTCCACCACTGAACTTCTGGAGTGAGCCCGGCTCGCCGGCATAGCCGCTCTGCCAGCCGATGCGGTCCAGACGCTGATCTGTTCCCTGCTCAATACGTGCCAGCTCCGGCTTGTCCTTCGGTGCGGCAAAGGTAAGCGCTAGTCCCTTACCGCCTGCTCGCCCTGTTCTGCCGATCCGGTGAATGTAGCTCTCCGGATCATGTGGAATGTCATAGTTAAACACATGGGTTACCCCTTCCACATCCAGTCCTCTGGCTGCTACATCTGTCGCAACAAGCAATTGCAGCTTGGCATTTCGGAACGCCTTCATCACCGTCTCGCGCTTCGCTTGGGACAGATCGCCATGAAGCTCATCGCTCGCATACCCCAAGTCCTGAAGCGCTGAATTCAGCGCAGACGCACGGCGTTTGGTGCGGCAGAAGATGATGCCCAGGTATGGACGATACTGCTCAATCGCACCAATGAGCGCCTCCTGCTTCGTACGATCCGTACATTCTACGACCAGCTGACGAATCTGCTTAATAGGAATCACAGAGTCGGATTTGACTTTAACATCAATCGGCTCCTTCATGTAGGTACGGCCCAGTCGGCGGATGCCTGTCGGCATGGTTGCAGAGAAGAGCATTGTCTGACGCTTGTAAGGCAATGCCTTGATGAGCGTCTCTACCTCGTTCAAGAATCCCATGTGGAGCATTTGATCTGCCTCGTCCAGAACGAGAATCTTCACTTTGTCCAGCGCGAGCGTTCCTCTGCCCAGATGATCAATGAGCCGTCCTGGCGTACCGATAATAATTTGGGCTCCGCCCTTCAGCTTGTGCAGCTGCTTCTCCACGTCCTGGCCGCCATACACGGCAAGCACTCGGATTGCCTCATTCGCTTCCGTCAGCTTCTTCGCTTCAGTCGTAATCTGCAGCGCAAGCTCTCGGGTCGGTGCAATAATGAGTGCCTGTGGGGAGCGATCCTCCGCATGGATACGCTGCAGAATAGGCAGCATAAATGCAAACGTCTTGCCTGTTCCTGTCTGTGCCTCTGCAATCACATCCGAGCCCGCAAGAGCAAGCGGAATCGACTTCTCCTGCACCGGTGTTGGAGTGGCGATTCCCTGTTGACGCAGAACCTCGCTCCATTCCGGCTTAATACCTAATTGTTCAAAACTCAAAATAGTCACCTCATAATATCCATTCGCTAAAAAGACTTATTTCATCACTTTGCGTATGATTTTCAAATTGTTTTTTGACGGATATTTCATCTTGATGTCAAATTTATTGGTCTGCTTAAGCACACTCTTCATGTGAGAAAAAGCAGCAAAGCTCGATTCTCCATGATAGCTGCCCATTCCGCTCTCTCCGACTCCGCCAAAAGGAAGATGCGGTGTGGCAACATGCATCAGTGTATCATTAATACACCCTCCGCCAAAAGAAATTTGTTCAATAATGCGCTCCTGCACCATTTTATTCTCTGTAAATAGATACAAGGCGAGCGGTTTAGGGCGCGCATTGACCATATGCACCACCTCATCTAGGTGCTGATAGGTCATCATAGGAAGAATGGGTCCGAAGATCTCCTCCTGCATGACCGGGTCCTCCCAGCTGATCTCCTCCAGGATGGTAGGTGCAATCTTTAGTGTTTCCTCGTTCACTTCGCCGCCCAGCACAATAGAGCCTGTCTGTAGAAATGCTTGCAGCCGCTCAAAATGCTTAGGAGATACGATTCTTCCGTAATCGGGATGCTCCACCGGCTCTTTGCCGTAAAAAGACTTGATCGCCTTCGCATACTCTTCCACAAAGGCATCCCTCACACTCTCGTGCACAAGCAGGTAATCGGGAGCAATACAGGTCTGACCCGCATTCGTTACCTTGCCGAAGGCAACCCGCTTGGCCGCGAGCTTCACATGGGCGTCCTGATGAATGATGCAGGGACTCTTGCCGCCCAGCTCCAGCGTAAGTGGAGTCAGCTGCTCGGCTGCAGCCTTCATCACGACCTTGCCCACCGCGACACTGCCGGTGAAGAAGATCTTGTCAAAAGGCTGACGCAGCAGCTCCTGACTCGTCTCCACCGCGCCTTCAACCACGGTAATATATGCTGGGTCATACAGCTCCCCGATCAAGGAGTTAAGGACAGCGGAGACATGCGGTGTCAGCTCTGACGGCTTGATGACCGCTGTGTTACCGGCAGCAATAGCTCCTAGCAGCGGAGACAAGGCCAATTGGAAGGGATAATTCCACGGAGCGATAATGAGAGATGTGCCGTAGGGCTCGGCCACAATATATCCTCTACTTCCAATGTGCGTCTTCAGGCTCGTTTTTACTCTCTTCCGTTTCATCCAGCCCTTAAGCCTTTTCTTGATAAAATCGATCTCCTCCAGCAATATGCCATATTCGGTCATAATCGCTTCCTGCTCACTCTTGTTCAGATCGATTCTAACGGCCTCCAGAATCTCGGGCTTGCGCCGTACAATACCTTCTCTCAGCAGTCTTAGCTGCTCCAGCCTGAATTCCAGTCTGCGCGTCGCGCCGCTGCTGTAATAATCCTTTTGTCGCTGTACAATCTCATGGATTCCGTTCATTTGTGACAACCACCCTTACTTTAAAATCTACCTGAGCGGATAATATGGATAATGAACCATACCACCATAAGACCCGCCACCACGAGTCCGATCTCGACAATCGGAATATTCCACTTCTGTTCACTTAAAGCAGCCCCGACGATAAGTCCAACCATCAATATACTGATCGCAAGCAGTACAATGCTGAAGGACAGCCGATTGCTGATCTGGTCAAGCTTCTTCATCACCTGCTCAACCTCTGGGACGCTCACCTCGAGTTTTAATTTGCCTTTACTAATAATCGAGGTTAAGAGCCGGGCTTGGCCCGGCAATTCAATGATCGATTCGACGAGGTCGCTCACACCGCTGAATACTTTGCCGCGAAGCCGCCTTGTATTGAACTTCTCACGGACCAGCTTACGGCCAAAGGGTTCGGCCATATCAATAATGCTGATGTTCGGGTCCAAATGCTCGATAACCCCTTCCAATGTGACGAGCGCCTTGCCCAGCAGGATAATATCCGGAGGAAGAGTAATTTGATGGCGCTGTGCCACGCCAAACAGATCGCTCAGCGCCTTGCCAATGCTGATTCTGGAGAATGGAATGTCGTAGTATTCATCCCGCAGCCGATCCAGATCACCGTGCAGAACACTCATGTTGATCCCTTCCGGAATCATGCCAAGCTTATCTATGGCTCGCACCATGCTGTCTGTGTTCTTACGCATCAGCGCTATGATCAGCGACGCCAGGTGCTCCTTCATATCCCCATGAAGACGGCCTACCATGCCAAAATCGAGATATGCCAGCGTCTCATCCTTCATAATCATGAGATTTCCGGGATGCGGATCGGCATGGAAGAAGCCCTCAATAAAGATCTGGTTCAGCATGGAGTCAACCAGCTTCTGGGCAATCCCTTTCAGCTCGTACCCCCGGTTAAGCAGCACCTCGCGCTGATTCAGCATAATTCCATCCATATATTCCATCGTCAGCACCTTGGCACTTGTGTAGTCCCAATATATTTTCGGGATATGTATATCCGGATGATCCGTAAATTGTTGTCCTACTTTTTCTGTATTTCTTCCTTCATGGCTGTAATCAAGCTCGGCGAGCAGAGAATCCGCGAACTCTTCGACCATCTCTCGAAGCTGATACCTAATCACCCACTCCCACCTGCGCTCAGCAAGCGCCACAAAATCTCTGAGTATATCAAGGTCCCGTCTTATAACCGGAGCGATGCCCGGTCTCTGTATCTTGATGGCTACCTTCTCTCCTGTCACCAGCCTGCCAATATGAACTTGTCCTATACTGGCTGCTGCTAGCGGGGCATCATCAAAATGAATCAGCACCTGCTCCAGCGGTACTCCCAGCTCCTGCTCCAGAATGCCCTTTGCCGTTTCAGACGAGAAAGGAGGGACCTGATCCTGTAGTTTGGTCAGCTCTTGTACGATACCTGCAGGAAGCAGATCAGAACGCGTACTTGCAAGCTGGCCCAGCTTCACGAAGGTTGGACCCAGATCCTCCAGCACATGCCGTATTCGCTCGCCCAGCGATTTGGATTCAGGAATGCCCTCGCGCATAATCCATCGTCTAGGCAGCGATAACGCTTGAAAAAAGCCCATTTCCTCCACCATATAGCCGAAGCCATGACGCATCAGCGCCATGGCAATATCTCTGTACCGTCCTGCATTTTGCACGCGAACAGCCATTATTCGATCTCTTTGGTAGGAGGCTGCATATCAGGCGTTGTTTCTTCTAGCATCGGCGTATCCGGCAGGGGCTTATTCGGCAATTCCGGATCTGCAGCCGGCTTCTGCTGTGCAGCCTGAGCTTCCAGCTCAGCGATACGCTTTTCCAGTCTCGCTACATCGGCTCTTGTCGGCACTCCAAGATCTACAAGCACCTTCTCCACCTGATCCGTGATCGCCTTCTTGATCCCAGCCGATTCCTCGGCTCCACGTTCCATCAGCTTATCAATGACTGCCTTGGATTGAGACGGAGCAAGCTCTCCGCGTTTAACAAGCTCATTCACAGCACCTTCAATCTTCTCCTTACTGTACAGAGTAAATCCTACACCAAGGGATACTGCCTTCTTGAACAAGTCGCTCATGATTGCGATGACCTCCTTTATTTTCCTTTATTGAACCAATTTATTATGAAATTAATTCTATTATATCTGCTTTTGCCCTCTTATACTCTCATCTTTGTACGCGTCGCCCACATTGCAGACTGAACGATCAGCTTGCGGAAGGGCTCTGCGGAGAAGGAAGGAACATCATGTCCCGGCATAAGGTATACGACTCTCCCCATTCCGTAAGAGTGGGCCCAAGCACAGGGCCACGTGCCTTCACCATCTGTATATTCCAGCAAGACCGTCTTCTCCGAAAAAGAATCGAATTCGAATCGGTACGGTTCTTCCTCCATTGTAAAATGATTTACCCCCTCAACGATGGCGTGACCCTCTGCGGCCACATTAAATTCAAGCTTCCGTGGTGCCGGGTGTCCTGTAAATCTTCCCCCGAGCAGCTGAGCGATCTCATATCGATTGTGCATTGAGATCCCATTATGCAGCACCAGCAGCGCTCCTCCTCCGCTTACATAGCTGAGCAGACCCGCCGTCTGCTGGGGTGCAATGGCTCCCTTCCAATCATCCACATAGGAAATGAGCAGATCGTAGCCGGATAAGTGCTCGGCGAGCAATAAGTTTCGATTCTCGCTGCACTGAACCGTCATCACTTCCTGCAAAATATGACTAATCTCCTCATCCACACCTTGCAATGGATGATACATCGGATGCGTGTAATCTCCTAACAGCAATGCTTTCTTTCGTTCCATTCTTCTTTCCTCCTTGCTCTTTCTTAGCCGTTTAGCTCATAGAGCCTAGTATAGCCTCAATTGATGAGCTAAATCCACACATTCTATCCGATAGAATCAGCCGGCTGTTACTGAATAATTACATAAAAATACGAACCAGGCCGGGCTTACTGCCTGAGCCGGTTCGTATATCTAAGTTCGCGAAGCAAGCCTTTATTCCTTTAATCTCTATGAATTGAATTCACGACTCAAGCTTCTACGAGTTCATTCTCCACATCACCATCGGGAAGCTTCTTGACTAGAATTTTGCGGATACGCTGCTTGCCCACTTCCTCGACCTTATAACGGAATCCGCGATAATCAAATTCCGGATGCTCCTGCTTGGTTGGAATTCGTCCGAGCGTTCCAATCATGAAGCCGCTAAGGGTCTCATACTCATCCTCAGGCAGGCTGGCTCTAACGATATCAGCTACTTCATCCAGCCGGGCAGTTCCGTTAAATGAGTAGGTTACTTCATCGATAACCTCATATATCGATTCATCCTCATCATACTCATCGTATATTAAGCCTACAATTTCTTCGATGAGGTCCTCAATCGTGATAATACCGGCAGTTCCTCCGTATTCGTCAACTACGATGGCCATGTGCACATGATTCTGCTGCAGCTCTTCAAGCAGATCATCACCCTTCTTGGTTTCTGATACAAAGTAAGCGGGCCGGATGATATCCTTAAGCTGCCTTGGATTCGTATTGTCCTTCTTAAACTGCATAATCAGGTCCTTCACATGCAGGATCCCGATGACATTATCAATTCGTTCCTCAAATACCGGGAAGCGTGTATATTGTTCAGACTGAACCATCTCCAGCACATCATCAAATGGCTTATCCACAGAGATAGAGACCATGTCTGTACGATGTGTCATCATATCGGACACCGTTTTGTTATCAAAATCAAAAATATTGTGAATAATCATTTTCTCACTTTGCTGAATTGTGCCTCGCTCAAGACCGGTATCCACCAGCATCCGGATTTCTTCCTCAGAGGCTTCCTCCTCCTCCGAATTCGGATCAATGCCGAACAAGCGCACGGTTACATTCGTAGATGCAGTGAGCAGCTTGACGAATGGGGCTACGATCTTTGACAGCGCGCTGAGTGGTCCGACGACGGCAAGCGCGATGGCTTCGGCCTTTTTCATCGCAATGCGTTTCGGTACAAGCTCACCGAATACGAGCGTGAAGTAAGACAGAATAAGGGTAATGACAATGACAGAGATCGAAGACAGAACAGAAGGAGCAACGTCCACTCCGATCGAGATCAAGTAATTAACCAGCAGGGACGCAAATTTATCGGCCGCAAAGGCACTGTTCAAGAACCCCGCCAGCGTAATCCCGATCTGGATCGTGGACAAGAAGCCTGTCGGCTCCTCAACTAATTTCTCCAGCTTCTGAGCTCGCTTATTCCCTTCCAGGGACAGAACCCGAATGCGATTATCATTAATGGAGATCA
Source organism: Paenibacillus urinalis (assembly GCF_028747985.1). Taxonomy (NCBI): domain Bacteria; kingdom Bacillati; phylum Bacillota; class Bacilli; order Caryophanales; family Paenibacillaceae; genus Paenibacillus; species Paenibacillus urinalis. The sequence goes on from NZ_CP118108.1 coordinate 5,001,796, forward strand.
GTGCCATTTCAGATGCAGCAAAAAAAGCATTGACCACAAGCAGCACGAGGATGACGATGATGTCAAATAACAAGGGTTGCACCTCCCAAGAGATATCAATAAATCTGACAGTGACGATATCGAACAGATCAGGTCATCCGTCAAAATATGTAATTTTTTTCTAACTATATATGAAATTAATTCTTAGACTTACTCTTTTCTAAACACAAATACGGCATCTTTAAACGAAAAATCAAAGAGAAAACACCTCACCTCGTCATGCATCAGGTAAGGTGTCTTAAGGAATAGCATGTGACAAAGCGTGCTTCCTTATACTGACTTCTGCTCTGCAAAATACTTGCCAAGCGCGACCATCATGCTGCCCATACGCTCCTCGGCAGGAACGACCTTGGGTTCAACCCCTTCTTCGATCATCGCTTGCGCTGTCACCTTGCCCACAGCTGCTGCCACGATGTCTTGTTCAAGCCGCTGCTTCATCTGCTCAAGCTTCCCGTGCTGTTCAGCATACTCCACCAAAAAACGGATTTGTGGTGCACTGGTAAAGGTGATCGCATCAATCTGCTGATTCAGGATGTCAGACAACAATAGAGCAAGGTCACTCTCCTCAGGCGGCACATGCCGGTAAGGCAACACCTGCGTAATCTCCTGTACACCTTGATCTGAGAGCCATGCCATAAGGCGCGGCGCGGATTCGCCATGCAGCTGAACAAGGACCCTGCTGCCTTCAAGCGAATAGGCTTCAAGCTCACGGATAAGGCCTGAAGTGCTTCCATCATCATCCCTTACTACCGGCTTTAGCCCTCTTTTGCGCAGTGCATTCACGGTCTTGTATCCTCTTGCAGCGATTTGGGACTGTGACAGCGCCGAAGTCAGAGCTTCCTCTACACCCATCTGTTCTGCCTTACTGAAGATCGCATCCAGGCCCATCCCCGTCGTCAGCAGAGTCCAATCGGGCGGATGCTTCACCCAGGCCTCTATACTGCTCTCCAGATGTTCGTCATCGAGAAACACTGTGCCTTGCGCCGGCCGCAGCACCGGGGTTCCGCCCAGCTTCTCAATAATCATAGACATTTCCTCTGACTTTCGAGGACCTGCCAGCGCTACTTTTTTACCTAGCAAATTCTGAGCCATATGCCTAACTCCTCTCCACTATACGAGATATTGTATCTAGTATATAAGGAGCTTGGCCCAGAAGAAAGTAATCCCCCAATTTCTATATGGATTCGTTACTGCGTCAGGAACCTTCTGCCGAGCCTGCGTTCCCATTCTGAGAGTTTCCACTTTTTTTGGTGGAGCTCCGACGCTGAGAAGACTCATTCTGAGCAGACTGCGCTTTTTGAGTGGATTTCTCCGTTTCGGTAGATTCTCCCTCTTGAGAAGATGGCCCGTTCTGGGATTCCTCGTTCTGTGCAGACTGCTTGTTCTGAGTCGCCCCATCCTTCTTTTTTTTCTTGGACGGCCTGAAGATCAGGTAGATCAGCACCGGCATAACTAACGTGAATAAGAGCACGATTGCTGACCATTCCCGATCGAACTTGAATAGCTGAATAGAATCCTTGAAGAACCAGAAGGCACACACATATCCGAGCAATATGATCGGCCCCTGCATCATGCGTCCGGATATGTTTTTGTCTAAACAGCCCATACCGTAGCACACCACATAAGTGTTAAATGCAACCTTTGTCATATGTATAGGGAGAATCGCAGCGGCCAGAAACATATCGAACCGGTCCAGAATGTCACTAATCTGCACTTGGCGGACAAGCTCATGGGACGGATAGGATATTCTTGGAATAATCGGCAGCCCAATAATCAGAATCATCATAATGATATCGATAACGAGAAGAAAAAAAGCGAAGGATAAGCCTTTGACAGCGGATTTCAGCTTGAAGGTCTCTTTTCCGAAAATGAACGGCAATATAATAATCTCTCCTGCGTAGGAGAAGAAGTACCATGTTCCATTCCCGACACCGATCAGATCCACAGGGAAAAACGGCGTTAAGTAGTGAAAGTCCAGCGCGCCGGATACAAACAGCGGGATCATAAAAATGGTGAGAATCAGAATCGGCATAAAAATCTCAGTCATGCTGACGACTGATTTCATGCCTCCCCGAATAATGAATCCCGACATGACAAAGATACACAGCAGAATGATCATGACGGGAGTAAGCGGGAGTAACGTGGTATCCACATACTCCGTCAGCAGCCTTGCATCTCTTGCCAGAATATAAAAATAGTACAGGACATACATCCCAACAATCACTCTTCCGACAAAAGGCCGGCGACCAATCATCGCCTGGAACAAATTCTGGCTGCCGAAGCGGCGCTGTGTTCGGGACAGCAGCCAGATGCAGATCAGGAGTACAAGATACACCAGAATAATGCACAAGTAGGCATGCTGCTGGCCAAATTGCACAATATCGGACGGAGAATGAACCAAGGTCATCGGCAGCGTAATCATGATAATCATGAGAACAAGCTGCCGCTCTGTCAATGGTCTAGCATCATGTTTCTTAACCTGTTTGGTTGTTCCACTCATATAATTATGCACCTGCCTTTCTTCTTACTCAGACGGAACAGGAATGTAGGGATACATCCACTGCGAGATTAGATATGTCGGATGGATTACAGGAATCGGCGATAGTGTGTAGATCCATATCCCGATGCCGAGTCCTATAATCACGTAAGATAAGATGCGATTAATCGGCTTGTAGTTTTTTAAATTTTTGTGATCCTTCAGCACGATAATCAGACTAAACACAAGTACTGCCGACAAGGCCATGAGATTCATTCCGCAATATCCTCCTCTTCCACTGCGAATGGACTTGTAGCCGCTCCATTATTCTCAAGCCGATAATCGGCTTCTACCTCGAAAGTGATATTCGGATATATTTCGTACCAGCGATCTCGTAATTGTGACCACAGCTGCGGCTTTTCTGTCTTAATAATTCTACCGAAGCCAAGTGCATCCGAATTATATTTCTGAAGCAGCTTGAGATCCTGAGTGATCTTTGCTTTCATGTATTCATTCATCTTCTGTTCAAGCGCTATAATATTGTTCTCATTATTGGTATCGAAGTTGGACTCGTTCGTCGTAATGGACATCCTGCCACCCGTGTACATATGAAACCGAACATCTTCTCCGTTCACAATCGGCTTGATCTTCGTATGATTTGATCTGATTAAGAAAAAAATCTTCCCTTCTCCACGGGGAACTGTAATCGGGAGCTCCAGTGTTCTTGCTTGATCCATTGCCACAAGAATGCCATGTGTATCCTGCTTCTTAATAATTCCGGTCAATTTATCGCCGCGGAATACAGCAAGTCCACCAACCCCGATATTTTTATTAGGCTTGTCGATCTTCTCGGGCACACTATCTACCGTTTCCACTAGCGGCATAATCGGATCGATCCCGTCTTCAAGCATCAGATTGACTACAGTCTTGAGCGTCCATGGCTTGCTGAGATACAAGAAGACAAGCTCACGAACCACTTCACCGGGATATTGCTCAATGGTTGGTTCTCCGTTAAGTACTTCATAGGCATGACCTTCGGTTACGACAGGCAGAGCAGACAGCCGGTTCTCCGGAAGCCGTCCGATGGAATCAAGCGCTTCCGCGATGCCCTCACGGGCCATCGCCTCTCCAATGAGCAGCGCCCTGCGGTGGGAGAAATACAGCTTACGGGATGTGCTCGTTTGTTCTTTTAAGGTGACTCCTCTTACGGTTTCACCGACACTTGACTTTAGAAACCAGGGGTTCTTATCTCCACCTCCACCCCCGCCATTTGATCCCGCGAGCATACCAGGAATGGTAATTTGAAGGGTAACTCTATACTTATCCTCCTCTTTATCAAGCGCAGTGCCGACCACAAAAGCAATATCGTTAATCTCTCTGCGATCCCAGCAGCCTGTCAGCAAGAGGCACAGCAGCAGGATTGTTACGGTTTTGGATACTCTGTTCATCAGATCCATTACCACCCTTCATCCGAGTTAGGAGACCCGTTCATTCCTTTGTCCATCCGCTTACGCTCATGATTGGGGGTTGATGATGGCTTGAATATCATCTTCCACCAAGGCACCCGCATGATGATGTCTTTCGATTCGCCTTTACGATACGGACTCACACCAAGCAGATAGGGCTGTCCAAATGAAGTGAGCTGTGTCAGATGTGCCGAGATCAGGACTGTACCAATGACAATCCCGAACAGACCCAAAGTTCCAGCGAGGATCATGATCGGAAACCGCAGCAGCCGAAGCGTAATGGCAAAGTTAAACCTTGGAATGGTGAAAGAAGCGATCCCTGTCATGGATACGATGATAACCATCGGAGCCGACACGATACCCGCGGTCACAGCCGCCTGTCCGATAACAAGCGCCCCGAGAATACTTACCGCCTGACCGACTGCCTTAGGCAAGCGAACCCCTGCCTCCCGCAAGGCTTCGAATGAAATTTCCATCAGCATTGCTTCGACCAGGGCCGGAAAAGGAATGGCTTCACGGGCAGCTGCTATACTGATGATGAGCGTGGTCGGCAGCATATCCTGATGAAAGGTAGTTATCGCAATATATAAGGCAGGAAGAAATAATGCCACCATCATAAAGAACAAACGGATCCACCGTAAGAAGTTACTGATAAAGAATCGTTCATAATAATCCTCACTCGCCTGAAGCATCTGCCACATCGTTACAGGTCCAAGCAAGGCGAAGGGAGTTCCATCCACCAAAATGCAAAATCGTCCTTCCAGCAGGTTGGCAACCACGGTATCCGGTCTTTCCGTGTAATGGAGCTGAGGGAACGGAGAATAGGGATGATCCTCAATCAATTCCTCGATATAGCCGGATTCGAGCACTCCATCGATATTGATCTTCTTAATGCGCTGCCGCACATCATCGATCAGCGCATCACGGGCGATCCCTTTAATATAAGCAAGCACAACACTTGTCTTCGTTTCTGTCCCGAGTGTAAAATTCTCCATCTTGAGCATAGGCGTCTTCAGCTTGAAGCGGATCAGCCCTGTGTTCGCTCGAATCATTTCGGTAAATCCTTCGCGCGGTCCCCTGACAACCCCCTCTGTCTGCGGCTCTTGCACAGAACGTCGAAGCCCGCCCTTAAGATCGAAGAGCAGTGCTTCGTCATTGTCTTCAACCAGCACGAGTACACAGCCATCGGTTACACCATCTGCAGCTTCACGCCAGGTCTTGGCCTTCTTCACATGAGACAGCGAAATCGGAACCTTCTCAAGCTCAATATCCTCTGATGCTCCCTGAACATTTGCCAGATCAACACCTCTTACGAGAGGCAGTATGATATGATCCTGCACTTCAAGAGAGATAACGATTCCTTCCAAGTAGGACAGGCATACGTCCGGGTATCCTTCATGCTTAATCTCGCGGAACACGAAGTCAGAGCAATCCTTGAACACCTCTTGAAGAACCCCAAGGTTTGACTTCAAATCCTCTGCGATAGGTAATTTCAACTGTGGAAGCTCAGGAACGGCATTATCCTCATTGGAGGAGTCCGCGGATTGCTTCGAGTCCTCCTGTTCGTCTCCGTCGGAGCCTGAATCTTCTGAATCTCCTGATTCACCTGAATCTTGCTTCTCAGATGACGACTTCCCCTCTTGTTCTTCGGAAGACTTTTCCTTCTCCGTCTGTTGATCGTCAGACCCTTGCTTTTTCTCAAGCTCTTCGTTGTCTAATGCCTGATCCTCGGAGCCTTGCTTCATCTCGTCCTTCTCACTGCTCATGACTGCTCACCTCTCTTGTTCCGGCGAAGATTAACTTCCATCCATTTTCTGAAAGATAGCATGCAACCATTGGCACCAAATTATGCAAAAAAGGATTTTGCAGCATTCCCAAATCGAATGATTCAACATCAAAAAAAGACTCTGCCTATGCAGAGTCTCCCACTTACTTCATATTCATGTTGCTTATCTGCGGCTTCGTCTTCTAAACAGGCTGTCCACTGCCACATATCTGCTGCCCGCTACCGCGAGTGTCAACGCCATCCCGATTAGAGCGATATCCAGCTCATACCCGCCTACAAACGGAGCACCCGTCTTTGCGGTAAAGATCGCGGCAACCAGTATGATGACAAAAATGATGCTGATCCATCTCGTAAACAGACCAATGATCAGCAGCAGCCCGCCGAAAAATTCAGCTAGAGCGACCAAAGTTGCCATAAACCCAGGAAGGCCAAGACTCACAAAGAAGCTCTCCGTCCCTTCCATTCCTTGAAATTTGACAACTCCGTGTGCCATGAAGATTAATCCCAGCACGAGACGGGTGATCAACAAACCAATCTCCATGTTGCGGGTCTGACTGTAATTGTTGTTATTATACATTTGATTTCACTTCCTCCTTCTGCTTGCGATTTAATAATGTGCGTAATTGAATAATAAGAATAAAGCAGTCATGACAATAAAGGATACGGCAATATTCCATTTGGAATAAGGAAGCAGCAGCTCCTTGTCCGGCTCCAATATTCTGGAGATTCGGTCATTAATGGATACATCTGCGGCGAATGGTGAAACAACAGCTCCAGTAAACAGGCGGTGATCCCGGCGACCTGATCTAATCAGCTTGATTAATGCGCCTCCGATTCCCACGGCAGAGCCTGACTGCTTGATCGCATAATTGTCGGCCAGAATCTCTCTGACCATCTTATAATTGGCTAGTATGTTTTTTAGTATAGGTACATATCCAAGGATGGATACACTGAGCGTTAGCAAAAAAGTCTTGAGCGGGTCATAATGACGCAGATGATAGTACTCATGATAGAGTACTGCGGTTAATTCCTGCTCATCCAGCATATCAATAAGCCCGGTAGATAACACAATTCTTCTGCGAAACATGCCAAAAGCAAGCGCAACTGGCTCGGCAGCCGATATGACGATCATCTGCTGCTCCAGGTGAAGATGCTTATACCGTGAAGCCAGCTCCTTGGACATCGTATCATCCTTAAGCCACCGTATGTACTTATGCACATTCATTGTTCTGACCGCATGCTTGATGATATAGAGCAGCATGAGCAGGAACGTGCTTAATACCAATACATTCAACAAGTGTATCAGCGACCATAGCCCAAGCTCTTTCATCCAGTGTGTACACCAGGTCAACAAATTAAATGTCATCGGAACATCCCAGATCATATGCAGACCGTACAGCCCCATCTGTATGAAAATAGCCGCCGTGATCGCCATGCCGACAGAGAACAACGTGAGGGAACGATAGGACCACATCACTGTCTCTCCTTCTTCCATTGTTCAATCTTCTGCTCCAGCTGTGAGATAAGTTCCGGGTCGGCCTCCTCGACAGCATCCAGCATATGGGCTACAGCAATCGAACCAAACTGATCCATAAGTTCCTGTGTGAGCTCCTTGGACTGTGTGTTCATGAACTCTTCTCTGGTCTCGACAGGCGCATATATCGATGTTCTTCCCTGCATTTCCTTCAGAAGCACACCTTTATCGACAAGCCGATTCATGACCGTCATCACCGTATTGAAGTTCATCACCTTATTCTCACCCAGCTTCATTTGTACTTCCTTGATGCTGAGCGGTCCCTGACTCCACAAGACATCCATAATCTTCGCTTCCAGTGGTCCAAAAAAACGGTTCAGTCCCTGCTCTCCTACTTTGAAGTGACTTATCTTCATGGCACACCCCTTCCACACTACCAATTGTAATGTCATATGGTTTGTTGTCAACCATAGGTGAGAAGCAATAATAGCCATGCAGGAATCGGAATTCCGCATGGCTATGATTAGCAATGAGTCCATTTTCATAATTACACTGGGCTTTCACCAACAGATACTAGAAATAGATTCAAATTATATTCAATTAAACTTCTTCCGTTACTTTCAATTCAACCGACAGGCCCAGACCTTCAGCGATACGTGTTCCGTATTCTGGATCGGCTTTGTAGAAGTGCTCGATTTGACGGCGTTTGATCTCCTCATATTGTACCGGCATCATTGAACCTACAATATTTGCGACCAAGCGAGTACGCTCATCTTCGCTTAACAGACGGTAGAGATCTCCGGCCTGGGAGTAATGATCCTCACTGTCATAGGATACTTGCGCGGCTTCTCCTGTTACTTCAAACGGAGTTTGCTTCGCGCTCGGATCCTCGAAGGGCCCGCCGAAGCTGTTAGGCTCGTAGTACATGGAACGGCCGCCGTTATCTCCTGTCGCCATGAAGCCGTCACGCTGATGATGATGAACCGGGCATTTCGGACTGTTCACCGGCAGCTGGTTATGGTTCGCACCTACACGGTAGCGGTGTGCATCACCGTAAGCAAACAGACGTCCTTGAAGCAATTTGTCAGGAGAAGCTTCGATACCAGGTACGAATGAACCTGGAGTGAAGGTAGCCTGCTCCACTTCAGCAAAATAATTCTCTGGATTGCGGTTCAGCGTCATCGTTCCTACTTCAATCAATGGATAGTCTTTTTGGGACCAGACTTTGGTCACATCAAATGCATCATAGCGATACGTATTTGCATCTTCAATCGGCATGATTTGAACATACAGCGTCCAAGAAGGGAAGTCCCCATTCTCAATAGCGTTGAACAAATCTTCTGTATGATAATCAGGATTCACGCCTGCAATTTGCTCTGCTGTAGCGTTATCCAGGTTTTTGATCCCTTGGTTTGTTTTGAAGTGATATTTAACCCATACGGCTTGACCTTCAGCATTCACCCATTTGAAGGTATGGCTTCCGAATCCATGCATATGTCTCCAGGTTGCAGGGATACCGCGGTCAGACATCAGGATCGTTACTTGATGCAAAGCTTCCGGAGACAGAGACCAGAAATCCCAAACCGAATTTGGATTTTTCAAGTGGGTACGCGGATCTCTCTTCTGTGTATGAATGAAATCAGGGAACTTGATCGCATCACGGATGAAGAATACAGGAGTATTGTTACCTACCAGATCGTAGTTGCCTTCTTCTGTATAGAATTTGACCGCAAATCCACGCGGATCGCGCTGAGTATCGGCTGCACCAAGCTCACCGGCTACAGTGGAGAAACGAATGAACATATCTGTTTCTTTACCTACCCCGTTGAACAATTTCGCCTTTGTATATTTGGACATATCATTTGTTACTTTAAATGTACCGAATGCGCCGCCGCCCTTGGCATGCACGACACGCTCCGGAATACGCTCACGGTTGAAATGAGCCAATTTTTCAAGCAGATGTACATCCTGAATCAAAGTTGGCCCGCGATGGCCTGCAGTCATTGAATTTTGGTTGTCTCCTACTGGAGCACCCCAGCTCGTCGTTAAACGTTGGTTCGTCATTTTGCTGCACCTCTCTAATTTTTAGTCTATTTATATGTGTATTTAGATCTGATCTAAATTTATGTATAGATTGTAGCATGGCTGCCGATTGGCTTGCATGAGGAACAAATGAACTTTTGAGCGCGGCACATGAACCTTATTTGCATCAGATGAAGAAGTGTGAAGATTATGGAAATTTCATGAACAGCTAAAGGTATTTAGAAACCGATTCGATTAAAAAATAAAAAGAAGTCTTTAAATGCAGTCAAATGAACTGTCATTTAAAGACTTCCTTCTAGTCCGCAAGCCGGTAGCCGACTCCTCTCACGGTAATGATATATTTAGGTGCCGCCGCTTGATCCCCAAGCTTCTTGCGCAGGCTCTTGATATGAACATCGACAACATTGCTGCCTCCGGTAAAGTCCGTCTCCCATACTCGGGAGAGCATCTCCTCGCGGGAAATGACAGAGCCCTTCGCGTTCATGAGAATAAGCAGCAGATCATATTCCGTCTTAGTCAGATGAATCTGGTTGTCCTGCTTATACACAAGCATGCGTTCCGTGTCCACTCTGAGGTCCTTGAAGGCCAGGCAATCACTATTGTTCGTCTTGGATGTGTGGTGACTCCGAGGTGTCCCGCGGCTAATAATCCGCTGAACATGATACAGTGCCTCATGAGGACGTCCAGGCCATACAAGCAGCTCTTCCTGAAGCAGCTCCGGTGCTGCCCCTCGAATGAAGTTCTCACTCACCAGGAACAAGGTTTGCCCCGCGGTTGAGTTCTTCAGCTTCAGCTGCAGATCCAGTGCATCCATCTCATCATATGACGTTACATCATAGATCAGAAGATCATGAGGAATGCTTCCGTATAATTCTGGCTCAAGCCGGTGGAACATCATCACGTCAAAACAGCGATCGGTCAGCAGCTTCACCAGATCATGAACTTGATTGAGCACTGGACTTACGAGCAGGATCCGCTTCGTTACTGCACAGAACGGCACCACAGGCTCCTCAGCTCGATTAAACATTTGAGCCGCCTTATCTTGCGATATACGGATCGAAGCGTAAGGATACTGATTAATGTTCGCTATTTCTGCTTGCTTTTGCATTCCGGACATACACCTCCAAATACAACATGTGCATGATCAATTTCATACCCTGTCTCTTGCGCTACCAATTCGGTCCAGCTCTCAGGAACATCTGTCATCACTTCGTCGACCTTACCGCATACTTCACAGATAATATGCTGATGGTCATCTGTTCTCGCATCGTATCTGCTGGCGGTTTCGCCCAGCTTGAGCTCTTGAATCAATTCCTTCTCTACCAGATACCGAAGGGAATTGTACACCGTACCATACGCCAGGTTATATCCTTCTTGGGACAGCATGGTCATTACTTCTGCTGCAGTAGGGTGATTATGTGATTTACGTACGACATCATAAACAGCTTGACGCTGCGTCGTTAAATTTAATGTTTTAGCCATAAGATCATCAGATCTCCTTCTATATGAAAAGAACTTATTTTTAGATTAAGTATAAATCTAAAGTCATAGGTAGTCAATCCCTGCATAAATTCCAATTCAGGGACTCAAAATAGGGTGACAATCACGAAACGAATAGGTTCAGTTCACAGATCGTTTTACCCAAAATGAGAAGAGGAGAGGTATACATGCTCAAAGCTGCAGGCGCTTTTATCGTCTTGTCCTTGCTTACCATCGCATTTGATATTGCAACCGACATCTTCTTTGGCCACGGCAAGATTGACTCTGCCTTTAATATTGATAATTATATTCTACGCCCGGCGGAGAAAAACACGCTGAAGCTCGTTGGGATCGTCGTATTTCTACATTTCTGCGGCAAACCGGTAGGTAAAGGCCTGTACAAACTGTTTAACCTCATCAACAAACCCTTACGCTCCGGCGCTCCTCCGCTGTCTTCGCTTATGAATCCAAGCGGCTACAAGCAGCAGACTGGGAAAAAAGAACAAAAATAAGGGGTGCACATAGTAGAAAGCAAGAACACCAAACTCAATTTGAAATATATAATTTCTCGCCATACTGTAAGACCATACCAGGAATATAAAGGCAACAGGAATAACTAGTTTTCGGTAAGGGATATTGAAAATATCGGATGCACCAATCAACACCGCTGTGAAATACAATGCGACTCTATAGAAATTAGTAATAATCATCGTCATTACGACCAAAATGTCTACCCGCTGGATAAAGTCAGAGATCTGAATGGTACTAATGGTGGATAGTACGGGAAAAGGTGATCCCTTCGCTATATTGAGCCCCAGAGAAGCAATATTTAGAAACATGGTCTGAGTAAGGAGCAGGCCTCCAATGATAATTGCAATGATGCCAATATAACCGCCTTTCTCAGGTCTGCGCATATATGGCAGCAGCATGAGGAAGAGGATCATTTCACCAAAAGGAACGATAAGGGTATCCGTCGTTATTGCCTCCCACAGGGGTCCGATCCCATCACCAAGTATGGGAAGAACATAATCAACATGGACTGAACCCGAGGCAAACAGCAAGACATTAATAATGAATACAATGGAGAAAATAAAAACCATGAGTAATACAGCAGTGCGTGCCAATACCTCAAAGCCTAAATAGGTCACATAAGCCACACAACAAATCATGAGTGTAGTAATGACGAGAAGGGGCGTACTATTCAGCAAAACGATGTTCACGAGATTGGAGCCTTCCCGCAAATTACGGGAGCCAATGTACATAAAATAGATAACATACATTAAGCCCACCGCAGTCCCTGCATATTTACCGAGTAATTTCCGGCTGATTGCCGTCAGAGGAAGTGTAGGGAAATGTCTGGAAATAGAGGCGTAGAACCAGAACAATACAGCCCCCAGAATCATACCGATCAGTGAGGCCATCCATGCATCCCTGCCTGCCGAGAAACCTAGATTGATGACCGCAGCAACACCTATTTCAAATAAAAGCATTAAGGAGATCATTTGTCCCGTACTGATCTGGTTTCTATTCATTCCCTAGTCCTCCCCTCCGCTGCTATATGGATTCGTACGTGTTAATGTGTTCATAATGACCGTTTTTACATCCACTTCAACTTTACTTTGCGAGAATTTCTCAGACCAGTCATCACTGTCTTCCCATTGCTTATATTCAGGAGAGCGGTTCTTCTCCAGCACATAGCCAAAACCAAGTACATCTGTACCTGCCTTCTGTGCTGCAGTTACAGCTGACATAACAATCTCCTTGGTCTTCTCACTCCAGGTTCTCTCATAGATTTCAACGACCTCCCCTTCATCCAGCTTCAGCGGACAAGTCACCTCATTAATCGTACCTTCCTGCTTCACATCAATATGAAAATGAGGTACCCCATCGACGACAGACGCTTTAATACTGGACTTATAGAAATAGGCTTCAATCCCGACAACTTCCGCGGGATCGATGTGACAGGACAGATTAACCATTGACTTCATCGATCTATTCTTGATAATCGCAAGACCCAGCGGCTCATCACCTTCCATCCACCCTACCAGCTTGTCTCCCTTGAACATGGCCATGCCATCTAATTTCGTGTAAGCAGACACATAAGAGCTTTCCGTATTTTCTCTCTCTTTACCTGCACTTTTGTCCCCTTTAATTACCACACCACTGATTGTGGGGCCACCCCCCGGAACAATCATACCCCGGATCGTTTCATCCACCTCTGACGAGAAGTTATGCGAATATTGCTTGGAGGCGAATCTGACCTTTTCCGCTATATTGTTGGCTGTAATTGGGCTTACCGGACTTGTAATGGCGAGCACATCTCTTGCCTTTGAGCCTCTAGCAATAAGAATCTGCATGGTAATTCTCGTCTCGGGATCTCGCTCAATGAGATCTATAAATCGGCCAATGCCTACATCCCTGGCCAGATCCTCGCTGATAATCACGACTTCTGCATGAGAGCACGACGATCGCCTCGGAATCTTCTGAGACATTTTGCTGACGACTTCCTGTAAGGTTCTTCCCTGATCCGAGAATACAAATGAAGGTGTGGAACCAATTTTCCGGCTACCCGATACCTCATTGGATACAACACCCTGAAATGAGAATTCATATACTCCCTTAGCATTGCCACGGTCCATTGCAAAGCCGGAAAGAATTAAGCGATCCTTCAGCTCTACAGCATCCCAGCAGCTCGTGAGGATCATCGACACCAAGGTAAGTACAGTGATAAGCAGCAGCTTCCGCTTCATATCAAGATCCTTTCTGTTTGTTTTTCCTTGCACTTTCATTCTTATCATCCGTTTTATCCGCGGTAACAGGCCCATCCTCCGTTACGACGTTATACTCACCGCTCCGGCTGCCGGGTCTCTGCTTCATCAAGGAAACGGGAAGCCTGAGAACGGCATCCTTCTGCTGCTTCAGTACGAAGGGACTAAACGGGGTCATGTACGGAACACCAAAGGATCTCAGACTATTCATGTGAGCGAGCAGCGCGATCAGCCCCAGCATGATGCCGTACAAGCCAAAGGTCGCAGCAAGTACGATAAATCCAAACCGAAATATACGTCCTGCGATCGCCATTGTATAGGTTGGAATCGCAAAGCTCGCGATACCTGTCATGGCGATAACAATCGTGAGCAGGGGACTCACAATGCCAGCTTCTACTGCCGCTTGCCCCAGTACAAGACCGCCGACGATATTCGCTGCCTGGCCTACCACGCGCGGCATTCGAACCCCCGCTTCTCGCAGAAGCTCGAATATCGTCTCCAGAATAATAGCCTCCACGAAGGAGGGGAAGGGTATCGCTTCCCGCTGTGATATAAGACTGTACAGAAGCGAGCTTGGAATCAGCTGATAATGGAAGGTCGTCATGGCAATATATAAGGACGGTCCCAACAGCAAAATGATAAAGCTGATGATTCTGAGCAGACGAAGCAGTGTCGCAATATCGTTCCGATCCGAATAATCTGCCGCGCTATGAAAAAAATGGATGAACACCGTAGGGACGATCAGCACAAATGGACTTCCATCGACAACAAGGACGACCCTTCCTTCAAGCAAACGGACTGCGGTTGTGTCGGGCCGCTCTGTGCTGTACACGGTCGGGAACGGGGTTATTGCCTTATCCTGAATAAGCTCTTCTATATTAGTCGAGTCAAAGACCCCGTCAATCTGGATTTCATCCAGTCTCCGAAATACCTCGGCTACGACGTCTTCATCGGCAATTCCGTCCATATAAACGATGGCAACACGAGTGTTGGACTTATAGCCAATCGTTTGGTAGGTAACTCGCAAATCAGGACTATGAATTCTTCTCCGCAGAAGGGACACATTAATGGACAGCGTTTCAACGAATCCTTCCTTGGGTCCACGGACGACAGACTCCGTCTGCGATTCTGTAATCGCCCGGAATTCTCCGCCGGCTGTCACGATATGAAGCACGTCTGTGCTGTCCTCGGTCAATACGAGTGTATTTCCGAGCAGCAGCTTGTCCATCATATCTTCCCAGTCTTTGCAGTACTCCACGGTACCAAGACTGAATACTTTCTTCGTCAGCCCTTCCTTTAGAATATTCTTGCTGTCTTTACCGTCCGTGATTTCATCCAGCTTGAATTCGGAATTCAGCAAGGAACGAATAATAAAGTCATTAATCGTTTCTTCCTTTACCAAACTGCTGATATATACGATGGCAATAGATATACTGGGACTCGTTCCTATTTCCAGTTTTCGTATCGTGATATCACTACTATTCCCATTTTGGATTAGAATTCCATCGAGCATCTGCTGAAGATTCCCGCTGAGCTCATCAAGCTTGGCCTGAGGTGCTTGAGAAGATTGAGATGCTTGAGACGATTGAGAAGCTGGAGATTCAGAAGAAGTCTCGCTATTAGAGGCATCAGAGCTCTGATCTGATGGGTCACTGCCATTGGAGACATACTCACTCCCTGCAGAAGCTTGTTCCGACTGCTGCTGATCCGATGACTCAGGAGCTTGATCATGACTGTTGTTGCTATTCATATACTGAGCAGTACTTCGCTCTGTATTTTGGACTGAGTCCTCGCTCGTATCTTGTGCAGATTGGTCACTGGACGATTTTGGCTTGAGCTTTTTTAAGTATTCACTGCGACGATGACGTTTCAAGCTGCTCCCCTCACTTCCAAAAAACGTATATACTGATTCTTACCATCCAGTATTTACTTTATGTATGGATTTATAAAACGATAAAAAAAGCTTCCTGAATATTCAGGAAGCAGCTGTTTATATTTTATTAAAATAGATTCCATTGAACAGGAGTGCGATATCCCCTATCGCGCGATATATTCGCTTTACTATTTATTGATTCAGAATTCTGCTGAATTCGATCGATATCCTACTTATGCTCCGGAGAGAATTCCTTCGATCCGTTCCAGAACTTCCGTCTCTAATTCAATTCCAGAAGCACCGATATTTTCTTTGACCTGCTCTGGACGGCTTGCACCCACAAGTGCACTGGATACATTCGGCTGACGCAGAATCCAGGCAAGGGCCAGCTGACCCACCTTAATATCCAGCTCGCCGGCAATGTCGATTAACTGCCGTACCTTCTCAATCCGTTCAGGGCTCATTTTCTTGTCATCCCATCCGAGCCTTGCAGCACGGCTGTCTTCTGGAATGCTGTCTGTATCGTTATATTTACCAGTCAGCAGCCCTTGTGCCAGTGGAGAATAGACGACTTGTCCGATCCCCTTCTCCTCACCAAGCGGAATAATCTCATCTTCAATGTAACGCTCAAACATATTATAAATCGGCTGGTTCACGACGATCCGATCAAGCAAATAACGGTCTGCAAGACCCAGCGCGGCCTCCATCTGAGCTGCTGTCCACTGGCTGACTCCGACATACAGCACTTTGCCTTGGCGAACCAGATCATCCAGTGCTCTCAGTGTCTCAAGCAGTGGCGTTTCTGGATGGAACCGGTGGCAATAATAGATATCTACATAATCGGTGCCGAGCCTTCTAAGGCTTGCTTCGCACTGCTCCATAATGTGCTTCCGGGAGAGGCCTTGATCATTCGGGCCCTCGCCCATCTTGCCGAACACCTTGGTAGCCAGCACAAAGGACTCCCTTGCGTAATTCTTCAGTGTCTTCCCCAGCAGCTCTTCGGCTGCTCCGCGTTCATATACATTGGCTGTATCAAAGAAGTTGATCCCCGCATCGTATGCAGTTTCAATGGAACGAACCGCGTTCTCCTGCTCAACGTATCCTCCATACGTGAGCCAGCTTCCAAGACTGATCTCGCTGACCTTCACACCGCTGCCACCTAATCTCCGGTACTTCATGCGTGCCATTCCTCCCTTGAAAAATATGTATCTGTTTCCTTTTTAATATAAACCTTCGGCTTTGAAATGAAAAGGAAAGCGACAATTCCTATAAGCCAAAATAAAAAACAAAAAATCCGGTACAACAAGCGTACCGGATAGCGGATTATGCATCACCTACAACAAAAACGTTCCTATGACGAGAGAGACCCCGATAATAATGGAGCGAAGCAATTGAGCCACCGCCATATTCCCTTTCTCAATCTCTTCACACACTTTGAACTTCGGCGTTATAAAATCAAATACAAGATATACAAGAATAAGTACAACAATACCCACTACAGACCAGATAAGCATATCTACCCATGAATGCGAGCTGAAGGAGACCATCGCCACGATAATACACAGTCCAAGCAGCTTGCTGCCCATGTATACCCCGGCCGCTTCATTCCCACCTCTAATTTCCTTCCCGTCATCAAACCGGGTAACCTTACTGAACAGGGTGTATCCGACGAACAGGATAACCAGGATCAGGACGATCCCGATAGCCACATTCAGCAAATCAACTCCGAAATTCTCCATTTTCTAATGTTCCTCCTTCATATATATAGGAAATGCAGCCGGACAATAATAAGCCATATCCCCTGTAATTCTACCGCCTACACGTGGGAGCAGCCCTGAATATTGACCCCCAATAACATAAACTCCGGTCAATAAGTATCCGGAAAAAGGACCGTCTTCCGTATGTACCTGCACATTTTCCATCTGACAGCGCAGCTGATAAATGAGCGGCTGATTTCCGTAATAGTTCTGAATGTCCTCCCGGCTGTCTTCCTCGCTCTGACCCCATTCCGCTTCCGTCAATTGGCCTGCCTCATCAAACAGGGAAGTGCCCTTGCCTTCTCTGCCCCAATATCCCTTAGCAACATAAGCCTGGCCCTGTTGAATAAATAATGCAGGATTGTAATAGGTTGGGAGCAGATACTGCTGTATGGCCTCCAGCTGCTGATCCGTATAGAGAGGTTCACCCAGCAGGTCACTTGCCTCTTCGTGCCGTTCATATAGTGACCAGATTAGAGCCATGAAGCCTTTGCTCTGCGTGAGTATGCTTTGGGCCGGGTTAATAAGACCTAGCTTCCCCTCTTCTACCAGCTCAAGCATCCATTCTCCAATTCTGTCCTCTGTATCCTCAGATTCGTCATTGACCAGATACTCTAATGGATACAGCCGATATAACACCGGTATGCGTTCACCCTCGGAATACAGCCCCTCACCTCGGACGATTTCCAGCTCAGATAGTGGAACATAGCAGGCATCATAGCCCATTTCTTGAACGATCTCCATCAGATACTCGGTGTTGCGCCGATCCTCCACATGCCATTCATAGCAGGTAAATACGACGCGGCCGCCAAGTCCAATCGATTTATAATGCTCAAGCAGCTGGCGAAAAGCGTGCGCAATATGCAGTCTCATCTTCCCCGAAGTGGCCTGCAGCCCGCAAGTATGACTCTCGAGCCACCGGTGCTTGTCGACAAATAGAATATCCGGGCGGTTCTCTTCGATATGCCGGTTGTATAATTCGGTAACCGTAAGCGACGGATCCGAGCCGACCGGAAGCCCGATCACTTCGAATTCGACGTTCGGGTAATAACTTTTAAACAGATTCCCGTAATCCTCATGGAACGACTGCTCGTCCCAGTACATCACCTTTAACGACGCCTGTTCGTCCTGCTCGAACGTTTTCCATTCCCCTCCGCCGTCCGGCTTCGAAGCGCATCCCCCGGCTATTAGCGCTAGAGCGGTTGCGGCGATCAGCATCACGTGCCTCTTACTCAACGGTATCCACCCCCGGTTTTAGCTGCGCAATGATGCCATTTTATTACAAGTGTGCGGAAAATTCAGCGCATCGAGGAATAGTCCGTTGATTAATGTAAGAAATGCCTCGTTTGTATCATGTTAACGGCGCCTGGATTTTGCGGAATCCGCTTCTCATCTTTTCTGTCCGAAGCTATACTAGATGGATCAGAATGATGGAAAGGAAGCGAAATTCAGCATGCTCAGGCTCGTCAAAGCCTCGATGATCGTTCCAATCGCGCTGGCGTTCATACTCTCCGTCTCCCTTCTTCCGCTGCTGCTTCAGCTGGACGGGGACGGCGGCTCGCTTCGGCTGCACTGGTCGCAAAGCTTTGCCGCCTTAAGCGACTACTTAGGCGGACTCGGATCGGGGGATTCCTTCCGCTTCGTCTCCGGCAAAAACGAATACTCCTTCTGGGAGCGGATCGGCGCTTCCTTCAAAGTGTCGTTCTTCTATATTTCCGCCGGAAGCCTGCTCGGCATGACGCTTGGCCTGATAATCGGCGTTTACTTCGCCCTCTCCAAGGCCGAATGGCTGAAACGGATCGTCGAGCTGCTGGGCGCGCTGCCTGACTTCGTAATGATTATGCTGCTGCAATTCGCCGTCGTCTTCATCGCATCGAAAACCGGAGCCGTCGTGTTCCAGGTCGCCAGCTTGTCCACGGACGATCCCGCGATCGCGCTGCCGCTGCTCTCTGCCACGATCATTCCGGCCAACTACATGATCCGGAACGTGGCGATGCAGATGAAGCTTACGCTGAGCGAGGATTACATCGGCTTCGCCAAAGCGAGCGGATTAAGCAGAATGCGCATCGTCTTCCATCATGCCCTGCCCAACGTGCTTCCCTTCTTCAAGGCGGATCTGCACAAGCTGCTCGGCATTCTCATGGGCAACATTTTCGTCGTGGAATATTTGTACAACCTCAATGGAGTGACAATGTTCCTGTTCTCCGACGCTTTCGGCTTCGGCGGGTACCAATACGCGCTGGTCGTTAATGGATTAATGACATTAATTGTTCTGTACGCCGTCGTATACGCGCTGATCAGACTGTATCTATGGGGATGGGAGAAGGTGATCGCCCGATGAACAAGAGCTTGCTGGCCGGACTGGCGATTACCGTCCTGATTACGCTCGGCGCCCTGTTCGGCGGATATTTGTCGCCCCACGATCTGCAAGACCAATTAAAAGTCGAATATATCGTGGACGATCAAGGCAAGGGAACAGTCGTCGCTCCTCCTGCCGCTCCGGGCAGCGAATATCCGCTCGGCACGGACAAATACGGCTACGACCTGCTGGCCAAGCTGCTGGACGGCGCGAAATATACGCTGTTCCTGTCCTTCGGCATCGCCTTGGCGCGCGTATTCGCAGGCGGTCTGCTCGGCATGCTGCTCGGCTATTTCGGAGGGAACAAAGCGGACAAGCGGTCCGCGGGGGACTCCTGGAAGGCGCTCAACGGCATTCCGATCTTCCTGATCACGTGGCTGCTGCTGATCGGCATCTCGATCAATTCCTCCCTGTCTCCGCTGCAGCTTTCCGTGCTGCTCGGAATCGTGCTGACGGCGGTCGGGGTCCCTTCCGTCCTGTCGACGATCAAGGATAAGACGCTCGTCCTGCGCGACCGGCCTTACGTGCTTGCCAGCGAATCGCTCGGGGCCGGGCATTGGACGATCGTTCGTTCTCATCTGTTCCCGTTCCTGAAGGAAAGCTTCCTCATTTTGCTCGTGCAGGAAATCGTGCTCGTGCTGACGCTGTTCGGGCAGCTGGCGATCTTTAACCTGTTCGTAGGCGGCACGACGATGTACATGGACCCTCCCGAGTATCATAGCCGCACCAACGAATGGGCCGGTTTGATCGGACAAGCCCGGGGCTTCCTGTACGTGAATCAATGGATTCTGTTCATTCCCCTGGCTTCCTACGTCCTGCTGATCATGGGCTTCCAGCTCGTTTCCAACGGACTTGAGCAGCGCTACAAGCGGACCTACGCCAAGCATTCTTATCTATAAGAGGATGTTCAAAAAGTCAGCTTTTGATGACGAAGTAGAGCAGGAAGGGAATTCGACATCGAATCTTGAATTCAGCCGGGCTTTCCGGTGCTCACGTAGGTTTTCCTACGCTCCGCTCCTCAATCCCTAAGCTTCATCCAACCTTCTCGGTCCTGAAAAGCCGACTTTTTGAACACGCACTATAAGAAAGTACATTGGAGTAACAGAGGCGTCCCTTCCGTCGTCCGAAACGGACCAAGGGACGCCTTTTCTTTCTGCGTCTTCGGCAACACCTAACATTTTTATACGTTCCCCTTACTTTTCTTTATGTTCGCGGGACCGAATAGTTCTTATGATGAACATGCAGGTTAAAAAAAGGAGGTCCGATTCCATGTTACGCAAAAAACCTTTGTTCGCCGCGCTAGCGACATGCGCGCTTCTGCTGTCCGCTTGCGGCAACGCGAACGACTCCAAGTCGGGCTCTGGCGCAGCCAGTCCCAGCGCTTCGGCCAAAGCTTCGGAGAAACCGAGCAACGTTGAACTCAGAATGGCATGGTGGGGGTCGCAAGAGAGACACGATAAAACGCTTGCCGCCATCGAGCTGTTCGAGAAACAGAATCCGAACATCAAAATCACGGCCGAATATTCCGGCATGGACGGCTACTTCGACAAGCTGAACACGCAGATCGCCGCGGGCAACGCTCCGGATCTGATCCAGATGGGCGGCAACATCATGGAGTACGTCGGACGCAACGCGCTGCTCGACTTGCAGCCGTATGTCGGCAATGCCATCCGCCTGGAAGACTTCGATCAAAGCTTGATCAACGAAGCGACCGCGGACGGCAAATTGTACGGCGTCACGCTGGGCGTCAGCCAGACAGCCTTGCTGTTCAACGCGACGATGTTCAACAAAGCCGGCGTTCCGGTCCCGAACGGCGAAAGCTGGACGTTCGACGACTTCAAGAACAGCGCGCTGCAAATCAGCGAGAAGCTTGGCAAAGGCTTCTACGGCTCTTACGATCTGTCCAGCGACAACGCGTCCTTCACCACTTACCTGGCCGCCCACGGCAAAGAGCTATATCGCAGCGGCGAGCTCAAGTTCGACAAGCAGGACGTGGTCAACTGGTTCTCGATGTGGGACGAGCTTCGCCAAGCCGGAGCGATCGTACCTGCGGAAGTTCAAGTCGCCAATCCGCCGGATGCCGTCGACAAATCGTTGATCGTGAAAGGGCAAGTCGCCATCCAGGGCGCATCCGCTTCGCAAATTTTCGGTTATCAAGCTTTGACGGAAGACCAGCTCGGCCTGCTGCCGAACCCTGCCGGTCCTGCCGGCAACGGCATGAGCCCTCCGGTGTCCGGACAATTCATTACTTCCTATGAAGGAACGAAATATCCGGAGGAAGTCGCCAAGTTCATGGACTTCATGGTCAACGATCCGGAAGCGGCCGCTATCCTGGGCAGCACCCGCGGCGTTCCGCCTTCGGCGAAAATCCGCGACGCGCTGTCCGCGGAATCGACTCCGATCGACAAAATTCTGTACGACTACATCTCGCTCGCGACGAAGATTTCGACGGGCAACGGATACGAGCACTTCCCTTATGACAACGAATTCATCAAGCTTCTGAAATTGACGAGCGAGAAAATCGCCTTCGGCGCAGCCTCCATCGATTCCGCTTCGGAAGAATTCATGACGGAAATGCAAAAAATGCTTGCTAGAGCAAACCAATAGAAACGGGATTCTTTGCGGGAGCCCCCACGGCTCCCCTTTTTTTCCCTTTAGGGGTCCATCCAACATTTTGACGAAAATATACTCTAAGGATTTTTCTATATAAAAAAGCCAACGTTTCTTATACTTAAGGAATCACCGACTATTTGAGGTTGATCTTATTTCCGATTCTTTTCTCTTTTATATTCTTGGTAATCCCCCTAGCCCTTGCAAAGTAGGGAGGGTTTGCTTCTTTTGGATGGAATCATTTGGATAGATTGAGGCTAATAAATTTCAAGGTTTCTTAGCGTACGCTTTCCGCGTTTTGTTGGCAATACCCCGGTTGACTGTCCAGGGCAAGGGGAGCGAAAACCCGTCCTCCTGCATATATCAAACATAGGGTAGCTACACCTCCTTTGTCATGGACCTTACCTTGTCTTGCCGAGAGCGAGACAAGGTCTTTTTTTGCCCATTTTCTGTGTATTTGATAGATGGACAAAAATTTATAGGTAGATTCGCCGTTTCCGAGTTAATAGCAGGCAAATATACTAAAGGGTAGTCAACTACCCCCATCAAAGGAGAGGATAGAAGTAATGACAAAGGAATTTAGAAAAAGAAAAACAACCTGCAAAAAAAAATCTTCCCAGCAAACAGCGTGTAGCTGTCATCGTAAAAAACACAAACACCGCAAGCCGCCTGTCAAAGTGACGATTTCCTTAGCCAAGGCGATCGACAAGGCGATTGCCAAAAGCCTTGCTAAAAACCTTGCTAAAAACCTTGCTAAAAACCAAGCTCATGCCATTAGTAATGCCACAAGCACAAATGATAACGACAGCGGATCCACCATTAACGATCAACTTACAAGCGAAAGTGGCGCTAAAAATCATTCGGAAAGCGACAGCGACTCGAAAATTTTCGAAAAAGTCGATAACCAAAGTACGGCAACGAACGCCACTAATACCGATAGTGACTCTACCATTAACGAAACGGTTAATTCCACCAGTGGTGCAACCAACACCAGTGATAACGATAGTTCGGCTACTGTCAATGACACATTAACAAGCACAAGCGGCTCGAACAATACCTCTAATACCGATAGTGACTCTACCATTAACGAAACGGTTAATTCCACCAGTGGTGCAACCAACACCAGTGATAATGATAGTTCGGCTACTGTCAATGACACATTAACAAGCACAAGCGGCTCGAACAATACCTCTAATACCGATAGTGACTCTACCATTAACGAAACGGTTAATTCCACCAGTGGTGCAACCAACAACAGTGATAATGATAGTTCGGCTACTGTCAATGACACATTAACAAGCACAAGCGGCTCGAACAATACCTCTAATACCGATAGTGACTCTACCATTAACGAAACGGTTAATTCCACCAGTGGTGCAACCAACAACAGTGATAATGATAGTTCGGCTACCGTGACCGATACATTAACCTCAACTAGCGGCTCGAACAACGCATCAGACGCCACCAGCACTTCGTCATCGGGTGATAGTACCTCCACCAATGGAGATAATACCTCCACCACAAGTAGTGGTCCTGCGGCCAACTCATCGGATACGGACGCCACCAGCAGCTCAGGTGATAGCACATCAACGAATGGTGATAATACGTCAACCACAACAAGTGGTCCTGCAACAAACTCATCGGATACAGATGCTACATCGAGTGCAATGACAGTTCCTCAACCACTGGCGATAATTCATCCACAACCAGTGCCACTGCCACCACAGGTGATAACACCTCTACGCCTACAGCAACAGCGTCGACAGGCGATAATACTACCACCAATACCTCCAATGCTGACAACTCTTCAACGAACGACAACGCAAGCACCGCCAACAGCACGTTAAACTCCACCAGCTGCGCCACCAACGAATCCACGAATACCAGTGAATCCAACAACACCTTTGACTACAACAGCGCCTTAGTGAGCACGGCAAACGGGTTAGCGAGCTCGGCAAACAACTCGGCAAACACCGTCTCCAATGGCAACAACTTCACCGTTGGCAATCAAATTCAAATTAGCGACAATTCCGTGCTTTTAGCCTTATTGCTTTTGTTTTGCAAATGCCGTACCTGCTGTAACTGTCAGCCTTCTAGCGGATCAACAAGCGGCTGTACCTGCGGCACGTCGGGGACGACGAATTTGGAAGGGATTATTTCCAAACTGCTCGATGATGAAAAAAATAAACAACAGCGCATTTTTGATATGTTAAACCAAAATAATTCAATCGCTTAAGGAGGCGTTTACCCATGCTTGAAAACAGTTCAAAAACCACGTTCACGATGTCTCGCAAAAACGGAGAAACCACACTTTCGGTGGCGATCAACAATGGCAGCGACGAAGAAAAAAATATTAACATGGTCGTCAAAGACAGTGCAAACGGCAATGTATTGCCAAGTGTGATCGATGGCACAGCCATCGACAACGGGGTGACGCTGGAACCTAAAGCAATCAAAAACATGGTGATTGATACCACAAACGCCATCGGGCAAATTCTCGTGGAAATGGCAGGTGCAGGGAGGATGACAATGCGTCAAAAAAGTTCGTCATCCGGTGGCAAAACAAGCAACATCATCGAATTGATATTAAAATAAAAAATATGCTTCGTGAAGTATCGCGCAGAAACGATTCCTATAGCGCGATTCGTTGCCGATTCATTTGCTGCACGAGTGTTTCCTCGGTTGCGCAAATCGTCTCTACGAACCATCATGAAGGAATGATCTCCTAATATTAAATGACCGCTAATTAAGATTAGCGGTCATTTGGTGTTTTCAAAGCATACACTTGATGTCCGCTAACTCATTACGACCGCTGAAACAACAGGAAGGTGAGTGATCGGTAGTCCGGGCGGTGTAGCCCGGACTATTGGGCTTAGAGTAAGAAAAAACGCTAAGCCAGGTACATCCGAAGGCTTAGCGTATATTATCGTTAAAATGTTGGCGGTACCCCTCCTTGAATATGGATTCGACTTGCGTTGTGCGCGGCCTCTCGCATGGCCTCATCATAATACAGTGTTTTCCGAGGTGTAAAGTAGGTTATTGGAGAATGCCAAGCTTGTGTTATGAAAAGGCAATCCCGTTATATCCCGTAGCAGCGAATCTCGTAGACCGCCGCTTCCGCGCCTCCGTTGGATGCCAGGAAGACGATGCGGATGCGCTCCGTCCGTACCGGTCGGGAGAGTCGATGAGACACGCGGCGCTGATAATTGCCGAACGTCTCGTGGACGCTCTCCCAGCCCCCGGCGGTCCAAGCCTCAATTCTGTAGTCGCGCGGACAGTCGGGTTCGCGATAGTAGGCGGGATAACGGTTGTGATCCTGAAGCAGATGTCCCGGAAAAGTCAGCTCGACCGTCCCGATCTCCCGCGTCTCGCGCCATCGCAGCTCCAGCGTCTGCGGAAGCGGCAGGCCTGGCGCCGAACGCCACAGGTTGACGGTCCGATGCGGCCGGGTGACGCCGCTGACCGTCTGCGCGGCCGAATAGATCGGCTGGGGCGGACTGACGCGGAAGCTCATCGTCCGTCCGTCGTCGTGGCTGCGCAGGCGGCCGGGCTCCAGTTCGCTGGCCGACGGAAGCCCGGGGTGCACGGCATTGGCGCGGCGCCAGATCAGCCCGCGGCCGTTCAGCAGATCGAGCCGGACATAGCCTTCTTCCGGAAGGCCGCTTCGCGCGTCCAGCCGCGGCAGCCATCGAATCCAGCCTTCGCAGGCCGGCGGAACTTCCAGTATGGCTGCGGCCAGCCGGTTTTGCTGCCGCACGTCGTAATCCCAAATATGCCCGGTGCGATGCAATTCGGCTTCGAACGAGAGCGGATGGTCGCCGCGATTCGCCACCCAGACGTCCAGATGCTCCAGTTCGCCCGCCGCGACGGCCACCCACTGGCTGCGACGGATGTCCAGCGCCTCTCCCTCGTCTCCCGGCTCCGTCTCGGCAAGCTCCGCCTCGCTGCTGGCCGTCACCTCCGCCTGCCGGGCGAGGTCGAGCGGATCGACGTTCGCTGCGCCCGGCAGGAAACAGCCGGCCCGCAGCAGCGTCTGCTGCACCTCCGCAATGGCGTCCGTCCCCGGCACGTCCGGGACGGGAATGCCGCGCCTAAGCGCGACGGCAGCGGCGGTTCCTGCCGCCTGGCCCATAATGGCAGTCGTCGACATGACGCGGACGGTGCCGAGCGCCGCGTGCGTGACGCTGACGTTGCGCCCCGCCATCAGCAGGTTGTCGATATCCTTGGCGATCAGAATGCGCAGCGGAATGCCGTAGGGGCTGACCAGCTCGGCCGCTCCCGGCAGCTCGCTTGTCGGCGCGAGCAGCCCTCCGGGGATGTGCAGGTCCAAATACCACCCGCCATAGGCGACCTCGTCGGCAAACTTTCTGCCTTCCAGCACGTCATGCTCGGTCAGCAGATAACGGCCCATTATGCGCCGACTTTCCCTTTTGCCCGGCACCTGGCCGATCCAGTCGAGCGCGTAATTCACCGCCTTGTCCCGGGTCAGCGGGTCCTTGTTCTTGATCCAGTCCCATACGCCCAGCACATGGCGCGTCAGCTCATGGCGGATCGTCTCCGCGTCGTGTATCGTATCCCAAGGCGAACCCAGCTCGAACCACCAGTAACCGGCGCGAATGTCGTACGGTCTGCGATTGTGCGCGTAGAAAAAGGCGGGATCGTCATACGCGACGGCCCATTCGGGGGCGCGAAACGGAGCCGGCCGCCCCGTATCGCGGGCGCGGAAATGGATCGAGCTGCCCATCGTGTCGCCGCTTGCGCGCTCCGGAGCGTGGGGCTCGCCGAATTCGTCGCGGCTCTCGCTGCCCATCCGCCACTCGTTGCCCGCCAGCGCCGCGACCGTGCCGTCCCCGGTGCAATCGATGAAGACGCGGCCTTGCAGCCGCAGCTCCGTCTCCGCCCCCGCGACTCTCGCGGTAACGGCGGCGATGCGCCGGTCTCCATCCTTTTCGACCTGCTGCACGGAGGTGTTCAGGTACACCGTCAAGTTCGGCGTTCTCATCGCCAGATCGTACAACGTCATATCCCACACGCTGTTCGTCCAGCCGTTGTTGTGAAACTGCTCATGGTTGTTCGCCCGATCCTCGCACGTCACCTCGGTAATGATTCCCGTCTCTCTGGCGTAGGCATGAAACCGTCCGGCGCCGTGCGGCGTCACGCGAATTTCCGACGAGCTGTTGCCGCCCAGCACGGGTCGATCCTGCACGAGCGCGGTGCGCGCGCCTTCCCGGGCCGCTGCCACCGCCGCGCTGAAGCCGGCCAGTCCGCCTCCGGCGACCACGACGTCGTAGCTCGCTGATTTGCTGTTCATCGTTGTCCTCCTTATCTGTTGTCCGACGCATAACGCGTCTCTCTCCGCAGCACCGCCTCCGCCACCTCTACCGACTGAATCGCCGTGCGGATTCCTCCAGTCGGCTGCATGCCCGCGCGGACGGCGTCGAAGAAGCCGGCATTCTCCTCGTAGAAGCCGTTGGTTACGAACGGCTCGGCTTCCGACGCCCAATGCTTCAGCTCGCGGTTGCCTTGCAGCAGAACGCCTCCGGGCGAATCGTTCGACGTCCAGAACGGAAGCCGAAGCAGCAGCGTGGCGTCTTCACAGTTGATCGCCGCCCTCTCGTATACCGCCCCCGCCGCCGGAAAATAATTCAGCCGGAACGTCGCCCCGGACTGAAACTCGCCTTCCAGCGAGACATTCGTCACGCGCGAACCCAGATGCGGGAGCGGGCGATAGCTCAGGCGAATGTCGCGGTAATCCGAACCTGCCAGCGTTCTTAGCGCGTCGATGCCGTGAATCGCGGTGACGGACGCGTCCTCGTCGTCGGTTCGGCCAACCCGGCTGATGTCGTAAGCGATATGATGCAGCCGTCCGGCTTCACGCCACTCCTTCAGCGCGTCGACCGCCTGCCCGATCAGCGGCATATATCGGCGGTTGAACGCCACCCGTGTCGGAATCTCGCCGCCGTTCGGCCGAATCGCGGCTGCTGCGATGCGCAGCGCTTCTTCCCGCGTCGTGCCGGGAGGTTTCTCCAGCAGCAGCGGGTAGCCTTGGCCTAGAATCGATGCGGCCAGCTCCGCGATGTACGGAGCGGGCACGAGCAGGCAGACGGCGTCTGGACGCTCCGTCTCCAGCGCTTCCTCCACCCTCGTGTACGCCCGGCGAAAGCCGAACTCCTCGGCGAATTTGGCCGCCCTGTCCGGATCGGCGTCCACGCAGGCAGCCAGCTCCGTATCCGGCCGTTCCTCCCGGTAACGCCGGTACGCCGGACCATGCCCTCTCCAGGCGATGCCGCCGCATCCGATCACGCATATTTTAAAGGCCATCTTCGGACGCTCCTTTCCCGGCCGCTTGCTCGGCCCGCCGCAGCGCCTCCAGCTCGCGCGGCAGATGCGTCTCGCGCGGCTCCCATTCGTACCACTCCCCGCTCAGCCAGCCCGTATAGCCGATGCCGTTCAGCGCCCGGATGACCTCGGCATGATCGACATCGCCGCTGCCGATGGCGCGGTAATGCGGATGCCCGGTGCTCCCGGGCGGTTTGCGGACGCCGTCGTGCACATGGACGTGGCGGATCCACGGCCCCAGCGCGGCGACGGTTTCCGCGGGCGATGCCTCTCCTTCGTGCTGCGTATGAAGCACGTCCCAGAGAGCCGCAACGCTTGGATGACCAACCCGCCGCAGCACCTCTGCCAGCTCGCCAGGGGCAGACCAGTCGTCGTGCGTCTCCAGCAGCAGAACGACTCCATGCTCCGTCCCGCTTGGCGCGAGTCGGCGCAGCGCCTCCACGATGCGTTCCCGCGCTTTGTCCCGGCTGTCTCCCGCCGCAATCCGGCCGCAAAACAGCCGAACATACGGAATCCCCATATCCGCCGCCAACTCAATGGCTTTCTCGGCAGCGTCTATCTGCGCCTCGCCCTCCTCCTCCGCCGCCGAGAACCGGCTGGATACGCCGAGCGCCGTCAGGGCGACTTTTGCCTTCTCCGCCAGCCGTCTCAAGCTTTGGCGCGCTTCCGTGCCGGCGTCGATTTCGATGCCGTGACGATGTCCGACTCCGGCTCGTACTTCCAGACCACCGTAGCCGTAGCGACGAGCCGCTTCCAGCAGCTCCGGCAGCGTCAGCGTCGGGGCCGATGCCGTATTGAACGCGTATTTCATCTGACTTATTCCTCCTTGTAGAGCGGGTATGAGGCCTGACTTGCCGCCGTTTCGGACTTTTCCTCCGGATCGCGCAGCCTCCTGTCGTTCATTCCGTCTGACCGATAGCCCGGCGTCTGATCCGTTTGCCGGATGGCACAGCGCCCCTCCAGGACGCGACGTACGGCCGTTTTCGGGCATGACGAATCAACCGGCGCGGGGCGGTTCTCCTCCTGCGCTCCGGCTGGTTCGCCTTCTCCCGTCGTTACGCCTGTCCGGAGCGCTTGCGGAAAGCTTGCGGCGATAAGCCCATCTTTTTCTTGAACGTCTTGCAGAAGTAGGCGCTGCTGTTAAAACCGATCTGCTTGCCGATCTGCGCTACGGGCCGGTCGGTCATCGTCAGCAGCAGACACGACTCGCGCAATCTGCGGGCTATAATGTACTGACTGAGCGTGCAGCCGGTCTCTTCGCTGAACAGATGCGAGGCGTAGAACGGCGACAGATGAAGCGCTTCGGCCAGCTTTTCCAATGAGAAGCTTTCGTGGTAATGCTCCTCGATCCAGCTCATCATCTGCTCGATATGTCTGCCTTCCCGCTTGCCGGCCGCATCCGGCTCGCGCCGGTCGTCCCGCTCGCAGATTACGCGCAGCTCCCGCATCCAGTCGAGCAGAAACAGCAACAATTCCTCCTGTCTCCCGTATTCCGGCACCTCGCCGAGCCTGCGCTCGAACTGTCCGGCCAACCCGTCCAACCGCTCCAACTCCTCCTCGCTGAGCGCGAACAGCCGCCCTCCGTGCTTTCCTTTCCACAGCCGATGAAAAAAGGCTTGCAGCGCCGGAAACAACGCGGCATAGCGGTCGAACAAATAAGGATCGAATACGAGCGGCGTGCGCACGTAAGGAGGCTCCATCTTAAAATGATGCAGCTGGTACGGCTGGATTACGACAAACGTTCCCGGCCCGATCGGGTGCACCGTCCGGTCGAGAATCAGCTGACCGCGTCCTTCCCTCACGAGCACGATTTCGATGCCTTGGTGGGCGTTGACGATTTCCAGATGGCCTTCCCGGGTTTCGAGGCGGTGGAAGAACAGGAAGCTGCGCTCGACCAGCTGCGGAACCGGATTGATCGTTCGGCTCATAGCGCATCCAGCTCCTTCCTCAACCAATCGAACGAGCCGATTCCCCCGATTTCGTGTCCCCCGTCAAAAATATCCAACACAAGCCGGTCCGCCGCGCCCAAGCGCTCGTAATACATTCCGATCCGCTCAGCTGCTCTGACCGCCCCTTCCACCGGAAACAGATGGTCGCTCTTCCCGACCTCCAAGTACAGGGAACGGGGAGCGATCAATCCGACGAGATCGGGCATGTCGCCCAACTCGACGATTCCGGGAATATAGTCGCACAGACAGTGCTGCCGGGAGAAAAAGTAACTGTCCTCATAAGTATTCGTATACCCGCTTAATACGACGGCACGGAAGCGTTCATCCAGCGCTGCCGCCAAATACGCGACGAACGCTCCGCCAGACAGTCCCATCGCGCCGACTCCCGCCTTCACGATCTCGGGACGGGACAGCGCGTAGTCCGCGGCGATTCGCACCTCCTGCGCGCGAATGCCCGCCAGCGTCTCTCCCAGATGAGTCAAAAAGGAGGACAGTTTGTAGCAGGAGGAGTTGCGCATATCCGCCGGATTTTCGTCCAGCCGGCTATCCTCCTCCAGCCGGCGCTCGCCGAAGCCGAGCAGTTCGGGTACAATGACGGCCAGACCGCGCTTGACGAGAGACAGCGCGAAATGCTTGTGAATGCCCGTTCCCTCCGGCTCGTCGCGTCCGTCCGGCGTCAGTCCGACCAGCTCGCGGCTGCCGTAGCCGTGGCCGTGCAGCGCCAGTACGGCAGGTGCGGGGCTGCTGGCGGACGCCGTCTTGGGGAGCAGCACGTACATCGGCATGCGCAGGCCGTCCCTCGTGCCGATCTCCACCCGTTCGCGAATGTAAGCCCCTTGGTCCGTACGTTCCAGCAGCTCAGCATCCGGCGGGACGGCATTTTCCTGTGCAAGGGGGATGCGAAGCAGACTGGCCAACCGCTCCCTTCTGCGCAGCAGCTCCTCCCCATCCGCCGCCGGGTCGGGGAGCTTCGCAGCCCGGGCCAGCTTCGCTTCGTACAGCCGGGCGATAAATTCGTTTGCAGTTCCGTGTGCCGCCATATGACCGCCTCCGAATCGGGATTTGTATTGAATTGCGCTTCATTTTGTTATATCGGGATTCTGAAGTCTCGCTCCTCTTGTTCAAGACTAAGCGCGAAGACGCGATAACCTTGCACCTAACCGGCGCTTGACGCTATCATAGTATGAGTTATCCAAGTTGTAAAGTCGGATAAACGTTCGTCGCAATCTCGTTATATACCTTCGCAAGCCGTTATCTTTTTCACCGCAATCGCCGGCAGTTGCTTACGTCCGCCGCCTCGAACACCTTGGTCTGTCGCCCTTCCGTATGTCGGCCGCTGTCAATGCCGTTGGTCGTCATCCCTTTCGGTCAGTCGTCGCCAATGCACACGCCGTTTTCGCAATCTGCTCCAATTTTATCCCAACCTCGCAACTCTGATTTCGTATATGCTTAACACATGGAGGAATGAGACATGCCCCGAAACGACCAATGGACGATCGCGGCGGCAGGACGGGCCTTCCGCAGCGGAGAGCTCTCTCCCGTCCAACTGCTGGAATCGCTTCTGCAGCGAATACGAAACGAAGACGACCGGTATCGCTCCTTCCTTCATCTGATGGAGGACGAAGCTCGGGCACAGGCCGCGCAGGCCGAGCGCGAGCTGCGGGACGGCCGCGACCGCGGACCGCTGCACGGCATCCCGGTATCCGTCAAAGATATGATCGCTTATGCGGGAGTGCCGCTGACGAACGGCTCGGGCCGATCTCCCGTGCCGGTTCCAGAAGCGCATGCACGCGTCGTCGCCAAGCTGTTGGAGGCCGGCTCAGTCATCATCGGCAAGGCGCATTTGTACGAGTTCGCTTACGGCCGGCCTCACCCGGCCTTCGGCTGGACGCTTAATCCGCTGCGGCCCGGCCGACTGCCCGGCGGCTCCAGCTCCGGCTCCGCCGCGGGGATCGCCGCCGGTTTCGCCCTCGGCTCGATCGGCACCGACTCAGCCGGCTCCGTCCGGGTGCCGGCCAGCTTCTGCGGTGTCGCCGGATTCAAGCCGTCCGCGGGGCGCCTCAGCCTGGACGGCATTACGCCGCTGGCGCCGTCGCTGGATCATGCAGGCGTGTTGGCACGCACTTGCGAAGACGTCTCCTTGCTGTTTAACGTTCTTGCGGAGCGTTCGGATGAAAAAGGAACGCGTCTTATGGAGGAATCTGCGGAGAATCGGATGCGACTGAACGTGGAAGTGGAGCAACCCGGCATCAGGGCTCGCGCGACTGAGAAGCCGCTGACAATCGGCGTAGCGACCGACTATTTGGATGCGGAGGCAGAGCCCGAAATTCGCGATGCGATCCTTGGCGTAGTCCAGACGATGGAGAAGGCCGGCTTCCGCGTCAAGCGGTTGAACACAGAGCTTCCAATCTCCGAGGTGAAGGAAAAAACGTGGACGATTTTGCATTACGAGGCATATCGGACACATACAGAAAAGCTGACGGATTGGGCGAAAGGTTACAGCGAACGGATGCGGAACAGCTTGGAGGCGGGACGCGCCATTACGACGAGCGACTATGACGTCTGCCTGAGCTGGAGGGATTCCCATCGCTCGTTGGTTGACAGTTTGTTCGAAGAGATCGACGTACTCGTCTCCCCCACCTGTCCGGTCACCGCCGGCCCGATCCCGGCAGGCAAGCCGGGCGGACCCGCCAACGGCGAGTTCACTCCGCTTGCCAACCTGTGGGGGCTCCCGGCGCTGTCGCTGCCTGCCGGCCTCTCCTCGGAAGGACTGCCGATCGGCCTGCAGCTCACAGGGCGTCGCGGCGACGACGAACTAGTGCTGGCCGCCGGCTCCCTCTTCGAACGGTTCGTCCGCGGCTGATTCGCTCCCCGAAACCCATTGGACGGCAACGTCGGATCGTTCCCGACACTCAACTAATGGCTCCAACTCCACTGCAGGATGCTCCACACGGAGCATCCTGCACAACACAAACCGCCGCCCCCAACAGTACCTCCACGCGAGCTTATCGTCTGACTGCCTGACCTGCCGCCCCCAACAGTACCGCCACGCGTGCTTATCATCCGCCCGCCTGACCCGCCTCCCCCAACAGTACCGCCACGCGAGCTTATTGTCCGACCGCCTGTCCCGTCGCCCTCCACAGTACCGCCTCGCGAGCTTATCATCCGCCCGCCTGACCCGCCTCCCCCAACAGTACCGCCACGCGAGCTTATTGTCCGACCGCCTGACCCGCCTCCCCCAACAGTACCGCCACGCGAGCTTATCATCCGCCCTCCTGACCCGTCGCACAAGGCTCGCCTGTGCCCCTGTCATTACGCCGCCCTGCCTCTGTCTCTTTCCCTGTTCCCCAACGCCAGTCGTTACCAAGCTTTTTGGCTGGCCGCATTTTCTCGCAATTGGGTGGTCACAGCTCCTCCAGTCTGGCTTACAGTTGGGGTGTTCGATTTCCTAATCCAATTCCGGGAGGTGGCGCGCGTGTTTTACTTCTATTTCCTGCTTGCTCTTATGTTCGGAGGGGTCGGCGTTCTGTATCTGTTCGGCAAAAGCATCGTCAAAGCGGAGCAATAAGGTCGCATCCATTAGGGCGTGCCTAGCCCGGACCGCAATCGGTTCGGGTTATTTGGCGTGTCCCGATCCGGCGACAGGAACCTGCGCGACTTCTGTCGAACATGTATGTTTGCAGTCGAATAACGGAGGTACCAGGCGAAATTGGTACTATTCGGTCCGTCCTCTTTCCGGCACAATGAACTTGCGGGAACGATGCGCGGGAAGGAGATCTCTCTATGAACATTCGCAAAGTCAAAATATACGGAACGGGCAAATACTTGCCCGGCCGCCCGATCTCCGATCTGGAGATGGACGATCGCCTCGGCGTTTCCCGGGGCTGGACGCGCAGGGTGACGGACATCGTCTCCCGGCACTACGCCGGAGAAGACGACACCGCATCCGCCATGGGCGCGAAAGCCGCCCAAGCCGCCCTTCAAGCCGCCAACCTGAAGTTCACCGACATGGATTGCCTCGTCGGCGCAAGCGGCACCAAGGAGCAAGCTCTCCCCTGCTCCGCCGTATTCATTCAACGCGAGTTGGGGATGGAGCAGTCCGGCGTCCCCGCCTTTGATATTGATTCCACCTGTCTCAGCTTCCTGGCGGCGCTTGACGCCATGTCCTGCATGATCGCGGCCGGAAGATACCGCTACGTGCTGATCGTCACGTCCGAGATCGCTTCCGTCGGCCTCGATTGGCGGCACAAGGAAAGCGCCGCGCTGTTCGGGGACGGAGCAGCCGCCGTTGTCCTCGGTCCGGCGGAGGACGGCGAGCCGTCCGCCATCGTCGGCGCCTCCATGCGCACCTACAGCGCCGGAGCCGCCTTCTCCGAGATTCGCGCGGGCGGCACCAGGCGTCACCCGAACGGCTATCGTCCCGCCGCCGCGGACGACTATCTGTTCTCGATGGACGGTCCGGCCATCTACAAGATGGCTTCTCGCCTGCTGCCCGACTTCACAGAGGAGCTGCTGCAATCGGCGGGAACGGTCATGTCGGACCTTAAAGCGGTCATCCCCCACCAAGGCAGCGCGATGGCCGTTCGCCTCATGCGCAAGAAGCTGGGCATAGCCGAGCGCCAGCTTGTCTATATTACGCCGAACCACGGCAATACGATCGCCGCCTCCCTCCCGATGGGCCTTCATGAAGCGATCCGGACGGGACGGATCGAGCGGGGGGACCGCGTGCTGCTGATCGGAACGGCGGCGGGACTGACGCTGGGAGGGCTGATCCTTGACTATTGAGCCGGAAACGGAGCCGCAGCGCGTTCTCCTTACAGGAGGCCGCTCTCCGGCAGCGTTGGAGCTGGCCCGCCTGTTCCGCGCCGCCGGCCATCGGGTTTACGCGGCCGAATCCGCGCCCTATCACCTGTGCCGGGTATCCCGTTCCGTCGAACGAAGCTTCCATGTCCCCCCGCCCTCCGAAAATTCGGAGAAATACGCCGCGGCACTGTGCGCGATTGCCGAACAACACCGCATCGACGCGCTGATTCCAACTTGCGAGGAGATTTTCCACATTTCCAAGGAGCTCGACCGATTCGAGGGCGTTTGCCGCGTACTGGCGGCGCCTCTGGCGGAACTGGACTCTCTCCACCACAAAGGCAAATTTATAGAAACCGCGGCGCGCCTCGGACTTCCCGTCCCGGACACGGTGACGCTGGACACGCCGGACGGCTGGCAGCTGCTGCTGCTGGACAGCCCCCGCTTCGCCGAAGGCATCGCGCTCAAGCCGGCCTATTCGCGATTCGCTTCGCGCACGCTGCTGCTCGATTTGCGCCGCACTCCCTTGCCGGACTCCCGCCGTAAGGAAATCGCGCGCAAGCTGGCCGAGGCCGGCGTGTCTGACCGTCGGCCCTGGATCGTCCAGGAGCTGCTGCGCGGCGAAGAATGGTGCACCTACAGCGTAGCGCACGAGGGCCGGATCGCGGCTCACGCCGCATACCGCAGCCGTTTTCGCGCCGGCCGGGGCGCCAGCATCCATTACGAGCCGGCCAGCCAGCCGCAGCTGTTCGATTGGGTCCGGCGCTTCGTCGCGGGAATCGGCTTTACCGGGCAGATCGCCTTCGATTTCATGATCTCGCCGGAAGGCGCCGTCCTGCCGATGGAATGCAATCCGAGGGCGACGAGCGGAGTGCATCTGTTCGGATCGGACGGCCGGCTGGCGGAGGCGCTGCTGTGTCCTGCCGCTCTTCTGGCGGCCGGGCGAATCGCCTCTCCTGCCGCACAATCAAGACAAGGCGCGATGCTCTCGGCCGCGATGCTGAGCTACGGGCTCGTCCAGGCCGTCCGCGAACGAACGCTCGGCGAATGGCTGCGCGCTTGGCGAGGCAGCCGTGACGTCGTGTATCGCCGGGAAGACCCGAAGCCTTTTGCGGAACAGTTTCGGCTGCTCGCCTGGACGCGCCGAACGGCCGCCCGGCAACGCCTGACGCTTCAAGAAGCGTCTACCTCGGATATCGAATGGAATGGTGAACGATGACAAAAGTATTGGTAACGGGAGCAACGGGATTTCTGGGCCGAGCGACGGCCGTTCGCTTGCGCGATCTGGGATGGGACGTGACGGGGCTAGGACGCGACGAGAAAATCGGCCGCCAGCTGGCCGCTCAGGGTATCCCCTTCCTTCAGGCGGATTTGCGCAACCGGCAGCAGATTGAAGACGCCTGCGCCGGACGCGACTACGTCATTCACTGCGCGGCGCTGTCTTCTCCGTGGGGAGCCTACCGAGACTTCTATGAGACCAACGTCGGCGGCACGGAGCATGTCGTCTCCGGCTGCTTTCGTCACGGAGCGCGCAGACTGGTCCATGTGTCCACGCCAAGCGTTTACTTCAATTACAGAGATCGGCTGCTCGTTTCCGAGCAAGAGGAGCTGCCTCGCAAGCCTGTGAACGCCTACGCCGCCACCAAACTGATGGCGGAACGGGTCGTCGCGGATGCGGCCGGCAACGGATTGTCTTCGATCATCGTGCGGCCAAGAGCCGTATTCGGCCCTGGAGATACGTCGTTGTTCCCTCGGCTGCTGCGGGTGAACGATTCGCGCGGCATTCCGCTTATCGGCGGAGGCGAGGCGCTGCTCGATCTGACCTATGTCGACAACGCGGTCGACGGGCTCGTTCAGGCATGCAACGCGCCGGAAAGCGCCGCGGGCGCGATCTACAATCTGTCGAACGGTGAGCCCGTCAAGCTGATCGACCTGCTGCGGCGGCTGTTCGCCCTGCTGGAGCTGCCGCTGCGCACCCGGCGCGTCTCCCGGCCTGCCGCGCTTGCCGCGGGACGCGCAATGGAGTGGCTGTACAGAGCGTTCCCGGCGATTGGCGCGGAGCCGCCTTTTACTCGGTATACGGTCGGCCTGCTGGCCTACAGCCAGACGCTCGATCTGGCCCAAGCGCGCCAAGCGCTGAACTACGAACCGCGAATCCCGCTCGACGAGGGCTTGCGCCGATTCGCGGACTGGTGGAGGAGCAACCCGTCATGAACCGAGAGCATCCCGTCCAGGTCGAGCTTTTGCTCCTGTCCGCCGGTTATTGCCTGCATCCCGAATTCGTGACGCTGCGGGGCGGCTCGCTGCGTTCGGCCGCCTATCCGGCCGGCTTCGCCTGCATTCGCCACCCTTCGCAGGGCTGGATTTTGTTCGATACCGGCTACTCTCCGCGATTTCGCGAGCTGACCGGTTCTTTTCCCTATTCGCTGTACCGCCGACTCACGCCCGTCATTTTGCATGAGGATAACACCGCCGTCCGGCAGCTCGCCCGGCTCGGCATTGCCGCGGAGGACGTCCGCAGTGTCATTCTCTCGCACTTCCACGCCGAC
The DNA here is from genome assembly GCF_028747985.1 of Paenibacillus urinalis. Taxonomy (NCBI): domain Bacteria; kingdom Bacillati; phylum Bacillota; class Bacilli; order Caryophanales; family Paenibacillaceae; genus Paenibacillus; species Paenibacillus urinalis. The sequence continues at coordinate 5,039,563 of NZ_CP118108.1, forward strand.
CATATCGGAGGCGCGCGGGACTTCCCGTCCTCGCGCTTCCTGTACCCGCAGGCAGCCTACGACGCCGTTCGACGCCTCGGCCCTTTCCGGGCCACCCGTGCGGGCTTCGTCGCCGGACTGCTGCCCGATCGCTTCGCCGAAACCGCGCAGCCGATCGAAACGCTGGCCAAGCGAGTCTCCCTGCCGGACAGCATTCCGTTCGACGGAGGCTACGATCTGCTCGGCGACGGCAGCCTGATCGCGATCGCCATGCCGGGACACGCGGCTGGCCAGATCGGCCTGCTGCTGTCCACATCCCGCTCGCGCGTGCTGCTCTGCGCCGACGCCTCGTGGTCGAGCCAGGCGCTTCGCGACAACCGACCGCCCCATCCGGCGGCAGGGCTGGTCATGCACGACCGCGCGGCGTACCGCGACTCGTTCCGCAGGCTGCGAAGCTGGCAAGCGTCCGATCCTGATCTGATCGTCGTGCCGAGCCATTGCAGGGAGTTCTACGATATCGACAGCCGGGAGGTAAGACGCTTATGATTCGGGACGCCCTTGCTTTTATCAAGCACTACAGAAGCGGAAGAAAACGAGGCGGAACTACGAATCGCCAAGCGTTCGAAAAGAAACTGGAACGGCTCGTCGTCCGGCACGTCTCGCAAGTCCGCGAGCGTTCTGCCTTTTACCGGGAATGGTGGGGCTCTATCCCGTCGGAGCAGTGGCGCTCCTTCCCGACGATCGACAAGTCGGTGATGATGGCCCACTTCGACAGCCTCAATACGGCAGGCATCGCAAAAGCGCAAGCCTTCGCGGTGGCCGAGGCGGCCGAAGCGTCGCGCGACTTCAAGCCCGCCATCGGGAACGTGACGATCGGCCTGTCTTCCGGCACGTCCGGCAATCGCGGACTGTTTCTCGTCGACAGACGGGAGCGGGCCGGCTGGGCGGGCGCGGTGCTTGGCAAAATGCTGCCCGGCTCCCTCCTCTCCCGCTGTTCGATCGCCTTCTTCCTGAGGGCGAACAGCAATCTGTACGAATCGGTGCGCGGCAGGCGGCTGTCGTTCGCATTTTACGACCTGCTCGATCCGCTGCCCGATCAGCTTAAGCGGCTTGAACGCCAGCGGCCCGACGTCATTGCCGCCCCTCCCTCCGTGCTGCGCCGCCTTGCCGAAGCCGCCCGCTCCGGCAACCTGCTAACGAAGCCCAAGCGGATCATCTCCGTCGCCGAGGCGCTGGACCCGCTTGACCGGGAATACATCGAGGAGGCGTTCGGCCAGACCGTCCACCAAATCTATCAATGCACGGAAGGGTTTCTCGGCTGCACCTGCCCCTATGGCACGCTGCATCTGAATGAGGATCTCGTCTATATCGAAAAAGAGTACGTACCCGGCAAAGACCGCACGTTCGTGCCGATCGTGACCGACTTCTCCCGCACGACTCAGCCGATCGTCCGCTACCGGCTCAACGATCTGCTGACCGAGAGCGAGCAGCCCTGCCCGTGCGGCTCCCCGTTTACGGCCATCGAGCGGATCGAAGGCCGCTGCGACGATATTTTCTATGCGACGGGTAGCAGAGTTGACGAAGACGAAGCGCTGGTCACGATCTACCCGGACTTCGTCACGCGCGCGATTATCGGCGCTTCTCCCGCTATCGCGCAATACCGGGCGATCCAGACGGGACTGGACGAATGGACGGTCGAGCTTGAGCTGCCGGAGGCGGAGCGGGACATGGCCGAAGAGCGGGTTCGCGCGGCAATCGCAGCGTTGTGCGGCCGCCTTCGCTGCCGTACGCCGCGAATCGTCTTCTCCGCCTACTCGCATGAAGCCGGCATCGCGAAGCTGAGGCGCGTCGAAAGGAGATACAAGCTTTGAAGTCCCGAGTCGAGCTGTACGAAGCGGCCGACGCGAGCGAACTCGAGTGGCCCGACAACGAATACGGACGCTATGCCAAGCGGTATTTGCTGCCTCTTCTGCAGGAAGGTTCAGAGCGGTTCGTACGGAACGTCCGTACCCGGATCCTCGTGCTGACGGCGGACGGGATTCCGCTTCCGATCACCGTGAATGAAGAGGAGTACGACAACAGCTACGTCTGCTCCCCGTACACCCACTATGTCAGCTACGCGAAACAGGAGCTTAACTTGCTGGGCAACCGCGCGCTGATTGCCGGACTGGACGCGCTTCTGTCCGGAATCGGCCGCCTGCTGAAGCTCAGCGGCTTTAACCGGGTCGTGCACGTCAACAACTGGCTGCTGTCGACCAATCTGTACCCGGAGCTGAACGCCGCGCAATGGGACGCCGTGCTGGACAAGCTGGTCGCCCGCTTCCCCGGGCATGCGATCGCTTTTCGCTCGCTTAATCCGTCTCTCAATGCGCCCATGCTGGACCTCTTTCGTTCCAAGGGCTGCCTGCTCGTCCCGAGCAGACAAATTTACTTGCTGAGAACCGGCGATGCCGGCTTCGGCAACGCCAAATCCCGCTGGCTGCTGAAGCGGGACGGCACGCTGGCTGCCAAGGAAGGCTACGAGACCGTCGGCCCCGGCGACGTAACCCGGCAGGATCTCCCCCGCATCGCGGAGTTGTATCGTCTGCTGTATCTCGATAAGTACTCCTGGCACAATCCGCAGTTCACGGAACGTTTTCTGGAGGAGGCGCTCGATAACCGCATATTGGAGCTGCACGGATTTCGCCGCAACGGAAGGCTTGACGCGGCGCTCGGCTTCTACGCCAGGGACGGCGTGATGACGACGCCTTTGTTCGGCTACGACACTTCGCTGCCGCAGGAGCTCGGCTTGTACCGGATGCTGTCCGCCCGGCTCATCGAATTGGCAGGCGAGCGCGGATTTCTGCTGCACGAAAGCTCCGGCGCGGCCCAGTTCAAGCGCAATCGGGGCGCCGAGGCGGAGATCGAATTTTCTGCGGTTTACGTGCGGCATCTGCCGCTGAAGCGCCGCATGCCTTGGGCGACGCTCGGCAAGCTGCTGAATCGCATCGGCGTACCGCTGCTGAGAAAGCACAAGCTGTAGCGCAGAAATTGCCTTGCTTCTCTCCCTCCCCGGGCGGCAAGCCCCAAGGAGCAAAACGTGGTACACTGGGAGAGACGGTACAAACGAACAGCAGTTCCATATCATTCGAGCAGCAGAAGGAGGTTGACCCATGTCGACCGTTGAGCGAATCGCCCTCGTAACCGGAGCCTCCAGCGGCTTCGGCCTTTTGATCTCCACCGCCTTGGCCCGCGGCGGGTACCGGGTCGTGGCCACGATGCGCGATCCGGATCGCCGGGAACCGCTCATGCAGGAAGCGGACAGGCTCGGCGTCGGCGACAGGCTGGAGGTCGTCCGACTTGACGTTACCGACCCCGTATCGATTGAAGCGGCCGTCGCGCATATTATGGAACGCTACGGCCGGATCGACGCGCTCGTGAATAATGCCGGCTACGCCGTCGGCGGGTTCTCCGAAGAAGTGCCGCTGGAAGCGTGGAGAGCGCAGATGGAGACGAACTTCATCGGCGTCGTCGCTGCGACGCAGGCCGTTCTGCCCATCATGCGCCGGCAGCGCGAAGGAACGGTCATCCAGATCGGCAGCGTCAGCGGGCGGATCGGCTTGCCCGGCTACGGAGCATACGCCGCCTCCAAGTTCGCGGTCGAAGGCTTCAGCGAGAGTCTGCGGCTCGAGGTTGCGCCCTACGGCATCCGGGTGTACCTCGTGGAGCCCGGAGCCTATCGTACGCCGATCTGGGACAAAGGTTTCGCTGCGATCCACGCCAAGCCCGACTCCCCTTACGGGAAAATGCTTAACTCCGTGCTGGGCTTCGCCCGCAAATCGGCCGAATCCGCCCCGCATCCGCGGGAAGTCGCCGAGCTGGTCGCCCGGCTGGCAGCCTCCGGCCGAACGCGCAAGCTAAGGCATCCGATCGGGCGAGGCGCCCGTTTGCTGGTGACCGCCGTCCGTTTTCTGCCCTGGCGCTGGATCGAAACCGCGATTCGCAAGACGCTGGACCGGGGCGCGTCCAAGACAACAAGTCCGGAGAACGCCAATACGAAAGAAATTTAACACCATTAACTATATAGGTTGAACTTCCCGTTTCATTGGTTCAATCTATATAGACTGAGGAGAGATCAGCGATGACCCATCTAGACTCCCCCTTTTCCCTGAAAGGGCTCGCCTTGAAAAACCGCATCGTCATGCCGCCCATGTGCCAATACTCCGTCGAGACGAACGACGGCAAGCCGAACGATTGGCATTTCGTTCATTACGTCTCCCGGGCGATAGGCGGCGCGGGACTGATCATTGTGGAGATGACCGACGTGGAGCCGGACGGAAGAATAACCGACCGCGACTTGGGGCTCTGGTCGGACGAGCAAATTCCCGCCTTCGCGAGAATCGTCGATGAGGTACATAAATACGGGGCGAAAATCGGCATCCAGATCGCGCACGCAGGACGCAAAGCGGAGGATGCGCCGACGCCCGTCGGAGCGTCGGATATCCCGGTTCCGGGCGCGAACGGAGACCCGGTCTCCCGGCGTCCGCGGGCGCTGGGCGCCGAGGAAGTCCGGACGATGGTCGGGAAGTTCCGGGACGCCGTCCGCCGCGCCGTCGAGGCCGGCTTCGACACGATCGAGCTGCACGGCGCGCACGGCTACTTGATCCACCAGTTCCATTCCCCGGGCATCAACAATCGCTCCGACGAATACGGACGCGATCCGGCTCGCTTCGGCGAGGAAATCGTGCAGGCCGCGCGCAGCGTCATGCCTGCGGACATGCCGCTCATCATGCGCATGTCCGCGGTCGAATACATGGACGGCGGCTACGACCTCGCGCATGCGCTGCGGATCGCGAAGCGCTACAAGGACGCCGGCGTCGATATGTTCGACGTATCCAGCGGCGGCGAAGCGCCTCCGGGCAGCCGCAAGCCCGCCAATCATCCCGGCTATCAGCTTCCGTTCGCGCGCGCCTTCAAGGAAGCGCTGAACGTGCCGATCATCGCCGTCGGCAATTTGGACCAGCCGCACTTGGCCGAGGCCGCTTTGGGCAACGGAGACGCCGAACTGGTCGCCGTCGGGCGGGGTATGCTGAACGATCCTTATTGGGCGCTTCACGCGATTATGACCGTCGCCAGAAAAGCCGAACCGCCCGTACAATACGCAAGAGGCATCTACGTCCGTTAAGATGAGGGGGCTGTCCCAATGTGGTCAGATTAAGCCCCAGAGAGGGAGCAACGCATACAGCCAGGAACAACGCTTCGCGACACCGCCATCCCTTTGCACAAGGTTGGGTGGGCGGGAACCTGGCTCGCGGGGAACAACTGCCGTTGGGTAGACGTCGTGATCGTGACGATGGTGGTCGTTGGTGATGGTCGCGATGGTGGTCGTGGTGATGGCGGTAATCGCATAACGTTACGGCGTAACGTTAAATGCCCGACGCGGGCCAGGCTAGCGGCCAATAGAGCGACGGCATAACGTTATTTCCCCATTTGTCCCCCGATCTCGTCCTGAACCCATGAAATAACGTTACGCCATAACGCTAACCTTCATTCAACCGTCAACGTCCGAAACCCATAACGTTATCCCATCGTCCTATGCGATTCCGAGTCGTTCGATTGCGAACATTTGCTCCTACAACCTCGCGAATTTAGATTAACCTGACAACATCCCTCGTATTTAAGGGGTTGGGGGCTGTCCCAGCCCCTCTTTCCTTTTCGTCCAGCCGCGCGCATTCTTCAGCCCTCGACGGCGAATTCGGCAATATACTGCCTGCACACGATCTCGTAGCCCAGCGATTCGTACAGTCGAACCGCGCCTTCGTTTTCCGTCAGCACGTTCAAGTACACTTCGGCGCAAGCCGCCCTTCCATGGCGGGTCAGCTCCGCGCACACTTTTGTTCCGAGCCCCCTCCTTCTTCGCGCAACGTCCGTTCCTATGTTCCCCAGCTCCGCGTATTCGTCGGTAAAGACATGGTAGCCGCCCGCCGCCACCAGCTCCCCCTGCTCCGTCACCCCGTAGAACGGATAGTTCAGTTCTTCCCGGGAAAAAGCCATCGCGTTCCACTCCCGCTGCTTGGCCTCGATCCGGCCGAAATACGAAGCGTCGAGCAGTTGAACCTGCGGTCCTTCAGACGGCAAAGGCAAAATCTCTTCGCGAACGTGCTTCATCAGCAGCAGTTCCCTTGGAGATCCCGTCCATCTCAGCTGCGCCTCCAGATCGGCCAAATCCTTCGAGTTGACGATAAAGCTGCCTGTGGCGCCGTCCGGCAGACTCAGCCGCGTTCGCGCGAACGACAACAGCGGTCCTATCCGGAACGAACAGGCCAGAGGATACACGGAGAAGGCGTGAAACGGCAGTCCTCTTAAAAAAGCCAATACGCCGAGCAGTTCCCCCCGCTCCGAATACTGTCCGAAATGAATCGTGTTGGGCCTGCGGATCGTGAGATACGAGTAGTATAGAAAATGACGTTTCCTGTCTATCGTACTTAAAATTTGATCAAGCTCATCCGGCGTTAATTCTCGAATCAAGTCAATTGCTCCTCCATTTCCTCTTTCCCTCTACTGGCGCCCTTCCCGTTCCCATTGCGTCCCGCGCCCTTCAACAGCGGATAGATGAGCGTGCACGGAAGCGTCGAGAACGCGACGAGCTCTGCCGTCATTTCCGACGTGAGCATAACGAACGTCAAATACGCGACCGGCGCGAAAAGTGCGATGCCCGGCATCGCCGATAGAGCGGAGAGCATCCCGGCCGCATTCCGTTGCACGGCGAAGCTGACGTTCAAGCCGATCAAGCTGAACAGGAGCGGCCACAGCAGCAGGTAGCTCCCGCCCGGCAGCCACAGCGCCGTTCCTGCGCATAACAGCATCCACAGCAGCAGCGCGCCGCCCCACAGATCGTCCGCCCGAATCAATCGGGAGACGAGCCGAACCGGCACAAACGCGATCGCCAGCGCCAATGCCAGCACGCCGACAAAATAGAACGCGGAGACGATCGGGTCTTCCACGATCTCCGCATATTGAGGAGGCGACGCCTCGGCCCGAACGATCGACCATGCCAGCGCTCCGATTCCGTATGTCAGGCCTATGCCGAGCAGCGCCAGCAGCAGGCCGCCTCCCAGTCCTCCGACGGTCAAGCGCCGCCGTTTGAATCCGTGCCATAGCGTGGCGAGGAGCAGCAGCGCGCACGGCAGTGTCAGACCGACCGCCCAAGTGTGCGTATAGCTGACCATCGTTCCGCCGAAAACGTTGAAATACACTCTATCCTCCCGCCGGATATTCTCCAGGTCCAATCCACCGAAATGCCTCGCAAGGCCCAGCATATAGCTGCCGTGGTGCTGCAGGCTTGCGGCGTCCAGATTGTCCGGCGTATCGCTCTCCTTGTGGTAAGCGTTCAGCCCCATGGCGAACACGAAGTTCATGCCGGGCAGCCCGCTGTCCATAAGCGGGGTCAGATCGGTTTCGTTGGACAGCAGGTTATACGCATAATGCAGCAGGGAATACGCTACCGGCTGCGGAGCCCCCCGAACGAATTCCCGGATCAGGCCGCCGTTGTCCTCGCTCGTCTCGAACATAAAGGAAGGCCCGCGATTGCCCCGCGCGTCGAAATTAAGCGCCAGCCCGACGCTCCTTGCCAACGGGTGCTCGTACGCAAACGCTTTGGCTCCGTGCAGCCCCATTTCTTCCCCGTCCGTCATAAGCAGCAGCACGTCGTTCTTGAGCGGTTCGCCCGCTCTAAGCGCCCGCGCCGTTTCGAGCATGGCGGCGATGGCCGCCGCGTTATCTCCCGCTCCCGGAGTGCCCGGGACGGAATCGTAATGCGCCATGAGCAAGACGGCTTTGCCGCTGCCGCCGGCCGTGCCGGGAAAACGTGCGATGATATTTTCGATGGGGACGCGACGCCCGGGTTCCCATATCGAATCGGCTTCCGCCGTCTGCACCTCCGGCTGAAGTCCGAGCCCTGTAAGCTCCGCCAGCAAAAAATCCCTCACCCTGTCATGGGCGGGCGATCCGGCAGGACGCGGCTCGGCGGCGATGACACCGACCTTCTCCATCGCGCGTGCGGCGGAGAACGCGTCGGCCGGAGCGTCCGGACCGGCGGGCTGCGGAGCGCGAACCTGCAGCAGTCCGGCGAACAGCGCGACTAACAGCGCCGAGGCAATGCCGGTGCGCTTCAGCAGTCGCGCCGCGCCCGCGCCGGCTCCGGCGGAAGCTCTGCCGGCGAGAGGCGGTTGAGAAGTCATGCAAGCCCTCCTGACGGACGAGTCGAATTGGCTGGCCGAAGCCGTCGTTGCCTGCGATCGCAACATAGCCGAAAAAGCCGTCAAGATTACATTCGCTTCTTGACGGCCCGAGACCTTCTTTGCTATTTTCCGACCCACACGTCTTTTGCGTACCGGCCTTCATGCTCCAGGGCGAGCAGCCAATCCGCCGCCTCCTGCGGCGTCGCTCCCCGCTCGTCGCGATATGCCTGCATCAGCGCGGCTTCGACGTCTGGCGCCATCCTGACGCCGTCTCCGCAAAGGTAAAGATGGCCTTGCTCGGATAACAAACGGATGATTTCGGCGGCGTTGCGGGACAGCAAATGCTGCACATACGTCTTGGACTTTCCTTCCATCCGCGAATAGGCGGTATGAAGCGTAACGATGCGCTCCTTCTCGTACTGCTCCAGCTCTTCCCGGTACAGATGATCCGCCTCGCTCCGGCAGCCGAAGAACAGATGAGCCTCGCCAAGCCCGGCTCCTTGCTTCTTCAGTTCCGCCCGCGCCTGAAGGAAACCCCGGAACGGGGCCACGCCCGTTCCCGGCCCGACCATAACGATCGGCGCAGCCGGATCTTCCGGCAGACGGAAGCCCGATTCGGGCGAGCGGACGAATACGAGCACGTCGTCGCCCGCTTGACGGCCGGCCAAGTAAGTGGAAGCGACGCCGCGATATTCGCCCAACCCGCTTCGGGCCGGCTCCCGGACGACGGCGACCGTTATGCTTAGCCGTTCCGGCTGGACGCGCGGCGAGCTGGAGATCGAATAGTAGCGCGGCTTAAGCGGCGGGAGCAGCTCCAGAAATTTCTCGAAGGGCAGCTCGCACGCTTCGTATTTGTCGAGCAAATCCAGCATCGATACACGCGGGTTCAGAATGCGCTCCTCGTAAGCGGCCTCTTCCAGGCAGCTCTCCAACTCGCGCTTATGCGGCGGGCAGACCGTATACGCGGCCATCTCCCGCAATTGCGCGCGGGTCGCCGGCTCCTGCAGCTCCACGCAATGGCTGAGCAGATCGCCTGCGTTCACGGGACGGTTCAGCGGCAGATGCGCAGCGCCGCTCCCCTCCGCGGTCAAGATCAATTGGCTGCTCGCGTTAAGACGGAAGCGGCGAATGGCGCGGTCGACGTTATCCTTGCCGTTAACCGGCAGCACGCCGAGGTGATCGCCCTCCCGGTATGCCGTTCCTGCCGGTACGGCGATTTCGAGATGGCGCGTGCTCCGCCCGCTGCCCTCCGACTGAAGCTCGCAGTTGTCGCGCACGTCGGCGTACGCGGCGCCGTAGGTTCGCGCGAAGGGAACGTCCGGCGGCGCGTTGACGAACCGAACGCCCAGCGCCGGCCCTTCCCGCCCCTCGTCTCCGCCGACGTTCAGCTCGAACGTTTTGCCGATATCCGCCCACAGCGCCCGCCTCCACTGCCCGAGCTGTTTTTCCGTATCGCCGCCGGCATCAGCTTCCGCCCGGGCGGAAATTCTGCGGCCGCCCTTCCTCTCAAGCAGCTCGTCGATATATCGCGGTACGCTCTGGTACGTGTTCGACCAGTTGCGGTCGCCGCAGCCGAGCACTGCGTAGCGCACGCCTTCCAGTTCCCCCGGCTTGGCCTGCTCCAGCCATTTCACGAAGCCGGCTGCATTCTGCGGAGGCTTGCCGTTATAGGACGCGGTCACGATCAGCACCGCTCCGTCCGTCGGCAGCTTGCCGGCCCAATCGTTAAGCGGCGCGACCTCGCCCTTCATGCCGAATGCGCGGGCCGAATCGGCCGCCGCCCGGGCAATGCCTTCCGCCGTTCCGAGGTTGGAGCCGTACAGCACGAGCAAGGACGTCTTCTCCGCCCCCGGCACGGCGGTCGGAGCAAGCGGCTGGCGCTCCTCCTGCTGCCCGGCGATCTCTTCAGCCGCTGCCGGAGCCGCGCTTGCCGCCGATACTTGCCGTCCAGGACGAAGACGGACGCGCATCGTGAAGTCGCCGGGCTTAATCGTCAGCGTCTGCTTTACGTCCAGCTGATAGTCGCGGTGATCGATCAGCTCGAAATGCCTGACAATCATGCCGAGCACAAGCGTGGCCTCATACAGCGCGAACTGCATGCCGATGCAGGCGCGCTCTCCGTTGCCGAACGGCTTGTAGGCATGATTCGGCACCTTGGACGGATCCTCGAACCGCTCCGGGCGGAACGAGTCGGCATCCTCTCCCCATGCCTCTTTATCGCGATGAAGCTGCGGCAGCAGCACGCTGACGGTGTCTCCTTTTTTCATCGGATACTGCCCGCCGATCACCGTGTCCTCCTTGGCGTACAAGTCGAACCCCGGAGCGGTCGGCCACAGGCGCAGCGACTCGTTCAGAATCATGCGGATGTACTTCAGTTGGGTAACCTGCTTGTGCGTCGGGATCGATCCGGTCAGCACGCGGTCGACTTCCTCGCAGGCGTTCTTGAGCGCGGACGGATTTTTCAGCAGAAAATAGAGCGCAAACGACAGCAGGCCGCTCGTCGTCTCGTGTCCGGCAATGAGGAAGGTGATGATCTGGTAGCGGATGTTCTCATCGTCCAGCGTCTCCCCCGTCTGCGGGTCTTTGCCGCTCAGCATGCGGGCCAGCAGATCGACGTCGCCTTGGCTCCCCTTGGCCTTTCGCTCGGCGATAATTTTGTCCACCAGTTCGAACATCGTCGCGATATCTTCCTGGAACTGCCGCTTCGTCTTGACCATGAAGAAATTCTGGATGCCGAGCCGTCCGCTCCTATTCATCGCCTCGTTCAGCGCGCGCACCATGCTGACGATAAACGGGCTGTGGCTCTCCTTGTAGAAGCTGTTGAATCGATAGTTAAAACCGCATAAGCCAATCGTATCGAGCGTAAGCCGAGTCATGTCGTCAGCCACGTCGATGCTCTCGTCGGAATTCAGCCGCGCCCATTTCTGCACGAGCTGCAGAGCGATATCCGTCATCATGTCGTGGTAACCTTTCATCGCCTGCTGGCTGAACGTCGGCAGCAAAATGTTGTGCGCCTTGCGCCAGTTCGGCTCGTGCGTCCAGCTCGTGAACAGCCCGTCGCCGCTGAAGGCGCGCACGTTCTGCAATTCGCCGTAGACGTTCTTGTCGAACCGGGATACGTCGCACACTTCCGCCGCTAGCTTGTGTCCCGACACGACAAGCATGGAAAATCCGGGGCCCCGCAGCCGGTAGATCGGGCCGAGCTCCTCCGCCAGCTTGCACATGGACAGGGTCGGCTTTTCTTTATCGATCAAAGACAGATGGCCAAGCAAGCCGTAGGATTTCGGTTCGGGAACATAACCGGTCTTCATCGCGCTCCACATCCTCTCCGATTGGATATCGTCAGCCGCGATCCGCGTCTGCCGCCACACCGTGATACAACGTGTCGATAACCAGCTTCGCCGCCGATTTGCTGGCGATGCGCCCCTCGTGAACCTGCTGCCAGGTAACGAACAGCAGCGAATACAGCACTTCCAAAATCCAGTCCGCGCTCATATCCTCGCGGAATGCGCCCCCGCTCTGGAGCGATCGGATCGCTTCCCGGATCGGCTCCTTCACCCTTGCTTCGGCAGCGCCCATCTCTTCGCTGTAGTGAAGCGATGTTTCGTTGGCGAGGAAGTTGATCTTGTCGCCAAGCGGAATAAGCGCTTCGATCAGCTCCCCGAATGTAATCGTCGCCGATCTCCCCGACGGGCCGAATCCGCCTTAACGTCTCCTCCACAACCTCGACCGCCCGCAGGCCGAGCTGCAGCATAAGCTGCTCCCTGCTTTCGATATAGCGGTGCAGCGTGGCGATGCCGATGCCGGCGTATTCTGCGATATCGTTTAACGAAGCGGTCGGCTTCTCGACGAGCAGTTCCGTCGCCGCGTCGAGAATGGCGCGAAGCTTCGCCTCCTTGGCTGCCGTTCTGCCGCTGCTCATAGCTTCTTCCTCCTCCTTTTCACTGTATATGATAGTATGATCTATCATTTGATATCATTTTATCTCATTTTAATTGCAATATCAACTCTGCTGCATGATGAAGGGGCTATCCCCATGAGTCAGTCCGACAAAAATGATGGACAGAAAGAATAGCCCGACGCAGTCGGGCTACAAGCTTCACCAACCTCTATTCTCTCGCTCCAACCCGATCCCATCCGGCTACAACCCTAAAAATGCGCCGACGCTCACTCTAACTCGCCCCCATCCGGCTGCAGCCCTAAAAATGCGCCGCGGCTCGCTCTAACCCGACCCAACCCGGCTACAGCTCTAAAAATGCGCCGTGGCTCGCTCTAACCCGATCCCAATCCGGTTGCAGCCCTAAACACACGCCGACGCTCGCTCTAACCCGCCCCAATCCGGCTGCAGCCCTAAAAATGCGCCGACGCTCGCTCTAACCCGACCCAGTCCGGCTGCAGCCCTAAACACACGCCGACGCTCGCTCTAACCCGCCCCAATCCGGCTGCAGCCCTAAAAATGCGCCGACGCTCGCTCTAACCCGACCCAGTCCGGCTGCAGCCCTAAACACACGCCGCTGCTCGCTCTAACCCGATCCCATCCGGTTGCAGCCCTAAAAATGCGCCGACGCTCGCTCTAACCCGACCCAGTCCGGTTGCAGCCCTAAACACACGCCTCGACTCACTCTAACCCGATCCCATCCGGTTGCAGCCCCGCCAATCCCCCTATTACAGCCGCACGACCTTAGTCGCGATATTGTCGCAGAACTCGCTGTCGTGCTCCACGAACAGAAGCGTCGGCGAATGCTCCAACAGCAGCTCTTCGATCTGCATGCGGGAGATGACGTCCACGAAGTTGAGCGGTTCGTCCCATACGTGCAGATGCGCCTGCTCGCTTAGGCTGCGCGCGATCAGCACCTTCTTCTTCTGCCCGCCGCTGTAGGCGGACATGTCCTTCTCGAACTGAACCCGGGCAAAGTCGAGCTTGCGCAAAATGGACTTGAACAAGCTTTCGTCGATGCCGCTGCTCCTCGCGTAATCCGTCAAGCTGCCGCGCAAAAACGACGTGTCCTGCGAGACGTAGGAAATTTTGAGCTGGCTTCCCACCCTGAGCGTACCGTCGTACTCAAGCTTTTCCCCGCAAATCAGCTTGAGAATGCTCGATTTGCCGGAACCGTTCGGTCCCATTAGCGCGATTCTGTCCCCTTGCTCGACCGTGAAGCCGACGTCCTCGCACGCCGTTCTCTCCCCGTAGCGGATCGATACCCGGTCGAGCTCGACAAGCCGGCTTTTATGGTAAGCAAGCTGCGCAAGCTTCAGCTGTTCCGCATTTTCGACGTTTTTAAGCAGCTTCGACTTCTCGTCGATCGCCTCTTGCTGCCTGCGCTCCATCGATTTGGAACGCTTCATCATTTTCGCGGCCTTATGGCCGATATAGCCTCTGTCCACGAAGAAGTCGGCGTTCCGGATGCCGGTTTTCGACTTCTCCACCTCGTCCGACCACTTGCTCGTCCGCTTGGCCGCTTCGTTCAGACGCTTGATGTCCTTCTTCAGCTTCTCGTTCTCGGCCTGCTCGAAGTTGTCCTGGCGCTGCTTATTGTCCCACCAGTCGGAGAAATTGCCGCGCTGAATCTCGATATTCGTCTTGTTGATGGACAGAACGTGATCCACGCAGTTGTCGAGGAAGGCACGGTCGTGCGAGACGAGAATGAAGCCTTTCTTGGCCTTCAAGTAGTCGCTCACGATTCGTCTGGCGTTCAAGTCCAGATGGTTCGTCGGTTCGTCGATCAGCAGGAAGCTGTTTTCCTTCAGAAACAGCGCGGCCAGCAGCACCTTCGTCTGTTCCCCGTTGGACAGCGATTCGAACGGACGGTACAGCACGTCGTCCGACAGCTTGAGCAGCGACAGCTCGCGCGACAATTGCCAATACTCGTAGTCCGGCAATATTTCGTCGACGACGTCCAACGTATTGCTTTCTTTGTTCCGCACGGGGAACGGAAAATACTCGAAATCCACGCTCGCGTGAATCGTTCCCTCATATTCGTATTTGCCCAGCAGCAGGTTGAGGAACGTCGTCTTCCCTCTGCCGTTCCTCCCCGTGAATCCGAGCTTCCAATCGGTATCGATCTGAAAGCTCGCGTTTTCGAAAATGTTATCGTAGCTGCCGTCATAGGCGAACGTAAGGTTTTGCACATTAATTAATGACATAAAATACATCCCTCCGCACAAATAAATAAGCCGCAAGAAAATTACATTCTCGCGACTCAAATAGATATACGGCTAACCCGACCCGCAAGCGGGCAGAATCAGGATATACGGTCTGAGCGAAAGAGGAATGCAATTTTCTTGCACGACAAAATAAAACAGACGATCGCTTGAAGCGATATTGTTTTACCGTTCGCAAGAATAATCACATTCGATCCATTCACTCCCAACATTAGAATACGTATATCCTAACACGATCAAAGAGTCATTTCAACCGGACTTCTCCTCCGCATTCGTTTGAAGCAGTATCTCCTCCCCTTCCGCCAGCATCGCTTCGATCGCTTCGTCCAGCGTTTTGGAATGATCGATGACCGCGATGAGCTCGTTAACGATCGCAAGCGTAAGCTTCGCTTGAACCGGATTCGGAAGTGAAGCGAACGATTCATCTGCGTGGAGCAGAGGCTCAAGACTGTACAAGCCGGAGATGTCCCGGCCCTCCTGAGGCCGTATGAATTCGGAACGGCTGTACAGCACTTCCCTGCCCGCTCTGGACGTCACCTGGGCGAAATCGGCCGAATTGACGTATTGGACGAATTCCCATGCCGCCCGCGCGTTGCGGGTGGTCTTGCTGATGGCGAACACGCCGTCCAGACTATACGAGCCGCTCTTCGACCGGTCGAGCCCGTCTACCGGCGCGGAGACGACGCCCCAATTGAGGGCCGAAGAGCTTAACGCCCGAATCAAATACGACTGGCTGTAAGTCATCGCCGACTGGCCGGCAAGAAACCGATTGTCCCCGGCCGTCCTCATCGTTCTGGTCAGCTCTTCGGGCGAAGGATGGCGGAACGAACCGGAGCGGAATACGTCGACGATTGCTTCGAACGGCTTTCTCCACTGCTCGCCGTCAACCGTCAACCTTGACTTCGAGGCGTCCACCAGCTTTCTATTTTGGCCGGCAAGGCTGTACAGAATGTCGAACAGCGGAGACGAGTAGCCGTCGATCGTGAATCCGTAGAGCCGGCTGTCGTCGTCCCCGGCCGTCGGAAACCGCTTCGCCAGCTCGAACAGCTCTTCCCAAGTCATCGCGTTATGAGGAAGCATGACGCCGTGCTTCTCGAACAATTTTGCATTGTAGAAAATTCCGTAGGAAGAAAAATTCGGGCTTAGCCCGTACAGCTTACCGTCCCCTTCCTGGCGAAGAAGCGCGAGGGACACAGGCGAATAGCTGTCCAGATCGAATTTGTGCTTCTCGATCCAAGGGTCCAGTTCAAGCAGCATTCCTTCCTGGGCCAACGTTCGGTAAGTATTGCCGAGATACAAGACGTCCGGCTGATGACGTTCGATATACTTGGCATACGCCTGAGCGGCGGTCAGGGTCGGGTCGGAATACAGGTCGTCCAAGCCGATTACTTCGAAGCTCACGTTCGGATACTTGCTCCGAAACATCAATCCGTAGTCGTCGTTGAATTGCTTCTCGCTCCAATAGCCGATTCTTATCGCCGCTTCTTCCTCCGAGCCGAGCGGCGCCCACTCACCGCTTGGCGCGCTTCCGCCGTCGCAGCCTGCGACGACTAGCGCAAATGCGAGAATCGCCGATTTTATCCGGCCTATATGGTTCATGTCGAACAGCCCCTTGACCGTTTTTTCTCGCGAGCATTCACGGTCTCGCCGCCTTCATCTGCGCCAGCAAAACATTGCCGTCCTCGCGCATTGCTTCGATTGCCGCGTCCAGCGTCTTGCTGCCTTCCGCCGCGGCCGTCAATTCGCTTGCGATCAACTCCACCAAGTCGACTTTAAGCCTCGGTTCGAGCGCCGCGAACTCGTCGCTCGCATTCGCGACAGGATCCAGTGTATACAGTCCCGTCACGTCGCGCTCCGACGGAGGACGGATGTATTCGGTTCTGCTGAACAGGAAGTCGGAGCTCGATTTCGACTTGATCTGGGCGAACTCCCCGGAATTGGCGTACTTGACGAATTCCCACGCCGCGCGGGGATTGGCAGACTGCCTGCTGATGACGAATGCCGGACCCGGCTCGTAGGCGCTGCTCTGCGTGCGATTAAGCGCATCGACGGGAGCGCTGACGACCGCCCAGTCGACGGAGGCATTCTCCAGTTGGCGAAGATAGAGATGATCCCGATACGTCATGGCCGACCTCCCCATCAGGAATCGGTCGTCCTCTATGAATCTCGTCCGCTTGGCGGTCTCTTCCGGCGTCGGCAAGTAGAAGGACCCGGATCGCACGACGCTGACGATCGATTCGAAAATCCCCCTCCAGGAATCGCCTTCCAGCCCGACCGCCGTCCCGTCCGCATTGAGAATTTTTCTGTTTTGCGCCATCAGGCTGTACACAATGTCCGTCAGCGGCGACGAAAATCCGTCCAACGTAAACCCGTACACCCTGTCGTTCCCTTCTCCGTCAGCCGGGAACCGCTTCGCCAGCTCGAACACTTCTTCCCACGTCATCGAATCGCGAGGCCGCTCTATCCCGTATTTCTCGAACAAGGCGGCGTTGTAATAGAGACCGAAGCTTCTGAAATTCGGGGACAGACCATACAGCTTGCCGTCCCCCTCCTCCCGGAGCTTGGCGAGAACGGCCGGCATGTAGCCGCTCAAGTCGTACTCCTGCCGCTTGATGATCGGGTCCAGCTCCAACAGCTTGCCTTCCTCAGCTCCCGTGCAAGGTACGAGGCTTCGGGAATTCCCGTCGGGGTATCCGTATTATTCTCAATACATTTGATCTTCCCGCCGGGCGCAAGAATAAAATCCTGCCTGGATACCCCGTGTCCAGGGACCTCCATTCGTGCTGCTGGAATAAGGCTTGCGGGAACACCCAGCTGCTGCGTAAGAAAGGCATCCGGCAAATATCGCTGAGCAAAGCGCAGTGTACTCAGATAGATGCTGTCAATTATCTCTGACGCATACATCAGCTGCTCGATTTCTTTTTCCGAGTAACGTACTGCAGCAGGGAGACAATACTGTTTGCCGTACATCCGATGGTAGGGAATCTGTTCAGCTCTCTCCCCGGCAAAAATTTCATCATGCGGCTTATCAAATGGCAAAATTCGATTCATGCGGCTTATCCTCCAGAGCTGAAGAATCCGCCGCTGCCAAAGCCCTTGGAGCTGGAACTCGAGCTTGATTTATAAGTAGCTGAGGATTTGCCTGATGATGAGCTTGATCCGCTGCTGCCTCCATAGTAATAAGCTCCGCCGCCGCTCGACCCGCTGTTATCATCACAATATCCATCATTATTATAATCGTAGCAGTCATCCGAATTATTGCCGCAGCCTGCCAGCGCTACAGGGAGGGTGAGGAGAAGAGAGAAGGTCACCATCTTCTGTGCGTTTATTTTCTTAGGAGGCTTATTCGTTCTAAGTCTACTGTCTTCCGTCATTTCAGGGTTCTGTCCGTTCATCTTAGAATTCACCTCGTTTCAAATACAGCACAACCTTGGACCGATCGGTATCAAACACGGTGTACACACTCTCATAGGTTTCATCACGGTGAACTAGATAATGATCCAGCAGGAGCCGTGCAATATCCATTGTCGAGGACAGAGGGATATTCAGCTCGAACGACTGGAAAGATCGCCCCTTCCACAATACATATTCACAAGCGATACTGCCTGACGATACTTGATAAGCATCGAATGCGGCTTCATACAGTGCTTTTCCATAGCTGTAGTCTTCCGGATTGAATTTCTTCGCGTAGATCAAATGTCGATGTCCATCTTCCGATTCGTTAGCCGTATGCTCATACAGCTCGCCGCGAATGATCGTTGCATTCACCAGCTTGCGGACAAACAGCTCTTCTTGAGACACATGAAGCTGAGTGAGCGGTTCAATCACTTTCTTATCCGACTCAGACCAGTGCTCATATATTACCGGTACATGCATGTTGTTATCTGTCTCCCATCTTGAGTCTTCTCTTGCCTTACAGATCAGGCCTCTTGTTTATGCTTAATTTTAAACGCACCAACAGGGGAAGAGGTTACAAAAATTTTCAAAATTTCCTTTAACACCTTTTATATGGATAAGGATTGTATGCAACATTCGGAGTGAGGAATCCGAAGTAAATGATCACGGATGAAGATACACTCTTTCCAGCTCACTTGCAGGCAGAGGACGGCTGAAGTAATAGCCTTGAACCTCTCTGCAATTATGCTGGCTGAGAATCTCCAGCTGATCCTTCGTTTCAATCCCTTCGGCAATGACATTCAAATTCAAATGATGCGCCATATCAATGATGCTGGCAACAATCGCTTTATCATTATCATTGTGAGCGATATCCTGAATAAAGGTACGGTCGATCTTGAGCTTGTTAATGGGCAGTTTTTTTAAGTAGCTCAGCGAGCTGTAGCCGGTTCCAAAATCATCCAGACTTATTCTAATACCCAGATTGGCCAGCTCCTTGAGTACGCCGCTGGACACCTCCGGATTCATCATCAGACTTTCCGTAATTTCGAGCTCCAAGTACTTGGCCTCAAGCCCCGTCTGCTCAATAACATCCTTAATTTGCTGTGTCAGGCTCGAATGATAGAACTGATGTGATGACAGGTTGACGGCTACTGAGATCAGAGGCGCCCCTGATTCATGCCAAGACTGCATTTGGCGGCATGCTTCGTATAATACCCTCGACTCCAGCTCCATGATTAATCCGGTATCCTCTGCCACAGGGACGAACAGTCCAGGAGGCAATATCCCCTTCGTCGGATGATTCCACCTTACGAGGGCTTCGACCCCGATAATGGACTCATCATCTGCCCGGATCTGAGGCTGGTAGTGGAGTAAAAATTCACCCCGCTCCAACGCTCTACGCAGGTCGGCTTCCAGCTCTACCCGCTGTTCGACCTGGGCGTTCAGCTCGCAGGAGAAGAAGCGGTAGCCGTTCTTCCCGTTCTTCTTCACCTCGTACATCGCCGTATCGGCATTCTTCATCAGCTGGATTGCGTCCCTGCCATGGACTGAATATACTGCGATTCCAATGCTGGTCGAGACATAATAGTTGTTTCCCTTCATATCATAAGGCTCACTGATTACGGCCATTAAGCGTTCAGCCAGTTCAGCAGCATCTGACTCATGTGTATAATCAAGCAGCAATATGGAGAACTCGTCTCCCCCGATACGTCCTATCACCACATTTTTATCCGTGGTATGATGAACGATCCTCTTGCTTATCTCCTTCAAAAGAAGATCCCCATATAAATGACCCAGCGAATCATTGATAATCTTAAATCGATCCAGATCCATCACCATTAGCGCAAATGGCTGTGACTCACTATTTTCTCTGTCAATCAGATCTGCAAGCACGTTATTAATCAATCTTCGATTAGGCAAGCCGGTCAGATCATCGTGAAACGCTAGAAATTGATTCCTCTCCCTCACTTGCTTCTCATTGGTAACATCTCTAACGATAATGTAGTGTCCCGTTACCTTCCCCTCGATAATGACGGGTACATGCACCATGTTAAGATCAACACGGCTTCCCGACCGATTATAGATCACCGATTCGTAGCTGAGCTTCTCCCCTGCTACAGATTTCTTATACATTTCCCGGACTCTCTCCTGTTCACCCGGGTGAAATATCGGAAGAATCTCTTCAATATGCCGGTTCTTCAGTTCTTCTTCTGCTACCCCCGTGATTCGCTCGACAGCAGGATTAAATCCGATGATGTGATGATTCAAATTGACCGAGATTACCCCATCCTGATTGTTATCATAAAGGGACTTATACCATCGTTCCTGCTCTCGCCTCTCCATCTCCTGATGAGAGAACCTGCGTGACACATACAATCCAATCATAGAGAGACCTAGAGTAAGCATAGCTCCGCCGGCAATGAGATAACCAAGCCATATTTGATCGAGCTGAACCCCTGACTGGTCCATATGAATATGATTCATATCGTACTCAGTCCCCAGCATGCCGATATAGTGCATACCGGAAATTGCAGCACCCATGACGAGCGCACCGGCGAGCTTTTTATAATACCAGCTCTTCGTATACTTTGGATGTTTAACAAAATAAAAGGAGAGCCACAAAGCTGCAACAGACGCCAGAAAAGCAACGAGCACAGATAGGACCACATAAACCCAGTTGTAATAGATGTCAACATCCATAGCCTCCATCCCCATGTAGTGCATAGAGGCAATTCCTGCCGCAATGATGCTCGCCCCTAGATATAATCGCGTTCTGGTCAATGATTCATGTGCTACCAGATACAAGGTGACAAACGAAGCTCCAATCCCGACCACAACAGAAGCCAGAATCAGCGTCAGATCATAGGTAACGGTCAGGTGAGTAGAGCCGGCCATTGTGCCGACAAAATGCATGGACCATACCCCCAGCCCCAAAACAATGGCTCCGTACACAAGCCAGGCCCGATTTGCTCCCTTCGACCTGTTCAGAGTTCCCGCCAATGTCAATACGTTGTAGGATGAGACGACAGCGATCAGATACGAGAATAGTACCAACAATTGGTCAACAGAATGTTCATTGTGTTCCATGGAAGTCCCTCTTTCATTTGTCATACACACCAATGAATAATATATCGTCCAATAAAATGCAAAAAGTAACATCACGAGTCACCATTTAATCAACAAAGAAGCCTTAATTCGTCTAATAACGAACTAAGGCTGTGTTATGTTAAGGATGACGGGCACCGCTGTTGTAACGGTCAAGCGCTTGCTGCTGAATAGCAATGGCCTGCTCAATGTTCATAGATTTCAGCTGCTGTATATAGCTGTCAAACTCGGAGAGCGGCTCAATCCCCATAATTATCTTGAGAGACACTTCATCCACATGCTTGTCGACCTCCTGCATAATGGCAGACAGCTCAGCATTCTCCATCTCCGACTTCGGCAGTGCAGGCAGAAGGTGAAGCGAGGCATCCGTGTCCGCCCAGATCTGAATCGCCTCCTTCTGTTCAGGCAATGTTTAATACTGCTCCAAATAACGAATGTCCTGAACGAACGGGCCAAAATAGCTGGCACGGGTGTACATCGCGAGCGCCTGTGACGGAGAGAGCTTATCCTTATTGTTCAGGATGAGATCCGTATAAGTCGGATATCCATCGATCATCTCGTAGCTCAAGCCTTCCATTCCAAAGTTAAACAGCAGGTGTCCTTCTTCTCCATAGCCGTAATCCAGCATACGGATCGCTGCCTCCGCATTCTGAATACTGCCTGACAGTGCTACCCCGCCGCTGATGCCCACCTCAGGAGCCAGCTGTCCGAACTTGGGACGCATCCCTTCACTAAGGACGGGATAAGGTGCTGCGATGAGTTCTGCTGAAGGTCTCTCTTCCCTGATCTTCGGCAGCCATGTTCCAATACCCGCTCCTGCATTCCATATCGCTGCACCGCTCCTCTCCATCGTCATGTTCATATCCTGGGTTTCGGTATCGGTTGTTGCAAAATGCTGGTCAATGAGACCTTCCGCGTACCACGATCGAAACAAAGCAAGAAACTCCTTATATTCAGGCTCCATCGGACCGAATTTGACAGCTCCGTCCTCCATGTAGAAGCCTTTTCTTATTCCGTAGGCTCCTACGAAGCCCCCGCTCTCAATACCGGATAAAGGGTTTGAATTACCCAGGATCGTAAGCGGAGCAGGTACCCCTTTTTGCTCTTTGAAGGCGGTTAGTACGGTATGCCACTCCTCAATGGTCTCAGGGACAGGCAGCTTAAGCTCATCCAGCCAATCCTTCCTTATAATCGGACCCTGATAGGTGCGCAGCTTATCCTCTGCCTGAATGAACGGAAAGACGTAATAGCTTCCATCTGCCGTCTTGATTTGACGATCAATTTCTGGGTGTTCTTCGAGAAACTGTTTAAAATGGGGGGCATGCTCCTCGATAAGCTCATTTAGTGGAAGGATAATGCCGTCATGAATCGCCTTCTCCGGTCCTCCAGGATAATTCATCCATTCATACTCGATCATATCTGGCAAATGACCGGATGTGATCATCACATTAAACGCCTCTTTACCTTGATTGAGAGGCGGATTCATAAACGTAACATTCACACCTGTTCTCCGCTTCCATTCCTGAAAGAAAGGAATATCCTCCAGATTAGATTTGATACTTGCCGCGTTATTGCTGAGGCCTGCCCAATACGTTAGATGGGCCTCGTTATCCCGTACATCATCAGATTCCGTATGATGAAGTTCAGCCACACTCATTAGAGAAGATTCATTATTCTCCCCTGTACTCAGCATGCAGGCGGACAGCATGAGCATGGTTAGAACAGCCAGAGCAGCGATCCACCCTCGCTGATATCGTAGCAGCCGGCCTCCCATCCATGTGCCTCCTTTCTAATAGAGCTCTTTATATTTGCCAGGCGTAATCCCTTCATACTTTTTGAACACTCTGATAAATGTTGCAGCATCGTTATATCCTACATGCTTGGAGATTTCATTGATGGAATCCTGCTTGGCAGTCATCATCTGCTTGGCCTGCTCGATCCGATATTTGTGAATGCAGTCAAGCAGACCTTCTCCTGTATGCATTCTAAACAGCTTGGACAGATAGCTCCCCTTCAGCTCGAAATGCTCTCCAATCGAATTAACATTCAAATTCATATCCTGATAGTTCTCTTCGATGTAGCTCGTGACCTGTGCCGTCAAACGCACCAGGCTGTCTTCTCTCTCCTGCGTGATACCGAGTGTGCGCTTGGCTGCTGCATAAGAGCAAACCTCCTTTAACAAGGACTCCAGCGCCTCACGCATTTCCTGAATCGTATCACAATCGGTAATGTGTTCAATGAAGCGCGGATTTCGCTCCATGATGCTCCGATCGACCTCGTTAATCGCCTTCATCATGGTCGCCGCAAGGTTATACATCAGACACCGGGCAATGGTTAAGGACATGACCGGCTTGTTAAAGTTGCGATCTGTTATTTCTGTCATATAATCGGTTGCCTGCTCTACTTCTCCGGCCTTGATCAGATTGATCAGCTGCTGCTCGACCTGCAGCGGATAATAGTAGCCATATTGATCTTCCAGGGCTCCCTCTATTCGAATATCCTCATGCTGGATAATTCCACTCTTGCCCAGAACCATCTTATATTCCATCGCATCCACAGCCTCTTGATAGGCTGTAGCTATTCCAATCCATGAGCTGTGCTGCCCGCTGATCGATACGGTTAATTCCA
Organism: Paenibacillus urinalis; assembly: GCF_028747985.1. NCBI lineage: Bacteria > Bacillati > Bacillota > Bacilli > Caryophanales > Paenibacillaceae > Paenibacillus > Paenibacillus urinalis. The sequence continues at coordinate 5,063,052 of NZ_CP118108.1, forward strand.
TCTCATATCGATAAAGGAACTGCTTCGCTTCTGATGCAATGGCATGAAGATCGGCCGCCGGCTCGCAAGAATCCGCTTTCAAATTTACGAGGCACACCATCATATCATCTACCTCGGCAACATACCCTACATGCTGATGCGTATGCACCAGCTCCTCTGCCACATTGGAAACGATCAGCTGGATGAGCTTTCTTCGTTCGTTGATATCAATACCCGGAAGCTTCTCATACAAGCTCTCTTCATTTTCCACGTCGAACAAAATGACAGCAAAATCCTGCGATTGCAGCGGCATGTGAAAGGAGCGAAAGGCATCCTCATACGGGACCAGTGTATCGGGCCTGCCCTTCAGCAGACGATTAATCAAGTTGGACCTGAGCACCTGTTCATGCTTGTGCAGCTGCATGGTGATTTCATCATGCTTCGTTCTTGTCTGCAGGACTGCCTCTTGGATAAAACGCAGCTCATTGCCCTCCTGGGGCTCCACCGTTCCAGTATGATCTGTCAGTGCACGCACCAGCTGCTGGATCGGCGAATAATTCCTTCTCATAAAAAACCAGGTAATGAGTATCGCACTGATGATGCTCACGGCGATGCTGATATATGTGAAGCTGCGGACATATTCGGCTTTTTCCCAATAGATCCGGCTTGGGATAATGAGCGCATATTTCAACTCCGATACGGCTGATGGAATATAAAATATTTCCGATTCTCCTGCTGCTGCTGCGGATAGCTCTACCCGTTGCCCCTTCAGGAATGGAGCAAGCTCCGGTGCATCCGGACGAGTGGACATAAGCACCTCGTTATTGTCATTCAGAATGAGCAGCAGCCCTTCATTAAAGCCGGCAATGCTCTCCAGCGGCTTCTGAAACCGGGTCATATCGGCCATAACGACCACGCTTCCGGTATCTCTCCCATTTAAGCCCTTAGGCAGATGTGTTATGTAGGCAATGGATGACGGTAGCTCCGTATTATTTAAATGGGGCAGTACCGTAAAGCGGCTTGGCCCTGGACGCTGAATTGTATCTTTCCAGTGCTCATAGGTGAGATTCCCTGTATCATGCAGCGTGCGAAACGCCGTTTCCATATCCCGCACATTCCCGGAACGGAGGACAGAATGATCGCTGTCCCGAACAATATAGAACTCGTCGATTGAGGCATAAGATGTCTTGTACAGCTTGAACTGCTGAACTAATTGATAGGAAGTATAGGAAGATTCCTCAGGAGAAATATTGGAGTACATCAGTGTCTGCAGGTTCGAATTCCAGGTCATCTCCATACTCAGTCGCTTCATCAGATCAACTTGGTTATCGATCGTATATCTGACTTGCTTCAGAAGCGAATCATTCGCCCGGTCAATCTCGCCCTTCAGTGTATCGCTTGCCTGAAAGTAGATGACAAGACTGATGATGATCGGTATAAAAAGGACTGCCGTGTAAGAAACAAGCCAGGTGACAATGATGCTCTCACGCTTTTGCCACAAATGTTGAATGTTCCTCAATAGTCCATCACCCTATTATTCGTTTTTTTGTGAAGTTCACTGACTGTGGATTACATTATAACGAAACAAGGGCAGGGACGGAATATACAATAAGTACAATACCATGAGCAAAACGTACAATCCGCAGCCAGATGATTAATAAAAATGAACGCAAAAAGCCCGAAGGACAGCAGTTATACTGTCATTCGGGACAGCCCGAAGGACAGCCGCTATACTGTCATTCGGGGATCTGCGCTATATTGAGCTGTATATCCAGCAATACTAGAATATCCGATGCTTCCAACCATTCAGCTTCGCGGTCGCCTCGACGAAGAAGTAATCTCCATATATGAGCGACACGTTGACATTCTCATCCGCAGGACGGTTTCCCGTCCCCTGCAGGAGCATTCCTTCATGGGCACTGTTGTCCCATGTTCCGTAAGACTGATACAGAGAACTGAGGATACGTTCAGCTGCTGCACGATATCCTCTCCCCTGGGTGTCTCCAAGATGTCCCGCCAGATCGATGAGACCCGAAGCTGCACAGGCCCCCGCGGAGCTGTCTCTCGGGATCCCCCCATCCTCTTCCTCTGCTCTAAAGTCCCAGTAAGGGACCCCATCCTCTGGCAGATGAGCGATGAAGAAATTAGCGACACGCTGTGCAGCGCGAAGATACGTCTCATCTCCTGTATGCGTATACGCATTCGTCATCCCGTACAGTGCCCACGCTGCTCCCCGACTCCAGGCCGACTCCGGAGCTGCCCCTTGACCGCCGATTGCATCTGCCCACTCTCCTGTCTCCGGGTTAAACCGGACGATGTGATAAGTAGAGCCGTCCTCCCGAATAAAGTGCCTCACGACCGTATCCGCATGAGCTCTGGCCACATGCATGAACCTTGGATCGCTGCTCTCCTTCGCAGCCCAGAACAACAAAGAGAGGTTCATTGTGGTATCGACGATCGACCATCCTGTCTTATCCGCTTTCCAGGCCCTGATAAAATCCCCCTTCAGATTGAACCTTCCTGCGAGGAAATTGGCCGCAAACAACCCCCTTCTTGCTCCATCCTTGTCGCCTGTAATCGTGTGCTTGATGACCGCTGTCGGCAGAAACTGAAAGCCCACATCATGATCATAACGGTTCTCCGTCAGGAACAGCTGCTCCATTCGTTCATCCCAGCTCCAGGCGGCATCCTTGTACCGCTGCTCACCCGTCATATCATGCATAATCCACAGAATACCCGGCCAGAATCCGGACGTCCACCAATCTAGTCTCGTATCATCGTAGATACCGTCACTCTTCGCCACATGAGGACACTTGCCAGCTATCTTGGGAAGCACCGCATCGACCTTTTTACCGATTTGTTCCCACACCGCCTGATTTGCGGCTGTTTGCACTTGTACCATGAACAATCCCTCCATCCGCTGAATTTGGATACTAGCCTTTAAGCGAACCTACCATGACGCCTTTAACGAAAAAGCGCTGCACAAACGGGTACACGCACAGAATCGGTACTGTTGCGACGATGATTGTGGCATATTTAATCGTTTCCCCAATCTGAAAACGGTCTCCGGCTGAGGCGCCAGTGGACATGCTGTCTGTGGAGTTGGCAATCAGAATCTCCCTCAGCACCAGCTGGAGCGGGAACAGCTCCCGGCTCTTAATGAACACCGATGCATAGAACCAGCCGTTCCATTTATCTACGGCATAATACAGAATCATAACGGCAATGACCGGCATGGACAGCGGAATGATAATACGGAATAAGATGGTAAAGTGGTTGGCACCATCAATTTTGGCCGATTCCTCAAGACTGTCCGGTATGCCCATAAATGCCGTACGCATAATGATTAAGTTAAACGTGCTGATGCTGAAAGGAATAATGGTAGACCAGAGCGAATCCAGCAGTCCGACGCCCTTGACCACAAGATAGAGAGGAATCAGCCCGCCGCTGAAAAACATCGTAAATACGATCAGGAACATGAACACCTTATTCCACATCACATTTTTGCGTGACAGCACGTACGCCCCCAGAGAAGTCATCAGTAAATTCACGGTGACCCCCACCACGACAATGAACAGCGTATTCCGAAACCCGAGTCCAATCCCCGGGTTAGCAAGCACGCTTCGATAAGCATCCAGATTAAAGCCTAGCGGCCGCCACAGAATTCCGTCATTCTGCAGCAGCTTCGCCGCATCGCTGAAGGAAGCGAATAGTACATACAGCAAGGGATACAGCGTCGCTGTAACCAGCAGCAGGAGGAATGTATAATTGATGAGATCAAAGATTCGGTCAAACCAGCCAGTTTCCTTTTTCATATCGCTTCACCTCACCATAGGCTGTTATTACTGACTCTTCGGCTAATGTAGTTGGCTGTCACCAGCAGAATCAAATTGATGACGGAGTTGAACAAGCCCACCGCTGAGCTGTAGCTCCATCCGAATTCCAGAAGTCCCTTCCGATAGACGAAGGAGGAGATGACATCAGCTGTCTCATAGGTCACCGGATTGTACAGCAGGATAATTTTTTCGAAGCCGACATTTAGAAGATTCCCCATCCGGAGTATGAGCATAATCGTGATCGTAGGCAGAATGCCGGGCAGAGTAATGTAGAACATCTGCTTCAAACGGTTCGCTCCGTCAATGCGTGCAGCTTCATACTGCTCTTGGTCAATGCTCGTAAGTGCCGCAATGTAGATGATGGATTCCCAGCCGATCCGCTGCCATATTTCGGACAGAATGTAGATCGGCCTGAACAGCTCGGGCTTCTGGAGCATCGCCTGCCCATCATAGCCAAGCCACATGAATAATCGATTGATCAGACCATCCGCATTTGTAAAATCCGTAATAATTCCGCAGATCACGACCAATGAAATAAAATAAGGCATATACGTAATTGTCTGGACGACCCGCTTGAACCGCCGCTGTCGAACCTCATTTATGAGCAGAGCCAGCAGTATCGGCATCGGGAACTCAAACAGCAGAGAGTATAGGCTGATCAGCAGCGTGTTCTTTAGAATCCGCCAAAAATAGTAGCTGTCAAAAAAATCAATGAAATGCTTCAGACCGACCCAATCGCTGCCGAGAATGCCTTTAATAGGGGTATAGTCTTTGAAAGCAATGACTGCACCGTACATCGGCGTGTAATGAAAAATGAGATAGTACGCGACGACCGGAAGCATCATGAGATAAAGGTATTTATTCAACATGAAATCCCGGATAAACCGGCTTTTGAAAGATCGGGAATGGTTCATGGGGCGGTTTAGTCACCTCATTCTTTTGAGAGTTTATTGATCCTTTTGGTTAACGGTTGTTATAACGCTCCAGTGCGGCCATTTGAATCTCGATCGCCCGATCCAGGTTCAGCTGCTTCATCTTCGCTACATAGCTCTCGAATTCATCTACAGGGTCGGTTCCGAGAATGATCTTGATCGTCATCTCGTCCACAAGCGTATTGATATCATTCATAATTGTGGCGTACTCGGAGCTCTCCTCCGGGTTTGGCGTAATCGGCGGCAGACTGTACTTCTCTGCATCTGTTTTACTCCAGATCTCTATCGCTTCACGCTGTGTCTCAAGCGCAAGATACTGCTCTATATAGCGTCTATCCTGGACAAAAGGTCCGTTGTAGCTGCTTCGCGCATACATGGAAATGGCTTGAGCAGGCGCCAGATTGTCCGGGTTCTTGAGCAGCAATTCCGTAAACTGCGGGTATCCGTCTTCCGTCAGATTGTAGCTGACGCCTTCCTTGCCGAAATTGAAGAACATATGACCCTCTTCACTGTACCCATAGTCGAGCATCTTCACAGCCAGCTCTGGATTCTCAGATGTTGAGGTAACAGCAACCGTTCCCTCCGAGGAATACGCCTGATTCCGCTGTCCAAACATCGGTACCTCTCCCTTGTTTAGGACGGGATAAGGGGCGGCAGCAAGCACAGCTTCCGGATCATTTGCTTCAACGAGCGGCTGCCACTTCCCAATGCCTCCGCCTGTATTACCGACCGTGGCTCCCGTCTCACCGGAGGCCATATTGCTGTCAATCGCTTTCAAATCTGTCGTAGCGACGTTCTTGTCGATCAATCCCTCTGTATACCAGCTGTTGAATAAGCGAAGGTACTCCTTGAATCCTGGCTCTGCCGGTCCAAATTTCACCTGTCCATCCACCTGATAGAAGCCTCGCGTGACACCAAATGCACCTAGAAATGCACCATTTCCTGAATCATTAAAGAATCTCGGTTTACTGACGACGGAGAATGGAGCAGCGGCACCCTTCTCTTCTTTGAAAGCACGCAGCGTCGTTGTCCATTCATCAATCGTCTCTGGAATAGGAAGGCCCAGCTCATCGAGCCAGTCTTTACGAATGATGGGCCCTTGGAATACACGCAGGTACTCGTCCTCTCTAATGAACGGAAAAGCATAATAACTGCCGCTGTCCGTCTTCACCATCTTGTCGATCTCCGGATGCTCCGAGAGGTACTTCTTCAAATTGGGTGCGTACTTGTCTATAAGCTCATTCAGCTCAATAATGTAACCGTCTTTGATCGCCTTCTCTGGCCCCCCCGGAAATCCGAGGAAATTATACTCAATCATGTCTGGCAGATCCCCGGAGGCAAGCATGACATTGAGTGCCTCTTGAGCCTGTCCGGATGGGGGAGCGGTATAGGACAGCGGAACTCCGGTTGCCTTTTGCCACTCCTGAAAAAAAGGAACTTCATCGTGTGTAGCCTTGACTCCTATGAGGTTCCCTGGAAGCTCGCCCCAATAGGATAGTGTCACGTCGGTTTCGATTGGATATGTCGTCTCTTCCGTGACCACCGGAGCTTCTTGATCTCCTTCATTGGGTTCCTCCGCACTTCCTCCATTTCCAGTACAGCCGATCAATAAGGATGACATCAGCGCCATCACAAGCGTAGAAACAAACCAACGTTTCATGTACCCAACCCCCACTTTGATTGAATTGAATTGCTGTATTGACAGGTTAAGGGATGGCCGCCAGAGCGCGATATGTGCAAATCATCAAATGGAGTGTTTATTTTGTTTAACTGAACTGACCATTTCGCAAATGCAATAGACAAAAACTCAAAAAGCGATGGAATGGCTCCTTCGAGAATACCTAGAGGTCACCTAAATTTGCTTCCAAGCGCAATGTTTCTGGCTAACGCGCGTTTCTATCAGGTGCCGGGTGGTAATAATTGAGAAATCGGAACATATTAGGCCCGTACTTGAATAGGAGGATTTGAATATATGAATGACATGAATCAGGAATTTACTGCAGCAGAGCTGCCGAAGAGCCGGGAATCGTTATGGCGTGGAACCGTCTCTCTGCCTTCATTTGAACGTTTGTCTGAGAACCTGAACACAGAAGTAACAGTTATTGGTGCCGGTATGACGGGGATTACTACCGCATATCTTCTCGCCAAGGAAGGCTATAAAGTTGTCCTTATTGAGGCAGGCTCAATCCTGGATGGAACGACAGGTCATACGACCGCGAAGATTACTTCCCAGCACAACCTGATTTATCACGAGCTCATTCAACATTTCGGCCATGAGCAGGCCCGACTGTATTATGAGGCCAATGAGGAAGCACTGCGTTTTATTCGAAGTGTCATTACCGAAAAAGAAATCGACTGTCAGCTGACGGAAGAGGACGCGTATGTCTATATTCAATCGGAGAATGATCTAAAGAAGCTGAAGGACGAATTCGATGCCTATCAGCAGCTGGCTATTCCCAGTGTGTGGCATGATAAGCTGCCGATTCCGGTACCGGCTGTAGCGGGGATCAGTGTGCCGAATCAGGCACAGTTCCATCCACTCTCTTATCTCAAGAAGCTGGTTGAAGAGCTGATCCACCTCGGCGTTAAGATCTATGAAAAAACGACGGCTGCTGACCTCAAAGAGGAGGATAACAAGGTGACCGTCATGCTGGAAAGAGGCGGCCATCACATTACAAGCGAGCATGTGGTCGTGGCAAGTCATTTTCCGTTCCATGATCCACGTATGTACTTTGCCCGTATGCATGCAGAGCGCTCCTACGCCATTGCTGTGGAGCCGGAAACGGAGTTTGAGGGCGGCATGTATGTAAGCTACGACAAGCCGGAGCGCTCTGTCCGCTCTGCACTGTACAATGGCAAGAAGCTCCTCGTTATTGGCGGAGAGAATCATAAGACGGGTCAGGGCATCAGCACACATCAGCATTTTGAAGAGCTCGTTCGGTTTGCCGGACAGCATTTTGGTGTGAAAAAGGTGCATTTCCGCTGGTCTGCACAGGACCTGGTCACCATCGACAAGATGCCGTTCATCGGACCGATTGGCGGAGCTTATGAGAGGGTGCTGGTCGCCACCGGCTTCCGCAAATGGGGGATGACAACGAGTACTGTTGCCTGCAGACTTCTGACGGATCTCATCGTCGGCCGCCACAATCCTTATACAGAATTGGTTGATCCCGGCCGGTTCAAGGCTGATCCTTCGATTAAGAACGCCGTAAAGGATAATCTGGATGTAGCCAAGCATCTCATCTCGGGCAAACTGGGTCTCGTTCACAAGAAGATTGAGGATATTCAGCCTGGTGAGGGTGCTGTTGTACGACATGAAGGCAAGCGCGCCGGAGCCTATAAGGATGAATCCGGTACGCTGCATCTTGTCGATACGACATGCACCCATCTGGGCTGTGAGGTGGAATGGAACTCGGGCGAATGCTCGTGGGACTGCCCTTGCCATGGCTCGCGGTTTACTTATGACGGTTCCGTCCTTGAAGGACCTGCAGTGGAGCCTTTACCTAAGCTTGATGCACATCAGGCTTAGCGGCTTGTTCAAAATTTATGGATTGCCTTGTTTCTAATAAGCGAAATCATGGTAGATAGATAGCATGAACTTAAGAAAAAAACAACTTAAGTTCATAATATCGATAGATAGCATGAACTTAAGAAAAAAACAACTTAAGTTCATAATATCGATAGATAGCATGAACTTAAGAAAAAACAACTTAAGTTCATAATATCGATAGATAGCATGAACTTTTTCAGCTTATTATTAGGAGGCATTTCATATGGATTTACAAACTGGCAAACTCTATTGGCCTGCTACAGTGAGCAGTCCTCCCATCTATCCCCCGCTTACAGAAGATATTCAGTGCGATGCGCTCATTATCGGCGGGGGCAGTTCAGGCGCCCAGAGTGCATATCAGCTTGCGAGACAAGGCCTTCATGTCGTCGTGGTTGATAAACGAACGATTGGAGGCGGAAGCTCAAGCACCAATACGGCACTCATTCAGTATGCCGGTGACAAGATGCTTACAGAGCTGGCAGCGGATTTTGGTGAAGCGAAGGCTTCGGCTCATCTGAAGCTCTGCAGACAAGCCATTGACGACATCGAACAAGCCTGCAGTCAGCTGCCGGATGGGGCTGATTTCGTTCGCAGAGACAGCCTGTATTACGCCTCATCGGAAGCTGATGTACCTGCACTTAAGCAGGAGCATGCTCTACTGAAGAAGCACGGATTCGATGTGGACTTATGGGACGAGAACCAAATTGCAGCGAAATACCCGTTCCGTAAATCCGGCGCTCTGTACTACAAAAACGATGCGGAGATGAATCCGCTAAAATATATTTACGGCTTGTTTGAAGAAGTCAGAGGGATGGGCGGCCAAGTTTACGGAGGAACCGAAATTACCGGCAAGAAGTTCAGTTCAGATGAGGCCGTCTTCTATACCAAGAGTGGACACCAGATTCGCACCAAGTATGTCATCATGGCAGCCGGTTACGAGCAGATGGAGCTGACGCCTAACGCCAATGCCACAATTACCAGCTCGTACGTTGTGATTACGAAGCCTGTTGCTGATCTGAGCAGCTGGTACAAGCGAACGCTTCTATGGGAAACGGCTCGTCCATACATGTATATGAGAACAACACCGGATGATCGAATTATTGTCGGCGGCATGGACCAGGAGACGCATCGCTCCGTGAGCAGGGATGCGCACATTGAGTCCGGACGAGATCAATTAATGAAAAATCTGTCCGAGATGTTCCCAGAAATTAAGACCGAACCGGATTACGTGCTCGGTGCCTTCTTTGCCGGTACACTTGACGGTCTTCCGATGATTGGCCGAAGTGATGAGTACCCGAACTGCTTCCACATCATGGCTTATGGAGACAATGGGACGGTATACAATATGACCCTGTCCCGCATTGTCACCGACATGATAACGAAGGGCAGCAGTCCTCACCTCAACTTGTATCTGCGCTCGAAGCCGCCGCGTAAGCAAGCCCAGTAGTAATCAAACAAATGTGAATAGACCGCCTGCAGCTGCTTGTCCAGTCAGCTGCAGGCGGTCTTTCATTTGTCCACATATGATTATTTCCCACTTCGATGGAAGTTTTAGTGCATGATGTGGTTCTGCTCCTGATCCCTATTTTCATCAATGTAGTCCCACTTTTTAAGTTTAAGCATATATGACATTCGAATTAATGCCCGGACCAGCATTTGAATACTTCCCAGTATAAATAGACAGGTACCGATCAGCTTGACTTCTGGATAGAACAAGCAGAAGCTGCCGGCAAGAAACAAGAGTGATGTGGCAATTTCGCTAATCATATGCGCGATTTCATAACGATTGCGAATCTGAAGTCTTTTTCTGGATCGGGGTGATCTTCTACGATAGAAATGCAGACCGATTCTTCTTTTCTTAGCATGCTTCTTCTGGGAATGCTCCTGTTTATATGCGCTGGGCTCCTTCGCCTCTTGATGGTTGTGGTTCATGTACGATCTCCTCTCCTTCTCTGCTTACCTTACCCGTAGGGGAGAGTTTCAAACGGATGAGCCGCTTCATAAATTTCACTACCTTGCATTATTCAGTACTGAGTGTTAATATTTACCTGTTCACTACTATATAATAAACAGTACTAATCTAAATTTAGTAATTATATTTAAAATGATGGCCACGGAAAGGAGACTCGAATCTGGTTGAATGTGAATATCCAATTTAAAAAAGGCGCATTAGAGCTGTGCGTTCTTGTGCTGATCCACCGTAAAGACCGTTATGGATATGAGCTGGCTCAAGCCGTATCCAGGCATATTGAGATTGCCGAAGGCGCCTTGTATCCCCTGCTTCGCCGATTAGTCGCAGATGGGTACTGTACCACCTATCTGCGTGAATCTAACGAGGGGCCTCCGCGTAAGTATTACAGTTTAACGGATTCTGGACTTGCCTATATGCTGAATTTGGAGCTTGAATGGAATGTATTTGTGTCCAGTGTTACCAATCTACTGAAGGAAGGATATAGCGAATGAACAGACGTATGTTTATGACGGCTCTGGAACGCGAGCTTAGGCTGCTTGACGAAGGTGAACGGATGGAGCTGTTAAGTGATTACGAGCAGCATTTTGAAATGGGCTTAGCTGAGGGCAAGACGGAAGAAGATATTTCTAGAGAGCTGGGTCATCCAAGAGAGCTGGCGCTGGAAGCCCTCGGTGATCGGTATGCTCCCCCAGCACAGGAGGCCGCTTCACCTGGGTTCACTTACAATAACGCCTATGGTGCATCTAACAATGCCGGTGTGCCATTCACAGCCAGTATGCCATATGTGACAGAATCGAGATCAAGCCACCGCGCTTTCCGCAGCTTATTCTCTGCCATCGGCATGTTCTTTCTGAATCTCATCTTTGCCCTGCCGATCTTTGCAACCGTATGGTCCGTGTGGCTGGCTGTTGCCTTAACATCAGCCGCTGGTATCCTTGCTCCATTCCTTGCCCTGGCCGACTTTATGTTCCAGGAGCAGCGTGTGATCTGGGCAGAAGCGTCCGTTAGTATCACCATGCTTGGAATAGGTATCCTGCTCAGCATTTTCTCGCTGTGGGCCGCCAAGAAGCTCGGAATGCTCACACGGAGTTATGTTAGCTGGAATGTCAAAGTGGTGAAAGGAAGGGACCAATAAATGAAGAACTGGTTGAGATTTGGCATAGCCTGTATTGCTGTCGGCGTTGTCGGCATGTCCATATTCGGTTTTGAATTTGGAGATGAACGGATTGCATACGAGAAAGAGCTCGCATTTCCGGAAGCAGGCATCCATTCCCTTGTAATGAGGACCGATAGCAGTACGAATATTAAGTTTGTACCGACTGAGGAGGATCAAATTACCGTATTGTTCACAGGCAAATGGCATCAGGATGCCATAGATCGAATTGAACAGACCGCGCCAGAGGGCAGCACACTTACAATGGATACGACAGCGGAGGATTCTTTTCAATTTCTGTCCTTTAATCTGGATTTCGCAGACAATCATATCGAGGTTCGGATGCCCTCAGACAAAATGCTAGATGAGCTTATTGTTGACAATATATCAAGCAGTAACGAAATTAGCGGAGTCAAGGCACAGCATGTTTCTATTTCATCAACCTCAGGCGATTTCGAGCTCGAAGATGTTCAAGCCAGTCAACTGGCCGTGAGTCTCTCTTCAGGCAATCTGGATATGAAGAATGTCATTGCCAAGGAAAGTGCAAGCTTTGAGATGATCTCTGGAGATATTGAGCTTGAGGACCTCACTTCAAGTCAAATTGCAGTAAAGCTCCAGTCCGGTAGTATAGAGGCGGCGGCAATACAGGGTCAGGTGGAGGTTAAGTCCACTTCCGGGGATATCGAAATTGACGATCTGCACGGAGACGCCAGCATTGAAGTACAGTCCGGGAATGTGGAAGTCAGTCAATCGGTGATCGGAAACTTAGATATCCGAGCCGTATCCGGCGATGTCGAGGTTATAGCAGCACCTGATTTTGCCGGATTCTATGATGTTCAGGCCATATCTGGAAGCATCCATGCTCCTGATTCACCAAGAACCGGAACAGAGCTCATTAAAGTGCGCACCACTTCCGGAAATATTCAAATCGAACAGCCGTAAGCTTCAATTATCTTGCATTGAGGTTCGCCAAAAAATCCATACTATATGAATCCATTTCATGAATCCATTCATGATAGCAAAGGGAGAGATTAGGTATGGATTTGCAAAGCGGTAAATTATACTGGCCTACAACTGTTGTTCAGCCTCCTTCCTATTCCAGGCTGGAAGAGGATATATCCTGTGATGTACTCATTATCGGCGCCGGCAGCTCAGGCGCACAGTGTGCCAATATTCTGGCTGGACATGATCTATCTGTGGTCGTGGTTGATAAAAGAAAAGCAGGTGCAGGCAGCACCAGCACCAATACAGCATTAATACAGTACGCAGGCGAGAAGAGCTTCGTATCACTGAGCAACTCCTTCGGTGAAGAGGTGGCGGCACGTCATCTCAAGCTGTGTGAGGCATCCATTAACGATATTGAGCGGGTGTGCGCTCAGCTGCCATTCGATTCAGAGTTTATAAGACGAGACAGTCTGTATTATGCCAGCTGCAAGGAGGATGTTCCTGCCTTAGCCGAAGAGCACGCCCTCCTTCAAAAACACGGGTTTCAAGTTGATCTGTGGAATGAGAAGCAGATATCTGGACTTTACCCTTTTCAAAAAGACGCTGCACTCTATTATTATAACGACGCCGAAATGAACCCTTTAAAGTTTGTTTACGGGCTTCTGGAGAAGGTCAAATCTCAGGGAGGGCGCATCTATGAGGAGACAGAAATTGTAGGTAAGCGTTTTGAACAGGATTACGCTCTCTTCTATACCAAGGAACGCCGCGAAATTCGTGCAAGACATGTCATTATCGCTGCCGGATACGAGGATAAGGATTTCAAGACAGAGAAGAACGCTGTTCTTACGAGCTCCTATGCTGTCATTACCAAGCCGATTGACGATTTCACCAGCTGGTATAAGCGTACCTTGATCTGGGAAACCGCGCGGCCCTATGTATATATGCGTACAACTGCGGACAACCGGATTATTATCGGAGGTATGGATAAAGACACGACCTATGCGGCAACAAGGGATTCCAAAATCATGGCAAGCAAGGACAAGCTGATTCAGGAATTTAACAAGCTGTTCCCTGACATGAATGCAGAACCAGAGTATTTTCTCGGAGCGTTCTACGGAGGCACGCATGATGGGCTGCCCATCATCGGTCAATACGAAGGTTATCCTCACAGCTATGTCATTATGGCCTATGGAGATAACGGGACCGTATACAATGGAGTCTTAGCCAAAATTGTCTCCGACCAAATCGTTACAGGATCAAGCCCTGACCTCGATATCTATCTGCAGAACAGACCGTTAGTCACCCACTAAGTCAGTGCTTGTCCAGTCCAATATATCATTAGTCAACATCAAAGGGAGACATGCATCATGGATATGCAGAGCGGCAAATTATACTGGCCAACCACGGTCCGCAATCCTCCTGTTTATCCGTCTTTAGCAGAGGATATTCAGTGTGACGTTCTAGTAATCGGGGCGGGAATATCAGGATCTCTGTGCGCCTATCATCTTGCTGAACGGGGGTTAAAGGTTGCTGTCGTAGACAAACGCAGGATCGGAGAAGGCAGCACCAGTGCCAATACCGCTGTTATCCAGCTATCAGGTGAGAAGAGCTTCGTGACACTGGCCAACCACTATGGTGAACAGATCATCGCGCGGCATATACACCTGTGCTGGCAGGCGCTGAATGAGCTTGAAGACATTTGTACGAAGCTGCCGATTAATGCACAGTTTGTTCGCAGAGACAGCCTGTATTACGCTTCCTCTACCGAAGACATTCCTTCCATTCATAAGGAGTATGACTTCATGAGCAGGCTTGGACTTCCAGTCGAGTTGTGGAATAGGGAGCAGATCAGAGCTGTGTATCCTTTCGACAAACCGGCTGCACTGTACAGCTACAACGAGGCAGAGCTGAACCCGCTCAAATTCGTGTATGGATTATTGGAGAGGGTGAAGTCTCTCGGCGGCTCCATTTACGGTGAAACAGAAATTACAGGAAGAAGAAAGGATCTGAAGGAAGCTGTCTTTTATACGGCTGCTCCTCGCCGGCACCAGATCAAGGCCCAGCATGTCATTATCGCTGCAGGGAATGAGAACCGTGATTTTCAATCCGAGAAAAATGCTGATATGATCAGCTCCTATGCTGTAATCACCAAGCCGGTACCTGACCTCTCCAGCTGGTATAAGCGCACATTAATCTGGGAAACCGCACGTCCTTATGTCTATATGCGGACAACACCGGACAATCGTGTCATCATTGGTGGAATGGACAAAGATACCACCATCCCTGAGGCCAGAGATACCAAAATCATGCGGAGCCGGGACAAATTAATGGAAGCCTTCCACAAGCTGTTTCCAGATATCCCGGCAGAGCCTGAATATTGGCTTGGCGGCTTCTTGAGCGTAACGCATGACGGTCTTCCCATGATAGGCCGGTATGAAGCGTATCCGCACTGTCACATGATGATGGGCTATGGGGACACAGCCATTGTATACAATGGCGTCTTATCCAGAATATTGGCCGATGTCATTACTGAGGGATCAAGCCCAGACCTCGGCATCTATCTGAACACCAGACCTCTTCATACGGAATAACTCCAAAATTTAAGCAGGAGGCAGCCATGGACGAAAGATAGAGTCCGTGGCTGCCTCCTGTTTATGTTTATTTGTATTACTGCCCCTACACGTTAGGACGTTTTAACTCACTGAAATCGATGATCGTGGGCATTGCATTAATAAATAGTCGGCACCATTCCCCCATCCATACGGATCGGAGAGCCTTTAAATGCGGAGGCATAAGGACTGCATATAAATGCAGCTAGTCTGCCAATTTCCAGCGGTCTGATAAATCGCTGAATCTCCGATTGGGGTAGATTTGACGCCATAAATTGTCTCTCCTTTTCCGAAAAAGACATCTTATCGTCAGCATAAATCCCCTCGATGATCTGCTGCACATTTTCGGAGAGCGTTGGTCCCGGCATAATCGTATTGACCGTTACTTCAGTGCCTATCGTTAATTTGGACAGACTTTTCGATAAGGACAGCAGCATTGATTTCGTCATGCAATACTGCGGCATCTGACCTGAAGGCATCACGGCCTCCTCACTCGCAATAAAGATCATGCGTCCAAAATTATTTTTCAGCATTTGAGGTAAATAAAATTTAGACAGACCGTTGGCTGCAAGTACATTTGTACGGAAATATTTTTCCCAGGTTGCATCATCCACGTCCTCATATTGCATAATTTCATAGATCCCCATATTGTTAACCAAAATATCCACATGCGGATATTTCTCAAACAGAGTCTCTCTCTGTTTCATATCTACAATGTCGGCAGCCGCATTTTGAGGAGAAGTCGTTGGAAATTGCGACCGAATTTCGTTAAGGGTTAGTTCTACTTCTTCGTTATTTCTTCCATTAATAAGTACATTCACGCCTTCTCTAGCAAGTTCAATAGCAATGGCCTTCCCTATACCTTTCGTTGAACCCGTGATCAAAGCCGTCTTGTTGTGTAATCCCATATCCATAATGCATTTCCCCTAAAATTGTGGTGACATAGACTCGCAAATCCATCTATGCGATAGGGATTATATTACCTTATGAAGTTAGTCATGCATCTAGCTCATGGCGTCAAGCTTCTTGCATTACATGCCAATAAATATCTTCTTCCCGCCATTTAGATATTCGGAGCGCCAATGAGAAGGGGTGTCCCCTTCCCATTGACGGAAAGCGCGATAAAATGAATTCTGGTCCTCGTATCCAACCAAGAACGCCACTTCTTTGATCTCGAGCGAGGGATCGGCCAAATATTCGATTGCCTGCTCATGTCTCGTTTGCGTTAATAGCACCTTATAACTCGTACCTTCGTCAGTAAGCCTCCGCTGAAGTGTTCGGTCGCTCATATGGAGCTCCTTCGCCACCGTCTGCATGTCGGGCCTGCCTCCCATAAGGCTCCGTTTCATCATCCACTTTACGGTGTCAGTAAGGGAGCGGTGGTGCAGCTGTTCCTCATCCAGCGTTCGATCCATCACCGGGGTCAGGATATCGAGCAGCTCTTCGTTATATGATGTAAAAGGAAGATCCAAGTCCCGTTGCCACAGCGTAATCCGGTTTCTGTCTCTACCTACCCGGACAGGACATCCGAAATAAGCTTCCAATGTCTGCACATTACCCATGGACTGTACAAATTCAACGCAGCGTGCTGTCAATTCACGCCCTGTTCCCCGGCGCCCCAGCTCCAGAAGGTAGGCTAGCGTAATGCCCACCAATACCGATGGACCAGGCGCGTCCGTATGCTGCCACTGCAGCTCGACAATGCAGTCCTCGCCTGCCTCGGTAATACGCAAGCCCTCAGGAGGACACATTTGTTTGTACCTTGCCATGCGATATAGAGCATCTCGATAATTGCGGGCATGGTATGTCGCCAACACAGCCGGCGGATATTGTGCGGTTTCGAAGGCTTGGGCAAGTCCAATGATACTTTCGGCAGCATCCCCTGCTAGATCTGAATAAGCCTGCCATATTGCAAAGTACTCGCTAGTGGTGACTTTTGGCTCCGTGATGACCGTAAGCGGCAGTCCTGCTCTGCGAGCTACATCCAGAGGAGCAATTCCTAACGATTTGAGTCCGGACCAGAATCCCGATGGAAATTTAATATGCGCAGCAGTGTGTGATGTCATATACAAGCCTCCTTGTCTACTTAAGCCTAATTCCTTCCCATCAGCTGAGCTAGCGCTAATGCTTCTAAAAAAGACACAAAATTGTCACTTATGAAGCAAGCAGCGTGTCATATATCATAACCTTTATGTTGTTCTAATAAAGGAAGGATGTATGAAATTGCCTAGTAATAAGAAAGAAGGAATGATCTTTGGACTGTTTATGTGTTTTGGAATGGTCCTGATCATGTCACTGTATAACACAGCTTTAGTCGGATTCTCCACATTTCATGTCCAAACGTTTGCCATTCAATTTGTCATAACCTTTATTATCGCTTTTCTCGCAGAGTCTGTCGTGGAACCCAAGGCGCGTAAATTGGCATTATCTCTGCCTTATGATAAATCGAAGCCCATTAACATCATTCTAGCCATTGCCGTGTGTATGGTCCCGATGATGGTGCTCATCATGTCTGTCTATGGCATGATTCTGAAATCCATGATGGTAGGAATCGAAGGTTCTATTTTCACAGCCTACCTCAAAACAGTCGGTCTAAACATTATCGTTGCACTCCCGGCACAGCTGCTGATTGTGGGACCGATCTCACGGTTCTTGCTAACGAAGTTTGTTAAACCAGCACCTCAGCTTCAGCCGGAGTGAAGCGAATAAATAAGGAAGCAGGCTGCCCTTGGCAGCTTTCTTTTTTCCAATAAAGTGGGAAATCTATCACCTCACCCTTTACAAATTTATATAAATTGTATACGACATCCCCCTTTTGTCTTATCACCCTCCACCTTGATCAAGTGAATGCGGTGAGCTGTAAGAACGGTTAATGTCCCCTGCTTATCCTCCTCAAACTTTTCCTTCCACACTATTTGTTTGCCGTCACTCCATTCCAGAACTAGCTCCCCTTCTTCAACTGTTACCTCATAGGAGAATGTGACCGTCTCTTCTTTCCTTAATACAAATTGATAATACTCAACGCCAGTAAATTTCTTATAGGAGATGCTGAGACTCTTTCCTGCATGTTTGTAGAAGTAGCCCCACTTAATACTTGTTTTGAACTTTTTCTTTCTTATTAATACGATGACGATGATAGTCATAATGATTAGAGCAATACCGTTTGCAAGCACATTGTTCCACCTTTCTTCTTCGACTCCTAAGATGCTCATCTAATTATACTAGACTCAGGTCCAGTATAATTCACTTTCTCAAGACCGATTACAGCGTATAACAAGTATGATAAGATTCTGCTTAGATAAAATTTAGAGGGAAGGAGTGTCTCGCCTTGAGTATTAAAAACAAAGCAAGTTTGTTTGCCCCGCTGTTCATTATCGTCGGTGTGTTCCTGCTGCTGAACTCAGGTAAACATCTCGGAACCGGCTCCATCTTCGCCTATTTCTGGCCGTCCTTTTTCATCATCCCGCTGGGCATCTTTTTTCACTGGCTATATTTCTCGCTGATCGGAAGAGGCATCGGGCTGCTTGTACCCGGAGGGATCCTGCTCGTCGCAGGACTGACCTGCCAGATTGCTATTGTAACCGACAGCTGGATTACGATGTGGCCGGGCTTTATCCTTGCTGTCGCAGCCGGGCTATTTGAACTGTATTGGTTCGGCGGGCGAAATAAATATTTGCTGATTCCGATCAATATTCTGACCGCCTTGTCCTTCGTCTTCTTCATTGCGTTCTCGCTTGGCTCCATGCTGAATCAATTCTCTGTTGTCCAGCCTTTCATTGCGCTGATTCTCATCGTAGCTGGAGTATTGGTTCTGTTTCGCCGCAAAAAGAAGCCGCATTTCTATTGATGTCTGACAGAATTCTAGTCTGCTATGGCTACATATAACATCGGCAAGCCTCTCCTCGTTTTAGGGCAGAGGTTTTTTGCTTTAAAGAACTACACCCTTTAGAATAGTAAGTGGAGATCTTATCCATAACGCATCAAAAAAGGAGGCAATTGAATTGACTAAAGCAACGCAGCTCGGTAAATCAGAACTGTACGTAAATCCGATCGGACTTGGAGCAAACGCGGTCGGAGGACATAATTTGTACCCTAACCTGGATGAAGAGGCGGGAAAAGAGGTCATTCGCACTGCTATCCAGAACGGTGTTAACCTGATTGATACAGCCTTTATTTATGGCCCAAGACGCTCGGAAGAGCTGATCGGACAGGTTATTAAAGAGATGGGAGCCCGTGATCAAGTCGTTATCGCGACCAAAGGCGCCCATGATGAGAATAACAAGTATGCACCCAACAACTCCCCGGCATTTCTGAAGCAGCAGGTGGAGGACAGCTTAAATCGACTCCAATCGGATTACATTGATCTGTATTATATTCACTTTCCAGATGAGGACACGCCGAAGGATGAAGCCGTTGGGGCACTGAAGGAGCTTAAGGACCAAGGTAAAATTAGAGCTATCGGGGTATCCAACTTCTCTACCCAACAGCTGAAGCAAGCGAACAAGGATGGTTATGTGGATGTCCTTCAATCCGAATATAATCTGCTGAATCGCGAGGTAGAACGTGAAATACTGCCTTATACTGCGGCCAATCAGATTACCTTCATCCCTTATTTCCCGTTAGTATCAGGCCTTCTTGGCGGCAAATATACGAAGGACACCCAGTTCAATGATTTACGGAAGGATAATCGGGAATTTCAGGGGGAGCGCTATCTGCATAACCTGGAAAAAGTAGAGCAAATTCGCAAGATTGCAGATCAAAAGGGCGTTGAGGTCGCTCATCTGGTGCTCGCATGGTATTTGACGAAGGACTCCGTTGATGCACTCATCCCTGGCGCGAAGCGGCCTGAACAAGTACTGAACAACCTGAAGACACTGGAAGTGAAGCTGAACGAAGCAGAAATCGCACAGATCGGCCATATCTTCTCTTAGTCTCAATCCATTTATACCAAGCTCGCAGTCACGCTGCGGGCTTTTTTATGCAGAAAACCAACCTATATTTGGCGTTTTTTCTACTATCCACTCTGTTATTCCATATAATGAGGTTGGCACCATATCCCTCTTTACGGTAAAATTTATATTTGGCACTTCCTGCCTGAAATTTGAATAATTATCAAGTGAACTTATAAACGAATTCATGATCAATTTGAGCTTGCTCAATCAGAAATGGTGGAAACAGAAAAAACATGATGTACACAGACTGGCTATATTGGCTATTCGTACTCGCAGCAATTGTCCTGTACTATATCAGCCCTCATCGGATTAGACCGCTTGTACTTATTACGGCGGGGATTTCATTTTATTCCTATTATGCAGGCTCCTTTGTCCTACTGCTGCTTGCAGAGGCGATTATTGCCTTCCTGCTGATTCATAGCTCCTTGAAACGTGGTAAACGCTGGATCTATCCTGCGACCATCATGTTAATCATCCTTGTACTCGGATATTTCAAGTACGGCAGCTGGCTTGGCAGCATGGTGAACAGCTTATTTGGGTTTATAAACGAACCTTCCCTTCCTACCGTAGATGATCTCATACTACCGCTAGGGATTTCTTACTTTACCTTTGAGCTGATTCATTATGTCATTGAGAAGAAGCGTGGAAATCTACCGCAGCATAAGCCTGTGGGCTTCCTGGCATTTCTCTTCTTCTTTCCAACGATGGTGGCTGGCCCGATCAAGCAGTTTCAGCAGTTCTACCCTCAGCTGACCGCCGCTTTTCAATGGAAGAATGTTCGAATCGGCGTCCTGCGTATCGGGATTGGATTATTCAAAAAGCTGGTGCTCGCCGCCTCCCTTGACATTCTTGCTCAGCCTATTTATTCGCCGGAAGGAATAAGCGGCGCGGACACATGGACTTTATGGGTATCGCTGATTGCCTACACCTTTGTTATCTATTTTGATTTCTCGGGCTACTCAGATATTGCAATCGGGACGGCACGTTTATTCGGCATCGTTATACCAGAGAATTTCCGTAATCCCTATCTCGCCCGCAGTATTGCCGAGTTCTGGAACCGCTGGCATATCTCGCTGGGCTCCTGGCTTACTCGTTACGTCTACTTTCCACTCGGGGGAAGCCGTGTACCCAAAGCACGGATTTATGTAAACCTGATGTGCACGATGACCGTGTCTGGAATGTGGCATGGTGCAGCCTGGCACTTTGTAGTATGGGGGATGTTTCATGGCATCATGCTCTGTATTCATCGTTTCTTTATTAAGGAAATCAAGCCCCTTGTGAGACCCGTACCGGTCTGGCTTAAACCTGGAACGACACTGCTTGCCATTGGAATGACTTTCTTTGGCGTTACCCTGAGCCGGGTGTTCTTCGTGCTGCCCGTATCGGATGGAATGGATTTAATGCTAAGACTGTTCGGTCTTGGCTCCTGAGAGTGAGGATGTAAGATCATGTTAAATAAGCTTCCTATTAAAAAACTGACGATGGCGATGCTGGCTCTCGCTGTCCTTGGTTTATGCGCAATAACCATCTGGGCCGGCAGTGCTGTGGAAGAGTCAGAGCAAGCGATCGTATCCTACGCTGAAGAAGAGCTGAGGGTGCCTGCCTATGATTCCGTTGTATATACACCCCTGTGGATTGAGCATTTACAGGCGCAGCCGGATGACCATCAGCCATGGATTGGGCTGTTCGGAGCTTCCACCGTGTACGGAACAACTGTAAGAGATAGCAGTAACACCACCTCCGGCGTGCTGCAGGTTCACTTGAACGACAAGCGTGTGCTGAACCTCGGATTAACGGGGGCTCGGCTGGCCGAAACGTATGCCATCCTCGCCTCTGTCATTGATAAGGTCGATTATGTTGTCTATGAGATCAATTACGGTATACTTCCACTGACAGATAATGATCCTGAAGTAACGGTATACCCTTCCTTGCTCAGCAAGCTGGATCAAAATATTCCGAAATCGTGGCTGCTTCATTCTCCTGCGAAGAACGAGGAGTCCGTACCTAATACCGTTCACGATTTCATGACAACCGAAATATTAAGCCATTGGCCGCTGTACCATGACCGCGATGTATTAACTTACCGCCTGCTGTCTACACGTACTTCACTTGAGAAGCTGCGCAGGGAGGTAACTGCGGAACGAAATGAGAGACAAGGTATCGTGACACCTTACACTCCACCATATACACCCTATGAGCAGCTAACAGCCGAGCAGCAAGCGGGCATTGTCAATCATTTTACCAATCTATATACATGGAGCAAGCCATTTCATGCAGAGAGCAGCTTCGGACTGACCCTAATGAACAAGACCCTCGATTTGCTGGACAAGCATGACAAGCAGGCTGTCTTCTATTCGGCACCACTGGACAAGGATCTGATTACACGGCACAACATGCTGAATTGGACAGACTATTTTACGGTTATGGGGGCCTACCAGGAGCTTATTGAATCCCGCGGATATCCCTTCATTGATTTCAATGCCGGGGGGAGTAACCTGATACCGCATGAGTTCTATCACGACTCTTCGCACATGGTAGATGAAGGAAGCCGAATCTTTGGGGAAATCTTATACGAAAGGCTGTTGCCATATGGAATTACAGCGCAGTAAAACGCGGACAGAGCCCGATCTCTTTGATATCATTCCACGTGCAGCTCGAATTGCGGCTTATGGATTGATATCGATTGCGGGTGCAATTGTAATTATCGCCGTTGTGCTGGGGATCATCTTCTTCTCGGGGGAATCCACGGAATTTATTTATATGAATTTTTAACAACAAAGGTCTGACTCTGCACGATGCAGTAGTCAGACCTTTGCCGTGTTGATAACCTTTATATAGAAGCTATCCACATATTAGACTTAACAAACTTAATAGATACTCACAAATTCATCCACAGGCTTCCTATATCCCCGTGGTCTTATTTTCTCTTCATCCGCTTTACCGAGCGTAATCATCATAACAGGGATTAGGTCCTCCGGGATATTCAGAAGCGATACCAGCTGCTTATCATCGTAACCGATCATCGGACAGGTATCCCAGCCCATATCCTTCGCAATCAGCATGAGCTGCATCGCTGACAGGCTCGCATTACGAATCGCCTCATCCCGCTGGAAGGAAGGACCTCTCGTCTCGTACATCTCAATCACACTGCTTGTCTCCAAGTCGTATTCTGTTTGTGTCAGCATCCCAAGTGCGAGCATTCCTTCGTACAGTCGTTTCACCTGCTGATAAGCCTTGGTATCCCCGAGCACGATAATGACTGCGGATGCGGTCAAAGTCTTATATTGACCTGATGCCTCATAGGCCTTCTGCTTGTCCTCCGGACTTTGAAGCACCAGATAATTCGTATGCTGCAAGTTAAACGCCGAAGGAGCAAATTTATTGAGCGAGAACAGCTTCTCAAGCTCTTGTTTGCTAATTACAGCTCCTTCCTTAAACTTCATAGCGGAACGCCTTTCTTTAATTACCGTCTGCAAATCTCCCATTGTGTTAACCCTACTTTCTTAAGTATGATGCGTATGTATTCACAAGCTTGTACCTTATTGAATCAATTTCATAAATCATAAAAAAGGTGGATTTGAAACAATATATACCCTTGATTGAAGCAGCTAAAGGTATTATGAAATTGATTATATTATATATTATTTAGTAAGTGAAAATAAGTATGTAAAATAAATTACTCCTGATGGATAAGAAATATGATGGATAGCCATCGATCAAAATAGCCGCTTTAATTTGTCATATACAATAACTGCATAAATATTCAGTCGGTAATCAAAAAGACTCGTTATCCACATGTGGACAACGAGTCTTCAAATCAATGCTTATTTCGGATGCATTTTGAACTCCAGGAATAAATCATTGTAATGGGACAGCATTCGTCTGCCTAGGTTATCGTAGACCTCCAGCTTCCCGGTAAGCTCCTCATCAGGATAGAACCGCTCATCTCCAGAGATATCCTCAGGCAGCAGCTCAAGCGCCGCCGCATTCGGCGTAGAATAACCGACGTACTCTGCATTTCTTGCCCCATTCTCCGGATCTAGAATGAAGTTGATAAACTGATGTGCTCCCTCTATATTGCTCGCTGTCTTCGGAATCACCATGTTATCAAACCATAGGTTCGAGCCTTCTTCCGGAACAACATAGTCGAGCTTCTCATTCTCGCTCATGATTTCGGATGCGTCACCGGACCAGACAAGACCTACCGCGGCCTCCTCGCCAGCGATGAGCATCTTGATCTCATCTCCTACGATAGCCTTGACGTTGGGAGTAAGGGTGGACAGCTTCGTGAGTGCTTCCTGCAGATGGTCTTCATTGGTATCATTCAGTGAATAATGCAAGCTGTTGAGCCCCATCCCGATGACCTCTCTCGCCCCATCCAGAAGCAGGATCTGATTCCTCAGACTCGGATCCCATAGATCGTCCCAGCTCTTGAAGGTGAGATCTGTCAGCTCCGGATTGAACACAATGCCCACCGTCCCCCAGAAATAAGGAATAGAGTATTCATTCCCGGGATCAAAGGACAAATCCATAAATCGTTCATCGATATACTTCAGATTCGGTATTTGAGAATGATCCAGCGGAAGCAGAAGATCATCCTCCTTCATTTTGCTGATGGCATATTCAGAGGGTATCGCGATATCATACGTCGTACCTCCCTGCTGAATCTTCGTCATCATCGCCTCATTGGAATCAAACGTTTGATAGATGACCTTCAGTCCGCTTTCTTCTTCAAACTCCGTAATCAGCTCAGGATCGATGTAATCGCCCCAGTTATAGATCGTAAGGGTGTTGCCGCCGGAGTAGCCTTCACTGGAGTTGAGAACCGATGTAAGATACATCAGCAGAAATGCGACGATCAGCACAACACTGAACGTCTGTACCAGCTGCTTCATGGTCTCAGCCCCTTTCCTTGAAGCTTGGCCTGCCGGGTGTTAATGAAGTAATAACCAATAACAAGCACAATGGTAAGCAGGAATAGCAGCGTCGACAATGCATTGATCGAGAGTGATACCCCCTGCCTTGCGCGTGAGTAGATCTCGACCGACAGGGTGGAGAAGCCATTGCCTGTAACAAAGAACGTCACAGCAAAGTCATCCAGCGAGTAAGTCAATGCCATAAAGAATCCGGCAAAAATCCCTGGTTTAACAAACGGCAGAATGACTCTTGTCAGTACATGCCAGCCGGAGGCACCTAGATCTCTTGCTGCATCAATCAGTGTCGGGCTCATCTCCTGCAGCTTAGGAAGCACCATCAGGACAACAATCGGCACACTGAACGCAATGTGAGACAGCAGTACCGAGCTGAACCCGAGCTGAATGCCCAGCATCGTAAAGAAGATCAGGAAGGAGGCACCGATAATAACATCTGGGCTCACGATAAGCACGTTATTAAGTGAGAGCAAGGTATTCTTGTTGCGCTTGCGCCGAACCTGATAAATCGCAAGTGCGCCGGCAATCCCCAATATGGTGGATACTACCGCCGACAACAGCGCAATAACAAATGTATTCAGTACAATAATCAGCAGCCTTGTGTCTGCAAACACTTCTTCATACCATTCGAGTGTGAAGCCTTCAAAGTTCTGCATCGTTCCACCGCTGTTAAAGGAGTAGAAGATCAGATAGAAGATCGGCAGGTACAGTATGGCGAAGATGATAAACAGATACAAATTTGAGAGCTTGCTATTTCTTCCCATGAGGCACACCCCGCTTTCCTTGACCGCTGATGAACATAATCGCGATCATAATAATGATCAGGAAGACGGCAATGGTGGCTCCCATTCCCCAGTCCTGTGTCACGAGAAAATGCTGCTCGATGGCCGTACCCAGCGTAATCACACGGTTACCTGCAATCAGTCTTGTAATCATGAACAGTGATAACGCGGGAATAAAGACAGCCTGTATACCGGCCTTCACTCCGCTTAAGGTCAGCGGAAAGATTACCCGCCGGAACGTGGTAAAGGGCGACGCCCCCAGATCTCTTGCTGCATAGATGAGGGATGGATTAAGCTCCTCTATCGCGTTAAAGATCGGCAGAATCATAAACGGAATAAAGATGTATACCGAGACAAAAATAAAGCTGAAATCCGTAAACAGAATTTGCTGTGTTCCAATTCCAATCGTCTCAAGCAGTGCATTCGTGAACCCATACGTTCCGAACAGCCCGATGAACGCATACGCCTTCAGCAGCAGATTGATCCAGCTTGGCAGAATAACCAGCAGAAGCCACAGCTGCTTATGCTTCGTTCGAGTCAGCAGATATGCGGTCGGATAAGCAATTAATAGCGAGAAGATCGTAATAAGCAGCGCATACCAGAACGAGCTCAGTGTCATTTTTAAATAAACCGGTGTAAAAAACTTCGCATAATTCTCAAATGTAAATTGTCCTTCAACATTAAAGAAAGAGTAGTACAGAATCAGCAGAATTGGGGCAACGACGAACAGCACGATCCACAGCATGTAAGGGATCAGATACAAGTTGCGGGAACCCATGCTACGATTCATGACTTACTCCTTGTCCTTGAATTCCTTCGGACAGATCGCCATAGGATTCAAGCCGTTTGTCGAATTCCTCCTCTGTCTCGCCAAAACGCATGACGTGAATCGCCTCCGGGTCAAAATAGAGCCCGATGGTCTCTCCAACAACAGCGCGCTTCGTAGAGTGCACGAGCCACTCGTTCCCTGCATCATCATAGCTGGAAATTTCATAGTGAACCCCGCGGAACAGCTGAGAATCTACACGCACCTGGAGCTTGCCATGGTCTGCCGTCGTAATCTCGAGATCCTCTGGACGAATGACGATTTCAATCGGCTCATCCTTCTTAAGTCCCTTGTCCACACATTCAAATGTCTTGCCTGCAAACTCGACCCGATAGTCCTCCTTCATCTTTCCAGCCACAATGTTAGACTCTCCGATGAAATCAGCGACAAATCGGTTAATCGGCTCATCATAAATATCGATCGGTGTGCCGCTCTGCTGAATGACACCCTCGTTCAGAACGAAAATCTCGTCTGACATGGCAAGGGCTTCTTCCTGATCATGCGTGACAAAAATAAAGGTAATGCCCAGCCGCTGCTGCAGCTCACGCAGCTCATACTGCATCTCGGTACGAAGCTTCAGATCAAGTGCTGACAAAGGCTCGTCCAATAGGATAATCTCCGGCTGATTGACAATGGCACGGGCGATGGCCACACGCTGCCTCTGACCACCCGACATTTCCGTAATTTCCCGGTTCTCGTATCCTGCAAGGTTAACGAAGCGAAGTGCTTCACTGACCTTCTCCTTGATCTGGGCATTTTTCATCTTCTTGATTCGAAGACCGAACGCTACGTTCTCATACACATTCAGATGAGGAAAAAGTGCGTAATCCTGAAACACCGTGTTAACCTGACGTTCATGCGCCGGGACCCGGTTAATAATGCTGCCGTTAAAATAAATATTTCCTTCCGACGGCTCGGTAAAGCCGGCAATGAGACGAAGAATCGTCGTCTTTCCGCAGCCAGAGGGTCCTAGCAGGGTGTAGAATTTACCTCTCTCAATCTCAAAGCTGACCGACTTAAGGATCGGATCGTCGCTATCATATTGTTTTGTGACGTTCTCGAAACGGATGATAGACTCCTGATTTGTCATGTAATGAAAACCTCCTTTTTTGAGGGGATGTGCCATAAGCCTTCGGTTTCGTTATGCATATGTCATTATATCCGTTCGGGCACACATCGAAACTATTATATAAAATACACTCCATCGCGCAAACTCTTTTTTCGACCGATTGACAATTTTTCAGAAAATGATTTTCATAATGCAATTACACGAATGGAGATTTGGAGAGAGGCTGCATCATAAAAAAGCACCTTCACGGATACAAATTCCCATGAGGTGCTTGGCTCATAACCCTTTGTTCAAATAATTTATCCCATATAATCCAGGATTACAATATACGTTTGCCGAATAACGACCCGATCAAATCCACCGCCAGCTTCGAGGTCCGATTATTCCGATCCAGCCGCGGGTTCACCTCTACAAAATCGCAGGAAGTAATGATCCCGGCTTCATACAGCAGCTCCATGGCAAAATGGGCCTCTCTATAAGATAATCCGCCTTGAACCGGCGTACCTGTTCCCGGTGCCTCCGCAGGGTCAAGGCTGTCGATGTCGAAGCTGAGGTGAACGCCGTCTGTTCCACTGCTGGTGATATCGACCGCCTCATCGATCACCTTCTGAATGCCGAGCTTATCAATCTCATGCATCGTGTAGCAATGGATTCCCAGCTCCTTAATCAGCTCCTTCTCACCGGGATCCAGCTCTCTGGCCGCGATCAGCACGGTCTTGGAAGGATCAATGTCTGCTGCGCCTTCACAGATGTGAAACAGCTTCAGCGCTGCCCTTCCCAATCCGACAGCTAAGGGTATACCGTGCATATTCCTTGATGGCGTCGTCTCCTCCGTGTTGAGATCAGAGTGGGCATCCATCCAGATAACACCGAGGCTCCCTCCATCCGCCGTCAGCCCGGCTAGCGACCCCATTGCGATGCTGTGGTCCCCGCCGAGGATGAATGGAAAATGCCCTTCGGCTCTTTTCAGTTTAACCTCACTAGCTAATGCCGTGCATATAGACAACACCTTAGACGCATTTTTCAAGGGCACGTTTATTGCCTTATCGCTCCATTGATCCTTCAATATAATACGGGAAGGCTCATCAAGCACATACCCAAGCTCCTTCCACTGCTCTAGCAGACCCAAACGCAGCAGACGCTCAGGGCCAAGCTCACTGCCCATTCGGCCCGCACCGTATCCAAAGGGCACTTTAATCAGAGAAATCAGCTGGCTTTTGTCCATTCCTTGCCCCTCCCTCGTGTAAGGTGATTCGAGAGCTTATCATTATATCTATTCCGAAACAGGCCGATGAATGACATGCTTCCTTCGCACCTTACGATGAGCACACAAAAAAACCACCAGGCATAAGCCTGACGGTTTCAAAATGAATGATGAGAATGAACCCGTCCTAGTGAAAAGGGCATTTCACCGAAGGAACGGTCTCTTGCAGTTGCGTTGTATCCTCTGCCACTTCCCGATCTGCAGGGTAAGGAGCCTGTTGATAGAAGAAATTCGGCTTAAGCGTCGTGTTGTCATAGGATTTATGGAAGATATGCGTAGTTGCTGGCGAGACTGGCGGGATAAGCCAGGTCCAGTCCCCTGTGACATGCCGGCCTGCATTTGCTTCCCGTTCTTCAAACCTCGCAAATTGATTCGCTGCTGTATGATGATCTACTATGCTGACTCCAGCTTCTCTATACGAATACAGTACCGCCAGATTCAGCTCAACAAGTGCCTTATCCCTCCAGAGTGTTCGTTCAGATGAGGTATCCAGTCCCATTAGATTCGCTACCTGAGGCAGCATATCATAACGGAACGTATCTGCCAGATTGCGCGCACCGATCTCTGTTCCCATATACCAGCCGTTAAACGGAGCTGCCGGGTAATGAATACCTCCAATCTCAAGCTGCATATCCGAAATCATCGGAACCGCATACCATTTCATGCCGAGCTCTGCGATAGCAGAACACTCCGGATGCCTAATCGGCACTTCCAGCACCAGCTCCTTCGGAATCGGGAAGAGCTTCGGCTTCTCGCCAAGGATCTCGATGATCAGCGGGAGCACATCATGGGCAGTCCCTTCTCCTTCCCAGCCGAGACGCTGCGCCTCTTGGGTCAGCTGCACCGAAGCAGGATCACCAATTATACCCTGCTCCGTCTTGTAGCCAGCATATCGGATAAGCTGGTGATTCCATATTCTGATCGGAGCCTGCCCCGCTGCATTCATCGGCTTGAAGGCGGTCAGCATAGGGATGACCTTGCCTCCGTTTGTCGCCTGCCGGATGTGGGAGATTAACAGCTCAGCCACTTCTTCGGCAGTGGCGGCGTCACGTGCATCCACAAGGCGGAGTGTCTCCCAGAACAGCCGACCAATACAACGGTTGCTGTTGCGCCAAGCCAGCTTGATGCCATACTCCAGCTCCTGTTTCGTATGCTCATAGGTGCCTGTTACTTCAATATCTTCACGAATACGAATAAGCCGGGTCTCTGCCATATCACGGCTCAGACCCAGCTCTTCATAGCTTGTATATATAAAAGCTTCCGCTTCTTTAATAAGTGCAGTCTTGTTTGTCATCCGACCTGCCGACCTCTCGTTCTACCGTCATCTTACCCTCTAACAACTCACTGGTAAGCCTGACTCTTGAATTAGTTCCATTATACCCATCCGGTATCTCTGAAACTACAAGAGCAAGAGGAAGTTCATCAGTTGGACACTTTCATGTGTCTATTTGTTGAGCGGGATCCTGCTTATTTACCCAAGAAAGCGTTCAGCATCCACACTTGCTTTTGCAGGGATGCCTGCATGCCGATCAGCATATCTGCAGTCACTTGATCATCAAGGTTCTCCGCCGCTTCCTGTGCTTCAGCCATCGCTTCGACCATTGTCGTATAGTCTTCTACGATTGCTTGAACCATTTGTTCTGCGTTCAAGCCTTGTGCAGCTTCCTCAACTGGCGAAAGGCTCAAATGCTCAGAGATGGTAGCTGCTGGACGTCCGCCAATGGCTAACAGTCTCTCAGCCACAACATCAAGGTTCTCTGCTGCTTCGTTATAGAACTCTTCGAATTTCTCATGCAGTTTGAAGAAATGAGGTCCTTTGACATACCAGTGGAAATTGTGAAGCTTCGTATACAGCACGGACCATCCGGCAATTTGGCGGTTCAGGGAGCTGTGCAGGAATTGCTCATCTTTCACTTGGTTCGCTTGGTTTGTTTGAGTTGTTGTCATATTCGTTATCTCCTTTAAATTTAGAATTTCATTAACTAAGTAGGTTATTTCACTGCTAATTCTTACTACGATGATCGTGATCATTTTGTATTTCGATTTAGACTTAATCTAAATCCTGATATCATTATAACATGTTCTCTAGAAAAAGGAAGGGTTTATTGAAAATAATTTATGTAAATCAATTTCATAATACCTGTAGCTGCTTCATGTAATTTAGAATTATTTTTTCTTGTCGCGCTGGGGCTATACTAAAAACATCGGACGCTCCCGCTCTACTCTTTAGCGAAACCCCCGATGTTTATGTATCTACCATTCAATATTCGTTCTATTTAGTACAACAGCTGCTTCAGCATATTTCCAAGCTGTTCATAGTCAGCAGCAATATAATGCGGTATATGCTCTGATTCCGGTTCTGCTCTCCGGTGATTGAACCATAGTACCGTCCACCCTGCACCAATCGCGCCGACCACGTCATTTCTCCATGAATCGCCTACATAATAACAGTTCTCGGGCACCGTTCCTGTAACGTTGTTCACATGCTGGAACAGCCGGGCATCCGGCTTTGCATACCCCACTCCGCCTGAGACGAAGAACAACTGCTGATCCACATACCGTTCCATTTGAAGTGCCTTAATCTTCGCCAGCTGATGCTCTTCTGGCCCATTCGTAATGAGACCCACCAGAATTCCATGCTTCGTCAATTGCTGGATCAGCTCTACAGCACCCGGAAACGGCTTGATTCTAAACTGCATATCGAGATACGCCGCTTGCGCTGCTTCTGCCTGCGCCTCGTTGATGAATACACCGAATTCCGCCAGGGCGAGCATAAACCGGCGTCTGCGCATGTCTGCCATATCCTCTGGCCTTGGGACAGCAGATAGGTTCTTTTCCGCGGATAGTAAGTCGCTGTAATACCTGAATCGGTGGTAGATCTCCTCGTACGGCAATGTCCCCGGCAGATGAAGCCTCTGTGTTAAAGCCTCTCGCAGTGGAGTGAGATGGTCGTACAAAGTATCATCCACATCGAAGAATACCGCTGCGCTTGCTTCTGCTGCTGTGCTGTTGTGTTCCATCTGAGCTAGTCCCTCCAGATCCCTATTTTTCTAGTTTTATCTTAACAGAGGTGTTTTTGATTATTGAAGTCTAAATATGGATAAGTTAAGATAAGAATAGAAAAAGGGAGCCGTGCTCCTACACACGACTCCCTGCACAACATACCGCTGTAAGAGCGGTCGGCAGTGGGTGTAAGCTCAAGAAATAGACCGTGATCCTCACTCACAAAGGGCGGTCTATTTCTTTTTGTCTCGGTTCACTATAGCAACGACGATGCTAACGACTAATCCGATCAGCGCTACGATGAGCGAGCCGAATTGTATCATTAAAGCCAATGCTTCGTTTACCTCCACAGGCATCACCTCCTTGAATAGGAGACTAGCCGACCGCCTTATAGCCGATACTGTTGTACAAACCATATTATACCATCTAGAATTGCAGGTTGCTTAAACGATTAAAGAAACAATCTTACCCTCGTTTACATCTATTAGTCCGTGATCCGTAATTTTTAGCGCTGGGCTGACGGCGAGTGAATGCGTACTGAGCGACATAATCGGATTATAGTGCACATATCCGAGCGACAGCATCGCTTCACGCAGTTCCTTCACTTGATGGGCCACAATATGAAGCGGCTCCTCCGTCAGAATTCCGCCCACCGGCAGCTCCACATGAGACAAAATTTCTCCATTCTCCACCACACAGAATCCGCCTTGGCTATGGATTACCGTATTCGCTGCGAGCAGCATATCCTCTGGATTGGCCCCCACGATCAGCAGGTTATGATTGTCATGGGAATACGTCGTCGCGATGGCTCCACGCTTGATCGTATCGCCTCCAATGAGTCCAAATGCATGATTTCCGTTCTTCTCGTAGCGCTCGAACGTAGCAATCAGACCATAGCCTGTATCTTCCCATTGCAGCACGCCGTCTTGAACCGTCACATCAACATGCGCTTCCTGAGTGAAGGTCGAACCATTCTTGACCATCATGGCCCGTGCTTGATGAGAACCATCTGGTACATCCACCTTCACTGTCAGGTCTTCCAGGCTGAGAGGCGCAAGCTTCACACTGCTGTAAAAATGAGCAGGGAACGCCCCGGTCTCACTCTTCTGCACATCATTCTCGTATAGATCGAATACTTTCTTGCCGCCTTTGTATACCTGCTTGACATCAAATTGGTACAAGTCGGATACGAGTACAAAGTCCGCAACTTTACCAGGTGAGATACTCCCCCGGTCATCCATCTTCATCCGCTTCGAAGGGGTATAGGTCGCTGCAAAAATAGCATCCTCCGGCTTCATGCCCATGCGGATCGCCTTGCGCACGATATGATCGAGATGTCCTTTTTCCACGAAGGAATCCGGCATGACATCATCCGTGACAAAGCAGAAATGAGAGGATACCGGATGATGAATCACGTAATCCATGACTTCCTGGGTCATGGACTTCTCCTGCAGCTCGATGAACATCCCTGCAGCAATACGTGCCTTCATTCCTTCAATACTCTGATGCGTATGATCGGAATCTACCCCTGCATAGATCATGCGGTGCAGATCAAGCCCCATCAGCTTCGGTGTATGGCCTTCGATGACGAGCTTGGGATAGTTCTGCTTCATATGCTTCAGAATGCGGTTTGTCTTGCTGTCCGGCTTGTTGATGACATCGACATAGTTCATGATTTCGCCAAGGCAGATAATCTCGCCTGTGGCCATCAGCTTGTCCATATCCTCGATCTCAATGCTGCCACCTGTCGTTTCCATCGGTGTAGCCGGAACGGAGCTTGGAATGGCATAGAACATATCAACCGTGCATTCCTTGCTCGCTTCCATCATCTCCGTTACACCCTCAATGCCGAATACATTCGCCATCTCATGCGGTTCAGGTACAATCGTTGTGACCCCGCAGCGCAGCAGTCCGTAGGAGAACGTCGCCGGTGTTACCATCGTGCTCTCAATATGAAGATGGATATCGATCAGCCCAGGAATCATGTAATGGCCGCGGCCATCCACAATTTCGTTGGCGGTAAACATCTTCTCCCCGCGCGGTCCGATATATAAGAACCGTCCGTCGCATACAGCCACGCTGCCCTCTTCAAACACTTTATAGTAACTATTGTAAATTTTTACATTCAAGATTAATTGATCTATTCTCACGTCAGGAACCCCTTTTACAATCACCCTCCCAAACCCTCCCTGACAGGGAGGGCCCCAGAGGACTCTGCCCTCTGGACACCCGGAATTGGCGGTTCATTAGTTTAGTTCAAACTTGCTATGGTTACGATGGAGCGTGGAGCCGCGATGCGAGCTTGACTGACGAATATTTCCGTCAGGCCGCTTGGCCGCATGGCTCTTGTGCGTAGAGGCGCTTAGCCTTCGCACTTCGTCTGCTCGGCGGGGGGCCAGTGAAGCTTCGCTCTCTGTCCCCCAAGCGCGGAAAGATCTCTTTTGCCTCCGCACTTCGTCCGCTCCGGCGAGGCCAGTGAAGCTTCGCTCTCTGTCCCCCAAGCGCGGGAAGATCTCCTTTGCCTCCGCACTTCGTCCGCTCCGGCGGGGCCAGCGAAGCTTCGCTCGACTGTCCCAAAGTGCGCTAAATATCTCTTTTGCCTCCGCACTTCGTCCGCTCCGGCGGGGGCCAGCGAAGCTTCGCTCTCTGTCCCAAAAGTGCAAGAGCAGAGTGCCTTCGGGCTCCGCTTCCTCCGGTGTGTCAGCGGCATTCCTTCGTCATGCGACTGACACAAAGACGAAAGGCAAGAGACAAAAAACAAAAAATAAAAGATAAAAGATAAAAGATTAAAATAGGCTAAACCAAAATCAAAATATTACTGCACAAGTACGAGCTTCTCCGGCGGGAAGATCAAATTCACTCTCTGGCCGCTCAGGTACGCGCTCTCCATCTCCTGGTTCGCGGTAAAGTCGCCCAGCTCAGTCTCCACTACATACTGGTAGCTGCGACCAAGATACGTGCTCACCTTCACCACACCCGGCAGTGCATTCGCAGGCAATTCTCCCCCATCTGCCGCAGTCACGATCAGATCATCCGGGCGGATTGCTCCTTTGCGCGCTCCCGGCGTAAGTGTGCCTGGGTTCTTCGTTGCGGTAAACTGACGGGCGCCGACACGCAGCGCGATCACTCCATCCTGCTCGCTCCGCTCATCAAACTCGACAAAGTTATGGAAGCCGATAAACCGGGCTACAAACTCGGTCGCAGGATACTTAAAGATTGTCTCGGGGCGCTCCAGCTGCTCCACATTCCCCTTATTCATAATCGCCACTCGGTCGGAGATCGAGAAGCACTCCTCCTGGTCATGCGATACATATACTGTCGTAATCCCCAGCTCCTGCTGAATACGGCGGATCTCCACACGCATATTCACCCGCAGGTTCGCGTCCAGGTTACTCAGCGGCTCGTCGAACAAGAGCAGATCCGGCTCGATCACGAGCGAGCGGGCAATCGCCACCCGCTGGCGCTGACCGCCCGACAGCTCCTGCGGCAGTCTTTTCTCAAATCCGGCCAGGCTGACCACCTCAAGAATACGCATCACACGTTTCTTGATCTCATCATCCTTGACCTTCCGCATCTTCAGTCCAAATGCAACATTCTCGTACACCGACAAATGCGGGAACAATGCATAGCTCTGGAACACAAAGCCAAAGTTACGCTTATTCACCGGCACCCGTGTGTAATCCTTACCGTCAAATGTAAATTTGCCGTCTTTGGCTTCCAAGAAGCCTGCGATCAGACGCAGTGTTGTCGTTTTGCCGCAGCCGCTCGGACCGAGCAGGGAGATGAGCTGTCCTTTTTCAAGCGCCAGATCAAAATCCTTGAGTATATAATTGTTGTCATAGGCTACTGAGACTTTGTCTAAAGTTAGCAATGCCATAATCTGAAGTGCCTCCTGTCTTTAGCGTTTCGTGAAATAGGATAGACCCATCATCCGTTCAATCAAGAACATAAATGCACCGGTAACGACCATCAGCAGCACGGATATCGCCGCGATCGTCGGGTCAAAATAATTCTCTACATATGTGAGCATCTGGATCGGCAGGGTGCTTACCCCGGGACCGGTCATAAAGACGGAAATGTCAACGTTATTAAATGATTCCAAAAAGGCGATCAGAATCGCGGCAATAATACCGGATTTAATGTTCGGCAGAACCACCTTGAAGAAGGTCGCAAACCGTCCTGCGCCCAGACTCAGTGCCGCCTCTTCAATCGCAAAATCGAAGTTCGACAGACTGGAGCCGATCACCCGAATAATAAATGGCAGCATAATTACGGTGTGTCCAATCAGCAGTCCCGCATACAGCGGAAGCTGATACACGACGATTAAATAACGCATGAGTGTAAAACCAAGTACGATTCCCGGTATAAGCACCGGG
Organism: Paenibacillus urinalis; assembly: GCF_028747985.1. Lineage (NCBI taxonomy): Bacteria > Bacillati > Bacillota > Bacilli > Caryophanales > Paenibacillaceae > Paenibacillus > Paenibacillus urinalis. The sequence goes on from NZ_CP118108.1 coordinate 5,099,231, forward strand.
GACAAAAAGATCGCATTCAGTGCATCCCGGCCTTTAAACCGGAACCGGCTGATTGCATAAGCGGCCGGCACGCCGATCAGCAGCGCGAGCACATTGCCCGCCAGCGAAATGATAACCGAGATCATAAAGGTTCGCACAAAGCTTCCTTGCTCAAAAATATTTTGATACCACCTGAGGGAGAAGCCCTCCGGCGGAAATTTCAGCACCGTCCCCGGCTCGAATGAACTGGCAGCGATAATCAGAAGCGGGCCCAGCAGAAAGATGAAGACCACAAGACTGATCAGGCTGAGCCCGATATTTTTCTCCCGCATGTTGTTTACCCCTTCGGATTTAATTTGTTCGCCGCCTTGTTCATTAGACCGACGACAATAAACGTAATGACGATCATAATCGTTGCGATAACCGACGCGAGGAACCAATCGTTCAGCGTCATTGCATTCTGATACAGGAACGTGGATACGACCCGTTCTTTACCTCCCAGCAGCGCAGGTGTCGTATAGGCCGTCAAGCTGCCGACGAACACAAGCGTCGAGCCCAGCACAAGGCCCGGAACCGCCAGCGGGAACACGATGCGTCTGAAGGCTGTAAACCGGGAAGCGCCGAGGCTCTCCGCAGCCTTGATCAGATCCGTATCGATATTCTCCAGCACACCCACCAGTGAAATAATCATAATCGGCAGGAACAGATGCAAGAGACCAATCGTGATCGAGATCGGTGTATAGAGCAGGTCGAGCGGCTCATTGATCAGACCCATACCCATCAAAGCGTTGTTGACGAGTCCTTTGCGGCCAAGAATGATCATCCAGCTGAAGGAACGGACAACCGGGCTTGTCAGCATCGGGAAGATCGCCAGTGCAATCAGGATCGCTTTCTTACGAGCACTGCGCTTGGCAATATAGTAGGCTGTCGGAAATCCGAGCAAAATACATAGCACCGTCGTCAGCACACTGACCTGCAGCGTAGTCCACAGAATTTTCAGAAAATAAGTGTCTTGTAAAAAGTGTTGGTATCCCGCAAGTGTCAGGCTCCCATCCTGCACAAAGGTAGAGCCGATCGTCAGCACGATCGGAACCACCATGAACAGCGTCAGAAACAGGAAACCCGGCAAGAGAAGGTAATAAGCATATTTATTCTTCATTTAAGAGGCTCCAATGGGTTTGTTAAGTGCTTCAATAAAATGTTCCAGAAAAGCAGCCTGATTCACTTCCTCGCAGACCAGTACATTCGCTTCTTGTCCCAGTCGATTCTGGAAGTCGCAGACCATCTGTCCATCGCACAAGCGGCTTGCCGTTTCTACATCGACGTAATACGTATTTCTTGTTACCAAATCGGGATTCAGCGCTACCCCTACTGCAAGCGGATCGTGCAGAGCACAAGCACGGACTCCGTTCATTTGTTCATAGCGCTTGATGTAGATGGCTGTGCTCTGCGCGACATATTCCTTGATCGCAGGAATGGTGAGACGCTCAATATGAGCTTCCGTCAGCAGCGTCTGCCGTGTCACATCCAGCCCCACCTGCGTCAGCTTAGGGAATCCGGCCTGCAGCACGATACGGGCTGCTTCAGGATCGGCATACGTGTTGTACTCTGCAACCGGTGTGACATTGCCCATGCCTTTGACAACGCCGCCCATGAAGATCACTTCTCTGACATGCTTAACGAGATCGGGCTGCTTGAGCAGCGCAAGCGCCAGATTGGTCAGGGGCCCTGTCATAATGAGTGTCACTTCGCCTGGTCTCTGCATTACCGTCTCGATGATACGGTCTGGGGCAAATCCGCTGTCCGCCTGCTTCTTGGCTGTGTACTCCTTGAGTGCTCCGCCTAGACCATCCTGTCCATGCACGCGGTGCTCATAATACGATTTGCGGATAAGCGGGCTCTCCGAGCCGCGATATACAGGAATTTGATCGGCCTGCATGAACTCAAGTATTTTACATGTGTTCTCTGTAGCTTGATCCAGTGACACATTGCCGCATACGGTCGTAATGCAGGCAATGTCGTCTTTGCGAGTTTGAACCGCCAGCATGATGGCGAGTGCATCATCAATACCTGTGTCGACATCCAGCAGAATCGGATTCATAGGGCTCCTCCTTAGTTTGCAATTTCACGGTTCCAGCGGTCTGTCCATACAGCTGCATTGTTGTTTACAAACTCCATGTCCAGAAGCTTCAGCTGGTCTACAACGTCTGCACCATAAGTGATACCCTCTGCTTCTTCCTCTGTCAGCTTCACGTTCACGTTAACTGGGGAATCCACCTTGGCTTTGGCAGAAGCGGTCTGTACTTCCTCGCTCAGCTGCCAGTTAATGAACTCTTCTGCAAGCTCTTTATTTTTCGATCCTTTTACGACGTTCACTGTATTCATTACGGCATACGCGCCCTCACTAGGTGTTACGAACTTCGCTTCAGGCACAGCAGCCTGGATATCCTTGAAGTACATTTCCATGATCGGTCCGCCCGCAATTTCCTCTTGAGCGAACATGTTCACATATTCTGAGGTTTGGCTGTAGAACTTCACCACGCCATCCTTCACTTTAGTCAGTTCGGCAAAAGCAGCATCTTCATTGAATGCGGTATTGCCAGCTACGGTGGATGCTGCATCAAGCACCATAGGTCCTGCTGTTGCCGTGATGTTCGGCAGAGTTAGATTTCCGGCGAATTCATCGCTCCACAGATCGCTCCAGGATGTCACTTCGTTCTTAATCAGGTTCGGGTTATAGGCAATGCCCAGCTGTCCCACGGTGTAGGCTGGACCGTAATCCTCACCAAGCGGTGCTTTGGCAGAATCATAGATTTGTTCGATGTTCGGGATGTTCGCACGATCGATGGTTTCAAACAACCCTTCCGCAATACCTTGCTGTGCATAATAGTCGGACAGGAACACAATATCGACCTGTGAAGTTCCTTGACGGATTTTGTTAAGACGTTCTGCGTTGTTTCCGACCTCAACGACAATGTCAACGTTATGCTCTTCTTCAAACGGAGCGTATACTTGCTCATTGAAGAATTCTTCCGAGAAGCCCCAAGTCGATATGACCAGTTTTTCTTTTGCCGCTCCGCCGCCGTCGCCGCAGCCTGCTAGCAGCATGGAAGCTAGTGCAACACTCGTAATTCCTGTCAGTACCTTTTTCATTGTAAATTTCCCCCTTAGAATCTTTTGTCTTTTGTAATATGGCCCAAAATGAAACAAAAAAAAGAAAAGTATCCTTGTCAATGTACAAGAACACTTTTCTTCGTAAACAAAGAAATAGCGACACCCGCTTCTAAATTCACTGGTTCTCCTCCAGAGTAGATCCGAAGTTGATTGCCGTCATATATGGGAATTGATGAGTTGTAGACTCGATCTTCACCCTATTGTCAGGACTCTTCGCGCAGGATCAGCGTCGTAATCGCAATCTGCGTCGGAGCGTCATAATCTCTCAGCAATGCTTCTATCTCAAGGTTCATCTGCTCCTCAAGCTTGTCCCGAAATATCTTCTTGTATAGAAGAGACATTCGAAAATCAACTTCCTGCTTGAGTTCAGGGGCTTCCCCTTCAAGAGCAGCCGAACGAGGTGAACGGCGGTGCTTCGCATAGAAGGTAACAATCCGATCGTCAACACTAGCCTTCAGGAGGGTCGTGCCGAATCCGAATAGCTCCTTAGATACTTCATTGTAAATCTGGCACATCTTCTTCTTGTTCTCGTTCGTGTCCAGCTGCATTCAGATACCACCTTCACTATTCGAAAGATACTACCGTACATTCGGACATCTCACAGGTTTGATTATACATAATCATTCGGATTCAAGCAAGCGATAAGGAATATTTTACACAAAAGGTTATTAAAACACGAACATTGCCAAGGGTCATTTGCTTGTTTTATTCGGAGCTGCCAGATTCCTGTTATCAATGCCGACATATATAAGGTTCTTGATAAGAACAAGAAAACCTCCCATTAGTGCCCATAAATCTAGTGTGCCTCTAATGGAAGGTTTTCATTTATGAATCCATTTCATAATACATTCAATAAATATGGGCGTATTCCTGATCCTTTACCCGACCTCGGTAAGCACGTACATACCGCTCGGGTTGTACAAATACGGCTCTTCTTCATTAAAACATTCGGGTTCATACTGGCTGGCATACGTTCTACCATAAATCTTGAATTCTTTGCCTGCACTGCTCTCTTCTTCCGTCTGCGTCAGCAGGCCATACAAGAATTGAGACATGACCTGCATTGAAGCATCCGGATCGGTATCTATGCTGATCGCTGCTTCGGGAAGGCCAAACATCTGCATCCCGCAGGAATAGTAGTATTGCTCATTCTGCCGATAGCTGACAAAGGTATGCAGCAGCTGGTCGACTCTGGCTTCACGGGTCAGCTTGTCCCATTCCTCGGAAGTATAAGCTTTGCCTGAATTCTCAATCTTCACCGCCAGCCCGCCGCTCTTCAGCAGAAGCTGTACTGCCGGCACGATTTTTTGTACCGCATCCAAGCCGCCCATATAGCTCATCAGACGTAATACATGAGTATGCTTGTCCAATTTGTGCAATGCCTTGTCGTTCATCATGCCTCGTTCCGAATAATAGAAGGACTCTGACAGCTTGGCCTCATGCTCCTGGAATCGAACTTCAAACGCACGATTGTGCTTCGTATCCATCAGCAAATCTTCAGCCAGCACATATTCGCTCCGACTCTTCTTCTGAACCGAACGCTTCAGCCTGTCCCGATCCTTCCACTGACCTGGAATACATATAACTAGCTTATCATTCATTTTCGTTGAATATCCTTTCTCGTCAACACCTGAAGGTGACTTCCCGTCCTCAGCTCGGCGCTTAATCTGCTGTTCATGCCTAAGACGCATCCTTTCATTTTACCAAAACAGGGCCTAGAGTGAAAACCGTTCGTACAAGGCTCGTACAAAAAAAAGCGCTGATGATTTTCGGATCAGGAACAGCCCGGTCCGGGAAACATCAGCACTCTTATTTTGTAAGGCAGGTATTAATAGCGCTTAGGCGCTGCTCTCTTCGCAAGCTCTACCAGATAGGCAAAGAAGGCATCCGGATCTGTATCATATACCAGATTTACTGGCTTGCCGTTCGGATCAATAACCGTACGTCCTTGGCTCGGACCGTCTGGAATGACGGAACAATGAACCACTTTTCGTGTAACCAGGTCTTCCCGACCCACAGCTGCTGTCGTTAAAACATCCCACAAATAGTAGGTAGAGTTCGTCTCGCTGTATACGAGCGGCGGCACTCCGGCATAGCAGTTACCCAGGAAGTCTACACCCTCGTAATTGCGGTCCTTCGCCCACAGATTACGTACAGCAGGGGTAAGTGGAACCTTATTCGTGCTCTCCAGCGCCACAAGATCAATCTCAATACCCGTCTGCCAGATTTGATGTGCAGCTTCCGGATCCCAGTACACGTTCCATTCCGCTGTTCCATCATGCTCCGGCTCCTGAACATTCCCGTTCTCAAACGTACCGCCCATCCAAACCAGACGTTGGATCTTCTCTTCAATCTCCGGTGCTTCCTCAAGCGCACGTGACAGATCGGTAAGCGGACCTGTGAAGAGGAGCACGGTCTTCTCTTCTGTATTGTTCAGTGTCTCAATGATATGTTTATGTGCAGGCAGCTCCGACAACGGAGCTTCCATCATGCCCGACTCGTTCAGAATCGGCAGTGCATCAACGAAGTAAGAATGAATTCTCCAGTCGCTTGGAAAAGGATTCTTACCGCGTGAATTCGATTTAGCCACTTCCACCGGATAGGTGCTGAATCGATCTATAATTTTGCGGCTTGCATCTGTTGCCGGTTCCAAATAGCCGTCCGCCGGAATAACAGATACACCGGTTACCTCAACGTTATCCATTTGCAGCAGCATAAATAGTGAAACAAGATCATCAACACCGCCGTCATGGTTAAGATATACTTTTGCCTTCTTTGTCATGTTGTAAATCCCCCTGCTTGTCTAGTCTGATGCTTCATATCGGGTTAAACTTCATCCATCTTAATTCTTATCCTGCTGCAAATGCAACCATTCTGCTGATATTATCTCTTTACTAATGCAAAAGGGCATGTTAGCCTCTATACTTCTGCTAACATGCCCCTAATTATATATTTTTTTACATTTTCTGTTGTTGATCTGCAGTCTGAACCGCTTCCTTACGGCTCAGCTTGCCTGGCCAGAAGGCCCATCTTCCCAGCACGGTAGTAATTGCAGGAACTAGGAACGGTCTTACAATGAAGGTATCCAGCATCACACCAAGCGCTGTAATAATACCGAACTGCACCAGTACCTGTATCGGCAGTGTCGCCAGAACGGCGAAGGTTCCTGCCAGAATAAGTCCTGCAGAGGTTATAACAGAGCTGGTCTCTCCAACCCCTTCTTTGATCGCCTGCTTGAGCGGCATCTGCTTGCGCTTCTGCCAAATGCTTGAGACCATGAAGATATTATAGTCCTCTCCGAGTGCAACAAGGAATACAAAAGCATATAGCGGAATTGCTCCCTGAATGGCGTCCGCTCCAAGGCCGTAATGAATAATAAGCCAGCCGAGGCCGAGCGCCGAGAAGTAAGACAGAATGACGGTCCCGATTAAATAAAGGGTGGCCACGATGGAGCGCAGATAGAGCAGCAAGAGCAGGCTGATCAGACCAATAACAACCGGAATGATCACTCTGGAATCCCGTTCGCCCGTAATCTCGGAGTCATACTGTGCAGCTGTCTGCCCGCTGATCCATACGTGATCCTCAGGACTGGCCACGCCGGCTGCAGCCAGTGAGGCTTCTGCCTCTGCTCTCAGATCGGGAATGTGCTGCATCGCCTCCATGGAATACGGATTCATGGACAGCTCTACATCATAGCCCGCAATCTGGCTGTTCTCAGCCCCTTGCTGCGGTTCAGACACCAGATCTACATATTCAAGCCCAGCCAAACGCTCTCCAAGGTCAACCTCTTCCCCCTTGGTGTCCACCATTACTTTGACCGGAGCAAGCTCTCCCTCAGAGAACTGCTCACCAATGATCGTAAAGCCTTCACGTGAAGGCACATCCTCCGGGAAGGAGGACAGCAGATCATAGGTGAATTTCACCTGCGGTGAGAATGCAGCAAGCACACTTAGCAGCAGCACAGCTGATATGATAACCGTCCATGGACGTGTCGTAACGATTTTGCCCACCTTACTCTCCTTCTCCTTATGCGGAGCAGGAACCGGCTTGCCTTTCTTCTTCGCATGCACTGCAGCGAGCTCAGGTGTTCTTGGCACAAACGGATAGAAGGAGGCCCGGCCAAAAATCGCAAGCAGTGCAGGAATCAGTGTCAGGCTGGCAATAAACATGATCAGAATCGACAGGCTGAATGGAACTGCAAAGCGCTGATAAGCCCCATACTCGGCTAACAACAGAGCAAACAAGGAAATCACAACGGTAAAGCCGCTCATGGCGATAGCGCCTGAGGAGGTCATAATCGCCTTGAACAGAGCCTTCTTCTTGTCAGATTCATGCCACAGCAGCTGGCGAAACTTCGAAATGATAAACAGACAGTAATCTGTACCTGCCCCGAACAGAAGCACGGTCATAATGGCAATGGACTGAGAATCCACTGTGATCAGGCCTTGATCAGCCAGTAGCCCGAGCAGGGGACTGGTCACCATATAGGCAAAGCCAACCCCGATCAGCGGGATGATTGCCAAGATCGGAGATCGGTATATAAGTAACAGAAGGATTAGTACTAACAATACGGTTGCGATGAGCAGGGATACATCCGCATCCTCGAACAACCCGGTAGCATCAATGGAGATACCGACGGGTCCGGTTACACGCGCACTCAGCTCGTCACCATTGATATCGGCTTCAAAAGGACTCGCACCGTATAACTCCTCAGCCTTGACCTCCAGCTGTTTGATTCCTTCCTCCAGAGCAGCTGCATCCGCGGCTTCATCAAAGAACACCGGAAGTATAATCGTGCTGCGGTCTTCAGACAGTTGGGCATCCAGTGCCGGAGGCGGCAGCTCATGCAGCGGGACAACCAGGCTCTGATTAGCCACAGGCTTGCTTGTCAGTTCTTCGGTAAGCTGCTGAAGGTTGGTTAAATCCTCATCTTGCAGCCCGCCCTCCCGGTGCCACACGATTAGTGCTGGAACACCTGTATTGTTCGGAAACTCCTGAGCAGCCAGACGCTCTGCCTGTACGGATGCCTTGTCATCGGCAAGGTTCTCCGCATTGTTATTCTCACGTTCACCTACGGCAGGCAGCGTCAGGTTAAGAACGAGAGCGAGGACGATCCATACGAGGAGCGTAATCCATTTGCTTCGCTTTCCTGCAACCCATTTACCATAATCCGGGCCGGATTCAAGCATTATAGTTCTCTCCTTTTTGGATATTGCTTTTTTTGAATTCAATTCATAACACCGACTCATTTAACTTGAATAAGGAAACCATTAATAATATGATCAAAGCAATTATATATACCGGAAGGTTAATTATCAAGTTTAATTTTGATAAAATTCGTATCTTGTCATAAACTGTTCACAGGAGGTTTCATATGAAAAATACACAAACCCCGCGTACGCCGGGCAGACCCAAGCAAACCCATGATCAAGTTCCGATTCAGGAGACGATACTCAGGACAGCCTCCATACTCTTCATGGAGAACGGTTATGAGCCGGTATCGCTTGCTCAAATCGCCAAAATATGTAATGTGACCAAGGCATCCATCTACTATCATTTCACTAGCAAGCCTGAGCTCTTCAAGATTTCTGTGACGACCATGCTGACGAATGGGTACAAGCATACAGCAAAGTTCCTTGAAGAAGCTGATACATTCGAACAAGGGCTGCTTCGCGTTGCCGAGGCCAAGATCGCTAGACCTCACGCGGAGATGGAGACGATTATGCGTGAAGCCGAAGCGTTCTTAAGCCCGGAGCAGATCAAGGAAATTCGAGATGCAGAATACCGCATCTATGAAGTGATGTCTGTTCATTTTGAGAAGGCTATGGAACAAGGTGTACTTAAGAAAGGCAATGCCATGCTCCTCGCCCAGGCTTTCACAGCGATGCTGATGCTCGGCAATCGGGAGGACACAAGAATTCAGTACCCCGCCCCGCTAGATCTTGCACAAGTGCTGGTCGAATTGTTTCTGCAAGGTGCTGCGCAGCAATAAAGAACGGAGCTCATGGTGAGTCTCCGTTCTTTGGCATGAGAAATTTCAGTCTGCGCTCCAGCACCTTTATCTCAGCCGGTGCAGAGAGATAGACTTCTCCATCCGTATCTGCCGGCATCTCTCCTTCTGTCTGCAGATGAATATGACTCGCCTTGAAATATTTCAGGCTGTCATTATGCGGCTCCCACCTGCCTTCCGGCTTCCTTGCCAGCAGCTCCCGGAGAAGAGGGATACCCGCCTGGCGTATGATGAGTACATCAAATTGTCCATCCGTAAGCGAATCCTTGGCAAATGGCAGTGTGCTGGTGCCTAGAGACCTGCCGTTCGATACATAGATCATCACAGCCTCATCTTCAATCTGTATGCTCTCCGTCTTCAGCTGATAACGAAAAGGTTCGGCAGCCCGAATCGTCTGCAGTGTACTGATGAAATAGCTCAGCTTGCCGAGTGATCCTTTGAGGGTCGGATCAATATTTTCAGAAGTCTCCGTTATGATCCCAACTCCGAAGAAATTCGTGAATACCCGATCATTGGCCATGCCAAGATCCAGGCTTACCGCGTCTCCGTGGATCAAAGCCTCCGCCGCCTGAGGCACATTGATCGGAATACCGAGCGTTCGTGCAAAATCATTACAGGTCCCGCCCGGCAATATGCCTACTACAGGCGGACGATGAAGCTGTGCCAGCCCGTTAATGCATTCATGAACTGTACCGTCTCCACCCAGAATAAAGACCGCATCCACATCTTCGCCCCGCTCTCGGCATATCTTCTCCCCGTCTCCTGCTCTCTGAGTCTTCATAACCACAAGCTCTGGAATAACAGGGGCCAGCGCAGACACCGCTCCGCCGACCATACTCATTGCCGAACCCGCTGCTTCGTTATGGATGAGGAGTGCTTTTTGAATATCCATGCTTATCTCCTCCCCACCAAAATCAAGTCTTTACTTCTATATATCTACCCTAAATGAGGAAGAAATAAAACAAGCTCAGCGCTGCAGACGATGAACCGATCGCTTTATTGTGTACCCATTGGATCATTTATGGACCCCACGAACAGCCAGGCTCCCGTATCCTCATCCTCAATGACTGTAAAGAAGGGCCGATTGATATTCATCACTTTGGTATCTGTGACCATTGCCGCTGATTCTTCCATAGCCACGGAAGTCGCTGCCGCTGCCTCGGAGCCCTTTTCATTCACTTCAAGCACGGCTTTATGCTGTACATCACTAATGAATAAGTTCCCACCTGACATTCTTGAGAAGTCAGCGCCTTGGCCAAAAGCCGATTTCATCCCCATATTCTTAAGCGAGTCTACCAGCCCGGCTTCATATTCGACCTTGTATTTCGGCATGGAGAGCTGAACCAGATGTTCATCGAATGGAGCGGCAAATACTTCAGGCTGCTGTATCAGCTGCTTCATGGTGTCATCCAAGCTCTTGCCCTCAGCCGGCAGAATCACCAGCATGTTCATGCTTGAATCACGATATGGCAGACGAACGGCCTGCCAGTCCTCTGACTCCTTATACCCATACAGATTGGTATCGTGCATCATCGGTATGTTCAGCTCCGTACCATCCCCGGTTGTAAAAGCCTCCTCCTTTGTTAGATTCTCATCGAAGGTGTACAGCCAGGTTCCTTTGAAATATAGGGCATTCAGCAAATAAGCTCTCACCGCGCTGTCCAGAGGCTCGCTCAGCATCTTGTCTATCAGACCTTCTGTTCTCTCACTGACCCAGGTATTGATGGAATTCATGGCTTCCTCGGAAGACAGCTCTGCTTCCAAGATCTCAGCTCCATAGCTGGTTCCTGCCGCTTCAAGAAACGCCGGTTTTAAGGTGTATCCCGTATCTACCCAGACCGAGTTTGCTGTCATCAGCTCCACCCCTTGACCTGGGCTGTTCAGAAGCTGCATATATATGCGGCTGGCCTCATTCACCCCTTCCATACTTAAGCCAGTAAGCCCAAGTACTTCTGCCATTTCCTGCTCCGTTACACCATTGGAGCCGGTATAAGCAAGCGTTAAGGCAGAGGCAATGCTGTAGGGCGAGATCAATACATTCTTAGGCGCGGCGTCCTGAGCTTGAAGCTCCTCCATCAGCTGGATACCAAGCGTATTCTGCGATTGAATCAACACCGGGTCTAATGCTGCAGCCAGCCGATCACGCTCCTCTGAACTTATCTGCTCGACCTTAGCAGGCAGCGTGGACAGGCTTTGCGGAATCTCTCCCTTCACATCTGCTTGAGATGCACAAGCACTTAAACCGAGCACAAGCATGATGGCCAGAAACGATCGTTTCACTGCCTTCCCTCTCTTCGTCATCAGCATCCTAGTCATCCCCCTTTTATATTGATAGACTCTCTCGGCAGCAGGATGGTTCCAATGATGTTAGTGTCTGGTATGGAATTTTTTTCTTAAATTCTAGCGTGTCTTATACCGCTCAAGAGGGTAATGAAGCTGTAAAATGATGTCCATAACGAGGAGGAGTGTTCCTATGATTCCAGCAACGCTTGAAGAACTTGAAGCTATTCGCAAAGAATGCCGTTCCATGGTAAATACGAGAGCCTTCGCATCCGGCGGCACTGCGCTTGTACCGATTCCCGGAACAGATGTTGTCGCGGATGTAGGCATGCTGATGCAGCTCCTGCCTGCCATTAATGATAAATTCGGCCTGTCCGAGAAGCAGCTGAGCGGTATGGATGCGGAATCCAAAGCAGCGATATACGGACTTGTCATGTCCATGGGGAGCGCAGTAATCGGTAAGCTCATCACACGGGAACTGGTCATCAAGCTGCTCCAGAAGGTTGGCGTACGGATGGCGGCCAAACAAGCGGCACGCATTATCCCTATCGCCGGTCACGCTTTATCTGCAGCGCTGAGCTTCTCTGCCATGCGGTATGTTGGCAATAAGCATGTAGAGGATTGCTATAACGTCGCCAGACAGCTGATCGAGCAGAGAAGAGCGAAAGAGCTGGAAATACCGGCAGACGCTGTTATTGTAGACACGGTTAAAGTATGACCTGATCCAAGCTGTCCGTCATGATCATGCTGTTCATGAGAATTAAAAGACACCGTACCTCTTGAGAGGAGAACTCCTGCTCATTCAAGAGAGTACGGTGTCTTTTTGCTAGATGAATCTATTTCATAATTTTCTAAGCTGACAGCAATCTACATTAATCAGCCTACCTCTGTAAACTGGCTGTTATATAGCTCTGCATAGAATCCATTAGCCATAAGCAGTTCCTCATGGGTTCCTTTTTCAATTACATCCCCATGGTTCATGACGAGAATGACGTCTGCATCCCGAATTGTTGACAGTCTGTGGGCAATCACAAAGCTGGTGCGATCCTTCATCAGCTCATTCATCGCCTGCTGAATCAAGGTCTCAGTCCGGGTGTCAACCGAGCTTGTCGCTTCATCGAGAATAAGGATGGAAGGATTGGCAAGAATAGCACGAGCAATCGTTAACAGCTGCTTCTGGCCTTGTGAGATATTAGATGCCTCTTCATTAAGAACCGTTTGATACCCATCTGGCAGTGTACGGATAAAATGATCCGCTCTAGCTGCAACTGCGGCTTGCCGAACCTCTGTCTCCGAAGCCGCCTCACGGCCGTATGCAATGTTGTCATAGATTGTACCGTTGAACAGCCATGTATCCTGCAGCACCATGCCGAACATGCTCCGCAGTCTGCTTCGCGGCATATCCGTAATATCTACACCATCAATTCGAATCGTGCCGCCTTGTACTTCGTAGAAGCGCATGAGCAGGTTAATAAGTGTTGTCTTGCCTGCCCCTGTCGGTCCTACGATGGCCACCGTCTGTCCCGGCTTCACATCGACATTCATATCAGTGATGAGCGGCTTGTCCTCGCTGTAGCCAAATTTTACATGCTCGAAGGTTACTGCACCCTGCACCTTGCTTGAAATACGGGCTGTATCCTGTTCAGGCACTTCTTCTGTTTCATCCAGCAGCTCGAACACACGCTCGGCCGAAGCCACCGTGGATTGGATGACATTCGCAATGTTAGCCAGCTGATTGATCGGCTGAGAGAACTGACGTGAATATTGAATAAACGCCAGGATACTTCCGACATCCAGTGACCGTGTCGATACGAGAATTCCCCCAACCACACAGATCAGCACATAGCCAATATTCCCGATGAACATCATGAGCGGCATGATCAGACCCGAAATAAACTGGGCCTTCCAGCCGGTCTCATAGAGCTCCTCATTGATCTTGTCAAAATTGCGGATCGACTGCTCTTCACGTCCAAATGCCTTAATGACATTATGCCCGGTGTACATCTCTTCAACATGACCATTCAGCTCGCCGAGTCTCTTCTGCTGGCCCACAAAATATCCCTGTGAACGGGAAGCGACTATGGCCACCACAATTAAGCTGAGCGGCAGCGTAAGCACTGTAATCAGTGTCAACAATGGACTGATCGTAAGCATCATGATGATGACACCGACCAATGTTACAAACGAGGTAATGAACTGCGCGAGACTCTGCTGCAGCGTATTGCTGATATTATCTACATCATTCGTAGCCCGGCTGAGGATTTCCCCGTGTGTTCTTCCATCAAAATATTTGAGCGGAAGCCGTGACAGCTTGTCGTTAATCTGCTCCCGCATCTCAAATACAACACGCTGTGAGACACCGGCCATGAGATACTGCTGTATATAAGCAAACAGAGAGCTCAATAGATACAGGGCACCAAGCCACATCAGAATTCTGGCAATCTCTACAAAATCAATGACCGCATTCGGATCAAACAGCGGCTCGGATAAAATATTTGTCGCCACCGCCATTAATTTAGGTGAAACAATCGTGAACACCGTGCTCAGAATAGCCATAATAAACACAACGATCAATATTGTGTTTTGCGGCTTCAGATAACGAACCAGCCTCTTCATCGTGCCTTTGAAATCCTTGGCCTTCTCAACCGGCCCACGGCCGGGATGGCCCCCTGGATGCTTCGGCCCTGCCGTACTGGACGGGTTCTGCGAAGCTTTATTTTTACGACTCATGCAATCTCCTCCTCTGACAGCTGTGAGGACACAATTTCTCGGTATACCTCACTATTTCGGAGCAGCTCGTCGTGAGTTCCACTGCCTACGATTACGCCTTCATCCATAACAAGAATCCGATCCGCATCTCTTACCGTGCTTACACGCTGGGCTACGATAATCACCGTTGAGTTGACGGTTTCGTCAACAAGAGCAGCTCTAAGCTTGGCATCCGTCTTGTAATCCAGAGCGGAGAAGCTGTCATCAAATACATAGATCTCCGGTCTGCGGACCAAGGCTCTCGCAATAGACAGTCGCTGCTTCTGTCCGCCTGATACATTGCTGCCTCCCTGCGAGATCATGCTCTCATATCCTTCCTCCATCCCGCTGATAAACTCAGCGGCCTGAGCGACCTCTGCAGCATGCCTTATCTCCTCCTCGGTTGCATCCTCCTTGCCGTAACGGATGTTGTCTGCGATGGTACCCGTGAATAGTACGGCTTTCTGCGGGACATATCCGATCTTCGAGCGCAGCTCTTGCTGAGAAATATCTTTTACATCGATGCCATTCACGCGAACACTGCCTTCGGTGACATCATAGAAGCGCGGGATCAACGCAAGCAGTGTTGATTTGCCCGACCCTGTTCCACCGATAATGGCAGTAATCTCTCCCGGCTGTGCCGTGAAGCTGATATCCTTAAGCGCATATTCCTCGGCGCCCGGATATTTGAACGACACATTATCAAATTCAAGTGTTCCATGCAGCTGACCAGCCGGCTTGGACACTTCAGGATCTGCAAGCTCCGGCTTCATTGTCAGCACTTCATTGATCCGAGCCGCAGAAGCTGCTGCCCGGGGCAGCATGACGAAGATGATCGACACCATCAGCAGAGAGAACATGATCTGCATGGCATATTGAATAAACGCCATCATATTCCCCACCTGGATCTCTCCCGTGTTGATCCGAAGACCGCCGAACCAAATAATAGCGATGACAGAGAAGTTCATCACCAGCATCATAACCGGCATCATGAAGGCCATAATCTTGTTCACCTTGATTGCGGTATCTGTGAGGTCACCATTCGCCTCGGTGAAGCGCACCTTCTCGTACCCGGTACGATTGAATGAACGGATGACTCGAATGCCTGTCAACTGCTCGCGCAGAACGAGATTCAGACGATCCAGCTTCTTCTGAATGGCCTTAAAGAGCGGCAGCCCCTTGAAGGCAATCAGCGCAATAGCTCCTGCAAGGATCGGAAGCGATACTACAAGAACAAGAGACAGCTTGGCATCTTGGGATATGGCCATTATAAGACCACCTATAAACATCAGCGGTGCACTGATCATCATCCGCAGCATCATCAGCAGCACGTTCTGAACCTGAGTAATATCATTCGTCGTTCTGGTGATGAGCGAAGCTGTTCCCACCTGGTCAAACTCGTGAAGAGAGAAATTCTCTACATGTCTAAACAATCGGCTGCGAAGATCACGTGCAAATTTGCCAGTAACCTGGGAGGACAGGAAGCTCACAAGAATCGAGCATACTGTACCGAGCAGAGCGACAATGAGCATTACACCGCCAATACTCCATATGTAAGAAACGTCCCCCTCTGGTATTCCAAAATTGACGATATCAGACATTAATGTAGGCAAGAATAAATCAGATAACGATTGCAGCAGAAGTAAAAAAACGACGAGCGCTACACCCGCCTTATACGGATTCAGCATCCGCAGCAGTTTCATCATGTGTGATCACTTCCTTTTGTTGAAAATCTATCTTTGCAGTGCGGGTCAGTGCTTATCCGCTTCTGTTCCTTATACTCGTACACACGAGTCAGTAATTTCGCTAATTGAGCACTATCCTCTTCACCTAGATATTCAATCATTTCCTTCATATTGCTAATGAGCTCGCGGTGAACGCCGCGGACTGCCTCTCGTCCGGCTTCAGTGATGGTAATCCGCATCACTCTGCGATCCGTCTCGTCCATTCTTCTCTCGACTAAACCCTGCTCCTCCAGCCCTTGAATGACAGGAGTAATGGTCGGCGCCTTGACCCGCATAATATCACTGATCTCGGATATCTTAAGCCCTTCAAGCTGATCCTTGGTCGTTGGACCATTCTCTTGAAATTCTGTAATCATCCGCCCGACCACAGCAGGATCGTGCTTCTCAGGCGTTTCCTTCCCTCGGATTAACGTAACCAGCAGCACAATCTCGCTCGGATTGCGGCCTTCCGTCTTAGGCTGCTTCCAATTGCTGCGGTTAAATCTCATAAATGCAAAGAGCAGATTCTGTGCTAGTATATCCTTCTCTTTCAATGCCTCACCCACTTTTTTTATTTGAACAAGATTCATAACGAAATTGCGGTGCAACGAATTAATTAGGTCTCCTAATTAATTATAAATCCATGCAGATTATATGCTTTTGCACTCCTAAGTGTCAAACCGGAACCTTGCAGAATTTTGCAAATCCATAATTTATATATTGGCTGTTCTTGGGCCTTCACATTCTCTTTATTCCATATAAAAAAGACGACCGTGACTCTATAGCCACAGCCGTCCATCCACAGAACTGTTATCCTTGCATCTATTCCATGCTCAGCTCATTACGATTCAGCATTAATAACTACTCTACTATACCTTGCTATACGCACTCTCAAAGTTAAAATAAGTCCGTGCATTCTCGTAGGATATGCCCTGCACGATACGGCCGAGCAGCTCAAGGTCATGCGGCGCCTCTCCGTTCTCTACCCATTCTCCAAGCAGATTGCACAGCAAGCGGCGGAAGTACTCATGCCGTGTGTAGGACAAGAAGCTTCTTGAATCGGTCAGCATGCCGACAAACCGGCTGAGCAGACCGACGTTGGACAATGCCTTCATCTGAGCGAGCATGCCGTCCTTCGTATCGTTGAACCACCATGCCGCACCGAGCTGGATTTTGCCAGGAATACCGTCACCCTGGAAGCTGCCAGCGATCGCAGCCAGCACTTCATTGTCTCGAGGATTGAGCGAATACAGGATCGTTCTTGGCAGCGCATCTTCACTAGCCAGTCCATCCAACAGCTTCACCAGCGGACCGGCAAGCGGGCTGTCATTCACGGAATCATAGCCGGTATCCGGGCCAAGCAGTCCGAGCATACGTGAGTTGTTGTTTCTTGCTGCATTGATATGGTATTGCATCGCCCAGCCGCGTGCCGCATACAGCTTGCCGAGGAAGATCAGTGTGTAGGTCTTATACTTCTGCTCCTCCAGCAGACTAGCCTTCTCGCCATTTAACACCTTGGCGAAGATGCCTGCTGCTTCCTCGCGGGTTACTTCCGCATACGGTACATAATCGAGCGCATGGTCGGACACACGTCCTCCAACAGAATGGAAGTAATCCACCCTTGCCTCCAGCACCTCAAGAAACGTATCGTAGCTCGTAATCGAACGTCCGGCGGTCTGCTCCAAGCGGGAGAGCCACTCGCCGAACCCTTCGCGGTTAATTTCAAGACCCTTATCAGGACGGAATGAAGGCAGCACCGCGGTATCAAAACCATTCAGATCCCGAATCGCGGTATGATATTCCAGTGTATCCGCAGGATCATCTGTCGTGCAGACTACGGTTACTTTAGATTTCGTAATCAAGTCGCGAGCACCAAAGCCTTCACCATTCAGTTTGGCATTTACTTTCTCCCAGATGACCGGCGCGTTCTTCTCATTAATCAGCTCATATACACCGAAGAAACGCTGCAGCTCCAGGTGTGACCACGCATATACCGGATTGCCGATCGTCATCGGCACGGTTCTTGCCCAAGCGAGGAACCGATCGTAATCGCTGACTCCCTCGCCTCCTGTTACATACTTCTCTTCAACGCCGTTTGCCCGCATCAGCCGCCATTTGTAATGATCGCCGTACAGCCAGGCTTCGGTTACATTGCGAAACGTTTTATTCTCATAAATCTCCTTGGGACTCAGGTGGCAGTGATAATCAATAATCGGCATATCCTTTGCATACTTCTCGTACAGCTCAATCGCTGTATCATTCGTAAGTAGAAATTGTTCATCCAAAAAAGACTTCATCTTCCTTACCCACTCCCTTTAGGTTGATTTTGGTTCGTTCAGGTTTATTTCTGATCTCAAACTCTAAGCTACACCCTTTCCCAAGAAAGTTCAACAATAAAATGAGAACGCTAACAAAAATGTTTGCTGAATGGACATGTGCGTACACTCACTGACATTTTTCGTGAGTTCATGCAATGTAAATGACTGTTGACTGACATCTCGGCATTGTGATGAACCGGAGAATTGAATAGAGAATTTGGATCAGGGAGGGCTTCTGGTGGCGAGAGTTATTTCTAATATACAAGTGAATGATCACATTGGTCTTCTGGAGGTGGAAGCCGCAAGCGGCGGAGCACCAGGACAATTCTATATGCTGCGCGCTTGGAATGCAGGGCCGCTGCTTCCGAGAGCGATCAGCATTTTTGATGTGAAGGAGCATTCTATACAATTTCTATACCAGGTGGTGGGGGAAGGTACTCGGCAGCTGTATCGTCTGCGGCAAGGGGAAGAAATTCAGATCACCGGACCTTTCGGTAACGGATTTCCCCAGCTGACTGGACGAGTAGCGCTTGTCGGCGGCGGCATTGGAGTCGCTCCCTTTTATTATGCTGCCAGGCAATACAAGAGTGCCGACCTCTACCTCGGCTTCAGTGAGCAACCCTATCTGGTTGAAGAATTCAGCAGGATGGCCTCCTCTGTCAAGGTTGATGTCGGAGGAAGCATCCTCGGCTGTCTGGTGTTCTCAGACTACGATCTTGTGATCGCCTGTGGACCGTCAGGCATGCTGAAGGCGGTACAAATGAAGCAAGCCGCAGAGGGTAGTCGTACGAACGTCTATATATCGGTAGAAAATAAAATGGCCTGTGCAGTAGGCGCCTGCCTCGCATGCAGTATCCAGCATCACTCCGGCAGAGTTCAGACCTGTACAGACGGTCCTGTATTCCGGGCGGAGGAGGTAACTCTCCTATGATGAATCTATCCTGCTGTATTGCCGGCGTTCACTTCAAGAATCCAGTCATTATGGCCTCCGGAACCTTCGGATTTGGCCGTGAATATAACGGCATCTACGATATCAGTCAATTGGGTGGATTCGTTGGCAAGGGTCTTACCTTGCATCCTAGAGCAGGCAATGATGGAGAGCGGATCATAGAGACCTCTTCTGGCATGATGAACAGTATCGGGCTCGCGAACCCGGGGATTGATGCTTTTCTGGCGAAGGAATCTCCCTTCTGGCAAACACTCGATACCGTTCGCATTGTGAATTTGGGGGGAGGATCCCTGCAGGAATATACAGATGGTGCTGCTCAAATCGAAGCGCATGAAGAGAGACTCAGCCGCTCAACCGGGGGTAGAAGCTCCATCGATATGATCGAGCTGAACATCTCCTGCCCTAACGTCAAGGAAGGTGGAATGGCCTTCGGTATCAACACAGAGGCCGCAAGAAGCGTTATTTCTTCGGTACGTGAAGCCACCCGTCTGCCACTCATCGTCAAGCTATCACCGGGTGCCGAGAATCTGGTAGAGATGGCACAAATGTGCGAGCAGGAGGGGCGGATGCAATTTCTCTGATCAACACCATCTCTGCGATGAGGATTAACATCCGTGAGCGGAGAAGCGTATTTAAGCAGGGCTATGCCGGATTGTCTGGTCCTGCCATCAAGCCGATCGCCCTTCGTATGGTTCATCAGACCGCTCATGCTGTCCGTATACCGGTCATCGGAATGGGCGGGATCATGAGCACTGATGACATGATTGAATTTATTATGGCTGGTGCGGCAGCAGTCCAGATCGGGACAGCGAACTTTGTGAATCACCAAGCAGGTCCTGAGCTGATCAGGGGACTATCCGAATGGATGACCCGAGAGGGCGTATACACCCTGGATGAGATCCGCGGTATCGTGTAATTTGATCCAACTTTTTCTGAATTTTAACGTTCTTCTATATTGGGAACGGTATAATTGAGAAAAACGAAAATGAGGTGTATCGGACAAATGCAAATTACTTTTCTGGGGACGGGAGATATGTTCAGCTTCGAACAAGACCACAATAGCGCGATGCTCCTGTATAATGACACTCGGCTCATTATTGACTTTCCCGAGTCGAACGCGAAAGTGCTGTATAAGATGGGAATCAAGCTGGATGAGATCAAGGATGTGTTTATAACCCATCTGCACGATGATCACATCAACGGCCTGCAGCAGCTCGGTTATTACGCGCAAGTATTTGGTAAGCAGAAGCCTAGGCTCTACATCCACGAGGATTTAATGGAGCCGCTCTGGCGCTCGCTTGAGCCTGGGATGCGTTATACCGTACAGGGTGAACGCACCCTGGAAGATTATTTCGAGCTGGTTCCGCTGCAGGAACAGAAGCCCTTCAGCATTGGAGGCGTTACATATGAGCTTACACTGACGAATCATGTACCCGGCATGCTGAGCTGTGGATTGTATGCACCTGGACTATTCTATTACAGCGGTGATGCAACGATGGATTCCGATCTGCTTGAGCGCATTGCTGATGATGTCCAGGTTATTTTCTATGAATGCCATCTGCAGAACGTGACCATCTCATCGCACACCCATTTGGACGATATTAAGTCCTTACCGCTGCCCATCCAGACTAAAATCCAGCTCATGCACTACCATGACGGTTATGCGTCACCAGACGCCCGTGAACAATTCAACAAGGGTGCCTTATCCAAGCTCGTAGAGCCGCTGGAGGTGATCAGACTGCATGAATAACAATGCGGAGGAGCATTCAGTTAATAAGAAGCATACTTCAACAGACCTTTTATCCAGAAACTCATTCTATGTTGTTATGATCGTTATTCTTTTGGTCATTCTCACTGTAGGTATCCTCATGAGCTCTCTTGGAATAAGTATTGAAGTCGTTATTAATGCCGTCATCAGCTGTGTTGAGTGGATGACGAAATTCATCTTGCCCTGGATCTTCCTCTTCTACTTCATCAAGCTCGTCCACAGCTATACTAGATCGAAGCAGGGTTAACCTGCTTGTACTCCCTCCACTCTTCAGGCAGCAAGGAACGGTAAGGCTCCTGTGCAAAGCGATCATCGATCAGCACGAGCACACCCTCGTCCTCCTCCGTACGGATGAGTCTCCCGCCTGCCTGAAGCACTTTGTTCATTCCCGGAAAAACATAAGCGTAATTAAATCCGTTCCGCCCCGTCTGATTAAAGTAATCCCGCAGCATATTGTTCTCCAGTCCAATCTGAGGCAGGCCTGTACCCACGACGATTACACCGTTCAGCCTGTCACCGGGAAGATCCACCCCTTCGGAGAATACGCCCCCGAGCACCGCAAACCCCAGCCGCGTGCGCTCAGGATTCGGCTGGAAGCCGGATAGGAAGGCATCCCTCTCCTCCTCACTCATGGAAGACTGCTGTATGATGGCATCTACACCCTTGCCTTCATCCTGAGTATAGACTTCATATACTTCCTGCATATAGGAATAAGAAGGGAAAAAGACGAGCAGGTTGGTCCCCGGCCGCTCCTCTGCGACCCGCTGCAACAGTCTTGCGACGGCTCCCTTCGACCTCTCCCGGTCGTTGTATCTGACCGACAGCGGTACCAGCCGCACATCAAGCTGTTCCTTGCTGAACGGCGAAGGAATGCTGAGCGTATAATCCTCTTCGCCAGCACCCAGCATATCCCGGTAATAATTCATCGGAGACAGTGTGGCAGAGAAATGAATGATAGACCGGTAGCCTTTGCCAGCCTGCCGTAGCAGCTCCGAAGGATCGAGACAATACAGCTTGATTCGGAAGTCACTGCGGATGATCTCCGCATATGTCAGGTAGTGATCATCGTATAGCTTGGCCATTCGAATAAAGTTCTGGGCCGCAAAATATGTGCCGAGCAGCTCTTCCTGCGCCTCAAGACTGACCCGGTCTGCAGAAGAGCCGGAGACCAGCTCAATTTCTGCTGTCTCTACGAACTTTTCCAGCCGCTTGATCAGCTCTTCCGGCAGCTCAGACTGAATGATCCGCCCCTCGCTGTTGCAGTTGTTCTTGACTGCGTACAGGAACGAGTTAACCTCTCCGGCCGTTCGGGATACCCCTTCATTAGCCGTCTTGTACTCATCCTTGATCCCGAGAAAGACGGATTTGACGAGCTCCGCCGAGAACATATTCCGGCCTCGATCGACCAGATTGTGAGCCTCATCGACCAGCACAGCCGTCTTCTTCTTCTGATCCTCAAACAATCGCTTCAAGGACACTCGCGGATCAAAAATATAATTATAATCACATACGACCGCATCCGCCGCGTAAGCAATGTCGAGCGAATACTCGAATGGGCAGACCTGGTGCTTGCGTGCGTACGCTTCAATGACCGGCCTAGTCATGATCGTCTCGTGCTTCATAATATCCAGAACTGCCCCGTTGATCCGGTCGTAATATCCTTCGCACATCCTGCACTGCCCGGCATCACATGCTTCCTCTTCCTTGAAGCAGATTTTGTCCTTGGCGGTGATTGTCACCGAGTTCATATACAGCCCCTGTGCCTGCATTCGCGCAAAGGCTTCCTCCGCCGTTGCCCGGGTCGTTGTCCGCGCCGTCAAATAGAAGATTTTGCTGATATGTCCTGCTCCGACTGCCTTGACAGCCGGGAATAAAGTCGACATCGTCTTGCCAATTCCTGTCGGCGCCTTCGCCATCAGCCCGGCACCCTCGGAGATGGTTTTGAATACGGCACCTGCCAGCTTGCGTTGTCCCGCACGGTAAGAAGGAAAAGGAAAGCCAAGCGCTTCAATGGACGGCTGGCGCTTCTCTTCATGCTCCCTCAACATCTCCGCATAAGGTGCATAAGCTTCAACAATTTCACGTGCAAAGACCTCAAGCTCTTCTATAGAGTGGGTAACCAGCATTCTCTTCTGCTCACCACTGCCTGTCCGTACATAGGTCAGCTGGATCTGCATGCCTGAGAGTCCCTCTGCCTTGGCATACATATATGCATACATTTTACCCTGTGCCCAGTGAACCGGAAGCCCGTCCCCCAAGTCCTCCAGCGGAGCTGCTGTCGACTTGATCTCATCAATCGTCCATGCCCCGTCCAGCTGAATAAGTCCATCGCATCTCCCTTCCACCTTGAATAGAAGATCTCCGCAGGGGATCTCGCCCTTGAGAAACACTTCTTTTTGATCCGTATCTGCATAGGTCTTTTGAATGCTCTGATGAATCCGGGTCCCTTCGTGCATCGTCGCATTCGTCCGGAATCCCCCCGTAATGCTGCCGCTTCGATATACATACTCCACCAAAGGTCTGACGGATATTGAAATTTCATATGGCATGCTTTTCACCCGTTCCTGTTCATTTTCGTCTTCTCACTGTAACAAAATGGAGGTGAAGATACCAGTTCTCTAAGCGCTTATCGGTGTCCGTAAAAGAACTACAATAACCCCTCTTACGACCACTTGAATGAAAGCAGCCAGAGAGGGGTTTCTATGAACAATTCATATGAATCTCTTTAAATTCGGTTTATTTCTTCGTTTCCTTATAAGGCACGTAATCTGGATAGTCGGTAATAATTCCGTCTACCCCCAGATCAAGCAGATAGTCTGCTTCCTCACGGCTGCGCAGTGTCCAAGCATAAATCTTCATGCCTCTGGCATGGATTTGACGAACGAGTGAATGCTCTACAGCATAGATATGCGGATTCACATACGAAGCATAGGCTCGGTATTCATCCAGCTTGTCGTTATCCAAATCTGCAGGATCCTCGATCAGCACACTGGTCGGAACGGTAGGCAGCATGTCATGGAATGTCGCCATGGATTCATGGTTAAAGGACTGAACGATCACCTGCCCGGGCCCCATTTTGTCATATCCGTACTTGATCAAGGAGTCCGCCACTTGTCTCTCGATGCCGGGATACATCTCGGGTGCCTTCAATTCTATGAGAAACCCGATATTCTTACCTCTGTAATGCGCCAGAACCTCTTCAAAAGTAGGAATCTGCTGGCTGCTATACTCTCCTCCGAACCAGCTTCCTGCATCCAGGCTTCTCAGCTCCTCCAGCGTATGCATTCTGACTTCTCCCGTCCCGCTTGTCGTCCGATCCAATGTGAGATCATGAATGACGACGAGCTCTCCATCCAGGCTCCGCTGCACATCCAGCTCGATCATACTTGACTGCATTCGGTATGCTAATTCAAAAGCAGCCATCGTATTCTCCGGCGCGTACCCCGCTGCTCCCCGATGAGCAACAACTACCGGATCAGCCGAGTTGGCAGCGGCAATATGATCTGTATCTCCACCAATTCCGATGATGGAAGCGATAAGCAAAGTTCTCAAGGTTTTGACCACGCCCGACTCACCTCTCCTTTTTTTACCTCAACATAACAGGAGAATGTAAAGACCTATCATCATCTGCTGTATATGAATGTAAAGATTTTGAGTTTACTGTTATATACCCGATTTCAATTCATAATACCCGCAGCGTTATTGTTTCCATTGATCTGTTTAGTTAATAGAGGAGAGAATGAGTTATGCTATATTGATATTGAACATGTTAAATAACAGGAGGTCTGAGCGATGTATCTATATTTTTTGTCATCACCAATATCGGATGCACTTAAGGAGCACCCTTATTTCACACTTCAGAATGATGAAGACACACGTTATGTGATCGAACTGGATGCTATGGTCGACAACGACCCGGCCATTCCTGCCTATGAAGCGATTGATGCAAGCGGAAGCCTTACGGGGAGTAAGTTCATTGTCATGAACAACATTCCAGTCACAGACGATGGAAGAGAAGCATTTGAAGCCAGATTTATGAACCGTGCTCGAAAAGTAGAGGACGAGCCGGGCTTTGCAGGTATTCGCGTGCTTCGCCCACTGAACAGCGATACGTACGTCATCCTTACCGCATGGGATTCCAAAGCAAGCTTTGAGGCTTGGCAGCAATCTCAGGCCTTTGCCCATGCGCATCAGCTTGAACAAGGTCACCTACCTTCAGATCCGGAATGCGGGATGCTTTCGTTACCAAAAGCTCCGTATCATTCTCGTCTTTACCCTTTACCTCGTGTCCATTGATGCTGGTGATTGTGACAAGCTCCATGATGAATAATTCCTCCTTTAATGGGTTGGGTTGTTTAGGCGCTAAAATGCAAAAAGCACCTCACAAACCGACCATCTGTAAGCACACGAATACCGTGTGAATTTACATTGGTCACCTTGTGAGGTGCATTCTGCGTCAGAAAGCTTTCCTGCGCCTGCGGGAAAGAAGATAACAGGGAATAAAATAAGGTATGAAGTCATTATATCATACGATTAACAGTTTACAAAAATAAAAACGGAGCTCCACATTAAAGAGGAACTCCGTTTCGTCGCTATTTAAGTCTGACTCATTTTCGTTTATTGGACCCAACCTTGATAACACCCATCCCGTCAGTATTTTTTGGAATGGTTCCCATTTTTACAATCCGGCGACCAGGGGCCGACCGTAAATGTACTCGTACCGTCTTCATTTTCTTGGCCCGATCCCGCAGATGCCCGACATAAATTTGATTCGGATCTTGCGGATTATATTTTCGTTTCATTGACCGTTCAAATTCATCAACTAACGTTGCAAAATCGCTTACGTTTGGCTCAAGTCCAAACAAACGCTTCATGTCCCTGTAGTGACGAAAGAAAACTTCCTTCGCTTCATCACCAGGATAACCAATCTTCTGAAGTTCATTAATGACGGCTCCTGCATAGTGTTTATTCATCACTCGCCGGCTTGTCATCTGGGTCATAAAATGTCCACTCCTCTCGATTAAGAATTCCGGAAAAAAGCTCCACGTTAAACTTATAGTATCCTTCAACCGTTAGCATTTTATTCAAACGCTCATCGAAGAAGACAATTTGATCGCCAAGCTCGAGCCCGAATAACCTTTTTCCGTTCTCGTCTCGGGTGATCTGATCTGCAAACCAGAGGACATCCTCTGGAATATTTTTAGATCTTCCGGACATCTTAAATTCAAGTAGGACCGGTCCTGTATCATTGTCAGCCATTGAACCACAGACAATTTGTGGGTGAGGATGTCCGAAATCCTCTAAGCACGTACAATGATCTAAGGAACTCTCGAGGCGATGGGATAGGAGAAATTTAATCCAGTCCATTCCTTCTCCGCGAAAATCAAGAACCGATATATCGTCATTATAACGATTCGGATGCAAACGAATTTTTACAACGGCAGGAATTTCATCCGTATTAATCTCTTCCCCACGTTTAATTTTTTTGGAGAGCTTATTAAAGTGCCACTTCATAGCCTGATTGAGATCCAATGTAGTGTAGAAACCTGTACCGAAATCCCGGTCCCGGCTCTTTCTCAGAAATTGAAAATTAATGAGTTGCCGCTTTAAACTGGGTATAGCTCCCATTGTGGTGCCGTGATAAACCACGTCAGGGAGTCTTAATGAGGTAATGTAATTGGCCATATAATCCTCCACTGCTATTATAACATAATTGGAACAATTCGTCCGTACGTAACCAACTGACGTCAGTGTCAAGCTAGCGTGGGCAGTCATTTAAGATGCCTGGAACGCGAACCCCGAAGGAACCTCTTCCTTGTAAGCGCTTTGCTTCGTTCTTTCATCAAATACAAGTGATTTGTCAGAATTTTTTGCCGTTATCCGCGAAGTGCTTTGAGTGCCATACCCGTTGTGCTGCTTTGCTTCGGTCCTTGCAGCATGCGAATCATTCCAGCGATACAACCCTTGACCGGTTGCGTCACGTTCTTTAGCAATTGCCGCATGTTTATCGGCTGCTGCGGCGTTGCCTGCTTACTCGCTTGTCCTTCAACCGTTCTTACCACCGTGCCCGCTTCTTGAATCCTCATCATCGTCCTCAGCATCGCCCTGACGCCTTGCTCACTCCAACTGTACCCGCCACGCTTCGTCCGCCTGGCGAATATACGCATCTGCGATTCCGCGCTTCCCATCGGGCG
The DNA here is from genome assembly GCF_028747985.1 of Paenibacillus urinalis. Lineage (NCBI taxonomy): Bacteria > Bacillati > Bacillota > Bacilli > Caryophanales > Paenibacillaceae > Paenibacillus > Paenibacillus urinalis. The sequence goes on from NZ_CP118108.1 coordinate 5,126,375, forward strand.
CATGCCGCTTGTGTCGATCCCCTTCGCCTGGAGTGTTTTTCGGTAGTCGTCCAAATGCTTCTCGTGCCGCTTCAGAAAGCTTTTATACGGCTTCCAATCCTTCCGCTTCTCTTCCGCTATCTCTTGCTCCGACACGCCTTCCAAGGCCGCCATAAGCGCGGCTGCGTCCTGTTTGGCCAGCGACCGTCTCACGGTCTCCCATACCTTTGGCAAATGTCCGACAAACCGTTTCAAATCACGCGCCACATGAAAGCGATCCAGCATATACAGGCATTGGTGGAAGTAGGATGTACATTCCCCGATCCACGCCGCGCCGTCTCCGTTCACCACAAGCCACGTGTTCTCGTCGATTTCGTAACGCTCCACCAGAAAGTCCCCGAACCCTTCCCAGAAGTCGCCGCCGCTCGTATGCAGGTAATGCTGTTTATTTTTCAGCTCCACCCGCTTGCCGTTCTTCTCCCAGCCTTCGTGTACGACCGCGATTGCGTTCTCCATCCCGCGCTTCTTGCTCCGCTGCAGCTTCGTGTATAGCCCATCCACTTCCACGAACAATACTCGCGCTGGGCGTCGCTTCACCTCAGACATCGGCTGTTCCGCACGCTCCATCAGTTTTTCCCTGATCGCTTGATGGCTTAGCACATTGTATCCCAGCAGCTGCTCCAGCCGCTTAGCGCTGTCCCGGTACGACGGTCCTTGGCTTGCGAATGCGATTGCTGTCTCCTCCAAATGCGGACTGACTTTCCCGCGCCCTTCGAATTGCAACAGCTGATCCAGCAGATACACGTGTTTTCCGCTTCTACGATCACAATACAATCTCCGCTTGAAGCGCACGTTCCCGAACACCGTGTTGACGCTTGTTTCACGCTCGTCCTTTACTCGATAACGCTCTCGGTCCCGTTGCTCCAGGATCTGCTGATCCAGCGCCTCCAGCACCTGCTTCATCGCACGAGCGAATTCCTCCTGCATTTTCCGGAAAATCCATTGCTCAATCTCTTTCATCGTCGGCATTGTTGTGGTAAAGTGGCTCACAGGAGCTTCCTCCTTCTTGGTGTGTTGTGCGCAAACATCACTTTACCAAGGGAGAAGCTCTTTTTCTATATCCGCTTTTTCCAATTCCTACACCCACGGAGATTTTACACTAACCCCTTGATTAAGAAACCATCATCACCGTACGATCACAAATCGCATCAACGTCCTGGTGGTCGTGACTTACGAACAAACAGGTCATCTCCGCTTTTCTCAGGATATCTCTAAGCTCGCTGCGGATAGAGACTTTAAGGTCTGTATCCAGGTTGCTGAACGGTTCATCCATCAGAAGAATGGAAGGACGCGGGGCAAGAGCCCTTGCCAAGGCTACACGCTGCTGCTGGCCCCCGCTTAATTCGTGGGGATAACGCTTCTCAAAGCCTGATAGCTGCACCAGCTCCAGCATTTCTGCAAGCCGCTCTGCACGTTCTTTCTTCGACAGACGATGCAGGCCAAATTCGATGTTGCCTGCTACGGTCATATGCGGAAACAATGCATAATCCTGAAACACCATGCCGACGCCGCGCTTTTCAGGAGGTATGAAGGAGGTATCGTCCACCACGGTACGCCCGGAAATCGCAATGCTTCCGCCGGTTGGCGACTCCAACCCGGCAACAAGCCGCAGCAGCGTACTTTTTCCACTCCCGCTAGGCCCCAAAATCCCGACGATCTCCCCTTTTTCCATATCGAAGGAGAAGCGGTCAATCACTGGCTTCTGTTTGGAGGAATAGGAAAATGAAAGTTTACCAATATTCACGATCTTCATGAATTCAACCTCTTCCCTAATTGATGAAATACGATAACAGAGACCATACTGACACCGATAATAAACAAAGAGGGTATGGAAGCTTCATAGATGCGTTCGTCGCTTGCGTATTGATAGGTCTTGGTCGCCAGCGTTTCAAAGTTAAACGGTCTAAGCAGCAAGGCTAACGGTAATTCTTTCATAATTTCCACGAACGTTAGAATAACGCCGCTGAACAAGGCGCCCTTGATCAGCGGGGCATCCACCTTGAAAAAGGTCTTCGTCATCCCCAGGCCGAGCAGCCTTGAGGCTTCCGTATATTTCATCCCGATCTTCTCAAAACCGGCCTCGACCGCATTGTATCCGGTGGCCATAAAGCGGACCACATAAGCGACAACCAGCATAACCAAGGACATGCTGAGCACAAGCGGCGCTTTCCCCAGGCCCATGCGGGCATATAGCGGGGCCAGCCATTGATCAAGGCCGATAAACAGCGCCAGTACGCCGATGGCAATAATCGCTCCGGGAACGGAATAGCCGGACGTCACCGACCGGGCCAGCACATAGGTCAGCACATTCGATTGCTGACGAACTACATTGGCTGTAATCACCGAGAACACCATAATGATCGCCGTGGCCGTCAAAGCAAGGCCTATCGTGTTATACGTCAATTCGAAAAAAGCCGGGGTAAGCACATCGTCATAGCTCCAGGCGGCCCATACGATCAATTGAATGACAGGGATAAGGAAGGAGCACGCAAACATAAGCCCACAGAACATGAAAGCAGCCGCAGCGCGGATACCTTTCAGCTTCTTGGGTGTAAGCGGTCTTGATTTACTGGTGGAAGCCGCGAAGCTCCGCTGACGGCGGAGCAGCCGTTCCACCACGAATATCCCGACGACCCCCGCCATCAGCCATGCGGCCAAACGGACGGCAGAGTCGACATCGTACATTCCGAACCAGGTCTGAAATATCGCCACGGAGATGGTCTGGATACCGTAATAGCTCGATACGCCATAATCGCTAAGCACTTCGAATACGACAAGTATGACACCGCCGACGATGGCAGGCCGGGAAATCGGCAGCACGATAAAGAGAAATATGGAAAAAGGTTTTCTCCCGAGCAGGGCGGCATTCTCAATATAAGAGCCGCTCTGATGCTCCAGATAGGATCTGGTAATCATGTATACGTATGGAAACAAGAACATCGTAAATATGAAAATGGCGCCTCTCATCGACATGATGCCAAACCACTCCGGGTTTGGCATCACCCCGAATTCATTGCGCAGCGTGGTTTGGACAATGCCGGTATAGCTCAACATCGTGCTGTAGGTGTATGCCGCAATGTACGGAGGAACGGCCAGCGGCAGCACAAGCGCCCAGCGAAAAAAGCGTCTGAGCGGAAAATCATAAGCCGCGATCAGCCAAGCCAACGTTACCCCGAGCAGCACGGTAAACAGACAAGTAAACAACACAAGCCAAACGGTCTGGAACACATAGTCCTGCAGTAAATACTGCTTGATGTGCTGCCAGTTTTCGTTTGGCGGTTGGAACAGCGACACGAATATAGTAAAAATGGGCAGCAGAACGACCACTGCCCCCAGAAGGCTGGCATAAAGCCAGCCGTTTGTATGTTGTTTTATATTGCGTATAGCTGCTCTAAAGCGCATTTTTATTTCCAACCTACTTTATTAGAAATCTCAACAGCCTTTTTATTATGTTCTCCCAGCTTGGCAAAGTCAATTTGCTGGGCCTTAAACTCTCCCCAAGATTTCAGAAGCTCCGGTTTCTCCGCCTTGGGGTTTACCGGGAATTCAAAGTTCTCCTTGGACATCAGTGCCTGCGCTTCCGTATCGGTCAAGAACTCGATCAGCTTCACGGCATTTTCTTTATTTTTGCTGTGCTTTGCAAGACCCACTCCACTGATATTCAGGTGCGTGCCGGTCGTGCTTTGGTTAGGGAAGAACACGCCGAGCTGCTGTGCAACCTTCACTTCTTCCGCATCTTTGGAGTTCAGCATCTGTCCAAAGTAATAAGTGTTCATAATGGCTACATCTCCGGTTCCCGCAGCAATGGCTTTTGCTTGGTCACGGTCCCCGCCTTCCGGCGCACGGCCGAGGTTAGCGACGATGCCTTTAGCCCACTCTTCCGCTTTCTGCTCCCCGTTCAACTCGATCAGGGAAGCAAGCAGCGATTGGTTATACAAGCTTGTGGAGGAACGCACGAGCACTTTTCCTTTCCACTTATCGGTAGCCAAATCTTCGTATGTAGAGAGCTGCTCCGGTTTAACCCGATCTTTGGAGTATACGATCACACGGGCCCGCGTCGACAGACCGATCCACTCGTTGTCTTTATCCCGGAGCTGTGCAGGAACATTAGCCTCAATGACATCCGACTTTACAGGCTGCAGCACTCCGTTCAGCTTGGCGTTATTCAGCACTCCGCCGTCCACTGTGATGAACAAATCGGCGGAAGTGCTCTCTCCCTCACGCTTTAACCGTTCAATCAATTCTTCCGCCTTGCCTTTGACGACATTGACTTTAATACCGGTTTTCTCCGTAAATTGAGCATAAAGAACGTCGTCCACTTCATAATGTCTTGCCGTATAAAGATTGACGACTTGTTCCGTCTTCGATTCGGAAGCTCCGCTATTCGGCTCTTGCGGCTGCGCAGCTTGCTGTCCGCCTTGTGATGCCGTTCCGCATCCTGCCAAAAGCCCGACGCTCAGAATAGCCGCTATTGCGGATGATAAGAATCTCCGGTGTTTCTTCAACATCATTACACTCCCCTTTTTAAAGTTGGTACTGATAATCATTATCATTTGTTTGCAACTTGGATTCTAGCAAGAATAAACCCTACTGTCAACCCATTATTTTATAGTCACCGCAAACGGTTCCATCAAAAGCAGATTTCGGTATGAATACAAAATAAACCCCCACATCGATGTGAGGGTTACGGATGAATTAATAATTTTTCGTCTGCAGCTGGTCCAGGCTCTTGAATTCATATCCTTGCTTCCGGGCATCGTCAATAATTTTGGCTAACGCCTCCGCGTTGTCTTTCGATACAGAGTGAAGCAGGATGACCGCACCGGGATGCAGCTGCGACATGATGCTTTCGTATGCGTAAGCCCATCCTCTTTGCAGCTTCGGATCCCAGTCCTTATAAGCAATCGACCAAAACACGTTGGTATACCCGTATCCTTTGCTGGCCGCAAGCATCCGTTCGCTAAAAACCCCCCGCGGCGGGCGCAAATACGGCATTTCCTTTTGGGAGGTCAGCTCCGCTACTTTCGTTTTGACACGATCCAGTTCTTCCTTCAGCTTCTGGTCGGATACCTGTGTGAGGTCGGGATGGCTCCAGGAATGATTGCCTATGAGGTGGCCCTCCTGCACCATTCGCTTCAACAGCTCGGGCTGGTCTTGAATATAATGTCCCGTCACAAAGAAGATGGCCGGTACCTGCTTCTCCTTGAGTACATCCAAAATCCTGCTCGTATACCCGTTCTCATAGCCGTTGTCAAACGTAAGATAAAGCTCCTTTTGCTTCGTATCGCCCAAAAAAATGGCATCATGCTTCTGGACAATGGACCGGAACCCCTCTTCCTGAATCGATGGAAGCTCATGGTTCCTGCTCTTCTTAAACCCGAAGTGATAAGGTTTGTCCGCATTGGCTTCGGCCGAATGGGGTAAAATCAAACACAAAAGCACAACGAATGCGGCGAGGAAAGAGACATAACGCTTCATGTAACCATTTCACTCCTTAGGCGATGGTTTTTCTTATGCGGTCATCGGCTAAGGGGTAATGTTCCACAAAAAACAGAAAGTTATGTGTTTCCTTGTAGAAGGAAAGATAAGCAGGCCAATGGATATGTTTTCACCTCGCATACCCATCCGTTAACCCTCTTGCTTGGCACTTAAGTCCTGTAAAATTGCAATTATTGACATATGGAAAAATGTAAAGGTGTCGATAACACACCGCCAGACTTGATGCCTTTGTGTACGGGGATTTAACCTATGGGCCTATGTTACGATGTGTGTTCCTCCCAGTTCCAAATTTCGATCCTTCCCAATTGAAAATAAAACAGGCCCTGCTCCTGCTTCAGCTTCTCCAGCTCGCGCACCGGTCCTGTAACAACGGCGCCATATACTTTCACTCCGTTCTCTTTCAGGTAGTCCAAACGCTTCCCGTCGTTTTCGGACTCCCGGTAGCTTCTCTCCTGTCTCAGCCATTCGATATCTTTGAGCATTTGATCGACGGATTGCTTGAGGGTGTCCGCATTCTCCAGCCAACCGGCCCAGCTCATCCCGTTTCCCTCTTCTTGATACTTTACAAAAGGCCTTAACGTAAGATGGGGCACGAAATGGAGTTCATTTGAGGTCGAATGGGGAATATTCTTCAGATCTCCCTTCAGCTCTCCCGCATAAACCGGCATGCTGAGAACCCGCACTTGATAGTTGGAGCCTTCCATTTCCCTCAAATAAAGAATCGTCCGGTAATGCTCGGGCAGCTTACGCATGACCCCGGTCATTTTTCTCCGCTGCTCCTGCAGCTGCAAAGCCTCTTCAGGAGTAGGCATCGGGCTAGTGCCGGAAGCGTGAATCTCTATGGCCTGCAGCATCTCCGCCTCCCCCTTCCGCTTGCGTACCCAGTCGATAAACAGATTTCGGGCTACTTTATATAACCAGGCCCGGGCCAATCTCATATCCTCCAGCCGAAGCGAGAGCATGGCCCGATAAAACGTCTCCTGAAGCAGCTCTTCGGCCACCTCTTTAGACCCGCACATGCGGTATAAATAGCGATAGAGAGAGGGCTGAAACATCCGGAACAGCTCTGTAAACGAATCCTTCTGCATGCCTCTCCCCCTTTCGCAAGAGTTATAACGATTGATCTCTGTTTTTGTTACAGATAAAAACAAAAATATCCGATGGTAAATGATCCATGGTTGCCTTTCGCCGGCAAATCGATCATACTATAACAAAGTAAGTTACTGACTGGAGGTAAATATCGATGATACAAATCGATGTCTTTTCCGACATGGTATGTCCATGGTGCCGAATCGGCAAGAAAAATTTACAGGATGCTCTGGCTGCATGGGGTCCTAAAGACGAGGTGGAGATCCATTTTAGGGCTTTTGAGTTGGATTCGACGCTGCCGGCCGAGGGACTTCCCTTTCAGGACGCTATGATCAGAAAAATGGGCGGCAATGCCGCTTCCTTGAAGCAAATGACCGATCGTGTGACCCAGGCGGGGGAAGCGGTGGGGGTGACATTTCGTTTCGATCAGGTGACCCGCATGCCGAACACCAAGCTGGCCCACCGGCTGACGGCCCTGTTGCCCGCCTCCGAGCAGGAGGCTATGATCGATGCCATCATGAACGCTTACTTCGAACAGGGCCAGGACATAGCCCAACTGGATATTCTGCTTGGCATCGCCGCCTCCCTCGGTCATGATCCGGTCCATCTGCGGGAACAGCTCGAACAGGGGAAAGGAAGCGACAAGGTAACCCATGACCAGACAGCAGCCAGACAAATCGGCGTTACCGGCGTACCTTTCTTTGTATTCAATAACAAGTACGCCCTCTCCGGAGCTTACCCGCCCGCCGAGCTGATCAAAGTACTCGAGAAAGTCGCAGCGGAATAGACAGACAAAGGACACCGGGGCGGGTGTCCTTTGTTTTTCTTATATAATACCTTCAGCTGAATGCGATCAGAATGACGCCGATGGCAATGAGACTTATGCCGATTCCGCTGATCCAGCTGAGGCGTTCCCCCAGAAACACAACGGCCGCTATCGTCGCAATGACCACGCTTAATTTATCGACCGGGGCGACTTGCGAAACTTTACCGAGCTTTAAAGCCCAAAAATAAAACAACCAGGAAGCGGCACCGGCGGCTCCGCTCAGCACGATGAACAGCAGCGTTTTTTTGTCTTCGAAAAGAGACGGGATTTTACCGATATTGCCTTGAAACGCAACCACGGCCACTAAAAATACCGCCATAATGACGGCCCTGACCGCCGTTGCCGTGTTGGCGTCCACCGACTGCAGCCCGATCTTGCCGAAAATACTGACCAGCGCGGCGGTTATGGCCGATAATAAAGCGAAAACCAACCATAAATAACTCATACAATCCCTCTTTGCAGTAATATGGTAGTACTCTTAGGTTGGCTTCAAGAAGAATTAACATACTAAGGCACACCGGCTGAACGGCAAAGCGGTGACCCGGTACCACCGCAAGGGCACCTGGTTATGGTTTACTCCGTATGTTCACTCACGATTTCTATCTGCACCTTGATCGTCATCCAACCTAAGAGCTATTTTGGAGAGCAGCTCGCCTTTCTCCCAGCTGGAGAAAAAATCCTCCCACACGACGTAGTATACATCATCGTTCGCCTCCATAATAATGCCCCTTGCCCGGTGTCAGTGTCAAGCTAGCGTGGGCAGTCATTTAAGATGCCTGGAACGCGAACCCCGAAGGAACCTCTTCCTTGTAAGCGCTTTGCTTCGTTCTTTCATCAAATACAAGTGATTTGTCAGAATTTTTTGCCGTTATCCGCGAAGTGCTTTGAGTGCCATACCCGTTGTGCTGCTTTGCTTCGGTCCTTGCAGCATGCGAATCATTCCAGCGATACAACCCTTGACCGGTTGCGTCACGTTCTTTAGCAATTGCCGCATGTTTATCGGCTGCTGCGGCGTTGCCTGCTTACTCGCTTGTCCTTCAACCGTTCTTACCACCGTGCCCGCTTCTTGAATCCTCATCATCGTCCTCAGCATCGCCCTGACGCCTTGCTCACTCCAACTGTACCCGCCACGCTTCGTCCGCCTGGCGAATATACGCATCTGCGATTCCGCGCTTCCCATCGGGCGCATGCCGCTTGTGTCGATCCCCTTCGCCTGGAGTGTTTTTCGGTAGTCGTCCAAATGCTTCTCGTGCCGCTTCAGAAAGCTTTTATACGGCTTCCAATCCTTCCGCTTCTCTTCCGCTATCTCTTGCTCCGACACGCCTTCCAAGGCCGCCATAAGCGCGGCTGCGTCCTGTTTGGCCAGCGACCGTCTCACGGTCTCCCATACCTTTGGCAAATGTCCGACAAACCGTTTCAAATCACGCGCCACATGAAAGCGATCCAGCATATACAGGCATTGGTGGAAGTAGGATGTACATTCCCCGATCCACGCCGCGCCGTCTCCGTTCACCACAAGCCACGTGTTCTCGTCGATTTCGTAACGCTCCACCAGAAAGTCCCCGAACCCTTCCCAGAAGTCGCCGCCGCTCGTATGCAGGTAATGCTGTTTATTTTTCAGCTCCACCCGCTTGCCGTTCTTCTCCCAGCCTTCGTGTACGACCGCGATTGCGTTCTCCATCCCGCGCTTCTTGCTCCGCTGCAGCTTCGTGTATAGCCCATCCACTTCCACGAACAATACTCGCGCTGGGCGTCGCTTCACCTCAGACATCGGCTGTTCCGCACGCTCCATCAGTTTTTCCCTGATCGCTTGATGGCTTAGCACATTGTATCCCAGCAGCTGCTCCAGCCGCTTAGCGCTGTCCCGGTACGACGGTCCTTGGCTTGCGAATGCGATTGCTGTCTCCTCCAAATGCGGACTGACTTTCCCGCGCCCTTCGAATTGCAACAGCTGATCCAGCAGATACACGTGTTTTCCGCTTCTACGATCACAATACAATCTCCGCTTGAAGCGCACGTTCCCGAACACCGTGTTGACGCTTGTTTCACGCTCGTCCTTTACTCGATAACGCTCTCGGTCCCGTTGCTCCAGGATCTGCTGATCCAGCGCCTCCAGCACCTGCTTCATCGCACGAGCGAATTCCTCCTGCATTTTCCGGAAAATCCATTGCTCAATCTCTTTCATCGTCGGCATTGTTGTGGTAAAGTGGCTCACAGGAGCTTCCTCCTTCTTGGTGTGTTGTGCGCAAACATCACTTTACCAAGGGAGAAGCTCTTTTTCTATATCCGCTTTTTCCAATTCCTACACCCACGGAGATTTTACACTAACCCAACTGACCGCATTCTCAATTCCGATGGCACGGCCAATGTCGTTGCCGCGCCAAACTCCGAACACGGCCTAAGAGTGAACCATGTTGTGAAAGAAAAATTCCCCAATCACAGCGCCATTCTGCACCTCATTGTGTTCAAAGGAAATATCATAGCCAGGGAAAGCCAAACGTACTTTACGGCGAAATTCAGCTTTTAGCATACGCTCACCCCCTCGCCATTCACAACGGATATGACATCCGAGGCTCCGCTAATCAAAGGAGACCCAATGCCGGCAATTGGATGTACAACGGAATACGAGTTCAAGCCAAGATCTCGGGAAAAGGCAGCAGAAATGGTGTAAAGATGCATGGATGGTCCCTCAATCTCAACCAACCGAACCTTGACGCGATCTCCTTGGTCGAGGTGGGCGTAAATGCCGGAACGAGTCGCCCCGCTAATGGAAGCATTCAGAGGCTGAATCAGGAGCGGGTACAAGGCCGTGTAATGTTCGATCGTCTTATTCACCAAGTACCGGAGGTCCAGGATGTAATCTTCAAGCGAATCCTCGGTTAGGAAATAATTTTCCCACTCATAGTCTTCCAGGAGCATGTCCCGTTTTTGGTACTCCTCGATTTTCTTCTTTGTGCTTTCGATGGAGGAATGAAGCGAAGTCAGACGGCAACGCGGGCAAATCGACATGACCTCGATTACGCCGACCTCCGTCTTCGGCCCAATGCCTGTACAGCCCATGGGACTTTCTTCGCCGCAGAAATCACAAACCTCAATCTTTGTTACCGTAGCAGTCATCATTGTTGAATTCGCTCCTTCATGGATATTTGGATTAAAAAGGCCCCCGGTCCGATTCCACCATAAAACGGTGGTTATCAGCTCCAGAGGCCGCATATGCCGGATCAAGATTCTTAGCAAGAATCTACTCCGTAATTTGGTTTCCTTCTTCGTCGGTGAAAGAATGCTGCTCCGTTTCGGGAATAAGCTTTACCCCTGACCCGATCGGCAGCACCGGCTCCATGTGAACGAAGCGGGTGGCATCTTTTTTGGAGAGGCACCAGCCATCCCGGTTGTTCCAGAAGCCCTCATCCGAGACGATGATGTACTTCGGGGTTCCTTCGTGATCGCGAATCACTTTCTTCATCCGGTTAATAAGGGCGGCACCTTCGAGGCCCTCCAACCCTTTGGCGTACAGCATAGCGCCGGAAATACGGTCCTCCATCTCCACACGAACTGCGTCTTCGAGACTTCCTGTGTCGAGCTCCAGTCCATCTCATTTCCCTCTTCATATGGGGAAACCCATTGGATAGAATCGGATACTGCAGCGCACCGGTATTGATCCCAATCAATCACGATGCTCTCATCTACCTCTTGGGGCAACTGGGCGTTGAGATGCTCCTGCATTGACAGCAGTCCTTCTCGGTAGCCGACTAGCACATCATGCATCTCGTTGATCATTTTGGATTTGAAGGTCTCCAGGTCCTCGGCCCGGCAATAACCAAATCGACGTATCTGCTGAAACGTATCCGGAAATCGCGCGTATGTTCGAACAACATCCAGTTCGCTCAACATGAAGAACACATGTGGCTGCATTCCTTCGAATCTCATGCTTTCGTTGTTTACGAAGTTGACCGTGTGGTCGATGATAACCGGATCAGAAAAACCGGACGGTTCCAGTTTCATGTGAACCTCCTTAATGGTACTTCCTATCGTGATTTCTTTGGACATCTTGTTTTTGCTCCTTTCAAAGAATTGGTTTTGGGTTGTAGGCGCAGAAAAAAGCACCTGGCAAAATCCCAAAGAAAAAGACACACGTATCGTGTGTATTTAGCCTTGGTCACCTTGCCAGGTGCTTGTTTCATAGAATGCTTTCTCGCGCCTGCGGGAAAGAAGGAAAGTTGTCAAACAATATAAGGTATGAGCTTATTATAGCACGAACATAACGAATGGAGAATCAAAAAGAAAAGGGCCTGCAAAAGGCGCAGACCCGATTCGTGATGATTATAGGAGTACGGGAATTTGATGTGCCTCAATCCACTCCAGATAACCTTGGCTTGCTTTGGTTGCAAGGATTCTTCCACATCGGTACCCATTTTCGGCAAGATGCTTCTCAGCCTTTTGTTCAGCCTCCGCTCTCGTTTCTGCTGCCACCGGCATAGCCATACCATCGCAGCCCACATGCCAAATCATATTCATGAAAATCACCTCGATGTGATTAGACTACGACTCACTCTTTTAGTCAATAGCCCGGGATTTAATCGGAGATCCCCAGCTTCGACCGGTAACGCTTAATCATTTCCGGCATGACCAGAGCGGGAATGGAATGCTGCATCCCAATCGTGATTCGTTCATAGTCCCGCTTCAGCTGCTGGATAATCCCTTGGATGATTCCAGGGTGCCAACCCGCTCCGTTTCCAAAGGTACGATATTCTTTCCAAGCCTTCTCCAAATCCTCATCACTCAGATGGGCAAATGGGGTCCGGATATCGATAACGGCTTCTGTTTTTTTCATGAACGATTTCCTCGCTTTCGATAATGTTGAGCCGGATTCACTGAAGAGGATGATCAGCTACGATCGTAACATTCTTCATTCGTTCCTTTACCTCGGCGCGAACTTCTTCCTCCGACATGGATTCATTGCAGCTTTCACAGATGCGATGGCCGGCTTTGTATTTCTCCGATTTTGCAACTGGATCAATCGGTTGCAAGCATACTCCACAAACAAGTGTAAGTCCCATGGTTAGCCCTGCCTTTCAATTATGAATGATTTCATCAAGCGGATGCGGTGCTGCATGAACCCGTTTAACCGAAATAAAAAGTATCGGCTCATTTGGATCAATAACAACATCGACAGGGATAGGCTCTTCGGGGTCACCGATCCCTCCCGCTTGACCAAGGTCAGCACGACGGAAATAAGTCGATACCACCAGTCTGCCGTCCCGAAGGATCGGAGCATGCGTCTCATCCCACAACGTTAATCCGGACCCGAAGCAAGGGACTCCCAGAATTTCGTATTTCATTACCACAAGAAATACGGAATGTTTTCCTCCCCTAAGGAGTTCACGGATTTCTTCCAGTGAATAGTCGCGCTCCTCCGTTACATCCCATGTATCCAAGGATTTTAGACCTTTGATTACCATACATCCACTCTCCTAATCGGCTTTTTTATTGAAAAACAAAGAGGCGGGAATGATGCAGCCCGCCTCCATGCTGATTCAAACAACTTCTTCACAAGATTCAGCCGGTTCCTCGTAAACAAGGAATGACGGCTTTTCTCCGACAATAACTCGCTGAAGCGGGCCTTCCAAGAACGGTTCGAACTGGGTCAGTGTGACATCGATATAGAGGCCCCCTACTTCGACCCAGGTATGCTCGTCATAATCCCGATTCGAACAGCTCGATGCATCATCGTAGATAATCCATCCTTCCACAATTCGATGGCCGATTCCCTGTTTCGTCAGCTTCTTCGAAATGAGTTCGGATGCCTCCACGCACTTCCCCTGCAGGTCAGAGTATTCACTGCCGTATTTGGCCTCGAGCAGCGTCCTCACCTCTTCGGCAATTGCTCGCAGCTGTTGAACCATCATTCGGATTTCCCCCAATCAATCTTGGAGGCGGGATTCTCCTCAGCAAGTGACCGCTCCTTTTGGTACGCCTCATCCTGGCTCGGAATAATCGAGATGGTCAGCGTATCATCCTTGAGCCGGCCTTCGTCCTCGAAATACTTCAGGAGATCGTCGAGTTTAACGTCCTGATCAAAGAAGATGAAGGTAGAAGCTCCATTGGAGCTTTGCTCTTCTTCGAACACTCCGTCCGGGTTTGCGTAAATCTCCAGGTAGAAGCCGGCATCGATGATGAACTCGCTTCGTCGCTATACTTTGTGGCTTAAAGTCTGAATTATAGAAAAATAGTCAATACTGCTCAGTATTACGTTAATAGGAGCGGATTGGCGATGTGGACCTCGTTAAGCAGTGCTGAAAACGTGATTATGGATATGTTCAAAGTGGCTTTGCGATTGGAAAAACCATGGGAGCTCACACATATAGAGTTTGATGATCAGGATCAAGCCTGGCACTTGCACCTGGATTTTGAGCGGGGGGCAATCTTTGCATGTCCAGAGTGTGGTGCCGAGTGTAAAGCTTACGACAGCGCCATCAAACACTGGCGCCACTTGGACTTCTGGGATTGGAAAACCTTCATGCACGCAAGAATGCCGCGAGTAAAATGCACCTCCTGTAATAAGGTTACGCAGGTGTATGCGAAGTGGGCCCGGCCTCTTTCGCACTTCACCCTGTTATTCGAAGCTTGGGCAATGCGTCTGATGGCTGAAATGCCGGTTAATGCGGCAGCACGTGAACTTCGGGAGCACGACACCCGGATGTGGAGAATCTTTCACCACTATGTGGATAGTGCCATGTCGGAACTCGATCTCTCAAACGTGAAGCGTATCGCGATTGATGAGACCTCCTCCAAGCGAGGCCATCGTTACATCACCTTATTCGTAGACGTAGATCGCAAGATTGTCCTGTTCGCTACAGAAGGTAAGGGCAAGGATACGTTGGACCGATTTCAACGCCACCTTACGGAAAAGGGCCTTACTGCAGACGCGATTCAAGAGGTGTGTTGCGACATGTCGCCCGCTTACATTAGCGGCATTCAGGAGTATTTCCCGAAAGCAGAGGTCACCTTTGATAAGTTTCATGTCATGAAGCTGGTCGGCGAAGCCGTCGATGAGGTGCGTATCCAAGAACAAAAAGAGCGGCCGGAGCTGAAGAAAACCAAGTACATCTGGCTGAAAAACGAAGTGAATCTGAAGGCGGAGCAAAAGGAAATGCTGTACCGCCTGAAGGATACCAACCTGTTAACCGGACGTGCCTACCGGTTAAAGCTGGCATTACAGGAGTTTTGGTCAACGCCCCACATATTTGCGGATGTGTTCCTCCGGGAGTGGATTGGCTGGGCAACCCGTTCCCAGCTTCAACCGATGATGAGTCTGGCCAAAACCATAAAGCAGCATGAAGAAGGAATCCTCCGCTGGTTTCACAGCAAGATGACGAATGGGTTGCTGGAAGGCATCAACGGACTGGTTCAAGCAGCGAAACGGCGAGCAAGAGGCTACCGCAATGTTGAAAACCTAATCGCCATGGTCTACATGACTGCGAACAAGCTTCGTCTGCCAGTGCTCGCGGCGCGACGAGCATAGTATTCCTTTCCGCCTTCCCACCCCGCTTCAGATGTGGAAACAGCGGTCAAGCGATCTCCTTGACGGCTGTTTCCACATCTGAAAATCTCTTAAAGGCGGAAGGGGTTATGAAACTAACATTTTGCACGGTACCCACCCAGTAGAGCGAAGAGCCATGAACTCTTGTCTCGGATGAGAATAGAAGATCGCTTCCACTTCGGATTGCTGGCGGTCTTTCTCGTAGAAGCTCGATAGCCGCAAAGGTTTGCTCGCGGCGGGGACACTCAGGTACTCCAGAATTGAGGCATGCTGCGGACCCATATTCCGGTCTTCCGGGTCAAGGGAGTTGTACTCCTCGGCAGCCAGCACCTTAATGATTTCCTCGTCTGCCCCTGCCGGCACATCCATGGTTACCGTCCGAGTAAAGGAGACAACAACGGTTTTTTCCTCCGAGAAATTCTGTACCGGAGCGGGTTGAATAACCTTTTGCTCCTCATCCTTAATCCCGAAGTAATCGTTCACAATCCCCTTCACTCGCTTAAGAATGTTGCGAGTGACATAAAGTTGGGATTCCAGACGTTCTTTTCTCAGATTGTCCAGTTGGTCCGTGCTCTCGGCCTGCTCCCACTGGATTTCAAGGCCTTCGATATCAGTTTGCAGGTCATCCCGAAGCTGACAAACGCGCAAGAACACCTTCTCCTTGCACCGGTCTTCAAATTGCTGGGTCAGATCATTGTAATACGCCGTCGCTTCATTCTCGTCCGTGAAAAGACGGGAGTGCAGCTGAACATAGATGGTAAACTCGCTCTTCAGCCGCATATCCAGGTAAGGCTCTCCCTCCCCTTCTATGAGGCCGGAGTCCGAGGAACATTCCTGACAAAAATCCTCCTCGCTCTTGTAATAGCCGCGCTGAAGGAGGTATTCAAACAAGAAGTTCTCGGTTGCATCAGAGAGAGCCATGCGCAGGGAGGATACGAGATCATTACGTTCTTCTTCGGAAAGCGAGTTATCCTCCAGCAGGGTAAATGCTTCCGGCACCGTCTTAACATCCTTCAGGCGCTCGGAAAGATTTTGCTCCGACATCCGATCCAAAAAGAGATTTTGGATTTCATCGAGGTGCGTTTTCACATCGCGCAGCTTCGCTTGAGATGCTGCATCCATTTCATGAGATTGGAGCACAACCAGCATTTCTTTCTTGGTTCTCGGCATTTTGATATTGAGAGCCAAGAAAAGTGCTTTGGTTACTTTCCCACACCAGTTTGTCGTTGCAAGTTTCTGCTCCGGACATTCGGCATAACCTTTCAGCCAGTTGCCAAGAATACGCTCCGTTTCCTTAAAGTCCGATTCGGTTTTTACTTCTTGAGGAAACAGCGTTTGGTACGCCTTTGTTAATTCCTCAGCTGTTACGGTTTTCAATTTGAGCCCAGTCATTGAACACACTCCTTAAATGGAATTGGGTTGTAGGCGCAAAAAAATGCACCTCTCAAACCGACCAATGAGCACACGGGGATCGTGCGAAATAATCATTGATCATCTTGAGAGATGCATTTTTGCTTTAGAAAGCTTTCCTGCGCCTGCCGGAAAGTAAAAGTGAGAAATGGAATAAGGTATGCCTACATTGTATCACGATTGCCTCTGAGAGGGAATACAAGTGAAAAGCCGCCTCCCAAACAGTTCATATTTCTGTTCAAAAAAGTATTCAGTTAATTATTCATTTCGTTGACGAACCAATTAACCTCCTTCGAAAATTGCTGGCTATTTCCCTGCAGTGTAGAGTTAGGGTATCCTGCGCAGGAAACACAAACCGTCAACATTCAATTAGGAGGTTCAGCATGAAAAAAGGATTTATCAGTTCCATTATGGCATTCGTATTAATGATTTACGGTTTTACCTTCTCTTCGGTCGCGAGCGCGGCAGCAACATCCGAGTTTATTATGAAACCCGGGGAAACGTATGAATTCGTCCTCGTTAAAGCTGACCTTCCGACGTATCAGGTCCAGTTTTCTCAGCAGCCGATTAGACTCGGCAATCAAATCGATATCTTGGAGTTGGACCGCGACAACGAAACAATCCGGGAGATGAAAGGGTTCACCGGAAACGCGAGCTTCAACGTATATGCAGAAGGCAGAACTTTGGTTACAAATACCGGGATCAGCGATTACAAACTCAGTTTCGACCCGAATTATATTGCCGGCCAAAAAGTGGGCAAAGAGTTCGTGCCTGTCGAGCAAACGGGTAAGGTAACGATTCAGCCGGGTGAAACCTTCAAAGCAGCATATACCGCCAGTGAAGCGAGACCGGGTATTGATGTAGCCGTAGATAATCCGAACGGAAACAGTGTTACTTACTCGGTTTACGCCAATGGTGAGGGTACAAGCGGAAGCGGGGATGGGTATTTCGCGGTTAACGTGCCGTACCAAGGATCTGCAGAGTTTACCAACGAAGGCACAACTGAAGTCGTGTTGAACTATTTCACCCATTGGGTCACGGTATCCAAACTCCAGGACACCGTTCCACTTACTCCGGTAAAGAGCATCTACAATATACTCGCTGTAGAGCCCGGTCAGACGATCAAGGTCACTGATGTGAACACGATTTCTTCGACCTTCACGATCGAACCCAATGGGGGTAAATTCACCATCGCCACCTACTCTTCTGACGGGCAAGAACTGACTGCTCCAACGGAGTATGCGCCTAGTTACAAATACACTTCAAGCGTCACTGGGTATGGAGACTACGCAATCGTTACGAACACGAGCACGGAAGGACAAAGCCTTTATGTTCAAGGAAGGTACAGCAATTATAAACTTGAACGACAATAAGGATAACCCTGGGGGAGACCAGTACGGTCTCTCTCTTTATTTTGTATCCTTCTCCACGCGAGAAAGCATGAATAAAGATAAGGTGACTTAAAGTGACCAAAAGGTCACCCAAAAGTCACCTTATCTAAAAACGCCTGCCATTATGAGGGTTCTTGGTTACTCAACGTGCGATCCCGATCACTTGGTCGAGTGCCTCCAGCTGCTTTTGATAGGGCTGGGCAAGTCGCTTCAGTTCGTTCTCATATCCTTCGGCAAGACGGAAAAGCTCGATATTCGGTTCGTTAAACCGGTGGCTCAACTTGCGCATTTCTGTGGCACTGAGCAGCTTATGCATTTGATTGATCGTAAGGTGAATCGAGCCACCTTCAGGAGAGAATGCCATAATCTCCTCAAGCTCGCAAAGCATCTCGTCGAATTCGCGGATGTCGTCCAAGGCTTCCATTACATCAATGTCTTGCCTATCGGAAGCCTCGTCAAACGCATCGCTGATCACTTCGTGCCAAAAAGAAAGTTCCTCGGTCGCCATCTTAAGCTCGATGGTCGTATCATGATCCTCTCGAACAGCATTAGCCTGGATTATGAGCCGTTCTTGATAATCTTTCTTCACTTGGGAGCGGGACTTCCGAATCTGTTGGGGCTTATTTCTTCTCATCAAAACATCTCCTTTGGGTTAGATTCTTTATAGAGCGTGGCGTAGAAATCAAAAAAAGCATCCATTCGAAGAATCCAACAGGGCACACCAAGGGTGCCTGTCAACGTTCTTCAAAAAAGATGCTTTAGAATGCCCACCAGCGTCGGCCGGCGAGTAAAGGTTTCGTTCGGGTACTTCATCAAGGTATGCTTTTATGATAGAACAATTTACCGTACTTGTACAGTCCCTCCCGCCCTTCAGTTGACCAGCCGCGCGGCTAGAACGTAGTTGTCTTATGCGTGAACCAAAGCCCTGATCCCACCTCCACTCTATTTGGAAGTGTGGCGCAATGTATCCAATACAGTCGAAAGTTTGCCGAAATCCGAGGCCCTTCATATCACAGAAGTTACGAAGCTGCTGATTGAACGCACACAAAATCAACGCACGGATATTCAGTAAAATGAAGAACCCGCTGGGCTGAAGGCTCAGGCGCCTTCGATCTTTGCCCGTCCTTCGTTTATTACGACGTACACGGTGGAATAATCTAATGAAAGACTAACATGATCCTCATGTAAGCCCGTATTACCTGATCCTGATCATTTGGGGCTGGTGAATGCGGGCTATTTTACATTCATTTCCCACCTGACCGATTTTGACAACTTTTTAAATCCATAGGATAATATTTTATTGCAGTGCTGTAACAAGCACCCGATCTTATTGTATACTAATACCATTATTTTACATTGCAGACTGCTTGCAAGTGGAAGGAAGGCGGTACATTTGGAACGCTTCGCTTGGAAGACATTTTTAACCAAGCCGTTTGTTTTCTTTACCTTAATCATGCTGATCAAGAGCTACCTTACCTGGTACGCCATATTTGATGATATTCCATTCTGGCAGCCTCTCTTGACCGAGATTCCTTTTGTATGGCTGATCTTTGCCATCATTGAACGCTTCGCTGACAAGAGAAAGATCGGGTATTACATGATAACGAACCTCATCATAACGATTATCTTTTTTGCGGCTATTATGTACTACAAATATTACGGAGTCATCGTTACCTACCATGCTCTTGCCCAGGTTAATCAGGTAACTTCGGTCAACAGCAGTATCTTCTCACTGCTTGCTCCTTATTATCTGCTTATTTTTGTAGATATTATTGTGCTGCTCGTATATTTCATCCAGCGCCGCATTCGTATGAATAAACAGGTATTCTATACGCCGAAGAAGCTGCCACGGCTTGGGAAGAGAACCGCTGCCAGCATATTCGTCATCTCGGCCATCATCACCATATTTAACATCTGGCCGAACCGGGCGAGTATGAATGAGCTGAATCAAGCGGAATCCATGGGTATACTCAATTACGAGGCATTCTTGATTGCCTCAGACAGACCTGAGGACCCGGTGCCTCAGAAGGAGATTACCCAGGAGAGCATTAATGAGCTCAAAGGCATCGATGCACCAGAGTCCACCATATCCAGCTACTGGGACTCAGCCAAGGGCCGCAATGTGATTATCATACAGCTCGAGTCTTTCCAGAATTTCCTGGTCGGGCTGAACGTGGATGGCCAAGAAGTTACGCCTAATCTGAATAAACTGGCGCAGGAAAGCTTGTATTTCCCGCATTTTTATCAGCAGGTCGGGCAGGGGAATACCTCTGACGCCGAGTTTGTCGTCAATTCCTCCTACTACATCCCACCGCGTGGGGCTGCTTCACAGGAGTATGCGGACTATGAAGTGCCAAGTCTGCCAAAACTGCTTACAGAGAACGGCTATAATACAACCACTTTCCATACAAACCATGTAGAATTCTGGAATCGGCTGGAGATGTACTCTGCTCTCGGTTTTGGAGATTACTACGAATATGACTTTTTCGGGGAAGAGGATATGATTGCATTCGCGGCATCTGATGCCGTGCTGTACCGTAAGACAGCAGAGGAGCTGGCAGCTCTGCAAGAGGAAGGGCGGCCTTTCTATTCACAGGTCATTTCGATGTCTGCCCATCATCCTTACCATTTGCCTGAGGACAGATACAAGATGGACCTGCCGGAACGTTTCGAGGGAACACTGGTCGGCAATTATATTCGTGCACAGAATTACGCCGATTACGAGCTCGGCCTGTTTATCGAGCAGCTGAAAGAGAATGGTGTCTGGGATAACAGTCTCATCGTTGTATATGGCGATCACCTGGGCCTGCCCATCTATTCACTTGAATCGGAGGACAAAGCTCTGATGAAGGAAATATTCGGACGTGAATATTCCATGGCAGACATGATCAATATTCCGCTCGTTATTTCTGCCCCTGGTGTCGTAGAAGGTGCAAGAGTAGATCAGCTTGGCGGTCAGGTCGATATCGTACCGACGGTGGCGAGCCTGCTGGGCATCTCAATGGACGATTATATTCATTTCGGCCAGGATCTGCTGAGCGGACAGCCGAATCTGCTTCCTGAGCGCTATTATCTGCCAACCGGATCGTTCATCAGCCAGGAGGGAATGTTTATTCCCGGCAGTGGATTTGAAGATGGCACGCAGCATAAGCTGCCTGAGATTGAAGAAACAGCATCCAAGGAATTTATAGATTCTCTTAAGTCTCCCGAAGACCCTCTGCTCGCGAAGGAAGCCTCAGGAACGGAGGTTCCTGACGTAAGCCAAGATCAATACGAGCGAGCACTTGCCCTGATGCATTATTCATACAGCTATGTGTCACAGCTGCCTGAGCGCACTCAGACAGAGGAATAATAGAGTCGTTTCGATTTATAACGATAAGCAACAAATAAGCCTTCTGCCGCTGGCAGAAGGCTTATTTTCATTCTATATTCGGACCAGACAACTGATTATTCAAGCTAAGCATCAGATCTGTCCGTGGATCATTCGGCTTCGCTATGTCAGCCCAATTAGAGCGGAAGCAGCTTCAGTTCCTCCTGCTCCTCCAGCTGATCCACCATGGAAGTCCACTCTGCCGGCTTAACAGGCAGCACGGCATAATAGCGCTTCAGGAAGTTCGCCACCAGCTTGCTGGAGATCCCCTTCTGTGATTCATCTGTCGGCAAGAAGCACAGATCAAGCCCGCCGACCGCCTGTCCATCACCTTGCCATGAAGGGTGGACATAAGGGAAATCGATTCTCAAATAACCTAGGTGAGACAGCACTTCTCTACGGACATAAGGATTCATCGACTTGATGCCGCCAAATTCATGCTCATCCGATATGTAGGGATTATAGATTTCAGCAAACATGCCAAAGAGCTCCTTGCCTTCCGCTTGTGCCAGGCCTCTCAGATCACGCCGGCGCGCATTGGCCAGAAACGGTCCGATCCCGAGTCCATCACGCCCGATAATCGTGAAATCGGTCATCGCTACATTCCAATCCGAATAATAACGATACTCCGTAGCACCAACCACCTGATCGTCCAGCACCGCCACAAATACCCGGATACCCGGGTCCTTCAATGGATCCTCCCACAAGGAGAATTCGAGCACTTCCTCCGGAGGAAATACCTCCTGCATCAGCTTATGCATTTGTGCAAACAGCGGATCCTTGATTGAGACAATACGAATATATTCCATAATGACTACCTCCTCCTTCAACTTACTTAAACGGATTACGCCATTCCATCAGTGCTCCATAGTGACAGGATTCCTCATCATCCAGGTAATTCTCAGCGACAGCCACGGGTGTTCGCCCACAGCGAAGCAAAAAAGAAATGACGGGATCACGAAGCTCACCGCAGGTGACGGCGGACAGGTATTCTGCAGCACTCATCTTGTCCGCTGCTGTATGATACCCGGGCATTCGGCCGCCTCCCAGAAGCCGCAGAGCACCTTCCTGTATAACGACATGGTACATGGATTGCATGAGCAGCTGTCCAATGCCAAGCTTGCGATAAGCAGGGCGGACGCTGATATCCACGACATATAGTGTATCACCATCCGGCTGGTGATTTCGAATATAGCCTTCATCAGTTGCTTCTGCCCAGGTATGCTCAGGATGGGCCGGGTCGAACATCGTGCGCAGCCCCGTCATTGAGCCAGCTAATATGCCGTCCACCTCTACCGTGAGCGCACCTTGTGGAAATAAAGTAATATGACTGCTCAGCTGTTCTCTGCTCCACCACAGCTCTGGTGGAAAGGGCGGCGGGAAGCATTCTGCCTGAATCGCAATCAGTTCATCAAAGTCAGTCTCGGTATAATTCCGAATGACGACAGGAACCGGCTTGCCCTCACTTAGGATATACATCTCTTTATGATACACCGCAAAAGCTCACCTGCCTTCTCTACCAGTCTGGGTACAGATCTACCCGGCGGTCACGCCAGGTTGTAACCGCTCCGCGCTCACGTACTTCATACAGCAGATCCAGATCCAGATCCGCAGTTACGATCATATCATCATTGATTTCCCCTTCGGCCATAATTCCACGCGGTGGAAACGGAATATCATTCGGGGTAATGATCGCAGCCTGACCATAATTGGCGCGCATGAAGTCAACGGTCGGCAGGCTTCCGACAGTCCCGGTCAGAACCACATATACTTGATTCTCTACAGCTCTTGCATGACTTGTGTACCGAACACGATAGAATCCGTGACGGTCATCCGTACAAGAAGGGCAGAAGATCACATCCGCTCCCTTGACTTTGGCCATGCGGACAATTTCAGGAAACTCGATATCGTAGCAGGTGAGCACCGCAATTGTTCCTTTATCTGTCTCAAATACCGTTAGTCCCTCGCCTGCTCCCATATTCCATTCCGTCACTTCCGTAGGCGTAATATGCAGCTTCGGCTGCCGTCCGATCGCGCCGTCCGGGTAAAATAGATGTGCGGTATTCAGCAGCTTGTCATCCTTCTTGATCACATGGGTGCCTGCAATAATATGGACATTGTAGTGCTTCGCGAGCTGTGTAAATAAAGCCTCGTAAGCCTCTGTAAAATTCGGTAAATCCTCGATTCCAAGTGCCTTCCCATTCTCATCACCGATGGACATCAGCTGTGTTGTCATAAACTCTGGAAACAGGATAAACTCGGCGCCAAATTCTTCGGCTGTCTTTATATAATGCTCCACCTGGGCTGCAAACTGCTCAAAGCTGGTAATGGTCTGAAGCTTGTATTGTACGGCAGATACACGCAGTTTCATTCGGGCTTCCTCCTTTAACTTATCTAAAGTTCGATGTGGGTCATGGTCTAAGTATTGAATCGTCACTTCAAAGCCATTGTATCAGGGAATATCCCTTCTGTTTAGTCCTTAGGCTTCAGCATTTTCTCTGAGAAAGCAATCCACTCTCGTACCGCAAATGACTGGTAGCGATCCTTCCGCCACACCATGCCGAGATCCCATGGAATCCGCTCCTTCAGCTTAAGTATCCTTACCTCCTCCTGGCGAAGCTCTCTGCAGATCGTCTCCGGCAGCAGAGCAACCCCGAGTCCGGCGGCGACCATGTTGCTAATTAGATCCCACTGTGCGCTCTCATATATAATTCGCGGCTGATATCCTGCCTTCTGACAGGCGCCAATAATCCGGTCATGCAGTGAGAAATCCTCGCGGAACAAAATAAATCCATCCTCGCTAAGCTCAGCCAATTGAATCTCATCCTGTTCTGCAAGTGGATGTGTGGGGTGAAGCACGACCTTCAGGGATTCATCAACGAAAATATAGCTGTCGAATAAATCCTCATCTGCTGGCAGTACCGTTACCCCCACGTCCAGCGCGCCCGACAGAATATCATTCTCGACCTTCTTCCCGCCATCCTCAAACAGCTGAATTGTAATGTTCGGATACTGCTTATAGAATGCTCCAATTACTTTAGGAAAAAAAGAAGCGCCAATCATAGGCGGGAGTCCGATTCGGATATGCCCTTTCTTCAAATTCATCAGGTCATCCAGCTCGGAGGATAAGTTGTGGAATGAAGTTACGATCTCCTGGGCCTGCCGGGCAAATACCTCGCCTGCATCGGTCAGCTTCACGTTCTTGCCATAACGATCAAGCAGGGTCACACCAAGCTCGTCCTCAAGACTCTTTACCGTTTTGCTGATCGTTGGCTGCGTGATGAACAGCACCTGTGCTGCCTTCGTGAAGCTGTGCTGCCTTGCCACCTCGAGAAAATACTGCAAATGCCGAATATCCATCGATTAACGATCTCCTTCTATAGAAAAATGGAATGATAGGCATGCTTATTATGCATTTTACTCATGAAAATAGATCATGTAAAATTTCAGTAACAACTAGTATACATTCTAGGATTCGATACAACGAATGGAAGACATCATTATAACCTTAATATAAAGGAGGCGGACTCATCTTATGAAGCAAACGGGAACGATCCTATTTCAAGTCGTGATTCGAACGATCCTATTTCAAGTCGTGATTCTGCTCGTCATCTCATTTGTGATGAATGGGTTGGTACAGCTCTTACAGCTGCCGATCCCCGGCTCCATCATCGGCATGCTATTGCTATTCATACTGTTGAAGACGGGTATCGTGAAGCTGCGCTGGATCGAGGCCGGTGCCAGCTGGCTGCTAGCAGAAATGCTGCTATTCTTCATTCCTTCCGCTGTCGGAATCATGAACCATCTGGATCTCATGAAACAGAGCGGTCTCAGCATTCTGCTCGTCATTCTTATCAGTACATTTGTCGTCATGGCACTATCCGGGCTTGCGGCTCAGGCCATCACCAAGAGAAAGGAGAATAAACCCTATGACAGCCCTGCTGTGTCTCCTGTTCACCATAGCCATCTATCTGCTGGCCAAAAAAATGTATAAACAATTCCCTAAGGTCTACCTCTCCCCGCTGCTCATCGTACCTGCGGTGATTGTCGTCGTTCTGCTTCTGACCGGCACGCCTTATGAGACATATAACGAGGGCGGCAGTCTCATTACACTGCTGCTTCAGCCTGCTACGATCGCTTTTGCAATACCGCTCTACAAGCATTTCGATGCTTTGAAGAAGAACTGGCGAGAGATTGCGGCTGGAGTGACCATCGGCTCGCTTACCGCCATCATCTCCACCTTGGTTACCACAAGACTATTGAATCTGGGCACAGCGCTGGAAACCAGTCTGCTTCCTCACTCCATCACAACACCGATAGCTATGGACATTTCGACAATGATCGACGGAATTCCGCAAATAACTGCTGTTTTCGTTGTCATTACAGGTCTTACTGGACTGCTGATCGGCCCCAATGTAGTAAAATGGCTAAAAATCGATGGAGAGATTGCCAGAGGAATCGCTTTTGGCACAAGTGCGCACGGTACCGGGACTTCCAAAGCATTCGAATACAGCCCGCTGACGGGTACCATATCGAGCATTTCCATGGTTCTTGCCGCTCTGGTTACCCTCATGGTCTCCCCCTTATTTTCGGTATTTCTATAATATTAGTCTATAATACTGGCTAATTTTTGAAAAAACCTATTGTATTGCAGTACATTCTTCCCTTAAAATGAAGAAATGATAATATCTGCTGATTAGCGGGGGAGATTACCCATGAAAAGAACCGGTATGAAAAGAGCGCTCGACCGTCTTGGCCGTATTGTACTTCCCAAGGAAATGCGTGACACCATGGAGATCGATATCGGAGATCCGCTGGAGTTTTTTATTGAAGGTAAAGAATTAATTCTTCGGAAATACAAGTCTACTCTATGCATTTTTTGTGGAAATGTGGACACGGAGATGTATTTCAAGGAACAATTTATTTGCAAGAGCTGCGCCCAGGAACTGAAATTTACGGATCATTCGGTGGACACGCCTGAATCTGATCGACAAGGTTCGACTAATTCCAACCAAGAACATCGTCTATCCCCATTTTCAGATCCGAAATACGCAGGTTCATCAGCTGTACATAAACATCTATATTCAACGGGATCGGATGAATTTGCCCGTGACGTACGTCCCAAGACAGCCCAAATGCTTCGCAGAATGAAAGAAATTATAGAAGGCAATCCAGGTATATCGCAGAATCAAATCGCTGAGAAATTAGGCATTAGTCAAGGCCGTGTATCTCAGCTTAAGAAGCTTCTCTAGTAATACGAAGACCTATGAATCACAATGACCCTCTCGGTAATATCGGGAGGGTTAGTTCGAATTTATGGAGTTAAGAGGTATAATAACGTTATATCCATTTATATGATGCTGTTTTATTACAATTCGAGGTGATCTCATGGAGCCCCAAAACAACGAGCGATGCCCGATTACCCAGGCGATGGACCTCTTAGGCAAGAAATGGGCTGTCCTCATCATGTATCATTTATTATCTGGCCCGAAACGCTTTACGGAGCTGGAAGCGGCTATGGCCATCAGCGGCCGGCTGCTGTCCGAAAGACTGAAGGAGATGGAAGTCGCTGGTATTGTCACTCGCAAAATGTATCCCGAAATTCCTCCACGTGTCGAATACGAGCTCACGGATAAGGGCCATGCGATTGAACCCGTTATTAAAGAAATTTACGAATGGTCTACCCAGTGGATTATATAAATCGATGAGCTACAGCCCTGAGCAGAATGAATCAATGCGACTGCACAGGGCTGTCTGCTATGTCATATATGTTAGATGAAGATCATAGAAGAGACACACGTTCTCCGGACTGCGCAGATTTCAGGGCAGCCACCGTGACCGCTTGTGTACGAACAGCATCGGAATAGTCTGAACGGATACGGCTTCGGTCGCCTGTACGCAGTCCATGGATGAAGGCCTCATTTTCCAGCAAGTATGCGTTACTCTTATTCTCTGTTATCGTCATTCCTGCAGGCTCAGGCTGCGCAATCTGCAGTCTCTCCGGATTCCAATTCCATACGCCTCGAGATGAATAGAAGGTCAGCCCGCTGCTACCCGGCACACCATCCGGCAGAATACATGTATTGGAAATATTCGCTACGACTCCGCTCTCAAGCCGCAAATTGACCGTTCCCACATCAGGTACACTTACACCTTCATGAAGCTCGTGCAGGCTGCGGTTTGCGTACATGGCCTGAACCTCCACTACCTCTCCGGCAACATATCTCAGCAAATCTACAATATGTGTCGTTTGTTCAATAAATTGTCCGCCTGATCCTTCCTGACGCCGCCACCAAGCAACTCCCGGCATGCCGCCATTCCACGCTCCATTTGCCATGCCAATGGTATGTCCGGCCAGATCCTGCCTCAGCTGGTCCACCGTCTCCTGATAACGGAAATGATAGCCTACCGATGTCAGCAGCCCCTTCTCCTGAATGGCAGCCTCTATCTTTTGCGGTAGAGCAAGATCCGTTGCCAGCGGCTTTTCCACCAGAAAAGGAATGCTCCGCTCAATGAGCGCGAGCTCAATCTCCCCATGAGACATAGGGGGAACACAAATATATACCGCATCCAGCTGTTCTGCATCCAGCATGTCTGTCAGCTGATCATAACCTTTTGCAGCATAGTCTGCTGCCATTCGGTCTGCCTTCTCCTGGCTTGTCCCAAGGATGGACTGGACCTTAACCCCTTCCATCTGCTGCAGCAGTCCGGCATGCACCTTGCTAAACCAGCCCGTTCCGATAATTCCAATTCTGAGTGTCATCTCCAAATTCCCCTTTTCTAATTAAGATAGCGATTTCACAAAGACCGGTACAAACCAAACATGCGATTTATCCCTTTGAATATAATTGTGCAGGAAATGAATGCAAACAGGGGCATATCCACATCATCGTTCTTCCATCTGACATGCATAAACCAGCCCATTACATAGTTCGCTGCCACAAACAAACCAAGTGAAATCCAGAACGGACCCCATGTACCCTCAAAAAATACGGCTTCAATAAAAGTAAGCACTATGTATCCTCCACCTACGATAAAAATCCCCAAGGCGGTGAACATAACGAACACTCTAAACAGCCAGCCAAGACAACCCATGAAACGCCTCCGCATGTTATCTTCAATTTCCTTATTAAGGATAACAAATTTAACCGGTGAACTCTATCTAAACCACCGATAAAAAATGCCCTCCTGAAGAGGGCATCTTAATCATGATCTGTTCTGAATCGTCTCAGCCTGCTGCCGGCTTCGCTTCTGTGATAAGCTGGTCCAGCTCCTGTGTATAGATCTGCTGCTCGACCTCTGTCCAGCCATTCACCTTCGACATGTACTCAATGACGGGAGCTTTATATTTCTTAACCCAGTCCATATGGAAGAAGAGCGCTCCTGTTCGGCGGATGAAAAAGTCGGCTGGCGTTACCGCCATCTCTTCCTTCATTGCATAATTCAGCTGCATGAGCACCTCCATCGGCAGATTGTTGCCAAGAGATTGTTCACTGCCTTCCGTATGCTGGAATAACCGTTCTGCATTCGATCCGTACATGTGTGACAGCCGTACCGCATCTGCCTGAGTCAGTCCATGCCGCATACCGACCTCCGTCATTCGCTGCACAAATGCAGGGTAGCCCGCACTTCCCCCGACATGCCCGCCTGATATCGGCATACGAACCGTTTGGCATGCCTTGAAAGGCCCTTTTCCTTCGTTATGCAATAGTGTCGCAGTCAGATCCACAACGTTCTCCGCCATCTTGCGATAACCAGTCAGCTTGCCTCCCGCAATCGTGATCAGACCGGAGTTAGACTGCCAAATTTCGTCCTTCCGTGATATTTCTGAGGCACTCTTTCCTTCCTGAAAAATAAGGGGACGAATACCCGCCCAGCCGGATTCGACATCATCGATCGTAATGTCCAGATCACTGAACATATAGTTAATCGCTTTGATAACATACTCGGCATCCTCTTTTTCAATAATAGGATTCGCGAGTTCTTCTTTATATACCGTATCCGTCGTCCCCACATATGCCTTGCCGTCACGTGGAATAGCGAATACCATTCGTCCATCCGGTGTGTCAAAATAGATCGCCTGCTTCAGTGGAAACCGGCTTTGATCAATAACAAGATGAATGCCTTTGGTATGCTGGAGCACTTTCCCTTGCCTCGATTGGTCCTTCTCTCTCAGCTGATCGACCCAAGGACCGGTCGCATTCACGACCTTCGCTCCATGTATGGTAAAGTCGGAGCCACCAATCAGATCCTTCGCCTGGATACCGCACACCTTGCCGTCTTTATAAATGAACGAGTTTGCCTTGACGTAGTTTATGGCGAGAGCCCCATTCTTCACAGCTTCCTTCATAACTTCAATCGTTAGTCGTGCATCATCCGTCCGGTATTCCACGTAGTAGCCGCCGCCCAGCATTCCTTCTTTCTTCAGCAGGGGCTCCTTGCTGAGCGTCTTCTCCTTGCTGAGCATAACCCGGCGCTCGCTTCGCTTCACCCCCGCCAAAAAATCGTAAACACGAAGTCCAATGGAAGTCATGAACTTACCAAATGTGCCCCCTTCATAGAAGGGGAGCAGCATCCACTCCGGTGTCGTCACATGCGGTCCATTCTCGTAAACGATGGCGCGCTCCTTCCCGACCTCAGCGACAACATCGATCTGCATCTGCTTCAAATAACGCAGTCCTCCATGCACGAGCTTCGTGGAACGGCTGGAAGTACCTGCTGCGAAATCCTGCATTTCAACGAGGGCAACCTTCATTCCCCGAGTCACGGCATCTAGTGCAATGCCCGCGCCGGTTATACCGCCGCCTATAATCAACAAATCAAAGTTCTCCTTGCTCATTGCCGTTATGGCATCCGTTCTGTTCATTTCAGCAAATCCTGTCATACGTATGACCTCCGCTTCTTGTATTTACACAGAAAACAGAAAAAGAGACCACGAAATAAACATTAATGGCATGGCGCCAAATAATGTATTCGCGGTCTCTCCTCGTCTCCTGACAACTATTAACTTGTTACAACTATCATAACACGGGTTAACCGTAATGCAAACCTTTAACTGTAATTGGGATTTTTAAAACCGACTATCTGTTTATGCTTACCTCGTTGACGAAAAGTATGCTCTTCTCTTTCGTGCTAAAACTGTCCAGTAGCCAGCATACGCTCCCTCGATATACGGCTCAGTGACAGCACAACCTCCTGGGCAGCTTTATAATTCTGCTCCTCCAGCACCTTCAGCGTATCCCGGTTAATTCCTATCGCGCTATAGTGCTTGATGTGAGGCGTTAGCTTGAACCGGACAATCGCATACATTCCCAATTTATCCTTAAAGGAATCGAAGGTACTCAGCATCACGGTGTTACCAATCGACTCTACGATCTCCCTCATGAACAGAAAATGATGCTCGATATAAGACACATAATTATTATTCTGCTCTGCAATCCGCTGTGCCTCTACATGGGCAGCCAGTGATTCGAGATCTATATAAATATCTCTGCCGCGGTCCTTCATTACCTCGAAGCAGTAGAAGAGCATGGCCTGAATTTGTTCATTCAAATCGATGAATTCCTTGCTGTTCATTTCCTTGACCAGGACTCCACGGTTCTTAAGTGCTGTTACATATCCTTCTGACTCCAGACGAGCGATGGCATGACGGACAGGTGTCCGGCTCATCTGAAAATCTACGGACAGCTCATTCTCTGACAGCAGCGTCCCTGGCATTAATTCCCCGCGAACGATTTGATCACGCAGCAGCGTGTATGCCGTATCAACCAGCGAGTTTTTTTTCATCATTTATGTAGTCCCTTTCTGCCCATGACTTATACTCACACTCGATTGTTATCACAGTTCGAACAAAATATCTATATTTTCGATATCATTTTACCTCATATTAACAATACGCGAAGAAAGGCCGCAACCCTGCCGAATATTTTACAAATCTTCAAAATTGCCGATACATTCTTCTTACACTCAACTTGTATCCTACTTGTGTACCACAGAAGTTGAACTTCAATATCGGGAGGATATAACATGTTGAAAAATAGGGGTCGTAAAGGTCGTCAAAGCTTAATCGTATCACTTGTACTTATGCTCGTTATTCTGTCTGGCTGCGGTGCCGAGGCAAGCTCAACCTCTGGTGAAGGTGAGGGCGGCATGCCGGAGGTCATTCGAATTGGGATGATGCCAAGTGAAGAAGGCGAGATGAATCGTTCGCAGGAACAGCTGGCCGCAGATATTACAGAAGCAACCGGCATTCCTGCTGAAATTTTTGTAGCTGAAGATTACAACATGGTTATTGAAGCACTGCGTGCAGGCAAGATTGAAATCGGCATGATCGGTCCATTCGGATACATCATTGCTACAGAACGCGCTAACGCCAAGCTGCTTGTCCGTTCAGAAAGTGATCAACCATCGAATACTGTAATTCTGGTTCAGAAGGATTCTCCTTATCAAACGGTACAGGATCTGAAAGGCAAAGATTTCTTGTTCGCTGATCCAGCATCCACTTCCGGCAATCTATACCCGCGTGCAACGCTTATGAAAGAGCTTGACCTGACGAATGAAGAGCTGGATTCCTTCTTCGGCAGTGTTGCTTTCTCCGGTGGACATGACAAATCCCTGCTTGCGCTGGCTAACGGCAATGCAGATGCGATCGGTACTTCAAGCCTCATGGTACCTATGATGGCAGAATCCGGTCTTGTGAGCGAAGATGATTACCGTGTGATTGCTGAATCCGAGCCGATTGTCGGCGGTGCGCCGCTTTTGTATCGTCAGGATTTGCCTGAAGAACTGGTAACACAGCTGCGTGAGCTTATGGTGGATTACCATGAGAAGAATCCTAGCTTCCTTGAGAGTATGGGGGCATCCCGTTTTGTAGAAGGCAGTGACAGCGACTTTGATCCAATTCGTGATGTTGCAGAGGCACTTGATATGTCTCCAGAAGAACTGTTAAGCAAATAATGAATTTCGTAATTCATAGCGAAGATAAATTTGATTCAAATAAGCTGAGTATTTGAAATGTGGGGAGGATTTTTTAATATGACACTACTACAAGTGGAAGGTTTGTCCAAAGTATATCCTGACGGCACGAAGGCGCTTGATAACCTTGATCTTACAATTAATCCGGGAGAATTCGTTGTTGTCATCGGGCCGAGCGGAGCGGGAAAAAGCACCCTGCTTCGCAGCCTGAACCGGATGATTGAGCCAACGGACGGCAAAATCCAGTTTAAAGGCAGCGAAACGATGGGGATTAAGGGCAAAAGGCTGCGCGAGCTGCGTCGTCATATGGGTATGATTTTTCAGGGATATAATCTTGTCACCCGTGTGTCCGTACTAAGAAACGTACTTCATGGCCGATTGGGCTACATGAGTGCGTTCAAGGGAGCCCTTGGCCTCTTCTCCAAATCAGATACAGAAGCTGCGAAGAAGATGCTGCAGCGCGTCGGTTTGTTTGAACAAATGTATAAGCGGGCCGACGAGCTGAGCGGTGGACAGCAGCAGCGGGTAGGGATTGCCCGCGCACTTGCGCAAAGACCCGATCTGATTCTTGCTGATGAGCCGATCGCGAGTCTGGACCCCGCTTCATCAGAAACGATCATGAACTATTTGTACACGATCTGTAATGAGGAAGGCATTGCTTGTCTATGTAATCTGCATCAAGTAGACATTGCGAAGAAATATGCATCCCGTATTATCGGTATTCACAAAGGTACCAAAGTATTCGATGGAACACCAGATGAGCTTACAGACGAGATGATCCGGCTGATCTACAACCAGACTAATTCCCAAGTGAAGGAGACCGCCTGACATGAATGCGGCACAAATGCAATCTGCCCGTAAAATGAAACGCACTCAAACAATTCTGTTTGTCATCGTGCTGCTTGCCCTCATCATCTGGTCCTCCATCGGTGCTGAGTTTACTCTCGGAGCTCTGTTTACAGGCGTTGGTGAGAGCTTCCGATTTATCTTTTTCGACTTTCTGCCGCCGGACTTCTCTTCCCTGTCCCAGCTCGTAGAGCCTGCTCTGCAGACGTTATATATGAGTGTCGTTGCGATGGTAATCGGCTCTATTGTTGCTGGACTATTGTCCTTCCTGGCTGCGGCGACAACGAGCCCGCACCCTTACCTGCAGGTATTCGTTCGGGCGGCAACGTCGCTCTTCCGGAATATCCCGGTCATTATTTGGACGATCCTGCTTGTTGCTGCATTCGGACTCGGTGCGGTCGTAGGAACGATGTCCCTCATTCTGATCTCAATCGGAATGCTGACCCGCTCTTTTGCCGAGGTGCTTGAAGAAATTGATATGAGACAGGTTGAGGCCGTCCGCGCATCGGGCGGAAGTTATTTTCAAGTGCTGTCTCAAGCCGTCATTCCACAGTTTCTGCCTGGTTTTATCGGCTGGACCTTGTACAACTTTGAAATTAACGTTCGCGCCTCCACGATCGTCGGTATGGTGGGCGGCGGCGGTCTCGGATTTATTTTGCAATCCAAATTGAAATTGTTTCAGTACCAGGAAGCCAGCATGGCCGTTCTGCTCGTGCTCGTCATCGTCCTTGTCGTTGAAACGATTACCAATCGCGTAAGGGAGCGGATCATATGAGTATGCAGCTAAACGGGCCTAAACCATCCTTTACGGTGCTGACATCGACGGTCGAGCCGCCGAAGCCGAAGAAAAATAAGCTGGTTGTGATCGGTCTTCCGCTGGTCGCTGTACTGTTTATATTCAGTCTCCTGCAGCTGCAGTTTGATTATGCCAAGATTGCTGAGGGCTTCACGAAGCTGTGGGGTTATGTGGGGACGATGTTCCCTCCTGATTTCTCTGCCTGGAAGCATGTCCTGCTCGCTGCCGTAGAATCACTGCAAGTAGCCATTATTGGCTCCGTGCTGGGTATAGTCGTTGCGTTCTTCCTGTCCTTTCTCGCAGCAAGCAACCTGACACCACATCCCTTGATTGCATGGGTTATCCAAAGCGCAGCCTCTCTGCTGCGTGCGATTCCTACCATTGTGTGGGCGCTCATCTTCATCGTGTCTGTCGGACTTGGGCCACTTCCTGGCGTCCTGGCCATCGCCGTATCTGCTGCAGGTATGCTCGTCAAAGTATTTGCCCAGTCACTCGAAGAGATCGACAAGGGTGTGCTTGAAGCGATGCGGGCAACTGGAGCCAGCTGGCTGCAGATCGTAATGCAGGGTGTGCTACCTACGGTGAAAACGGCGTTCATCGCCTGGTGTGTACTCCAGCTCGAAGGCGGTATTGCCGAATCCACCATTCTCGGTGCAGTCGGTGCCGGCGGGATCGGATTTGAAATGACGCATGCGATGAAATCCTACAATTTTGCGGCAGCTTTGTTTGTCGGCCTGGTCGTCTTCGTCATGGTGTTCAGCGTGGAGTTCATTGCGAATAGGTATAAAATGAAATTGAGAACACGTAAGAGTTAAGATGTGAAGTCGATTCAATTTATGAATCGGTTTAATGAATTTTGAGCCTGTTATGTTCATCGAAATCTAAAGGAGGATTTTATTATGTCTACATTTAACCCATCATTGGAGCAAGGACCGGTTGTACAAGCGAAATACACCAGCAATAATATCATTACGCTCGCCTGGAATATGCCAGAGAGCCTTAAGGCCGAAGCGATCTACCTCTCAGCCAGCCCTGAATTTGATGAGAGCAGCAGCACACCACTTGATGTTCAGATCGAGCCGGTAGGTGCATCCTTTACAAGAACGCCGTTTCCTGGGCGCAGCTATTATCATATAAAGTTTAATGATGGCTCCGTCACTACCGTAACTGACCGTATGATTCACACCGATGGAGTGGTCAATTTCCGTGATATGGGCGGATATCATACAGAGGATGGACGGACAACCCGCTGGGGAATGCTCCTGCGTTCCGCAGATCTGCATGAACTGAGTGAACAGGACCTGAAGACCGCAGATGCTCTGGGAATTGATTGGATCTGTGATCTTCGCAGTGATTTTGAAGTTACAAGCCGCCCTAGCCCTGCAATCGGTAAAGCGATCAACACGAATATCCCTTTTATGGCCGAAGCAAGTCCGCAAGAAATGCAGAAGATTGGACTTGACCTGAATGCAGGCTATAAGGCGATGATCTTGAACACAAATAAATGCTCACTTATCCTGCATGAGCTTCTGAAAGAAGATCGCGACACCTCCTTGTTCCACTGTGCTGCGGGTAAAGACCGTACGGGTGTCGTATGTGCACTGATTCTCTTAACGCTTGGAGTGCCTCGCGAGGTAGTTATTGAAGATTATGAGCTTACCAACCTGGCGCTTGATGGACTCATGCAGCGATTCCTGTCCTCAAGTAAAGAGGAAGATTATAAACAATACATGGATCAAATGCCTGAACTGAAAAATGGGATTCCAGAAATGATGAAGGCTGCCTTTATCCGAGCTTCGCTGGAAGCGATCGACGATAACTATGGAACATTTGAGAACTACCTTCACGAGGGCCTTGGCATTACCGAGGAAGAAAGAACACAGCTTAAGAACAAATTCCTGGTTTAACCATCACCCAGAAGTGAACCTTCCCCATTTTTAGCCTTGCTAGGTTCATTACCCAAGTCAAATAAACCGACCCAAATCAAAGTCCGGCTGGCGAATTGCTAAGCCGGACTTTACTATGCTCCCCTCCCGTTTGAGGAGGGGAGAGCTGCTTCTACTTGCGGTTCCACTTGCGGAGGGAGTGAAATATTCAGGGAGAAGCGACAGCGTTCGTATTTGGACAGGGATGGCTTCCTTATAGACAATTCACTGCCATCCCTGTCCAAGAACGATCGTACGGAATATTCACTACCGGAGCAGCACAAGAACCGCCATCTCTGCATTTCTGCATTTCTGCCTCTCTGCCTCTCTGCCACACTACCAATCTTCCAATCTTCCAATCTTCCAATCATTGCAATACCATATCAATTTGTTGATTGACTTCGTTCCTTTTCCTTGCGAATTTTCTCATCTCGTTCCATTGCTTCTTGTACAGCATCGGCGACAACGTCCCTCTTCGGAAGCTTTCCATCAATTTTAATCAAGTATCCAATGATAATAATCTGAAGCAATATGATAACAGCTAACATAATTATGCTCTCCTCACTTTAACAGTGAATGAAACACCTTTGTCATTTTACTGAACCAGATCATTCGGAACCTGCAGTGCCACTACACCTTAAACACCATCGCCGCCTCCACAGCCTTCTGCCAGCCTGCATACAGCCGCTCTCTCTGCTCTTCAGCCATCCCCGGCTCAAATATCCGCTCTGATGCCCACTGCTCACAGATCTCCTCCCGGCTGCTCCAGAATCCAACGGCAAGACCGGCAAGATAAGCCGCTCCGAGCGCCGTGGTCTCACTAATAACCGGCCGCTCGACCGGAGCACCCAGAATATCACTCTGGAACTGCATCAGCAGATTATTCTTCACCGCGCCGCCATCAACTCGAAGCTTGGCAAGGGGATTACCGGAATCCTGCTGCATTGCATTCAGTACATCCCGGGTCTGATAGGCCAGTGACTCCAGCGTGGCACGGATAAAATGCTCCTTGCTCGTACCACGTGTCAGCCCAAATACGGCGCCTCTAACCTCGCTGTCCCAATAGGGACTGCCCAGTCCTACGAAGGCAGGCACCAGATATACGCCGTCCGTCGAGTCCACACGGGAAGAATACAGCTCGCTGTCCTTGGAGTCCTTGAGCATGCGAAGCCCGTCACGAAGCCACTGAATTGCCGAACCGGCAACAAAAATACTTCCCTCCAAAGCATATTCAATCTTGCCATCAATTCCCCATGCGATTGTCGTAATGAGTCCGTGCTGTGAATGGATAGCCCGCTCTCCTGTATTCATCAGCATAAAGCAGCCCGTACCGTAAGTGTTCTTGATGGCGCCTTCTTCATAACAGGCCTGACCAAACAGCGCAGCCTGCTGATCTCCTGCAGCACCTGCGATCGGAACCTCTGAGCCAAAGAAATGATACGGAACCGTATGGGCATACACTTCGGAAGAACCGCGCACCTCAGGCAGCATCGCTCTTGGTATATCAAGCAGGTCCAATATTTCCTGATCCCACTCCAGCTCATGAATGTTATACATCATGGTCCGGGAAGCATTCGAATAATCGGTGACATGAGCTGTACCTCCCGACAGCTTCCAGATCAGCCAGCTGTCTATTGTCCCGAACAGCAGCTCGCCACGCTCCGCTCTGTCTCTTGCCCCTTCCACATGATCCAATATCCATTTGACCTTGGTGGCGGAGAAATACGGATCAATGAGCAGTCCCGTCTTTTGACGGATCATATCTTCATGACCTTGCGTTTTCAGGTCGGCACAGATATCTGCTGTCTGCCGGGATTGCCACACAATCGCGTTGTATACCGGATGACCGGTGTCCTTCTCCCACACAACCGCTGTCTCCCGCTGATTCGTTATACCGATACCGGCAATCTGGGAGGGCTTCACCTCCGCTTCTGCCAGACAAGTTGCAATGACAGCAAGAATTGAGCTCCAAATCTCACTGGGATTATGCTCTACCCAACCGGGCTGCGGAAAATATTGAGGGAACTCCCGCTGTGCGGTGTATACGATCTCCCCCTTTTTATTGAATAGAATGGCTCTCGAGCTCGTTGTTCCTTGATCTAATGACATGATGTACTGCTCCATGTGCTCTACCTCCTGTTTACCGATGCTATTTTTGATAATGAGCGATAAGCTCCTGATTAGATGTGGTTACATATGTGGCTCCCGCTTGGATGGCA
Organism: Paenibacillus urinalis; assembly: GCF_028747985.1. Taxonomy (NCBI): domain Bacteria; kingdom Bacillati; phylum Bacillota; class Bacilli; order Caryophanales; family Paenibacillaceae; genus Paenibacillus; species Paenibacillus urinalis. The sequence goes on from NZ_CP118108.1 coordinate 5,164,299, forward strand.
TTGTCTACATCCTCCACGGTTCGAATGAGGCCGCCCGCAAATATAGGGATTCCCGTTCGGGATGAAACTTCTTTGATAATATGGGGCATAATACCAGGAAGAACTTCAATATAGTCAGGCTGGGTCTTCTCAATGAGTGCGTAGCTCTTCTCAAGCGCGATCGTATCCAGCAAAAAGATGCGCTGAATCGCGATCAGTCCCTTCTGCTTGGCTACACGGATGACACCGGCACGGGTCGAAATGAGGCCGGCGGGACGAATCTCTTGGCATAGAAACTCGGCAGCGTACTCGTCATTTTTGAGCCCGTTGATCATATCGGCATGAAGAAGGATCTTCTTGCCATGCTGCTCTGCAAGCTTGACAATATTCTTCAGCTGAGCGACATGAGAATCGAGCAGAACAATATACATATAAGGACTGTGCATTACGCGTTCCAGCTCTCTCATGCTCTTGACTGCAGGTAATATAGGCAGCGAATGAAAAGCCATATGCCCTCCCCCTTAATAAAGGTATTTGTTGGCATATACGCATGAAGCGCTTTCAAAGAAAACGGGCGCAAAGCCTTGATTTTAGTGATCTTTTTCATAGTTAATCTATCCGGTTGAAGTGAAGAAGTCAATACAGGGCACCTGCAAGATGCAAAAGTCCTATTCCATCTTCCACAAATATCGTTATAATAGCAAGTGTCGCAAAAATATTTTTCTATTTTTTAACCGTTTTCACGAAAACTATTTTCATCTATTAAGGATTCTGCATAGCTCTCTAATAAGAAAGCTCAATCAAATGATGCGAAATCCTCATCGAAAAGGAGTGCAGTAAGCATGTTAAAAGGTCTTCAAAAGCTCGGCAAGTCACTGATGCTTCCGGTCGCTACTTTGCCTGCAGCGGGTATTCTCCAAGCTTTTGCTTTAATAGACTACCAACAGGATATTCCGCTCGGAGCTGTAGGCGGTTTCATCAACCAGTTCATCACCCCCTTTCTGAATGCGGGTGCTGGAACGATTTTCGGCAATCTTCCGATTATTTTCGCCGTCGGTGTTGCCATTGGTCTCGCAGGGGATGCCGTTGCGGCGTTGTCTGCCGTCATCTCTTATCTCATTCTGGTGAAGGTTCTGGAGCAGGTTCCGCTGGTGTTCGGATATATCCCGGACGATGTTGTGCTCAACACCGGGGTGCTCGGCGGATTTATGACCGGTTTGCTGGCTGCTTATTTATACAAACGGTTCCATACGCTCAAGCTTCCGGAATGGCTTGGCTTCTTCTCAGGTAAACGGTTCGTACCGATTATTACCTCAGTTGCTACCATCGTCTTTGCCACATTGCTCGGGATGATATGGAGTCCGATTCAGGATGCCATCGCTGCATTTGGTAATTGGGTCGTGAGTCTTGAAGGCATCGGTGCATTTATCTTTGGTACGGCCAACCGGCTGCTTGTTCCTATTGGGCTTCACCACGTTCTAAATTCCATTGCCTGGTTCCAGATTGGGGAATTCACGAATGCAGCTGGAGAGGTTGTGAATGGTGACCTGACGCGTTACTTTGCAGGGGACAAAACTGCAGGGATGTTCATGTCCGGATTCTTCCCGATCATGATGTTCGCTATGCCGGCAGCAGCGCTCGCGCTCATTCATACCGCAAAGCCGTCCAAGCGAAAAATGGTTGGCTCCATCTTTATCGGTTCGGCCATTGCTTCCTTCCTGACAGGGATTACAGAGCCGCTGGAGTTCTCATTCATGTTCCTGGCGCCTGTACTGTACGTCATCCATGCCGTTCTGACCGGTTTATCCGGATTCATTATGTATATGCTTGACGTCAAGCTGGGCTTCGCGTTCTCCGCAGGCTTGATCGACTACCTGCTCAATATGAAGCTCGCAACGAATCCACTGCTGCTCATTCCGGTGGGCCTTGCATTTGGAGTTGTGTATTACTTCCTGTTCCGCTTCGTCATCGTCAAATTCAATCTGAAAACCCCAGGTCGTGAAGATGATGATGAGCTTGTAGAAGGAACAGGAACGGGAGATGCCTCAGATAAACCAGCAGTAGCTCCGGCCTCTGCAGCAGGAGATACAAAGGCAGATCAAGTGCTTCATCAGCTCGGCGGCGCTGATAACATTGAGAGCATAGATGCCTGCATTACAAGGCTGCGGCTTGTCGTTCGCGATGAGAAGGTTGTAAATGACGCCGGGCTCAAGAAGCTGGGTGCAGCAGGAATTATGCGTCTGGGCAACGGTGCCGTTCAGGTTATCTTCGGAACCCAATCCGAAGCGCTCAAGGACGAGATCAAGAAGAAAATGTAAAGCCGTAATATAACAAAACCTGCTGAAAATTTTCAGCAGGTTTTTTCATTCGGAATTCTATCGGATAATTAGGATAGCCGCACATCTTGAACCCATTCTGCATGCTCCTCCAGATGCCCTGAACGACTGACCTTTGTCTTCAAGTACTTATCGTTATAGGCAGAGCGGTCTCCCCAGAGCGGAACTCTGCCGCTTACCGACATTCCCGCCTTCTGCAGAGATGCCAGCTTGCGCGGATTATTCGTAATCAGACGTACCGGCTCTTCTCTCAGCGCTCTCAGTACACGAATGGTCTCACTGTAATCCCGCTGATCATCGGCAAAGCCAAGTGCCAGATTGGCATCTACTGTGTCATAGCCCTCTTCCTGAAGGAGATAAGCCATCGTCTTGCTGAACAAGCCAATACCGCGGCCTTCATGATTGGCCAGATAGAAGACTGCGCCTGCACCGTGAGCAGCGATCATCTTCATTGACTCATGCAGCTGATAGCCGCAGTCACAGCGCTTGCTTCCAAAGATATCTCCCGTATGACAAATGCTGTGCATCCGTATCATCGCATCCGGATGGTGTTCAAAATCCCCATACACCAGCACGCTCGATTGCTGCTGATCAGCAAGCTGCGCATTGGCAAGGGAAGCGATGAGCTCCTGCTCATCCATCTGCTTCTCTGAGGTGATCCAGCTGTACCACTTAAACACTAAGGTGTTATCCTCCATGTTTACCGGAAGCTGAACAGGACCGACCAGATAGATGTGCTTCTCGCCGTCACCGCCGCCGATCGTCTTGATTTTATTTTTCAATATTTGGATCGTATCGTTCGTGATCATTTATGCTCCCCCTACTCAGGTCTTCCTTGTACGCTAATAGAACCATGTATTTATCGTATTAATCGCCACAGGGTATGTGCCATATTTTCTTATAGTTACTTTACGTAAGTAAGTATAAAATAGATTACTCATTACTGTCAACATAAAACAAAGTAAACAACTATGAATAATAATTATTTTATAAATGATTAAAATGGTAGATAGAAAATTGATTCAGCCACGAACAATTCGGGGATTTTATGGTATTATGTAACAAACATCATAGATTCTACAGAAAAAAACCTCATATCTTTCTTCTTGTCTCATATCCATAGTTATGCGAGTAACAAACGAAGACTACCAAGGGGGAAAACCTATGAAACGGACGTCCTTGATTATTGTCAGTCTCATTGTTGTGCTTGTCATGAGCGGTTGCAGCTTTGGTGCATCTAAGGATTCTTCTGCATCTGACAAAAAGATAACGCTTACATTATGGTATTGGAATCGAAGTATTGATGATGGACTTCTCGCCAAAGCAAAAGAACAATTTCCCCACATTAACCTGGTCACTCAAAAAATCGGCGGTGATTTCAAATCGAAGCTGAAAACGACGCTTGCCGCCAAATCCGGAGAGCCCGACATCGTTGCCCTGAACGACTGGGTCATGGAGCTCTTTCCGAGTGAGGACCGATTCTACGATTTATATGAGCTCGGAGCTGCCGAGGTCGAAGATCTCTATCTTGACTGGAAGTGGCAGCAAGGAGTAACACCAAACGGTAAAATGATCGCGTTTCCAATGGATACCGGTCCGACCGCACTCTTCTATCGACAAGATCTATTCGAGCAGGCCGGACTGCCAACCGATCCGGATGAGGTCAGCCAGGCCCTCTCAACCTGGGAAGATTATATGGATGCCGGCCTGAAGGTCAAGGAGACCTTTGATGGCAAGGTATTTATGACCGACAATATTGACAACGTTTACAATCAGATCATTTCACAAAGTGAGCAGAAATATTTTACAGAGGATGGACAATACATCGGTGATCAGAACGAGGTGATCAAGTACGCATGGGATACAGCGGTTGCGTTCTCGAATAACGGCCTCATTGCAAATGCTGAGCACTGGACACCGGAATGGAATGCGGGAATCAACAAAGGAACGATTGCTTCCTATGTCGGTGCCGTGTGGATGAAGCAGCCACTGCTTGAAGCGGCTCCAGACAGCGTAGGAAAATGGCGGGTAGCAAGGGCACCGGGCGGAGATGGGAATGTCGGCGGTTCCTTCCTGGCGATCCCTAAATCCAGTGAGCACCCTCAGGAAGCCTTCGAGGTCATCCAATGGCTGCAAAACCCAGAGAACCAAGAGACAGCCCTATCGAACCTCAATCTCTTCCCGTCTACACCGGGTGTATTTGACAGCGATACGGTTCAGAAGGAAGAAGAATTTTTTGGCGGTCAGGTGACCGGAGAAGTATTCGCTGCCTCAGCGAACAATGTCAAAGTCTCCTTCTTCGGCGAGCGCTACCCTGCGGTTCATGGCATCATGACCCGCTGGCTGAAGAACATCTCCAATCTGAATCAGGAAACGGCCTTTGATGAAGCGCTGCAAAGGGTCGAGCGGGAATTGAAGCGATAGGAACTACCTGCACGTATTCCTCACTCACAAAAGGAGGCTACCGATATGCAATCTCTGGAACCGAAAACAGGCTCATCCTATGTGCCTGCAGCCAAGAAAGAATCGCTATGGTCTGAAATTTGGAAGAATCGAGCCGTGTACACAGCCATTTCTCCTTTTTATATTGTGTTCGCCATCTTCGGTCTGTTCCCGATTGGATTCTCTCTGTATCTAGCCTTCCAGAAATGGGACGGCATCGGTGAAATGACGTATAACGGATTGAACAATTTCAGCTACCTGGTGACGGATCCGGAATTTTGGCAAGCGGTTGGGAACACTCTCATAATCTGGATCTATTCCACTTTCCCAATGCTGTTCATCGCCCTTGTCATTGCGTTTCTGCTTCACGCTCCATTTGTCAAATTCAAGACCTTCTTCCGGGTCGGCTTCTTCCTTCCCAATGTCACGTCCATTGTTGCCGTCTCTATTATCTTCGCCGCCCTGTTCTCGAACAATTACGGCATATTCAACTACATTCTTAATCTCTTCGGTATTCCCATGGTGCAGTGGCTGGATACCGGCTGGGGCATCAAGACGGCCATTGCCTCGATGGTCATCTGGCGCTGGGCAGGCTACAATGCCGTCATCTATCTGGCGGGCCTTCAGGCCATTCCGCAGACGCTGTACGAAGCGGCTAAGATTGACGGTGCAACCGGCATCCAGTCCTTCTTCCGTATCACGATACCCCTGCTCCGTCCTGTAATCCTGTTTACGGTCATTACCTCCACGATCGGCGGCATGCAGCTGTTCACCGAGCCGCAAATCCTGCTTGGCAATGATGGCGGGGTCGGCGGAGCAGGAATGACGATTGTCCTGTATCTGTACCGTGAATCCTTCATTAACAACTATTTTGGATATGGTGCAGCTGTCGGCTGGGGAATGTTCATCCTCATCGCACTGTTCTCGATCATTAACTGGAAGCTCGTTCAAGGCAAATCATCCAATTAGAAGGAGTGAGGCTTCATGATACAGGCAAGACTCAAATCTATCGGTCTATACGTCGGCTTAGCCATTGGTCTCGTTATCTCGATGTTTCCCTTCTACTGGCTGATTGTCATGTCAACGAGAACGACGGCAGATATCTATTCCTTCCCTCCGAAGCTGTGGTTTGGGGGAGAGTTCTGGAACAATCTCACGAGGGTCATGGAACAGATTGATTTTGTCGGAGCCTTTCTTAACACCTTGTTTGTCTCAGCTGTTGTTACCATTCTGGTATTGTTCTTCGATTCGCTCGCCGGCTTTGCCTTTGCCAAATTTGAATTCCCGGGCAAAAAGTGGCTGTTCGTTCTGCTGCTTGCCACGATGATGGTACCAACCCAGCTCTCGCTCGTACCGTCCTTCGTTATTATGGCTGAGCTCGGCTGGGTCGGCTCTTACAAAGCACTCATTATTCCCGGCATGGTCAATGCCTTCGGGATCTTCTGGATTCGGCAATATGCAGAGGGCTCGATCCCGAAGGAGCTGCTGGATGCAGGACGGATGGATGGCGCAGGCTTCTTCCGACTATACTTTAATGTGGCTCTGCCGATTCTGCGTCCTGCGTTTGCCTTTCTCGGTGCCTTCACTTTCATCGGCGTATGGAACGACTATCTCTGGCCGCTCATTGTACTGACGGACGAGAGCAGATATACGCTTCAGATTGCCTTGTCGCAGCTAAATGGACTGTACAATACAGATTACGCCATGATTATCGCCGGAACATTGCTGGCTATTATTCCACTCATCATTCTGTTCCTATTTATCAGCAAGCAGTTCATTTCAGACATTGCAGCAGGGGCAATCAAGGACTAATCTGAGCTGCAGCTGCAGCTTCATAAAATGGAATTAGGCAAAAATCAAAATAAGCGTTCCCACGTCATTAGTGCTACAGTGGGGACGCTTATTTAAATTGTCTATTCGTACAAACTTAGTACATCGTATCATACACTTCATCAGGCCAATGCAGCTCAACACCTTGCTCCGTAAGGAGAAGCTGATACTGCTCCAGATGCTCGCTTGAATCATACACATGAGCAGGATGGATGCCCTGTTTCAGGCAATAAGCGGCCAGATAGCCGGCTGCCTCGCCAATGTTCCATTCGGTTGGATGCAGACGGTAGCAGCCATTCGCAATCTGCGTCATCCCGATATTTTTGCAGGCAGGAAGCAGGTTCTTCATCCGAATCGGAATAAGTGAGCCAAGCGGGATCTCATAAGGATAATTAGGTATGTAAAAGGATCTCAGCGATTTGGTTGTCGGATGCAGATCCAGATGGTAGCTGCCGACGCCAACGCTGTCTCTGTATCGTTTGATACCTTGATCACCGCGCAGCGCCTTGCTGACATCATGCTCGGTAACCGTGTAGCGTGCCTTGATTCTTCGTGACTCTCTAATATATGCCGTTTTGGCCAGACCATCGGTTGTGCCCAGAATATCCCCTCTCAGCCGAACTCCGGGATAACCTGCACCTCCATCGAGTCGCGGCGCTTCGGTCTGCAGCCAGTAGACGAGCGAGCGTGTCAGATCCCGTGCCTGTTCCTCATGCTCCCGCTGTTTCTGAGCTCCAACACCAATGATTGGTGCCAAGTAGTAATCGTTCTGCGCCCAGTTGAGCAGCGTCACTTCTCCTGTCGGCAACACTTCCCGCCATATGGATGGGTCTACAATTCGGCGGTACGTCCATAACGGTGTAATTCCTTGATCATTGGGAAACATCGTAAATTGTTTCTGCTTCGTTGTGTCATTCGCATCTCCTGCGTACCAGCTGAACAGAGGCATCCGATCCGGCAGCGGCGTATAAGTCTTCCAGAAATCATAGGATGCGGGACGTTCAATCGTAAAATCACTGCCCTCCACGTATTCCAGCGCTGCGACATGCGTAATGGACTGGATATCACAGGGGTCAGCCTTGAATAAAGCATGCGGCTCGCCCGTGTCCTCACCGGATTCCGCACCTACCACAAACTCTGCGCCCACGATCGGCAGCAAATCCCCGTTATCGGTACCATCCAGAAAGTATTCACCTGTTAGCACGAGTTCCTCGCCAGTGTACACCTGTCTTACATTGACGCTCTGTACGTGGTCACCCTTACAATCGGCTCCAGTCGGCACCGTATGATAGAGGATACGAATTTGTCCTGAGTTGATATAGGCCGCCATCATGTCTTCCAGTACTCTTAACGCAATCTTCGGCTCATGAGCAATCCGGCTCACCCAACCGTTGCCCGGGTTGAGTATAGGATCGTTCATCGCCTCATCGTTAAGAGGATAATTCCGTCTGTAATACTCTCTTACCCGGTCCCGAAACTCGCGGTAGCTCGCTGTACAGCCGAAGGATTCAATCCATCGGTGCTCATCCGGCGGAACGGCCTGTGAAGTGAGCTGCCCCCCGATCCAATCTGTTTCCTCCGTCAAAATCACGTTCAGACCTGCTCTTGCTGCCGCTCTTGCCGCTATCGTTCCTCCGAGACTTGCCCCAACTACAATGACATCTGCATGTAAAACTAACGTCATTTCCTGGTCTCCTCTCCTCTAAGGCCCTGCCTGTATCAATAGCTTCGATCAATAACGGACCTTGCTGTCTTTTCCTTCATCTTCTTCGTTTCTACTATGTTTGTTCTTGCCAGACCTTCGCAGATGAGATCTATTATGAACAGCTGTGATATTTTAGCCCCAATAGATCCCCCTTCGAGCGGCATCTCCTTGCCCGCTGTCAGCAGCACGAGGTCCGCTATGGATGTAATCGGTGACTTGGCATAGTTGGTAATGGCAATGACCTTCGCCCCGCTCTGCTTCGCCTTGAGCAGCATATCGTTGGTATCCAGGGTACTGCCAGATACACTAATTCCGAAGGCAACATCACCTTCCCGCATACTGACCGCCATCATCGCCTGAATGTGACTGTCTGCCACCGCCTCGGATCGTCTGCCGATTCGCAGTAGTCTGTTCTTGGCATCCAGTGCTGTAATACCAGAGGCTCCTACGCCGAAGAACTGCACATTGCCGGCCTGATCGATCCATTCGATCGCCTGCTCCAGCTTGCTCCTGTTCAAGAGACTCATGCTTGAATGCAGAATGTCGATATTGTTCTCGTAGACCATACGGACAAAATCCTTGCTGTCCTCATCCTGCTCTCCCGGCTTTTTCGCCCCAGCGTTCTGAGCCAGCGACAGCTTGAAATCCTGATAGCCCTTGAATCCAATCTTCCGGCAAAAGCGCATGACCGTTGTCTCCCCCACCCCGGCAAAATCGGCCAGTTCCGTGACAGAGTAATACATGAGATCATCCGCATTCTGCAGTACGCATTCTGCTACTTTTTGTTCTGACTTGGTCAGCGAAGGATAGTAGGTATTAATGCGATCTTTCATTTCCATGGATTGAAATCACTGCCTTCCGTGCGGCTTCCGCAAACCGCTTCGTTATTAATTGAGGACGGGAAATAGCGGAACCAACCACGACGGCATAGGCACCGAGTCGAAGCACCTCCTCCACTTGAGCCGGCTCACTGATCCTCCCTTCCGCGATTACCGGAATGGCAAGCCGCTCCGCAGTCTCCTTGACCAATTCAAGATGTGGACCTGCAAGGTTCGGTGAGTAGGACGTATAGCCTGACAAGGTGGTTGACACACAGCTGACACCGAGGGACGCGGCATACAGCCCTTCTGCTAAGGTAGAGATATCGGCCATCACCGGCATATTTCGTGACTTCATATATTCCACCATCGTCTCCAGCGTAACCTGACCCGGCCGCTTTCTTCGCGTAGCATCCAGAGCGATCATATCCGCTCCCGCCTCAATAAGTTCATCGACTTCTTTCGTCGTGGGCGTAATATATACCTCCGAATCCGGATAATCTCTTTTGACGATTCCAATGACAGGAAGACCCACTGCCAGCTTGATCGCTCTCACATCTTCAGCGCTGTTCGCGCGAATCGCGATCGCCCCGCCTTCTTCCGCCGCCTTGGCCATCTTCGCCATCGTCTCCGAACCATGAAGCGGTTCACCCGGTAAAGCTTGGCATGATGCAATCAGTCCATATCGTATTTGCTCCAATACGGGATTCACTAGCATACACCCTCTTCCTGGTTACTCCTGCCTGATTCATACGGCATGATATTTCACTTTCAGTCCAACCTCAAAGGTACGATTCCACGGCATGTAACAATCCACAATTTCAATTCGGCCTGCCGGACCGTTGATCTTCTCCTCCAGCACTTGAATAAGCCGCTGTTCGACGCGTTCCGCCACCTTCCCACGCGGTCCATCCAGCAGAAACTTGTTGCAGCCCATCTCCTCCACAACGCCTGCATTCATTTCTTTGCGGACTGTAGCACAGTAGCATGCATCTTCCGCATAACGAAGCGCGAGAAAATCAAGGTGCTCCTGCGTACGTCCGTAGAGCGTATAAATGAGTGCCTGCGAGATGACAGTCCCAAGTGAATTCGAGCTGGTATTCCAAGCGGCATAGCCTGCCAGATCAAACAGCATGCCTTTTTGGCGCAGCATTTTGACCAGCTTGAGATCTGCACCATTCGCATAGCCCACATCGGCAACCGCTACCGCTTTGCCTTGTTCCCTCATCATGTAGCTTCCGTACTCAATCAGCTCCATCAAGTTGCGGTACACATCGTAGCTGAAAAATGGATGCTCCTGCGACACCGCCTCCATCATCGTCTCACCCGGGGTACTGGCCAGCAGGATGAGATCTGCTTCACTCGCGCTGGAAGCAATTAAAGCTCCTGCTGCCGTGATCTGATACTTTAGTGTCTCGTAGAAAAAACGATCTTCATATACCGGGGTAACAAATGCCCCTTGTATCGAGGATAGTCTAGGATACACAAGCGGCTTTACTCCCTTCGTCTCGTTCAACATCCGAGTTATCAGTGTACAGCCGACTTCATCCGCTCCTGGATACATGTAAGCCTTCAGCTCCAAATCGAGCTCACTGATCCGCTGCCTCGCCACCTGCTGATCCTTTGCCGTATAACCATACGGTGCAGAGTCATCCTGCGGGAAGATCAGGAAGTCAATAACCCCATCCTTCACTAAGTCCAGTACGGCCCGGTTCGCCTGAATGTTGATGCTTCTTCTTCCCAGATAATCATCCAGTACCTCCTGTGGAAGGCGGCTGTTCATATCCTGAAGCTCTGCAAGCTCTTCCGCTGTGGCTATCTTCAGCTCCTCTCGGTGACCGATATAGCCTTTGCGGAAAATTTCACGTCCCCAATCGGCATAATAATCCGGCTCTTCATCTGATATGGAGTACTGCGGACAGCGCATGATGAGCTGAAATGCAAAAATTTTAAGATTTAAATGCTTCTCTTTGAGCTTGCGCAGCCTTGTCAGCCTTGCAATGAGTTCATCTTCGGTGAATTTGTGAAGTCTGGAGGGGATAATTCCTCCGTATAAAAGGGTATCCAGTGCGATAACAGCTCCTCCTGCACCTTCGGCCTTCTCTTCGAGCCAGGTCCACAGCTGTTCAATATCGCCTGGTCTTTTTTTTAGTCCCAGCATCGACAGTGGAGGGCGCTCTACTGTAAGCTCCGTGCCCTCTGCCAGCATGTACGGGAATTCGTAGTTGCATGGTCTTTCGTCGAGTGGGATGAAGATGGTTTGCATGATTATCATTCACTCCTGTTCTGACTTCTTCGCTCCGACTTGTTTTGAATGCGAAGTGATTGCTTCGGAGTTGTTCATGCATTCAAAGCCAAAAGTCGCTCAGAATCCAGAACACTCGCTGGCGCTTAGGGGTGGCGGGTTGCTTCGCGTCACCCTTGCCTTGATATTTAGTTAGTTTGTTAAGGGATGAAAGATCAGAATTACATGAAAACCTTTTAGCCTGCGGCTTGCATCTACCTCCTTGGAGGATAGAGGCACATCTAAATCCTTTTAGCCTTCGGCGTAACTCTATCTCCCTTGCGGGATAGAGAAGTTCTAAACCCTTTTAGCCTGCGGCGTAACTCTATCTCCCCTGCGGGATAGAGTAAACCTTAGCCCTTCACTGCTCCGGCGATACCCTCCATGTAGTATCGCTGTGTGAACAGGAACACAACGATGATCGGAATCACCGAGATCATCGTACCGGCGGCAATCCAGCCGAAGTTATACGAGAACTGTCCATTCAGCGTCGTCAGCGCGGACGCAAGCGGGTACTTCAATGGGTCATCCAGAATAACCATCGGCCACAGGAAGCTGTTCCAGAACGACATGAACTCCAGCAGGGCAATAACCGCAATCCCTGGCTTCACCAGCGGCAGGATCAGCTGCCACCAAATCCTAAATTCGGAGGCTCCGTCGATCTTTCCGGAATCACGCACATCAATCGGGATATTCAGGAACGTCTGCCGCATCAGGAAGATATTAAAAACAGACACCGCCGCAGGCAGCACAACACCCAGGTACGAGCCGCCTAGTCCCAAATCCTGAATGGTCAGGTAATGCACGATCATCGCGGTGGAGGATGGAATGATCATCGTTGCAATCAAGGTCACGAACACGAAATTACGGCCCTTAAATCGGAATACGGCGAGCGGATACCCTGTCATACATGACAATACAATATTGAACACTACACCCAGCACCGTAATCACAACGGTGTTCCAGATATACCTCGGGAAGTTCATAAACTGCCATACCTGCACATAGTTCTCAAAATCAATAAAGGTCGGGAAGATCGCAGGCGGCGACGAGAAAATATTACGACCCGGCATCAGCGACACACTCAGCAGCCATAAGAACGGTCCCATCATAAAGATAGCCAGGAGGAGCAATAGCAAGTACGTAATCGCCATCCGCAATCCGTTGACTACTTTTTTCTTGCGCTTGCTCGTCTCGATCAACTTGTCAGCTTGGGTTAACTCGACTGTTTCCATCAGTATGAATTGACACCGCCCTTCTGGTTCAGCTTAAACACGATGACACTGAGTCCGCCGATCAGCACACTCACAATGAGTCCCAGCGCAGAGGCATAACCGAAATTAAACTGCTCCAAACCTTTTTCAAATATATACACACTGGATACGAGCGTCGATGTCCCCGGTCCGCCCTTGGTCAGAATATATACCTCATCAAATACGCGCACTGCACCCATCACGGAGATCAAGGAGCAGAAAAAGATATGCGGGCGCAGAAGCGGCAGGGTAATGGACCAAATCAGCTGCATTCGGTTTGCCCCATCCACTCTCGCTGCCTCGTAGAGGTCATTCGGAATACCCTGAAGTCCTGCGAGATACAGCATCATGTAATATCCAAGCGCTTTCCACATCGTAATAAACATGAGCGTAGCCAGTGCTGTTTCACTGGTCGACAGCCAGGATACCTGCTCACTGATAATTCCTACCTGCATCAGCAGGTAGTTGACCACCCCATTGCTGCTCAGCAGCCAGCTCCAAATCAAGGCTACAGCAACCATGGAGGTAACGACAGGAATGTAGTACGCCGCACGGAAGAGCTTAATTCCAGGTATACGGCTGTTCACGAGAATCGCCATTAAGATAGAAAAGATCTGGATAAACGGAACCACGATAACGTATACCAGTGAATTCCATAAGGAAATGGTGAAGTTCTTATCCAGGAACGCATTCTTGAAGTTATCCAAACCGACATACTTGGTTTCCCCAATGACGGAATAATTCGTTAATGACAGCGGTATTCCATAAATAATCGGCCAAAATACAAACACGGCAATAATGAGCAAACCTGGGGTCATGAATGCCCAGGCTGCAAAAGATTCAGAACGAACCCACCTCATTTGCATTCCCCCCTTGTGAATTAGATGAGGCAAGAAACGTATTCCTTGCCTCACTTAATGCATTCCAGTTCTTCTTACACTCAAGTGGCACTACTGCTTCAGGATATTGTTCACTTCGGTCTCTACTGCATCCAGCGTGGCCTGAATCTCTTTACCGTTCAGCAAGATCTCCTGCAGTCCGCGTGCGATCGCAGAGTTAATGTCGCCTGCATTCGGTACGCCGACCATGTAGTCTGTCGCTTCGGTAAGACTTTGGCTCGATGCCAGCTTCGCTTCAGCTTCAAGCGATCCATCAGATTCCTTGAAGAACGGATCCTCAACGGACTCCTTCGTGGAAGGCAGTGTATTGGCTACTTTGGAGAAAGCCGTTTGATTGGCTGCATTGGTAATAAATTTGGCGAACTCAGCTGCTGCTTCCGGATGCTCAGTCTTGGAAGGAACGACAATGTTCATGGAGTTGGACAATCTGAGGCCGGCTTTACCTGTCGGCAAGGATACAGCAATCGTGTTCTCGTACACATCAGGTGCGGATGTCTTGATAAAGTTGATGAAGGTTGGTCCAGCAAGTACAAAGGCCGTCTGCTCTGCCGAGTAGAACTGGATCTGCTTGGAGAATTCAGCATCCTCCTTCACGACCAGTCCCTCTTCCATTAACCCCTTCAGGTTCTCGATCATAGCCACCATTTCAGGTGTATTGAAGGCAGCTGCGGTCTTGTCTTCGTTCAGAATCTGGATACCGTCGATGGGCAGAAGCTTCGAAACGAGCTGCACCGCATAACCGGCTTTGCCGGTCTTTTCCTTAACCGTACGGGCCCACTCTGCCAGTTCCTCTCTGGTTTGCGGCGGATTTGCCGGATCAAGTCCAGCCTCCTCCACTATTTTCTTGTTCATAAACAGCACTTCGGTACCGGTGTACCATGGGAGGGCATAAGCTTTGTCGTTAATGATGGTGGAATTGAAGATTCCGTCAAAATATACGGCCTTCTCTTCATCTGTGAGGTGTTCGTTCAGGTCGGTCAGCGCACCCTTGGTGCCCATTTGACTCGCAAACTCGGTGTTGAGGTTCACGACATCCGGACTTTCATTATTGGCTGTTGTCGTCAGCAGCTTCTGGGTGATCGCATCAAACGGAAAATCACTCCATTTGATCGTCACATTCTCATGTGCTGCCTCGTACTCGTCAATCAGTCCGTTAAAATAGTCGTTAAACGTAGGCTGAAGGGCAATCGTCCAGAACTCAAGCTCAATCGGCTCACTGGTTTCCTCTGTTCCTCCTGAACCCGGATCAGCAGGTGTTTGTGCAGGGTCCGCTCCGTTATTACCGCCTCCACCACTGCATGCACTAAGCAATAGGGATAGCAACAACAGGGTTAAACACGACAGCTTGAAACCTCTTTTGCTTCTTCTCATTCCTTTTTTCCCCCTTCATGATCGACAAGAGTCATTTGCGAAGAGAAAGACGTGATGTTGTGATAGAAAGCACGGAAGTTTTACCTTTCGCTTCTCTTTGTGGGAAATTATAGCAAACAAAACCAAAATAAAAAAGATTTTTTCCTAAATTTAATTAAAAAGTGGAATATTTTTTCTTTTGTACTATCACGCTCTTGTTACTCGGAATAGTAAGGACTGAAGAAAACCATCGACAATTCCCGAAACAAACAGCTATAATTTGAATAAATGGAATCTATTTCATAATTAAAAAAATGCTGAAAAGTGGTGATTTCTGTTCCATGCTGTATGCTGGTGCCTTTATCGTATCCCTGCTCATTGTTGTGCTGCTCATTCCTCCATTAGGCAGGCTTGCTCTTAAGATTGATTTTGTGGACAAGCCTAGAGAGAATGAGGAGCGCAAGCTGCACAAGAAACCGATCCCTCTGACCGCAAGCTATGCGATCTTTGCCGGATTTTTCATCGCCTATCTGCTATTCTCGGGCGAATATACATGGCAGACGGCGGCCTTATTTGCCGGAGGACTGCTTCTGCTCGTCATTGGAACCGTTGATGATTGGTACAAGACCAGAGGCAAGGACTTTCCCGCTCTGCCCAAAATGCTCGTTCAAGTATCCGCTGCCGTCATTGTATATTTAGCTGGTATTCGTTTTACCGGCTTCTATAACCCTTTCAGTGAGGAATACATCTCACTTCCGGTCTGGCTGCAATTTACACTGACCATTCTGTGGATCTTCGGTGTTACGACAGTTATTAACTTCTCCGATGGAATGGACGGGCTGGCAGGTGGGCTATCCGCCATTTCGGGCACGACATTGTTCATTGTGGCATTAACGATGGGTCAGAGCCACTCGGCCCTGCTCGCAATCGTACTTGTCGGTGTAACTGCAGGCTACCTTAAATTCAACAAACCGCCTGCCAAAGTATTTATGGGAGATGCGGGAGCTACGTTCCTCGGGTTTATTCTCGCCGTCATCGCCCTGGATGGAGCATTCAAGCAGGCAACGGTTCTATCGATTCTTATTCCGATTCTGGCATTAGGTGTTCCGATCTTCGATAACCTCTTCGTTGTCATTAAGCGTTTCCTTGAAGGAAAAGCGATCTATCAGGCAGATGCAAGCCAGGCGCATTACAGATTACTCAGAGCAGGCCTGACCCATAAGCAGACTTTGGCCGTCTTATGTCTCGTGAGTGTATGTCTCTGCTTGTCCTCGATCATTCTGATGCTGGTACAGATCTAACCGCATAGGATTAATATTCAAAAAGAGCATGATCTGAGTGCAAACTCAGGGATCATGCTCTTTTTTTGTGCGCCTGGAAGCCGCCAGTCCGATATGCCCAGCATAAGAAATTGTTCATGAACTGCCCTCTGCTCCCATACAGTATATAGATGCAGGCAGAAGCCTGTGTATCAGTACAGCTGTTGAAGGAGCGGATGAAGTTGGACACTCTTCAATTTGTCATATTTCCATCACCCAACATCGCAGATCCGATACTGAAGCGACTCCTGGCCCTTCTCTGTGAGTCAGCCCCTGTATACTATGTTACAAGCCGGCCGAAAGAAGAATTCCATGAACACTCCGAACCTGTGAAATTAAATTATATACTCAGGAGCGTGCTGCCTCAGATCTGGAATGAGAATACCATTGCCTTCGTGGCCCATCCATACTGGGTGCATGCAGCGGCCTCCATGCACCCGAAGCATATGATTACATACGAGCCTGCCCATCTTGATGAGTCAGATGAAGGACTATACAAAGCATGTATGCAGCAATTGACGGCGATATCCAGTCTTGTATGCTCTGACTCAGAGATGAAATGTCTGGACTGGGCCTTCCGAGGCTATGCCTCCCTCCTCTTACAGGAGGAATCTGCTGTCTATGATGTGCTTTTTCAAGAGGCCATTCATGAGCTTATCCGCAGTGAGACGACATCCGTTTATCGCCGTCAGTGGTCAGAGCGAGCCGCCTACTACGAATCGTTACGGGAACAATCCGGTCCTCATGAGACGGTCTCCTTCCTGCTGTCGGTCTATATGTACTTACTGGAGGATAAGAATGCTCTTCGCTATGCGGAGGAGGCCTTCCTGCAGGCTGTCATGCAGGGCAGAAATAACGCACTGATCACGCATTACAGATTCCTCTCGGCCATTCAAGCACAGCAGGGCAATCTGACTCAGGCTGTCAGCACCTACGGAATTACAGCCTATAGTGATGCTGACACGAACAAATATCATTCACTTCTTCAATTCATGGCTGATGGGCAAGGAACGACGGCCTTGTTCCATATCTATCGATTCAACGATGATTATCGTGCAGCCTTATCCATGCTGGACCTACTGTCAGAGCAGAATGCAAGGCATCTATCCTTTCAGCTGTACCGGGAAACCGGCCGCCTCGAAAAAGCACTCGGCGAGGTTGCAGCCTCCGATCTGCAAACGGAGCAGGACAGAAGGGAATTCCGCATACTGTCAGGCAGTGTAGAAGCCATGAGAGGTGACCGGCACACCGCAATCCGCCTATTCATGGAAGCAGCCGAGAGCGATGAGGATGTGCTTGTGCAGATTATTGCGCTCGATGCGCTCGACGAGAAGCTTCGCATTCTGGAGCAAGGGAGCTGAGCCGAAAGACGATGACAACATCTAATTCATCACCTATATCCCCAGTGAGGAAGAAGGATAACAATAAGCTGACGGCCATGCTTCAGGTTCGTAATGAAGGGGGCCGATATTTGGAGGAAGTGCTGGAGGATCTGTCTACCTTTGTTGATCATATCGTGATTGTGGACGATGCAAGCACAGACCACACGCTTGAAATCTGCAGATCCTGCGACAAGGTAGAGAAGCTGGTTACTTTGGCTTCGTCTCTGTTTGATGAGGAGTGGAAGCTCCGCTCGATCCTGTGGCAGACGACGGTCTCCACTTCATCAGACTGGATCCTTGCCGTCGATGCCGATGAGTTGTATGAAGAGCGTGCGAAGCGGAGTATTCGGAACCTGATTAACCAGGATCGTTACGATTGGGTCAGCTTCCGACTGTATGATATGTGGGGGAGCAGACAGTATTATCGGGAGGATGAACTGTGGCAGGCGCATCGCCGTCAGACGATGACGCTTGTCCGCTATTTTCCAGGCTTCCCCTATCTCTATCCCGAAAGAGCGCATCATGTTCCCCGTCTTCCAGCCACCTGTGCGGCGCTGCAGGGATTAACGACCGATCTGCGGATCAAGCATCTGGGCTGGGCCGGCCCTCTTGAGGAGCGCGTTCAGAAGTATGTCCGCTACAAAAAGCTTGATCCTGAAGGCAAATGGGGGAATATCGCGCAGTATGAATCCATTCTGGATCTATCCCCAAGCCTAGTGGAGTGGAAGGAGGAGATCTAAGCATGGGGTATATCAGTGTGCTTACGCACAGCTTCGCAGATGGCTACAATCGTGACTTCGAACGACTGTTTGGCGGTGGACTGGAACGGTACATATTTCGGCTGTGCCAGGTCATACGTGATATCGGCCATATTCCGGAAGTGCACCAGCTCTCCTATTACGAGGCATTCCATAGAACGATAGAAGAGATTGAGGTATTCGGTTACCCTTATGATCCGGACCACATCCCACAAGCTTTTGACGAAATGGCCTCTCGCGCCCGTGGCCCACTCATCTACGCCAGCTGTATATGGCACCCGCTGAACTATGCGCCAGGCAGTCTCGGTATCTGCCACGGTATTAACTGGGATCGACACAACCTTCCGGCGGCTGCCAAACGCGAGATTGCCGGCTCGATTCAAAGGGCGCTGGACCAGCTCGACACCCTTGTGTCGGTAGATTCGCATTTTCTCACCTACTGCCGCGCTGCATGCACCTATCAGGATCCCCATCAGGTTGTGCTCATTCCGAATAGTGTCGATACCGAATATTTCAAGCCTGTGCACCTGATGCTCGGAGACGCCGAAGCGGACAAGACGATTGATGAAGAAGCACTGCGCAAGAAAGTGAAGGGCCGGACGGCCTACCTTCATCATGGAGATGAAGAGCAGGATGGAGAACTCCGAGATCAAGACAACGAAAAGGACTCCCATTCTCCCCCAGATCTCCATGATGTGACTGAAGCCTCGGACCTGCAGGCTGCTGAAGACAGCTCTAACCAGAAGAGCATCCGGCTCTTGTTCCCCAGAAGAATCAGCCTGGAGCGAGGCATTATTCCGATGATGCTGGCCAGTGACCGTCTGCTGGGCGCCTACCCCGCACTCACGATTGAATTTGCAGGTGAACGGGTTGAAGGCAGTACGATCGGGAAGACGTTCGAGATATGGAGAAAGCATCATCCACACAAAGATCGCATATATGCGAAGAGCTATAAATTTGATGAAATGCTGCTGGCCTATCAGCAGGCGGATATCGCTGTAATTCCGACAATCTTCTCGGAAGGAACCTCATATGCCTGCCTTGAAGCGATGAGCTGCGGGCTCCCCGTTGTCGCGGGCAATGTCGGAGGATTAAATGATATCGTCCAGGACGGATTCAATGGACTGTCTGTTCCTCCCGTAGAGGAGAACCTTGTCGCCGCCATATGCAGGCTGATCGATGATGATGAGCTTAGGGAGCGGATGGGGAATCAGGCAAGACAAACAGCACTTGCTTATGATGATCACAAATGGGAGCTGGCCTGGAAAACGGTGCTTCAACATCACCTCAGCCGCAAGGCCCGGAAGGAGCGTTTATTGCCGCGATGACACTCGACTCAAGATATGTACGGCGTGATGATGATCGAATGGACACGGTGCTGGTTCCACTGCATCCAGCCTGGTGGAGCAGACCGTATGAATACGCCTGGGCCCGTCAATTCGCTCATGCGGAAGAAACTGTGCTGGACGCGGCCTCCGGCATTCCTCACCCTTTCAAATTCTGGCTTGTTGACCGTGTGCATAAAGTATACGCCTGTGATCTGGACCCGCGAATCTTATCCAATGAAGCGATCCGTTCCGCAGTCGCGGACGATTTTGGCATTCAAATATCGAGAATTCTGCCAGAGCGTTACATCGAGAATGTGGAGCGGGCCCAGGCTGACTTAGCTGCACTGCCTTATCCGGATGAGCAATTTGATACGGTCTTCTGCATTTCTGTACTGGAGCATTTAGATCACCCCACAAGGCTGAAGTCACTTAAGGAATTTGCCCGGGTACTAAGGCCTGACGGCAGACTCGTGCTTACTGTGGATGTGCCCGAAATTGAACCGGAACAGCTGACCACTCTCCTGTCTGAAGCAGGTCTTATGATCGTGGGTCCGCTGAGCACCGAACGGCCGGATGATGCGATATTTACGACCATGTATGGTTCAGCCATCTACTGCTTTCGAGCACTTATCAAAAAAAGACATAAGGGTGATTTGTGACGGCAAAGACCGTATCCCAAAAATCATCCCTCTATAACAGCATGAGCTGAGCTGCTGCTTGAAATCTGGCTTCAGCACACTGAGACTTCTGCTTCATGAACAGCTCTAAGGCGTTCCATCCGTATTGAGCCGCTTCGATAGAAGATGCGGGCTTATACTTCTGAATCTGAGCAATCTCTTGCTCATAGCTAGGGAGAGCTGGACCTGCCTCCTTCTCCTTGAAGCTGGCTCTCAAGGCAAGCCGCATAAACAGCTGCACAGGCTGCACCCCTCGGTCAGAATAGTCCTCCTCTTGTTGGACGGCGGCTGCTTCGTGATCTGACGGTCGGCTCGTATATGCTGCTTCAGATACAGGTGACCTCTCCATCATTTCTCGGTCAACCTCCTTCTGCTCCTGCAGCAAGGAGTAGAGCTCCCTGCGGACGGACAGCGGAGCCAGCAGCAGCCCTATTCTTGCAGAAGGAGACAGCTGAACCAGAACGGCAGACGCTTCCTTCACCTCTGGCAGCCAGGCACCGAAGCCAGCCCATGCCCTCAGCCGGATGAACGCTTCTGCCTGCTTCCCCATCCAGCGTACATCCTCCATGGCCATAGATCGGCCGGTATCGCGGCTGCGCAGCTGTCCTCTGTCGGCAGCATCCGAGCAAAGCACCTGCAGATAGATGCCGATCTCTGCGGCCTTATCCTGATGGGTATGCCAAGGCTCAAGCAGCCTTGCAGCAACACGCCGTTCTCCAAGCTGAGCCAGCAGGATGGCTTCTGCCCAGGGCATTTTTATAAAGGCTTCTTGCAGCCAACATTTCTGTTTCGATACCCATACAAATTGCTGCATATCAAGCATTTGCTGGAGAACAACCTGCTGCGCCTTCTCTGTAAGTCCCCTTTTTCGAGTCCATCGCTCTACCTGAGCGAGCTCACCGCTGCATACAGCAAGTGGAATCCAGCGCTGCCACGCCGGCACATAATCAGGGTTCGCCTCCACTGCTTTTTCATAAGCTTCACAAGCACGCTTTCCCTCACCCATGCGTTCATAAACGATTCCCATCAGATAAGAGGAACGATAGGTACCTGCACCGGATACGGAGGTATACTCCCTGCTATGACTTATGTTAGTCAGTACACCCAGCGCCTCATCGTCCCTCCCCAGGTCCATAAGCAGAACAGCCTTCAGCTCCTGCAAGTCGGCAAACCCCGGGTACCTGGATACACCCTCTTCCGCCTTCTCTACCGCTTGATGCAGCTCTCCCTTTTCCCGCAAAGCAAATATCGTCTTAAGAAATACATCGGAGGCATATCCCGCCTCTGGCGGCATCCCATCCAGAAGCGGCTCGAGTATGCGTACCGCAGCATCATATTCCCCCAGCTGAAAATATTCTGTACCCAGTGCATACTGCAATATTCTGCTATCTGGCTCCTGCAGCAAGGCCTCGTTAATGAGCTGAACATTCCGTTCGCTTTTATTTCTCTGTTTAACGATGTGATCGAGGTACCCATAATGCAGGAGCTGAAGCCCCGAGGCTCTAAGTGTATTGGCTCCGAGTGCAAGGATAGAGGTGGCCGCTTCTTCATGAATCCTCCCTTTGAACCTGATTCTCGTATCATTCCGGAAGATCCGGCAGGCACTGTCCGTCACAGACTCCTCTCCAGAACGACCAAGCAGGCTCTTGATCTCCACCTCAAATCCATATACCCCATCACTTGCTTCAAGCAATGAAAACAGCCGGCTCTGCTGTCCTTCGACCAATTGTTCATCCGCATCCATAATCAAAACCCAGGGCTGTGCCGCATGTCGAAGAGATTCATTCCGAGCCGCAGCAAAATCCGATTGCCAATCCATATGGACAACCGTTGCTCCGTACTGTCTAGCGATATCGACACTTTGATCGGTGGACCCCGTATCAACGATGATCATTTCGGAGACGACACTCGCTACCGAAGCCAGACACTGCTCCAGGAACAGTGCCTCATCACGAACAATCATACATAAGGAAATAGGTGATCTGTTATTCATGCCCGCTCTCTCCTCATCACTGATGTCCATCGCTCCATGGCAATGTAAGCCGAAGCCGCTGAATCATCCGCCAGTCCTTGCCTCGATGCTCCTGCTCACGCTGAAGGGTGGTCATATGGGCCAAATGGTGGTCAGCAGCACTGATCATCGTTTGCAGAAGCATATGGACCCCGGACACAGAAGTGAGTTCACCCTCTTGCAAGCCTTGGTCAACCGCCTCGATCCAGCCTTCTAGAACCGATGAGAACAGCTCCTGCCTCTCCGCATTCATTGCTGCCTGGCATAAGCTTGCGAATGAGCTCCAGAGCTGCGGGATTTCCTCCCGGGTTGTTCTGGCAGCTGCACCCTGTTCTGCTCCGCCGCCCAGTGCTTCCGACAAGGAACATTTATTCTGAAGCAGCCGAATAGCCGGATCTTGATAAGCCTCTTCCTTACTCCGTATGTCCATGCTCCAGTTCATAAGCTCAGATGGAGAAAAGGAGGACGGAATATGGGCTTTGCGCCGCAACCGGTCAGCCTGCTTCCATTCCCCTGCCTTCCACATCGCCTCCACCCGATGGACACGAATCTGCTTACGCGCATGCGGAGGACTCTCTTGTTCCAGCTGATGCAGCATTGGGATTACAGAAGAATAGCATCCGCATTCGTTCAGAATATGAATCACTTTCCATGTGCTCTCCGGTGTCGAGAAGGAGAACCGTGCCTTAAGCAGTTCCGGAATATGCTCCTCCTGAAGCGCAGCCTGCATAATCCGAAATATCCGATAGAGCGGCGGAGTTAAGCTGGGCTTGCAGCGAATCGCCTTCACATAACAGTCAACCGCCTCATCCAGTGCCTCTCGCTTCTCTGCATTTAATCCCAGCAGGTAATGCGTCTGATAGGTGCCGATTCCCTCTTCCGTATGATATAGATCCGGCGCCGGACCTAGACGCAGTGCTTCCCTGAGCGCGGCTTCCGCCTGCTTTTCCCTGCCAAATGCCTCCTCGGTCAAGGCTCGGCAGTGCAATAAGTCGGTATAATCCGGATACAGCTGCAGCCCCTTCGTAATCTGTGCTTCCGCTTCCTCCCATCTGCCGAGCGCCTGCAGACATCGAATCTCGTATTTAAGCACCAGATGAGCATAGCTGGCCTTTATTGGATCAAGACCCTCCCACGCCCTGCGAAACGAGCTCAATGCTTCCTCCAGTCGGCCGATCCTCAGCCATTCAACCCCCATGTTATACCGGTGAAATGGATTGTCTGGATCCTCATGAATCACCTGCTGAAGAAGCCGTGTATTTCGGCTGACTTTGTCTTTTTCCAGCACAATCTCTTCGCTGTAGCCATAATGATGAATGATCATATCTGTCATATGAAAATGCGCCTGTGGATTGTGATTCACAATGGATTCGGCAATCTGCTCATGAATGCGTCCGGAAAAACGATGCTTCGGGTCATTGCGAAACATCCGCAGTACAGGATTGATGGTGACTCCGCCCGATCCGTTGCCGGTATAATTGTGAATTTGCAGAAAAAATCCGTCTACTCCCTCCTGTACGCCCCACAGCGGAAGCTCTTCCCTAGCCTTGTCATCCAGCATTTCATCCGCATCCAGAAACAGAATCCAATCTCCTGTTGCAGCCTCGAGACCCCTGTTGCGGGCAGCCGCAAAATCATCACACCACTCGAATGGAATTACAATAGCACCTTGCTGCCTCGCAAGCTGTACCGTTTGATCGGTAGATCCTGTATCAACCACGATCACCTCATCAACGGCCCCACGCACACTGTTCAAACAAGAAGGCAAGCTCCGTTCTTCGTTCTTCACGATCATGCATAAAGAGATTCGGCCACTAGACATGCCCATTCCTCCGCTCTCGTCCGGATCGCCGCGTCTGCCATCCCAGATCCATCAATTGAAGAGTAGAATCGCCCAGCTTCCTAAGATGACTCTGAAGCTGGGAAGCTCCTGGCAGCTGCCCTGCTGAATTCAGTGTCTGGACCGCCGTGTTGTAAGCCAGCTGTAAGTAACTCGCTGCTGCACCCGCACGGGATGGTTGATGCTGGGGATTCAGCTGGATCGCTCTATCGAATAATGCCGCTGATTTGGCATACAGCTTCTGATCGTACAGCAATTCAGCAAGCTCAAATGCCCCATCAGCATCCAGCTGGTCTTGAGCTAGCAGCTCCAGGTACTGATCTGCCGCAGTCCGGCGGTAACCACAGCGATACAGAATGCCAGCGCACTGTCTTGTGGTGATAAGTCCGGCAGCTTTCATTTGAAGAACAAGCTGCTTCCAGCCGCATTCTGCTGCCCGCTCACACAAGCGGACAGCTAGAGCGGACAGTGCGGCTTCCTCCGCTCTAGCTTCCGCTGCAGGATTCGGAGCACCCGGATCCGCTCCACCTTCATCCGTTGCAGGATTTGCAGCACCCGTATCCGCTTCACCTTCGCCGCTCTGCTCCGTCTGCAGCCCGGAATGAAACAATCGAGCTTCCATCTGAAGATACACTCTCGATTGTTCGCCAAGTATCGTCACAAGAGCTTCCGGCAATCTGGCTCCTATCCTCCATTCGGATAAGCTCCAATCGATTACTGCCATTTCCATTACCGCTGCCCTCTCCTTCACCTGCGCCTCTGTCTCTGCGGACTCTTGTGTCGCTGCTCTTGTCCCTGTCTCTCTCTCTGTTTCTGTCATTGTCTTTTTTTCTCTCTCTGCTTCCCTCTCCCCTTCAGTTCTGATCGCGGCTGTGTCTTCGACTTCCTCTTGAGCAGCCGCTTGTGCTTGCTGCAGCAAGCTGATCTGCTGCTGGGCGCGTCCGGCTGCCCACGGATAACGCTCAGTCTGCATGAGGCATAAACGTACCCAAGCCTCATCACTTGCTTGAATGCGGTCCTCCGGCAGAACGGACAACGCAGCTTCATATGCCCCGCACAAGCTCAAGGCATGAGCTGCTTTATATAGGAATATCGGATCCGTCGGCGTCATGAGCTGAAGTAAGCGCTGAGTAATCGTCGTGTCCTTTTCCCCTTGAAGATGTAGAAGATCTGCAAGGCCAATCGCGGCAGGAACGTAGCCGGGACACTCCTCAAGACTGGCAGAATATCGCTCTTCGGCCTGGGCCCAGCGCTCTTTATGTTTATCAATATCTGCCATATGTACCTGTGGCACATAGCTGTTCATTCCTGCATCCGTTACATAGGAACCGGCAGGCTTCACCTCAAGCGCCGCTTGAAAAGACGCATAGGCAAGATTCATCATGCCTTGTGACCTTTCAATCATTCCGAGCAGAACGTGCAGCTCTGCATAATCTGAATAATGCAGCAGCTCCGTCAATAACAGAGCTCTCCCCTCATCATACAGCTCCAGTGCATGCAGCAGCTTAGCGAGATCACGGACCAGTGTCGCACGGTAAGGTGCAGATAACGGAGAATCCCGTAGTGATGCCTCATAAGCTTCCTTCGCCTGCTCCCACATGCCAAGCTGACAGCAAGTAACCCCAAGATTGTAGAGATGGAACGTATCCTTCGGATCGAGTTCCAATGCTTTTTGAATGAGGCCAAGGTTACGCCGAGCGGTTTGTTTCTCCTGTAAAACTGCAGGCAGATAGCCATAATGCTGCACACGAATCGGACTTTTGCCGATACAAGCTTCGGATGCTCCTTCTGGCTTCATGTTGTCGTTTCGCACAAGCTGTTCATGAATGATTCCCTTATAATAAAATCCGCGAAAGTTACGAAATACTCGCTCCGCCTCATAGAACGTTCGATCCTCGGGCTGCAATCCCGTCCAATTCTCCAATTGTATCGTACAGACATCGGCAGATGTCCCCTGCAAAAAAGCCTTGATCTCGTTCTGACCATGCGTCAGCTCTTCATCTGCATCCAGTACCAGAATCCAGTCGGTCCCTGCCAGCGATATCCCTTCATTCCGTGCCTTTGCGAAGTCTTCCTTCCAGGTGCTGCATACGACAACTGCTCCGAACTGTTTAGCGATCTGCATAGATCTGTCCGTAGACCCGGTGTCTACAACAATAATCTCATCCGCGATGGACTGAATGGAGGCAAGACAATTCGCAAGACGTGCTTCCTCGTTACGTATAATCATGTGAACACCTAGTGTAGGCTGTTTCAACTTGTCTTTCCTCCTTTACACGCAAAAAAAGGTACAGGCTCTTTCGTGTATAGAGATTCCCTGTACCTATATGAAATAAGGCTGTCTTATGTTCCTTGTCCGTTGAAAAACACATCAATTGTCGTTGCAGCACCCGGTGTACTTGAACGATAGGCAAGCCGTGTGTATTTAAGAAAACGCTGAGGCACAAGCACGTCTACCGACCCTGCAGTAATGCCGGTAACCGTGTCTACATCGGCAAACCAGTTCGTTCCGTTGGCACTGATCTCTACCCTTGCGTCCACGCTGTTTGCAGGGCCTGCATTATATACGAAGAAGGAGTACGTTCCGAATACGCTGGTGCTTACCGGACCCAGCGGGGTGAACGCATCCGCTGTCGGAATGCCGAGCACCTGAGTTTCCGTAAAGCTTTTTTGTGAAATGGAGGTGACGCTGCTAAGTGTACCGGCGGTAATCGTTGTTCCCAGTACGCTTGTGATTGTTCCTGCTGTGATCGTCGCTCCGAGTACGCTCGTCAACGTTCCATCCAGCAGGTTCGTCAGCGTTCCCGCCGTAATTGTCGTGCCTAGCACGCTCGTGATTGTCCCTGCGGTGATTGTCGCTCCGAGCACACTCGTCAACGTCCCATCCAGCAAGTTCGTCAGCGTTCCCGCCGTGATCGTTGTGCCCAGCACGCTTGTGATCGTCCCTGCGGTGATCGTCGCTCCCATCACATTCGAGATGGTTCCATCCAGTAAGTTCGTTAAGGTTCCCGCCGTAATCGTCGCTCCGAGCACACTCGTTAATGTTCCATCCAGCAGGTTCGTCAGCGTTCCTGCGGTGATTGTCGTGCCTAGCACGCTTGTAATCGTTCCGGCGGTAATCGTCGCTCCGAGTACACTCGTCAACGTTCCGTCCAGCAGGTTCGTCAAGGTTCCCGCCGTGATCGTAGCTCCAAGCACACTCGTCAATGTTCCATCCAGCAGGTTCGTCAGTGTTCCCGCCGTAATTGTCGTGCCCAGTACGCTTGTGATTGTCCCGGCGGTGATTGTAGCTCCAAGCACACTCGTCAACGTTCCATCCAGCAGGTTCGTCAGCGTTCCCGCCGTGATTGTCGTGCCTAGCACGCTCGTGATTGTCCCTGCGGTGATTGTCGCTCCAAGTACGCTCGTCAACGTTCCATCCAGCAGGTTCGTCAGCGTTCCCGCCGTAATTGTCGTGCCTAGCACACTCGTGATCGTCCCTGCGGTGATCGTCGCTCCAAGCACACTCGTCAGCGTTCCCGCTGTAATGGTCGCTCCCATCACATTCGAGATGGTTCCATCCAGTAAGTTCGTTAAGGTTCCCGCCGTGATCGTCGCTCCAAGTACACTCGTTAATGTTCCATCCAACAGGTTCGTCAGCGTTCCCGCTGTGATCGTCGTTCCCAGTACGCTTGTGATCGTTCCGGCGGTAATCGTCGCTCCAAGTACACTCGTCAATGTTCCATCCAGCAGGTTCGTCAGCGTTCCTGCTGTGATCGTCGTGCCCAGTACGCTTGTGATCGTTCCGGCGGTAATCGTCGCTCCAAGCACACTCGTCAATGTTCCATCCAGCAGGTTCGTCAGCGTTCCCGCCGTAATCGTTGTGCCCAGTACGCTTGTGATCGTTCCGGCGGTAATCGTCGCTCCGAGTACACTCGTCAACGTTCCGTCCAGCAGGTTCGTCAAGGTTCCCGCCGTGATCGTAGCTCCAAGCACACTCGTCAATGTTCCATCCAGCAGGTTCGTCAGTGTTCCCGCCGTAATTGTCGTGCCCAGTACGCTCGTGATTGTCCCGGCGGTGATTGTCGCTCCAAGTACGCTCGTCAACGTTCCATCCAGCAAGTTCGTCAGCGTTCCCGCTGTAATGGTCGCTCCCATCACATTCGAGATGGTTCCATCCAGTAAGTTCGTTAAGGTTCCCGCTGTGATCGTCGTGCCCAGTACGCTTGTAATCGTTCCTGCCGTAATCGTCGCTCCAAGTACACTCGTCAACGTTCCATCCAGCAAGTTCGTCAGCGTTCCCGCCGTGATTGTCGTACCCAGCACGCTTGTAATCGTTCCTGCCGTAATCGTCGCTCCAAGTACACTCGTCAACGTTCCATCCAGCAAGTTCGTCAGCGTTCCCGCTGTAATGGTCGCTCCCATCACATTCGAGATGGTTCCATCCAGTAAGTTCGTTAAGGTTCCCGCCGTGATCGTCGCTCCAAGTACACTCGTTAATGTTCCATCCAGCAAGTTCGTCAGCGTTCCCGCCGTGATCGTTGTGCCTAGCACACTGGTGATCGTTCCGGCGGTGATCGTGGCTCCGAGCACGCTTGTCAACGTTCCATCCAGCAAGTTCGTCAGCGTTCCCGCCGTGATCGTTGTGCCTAGCACACTTGTGATCGTTCCGGCGGTAATCGTCGCTCCAAGCACGCTCGTAATGGTCCCAGCTGTAATGGTGGCTCCCATCACATTCGAGATGGTTCCATCCAGCAGGCTTGTGAGCGTCCCGGCAGTGATCGTTACATTCGATATGCCTGGCATATTACTGATGGTTCCGTCCAATATAACGCCAATCAGGTTGCCGCTTGTATCTGTTCTGACCGGATGGCTGACATTTGCGTCATCAGTCCCGTAAATTAAACTTCTTAAATTATCCGGATTCAAGTTAAAGGTTGAAAAGTTAGGCATTTCTCACATTGCACCTCCTTATCGCTTAACCAAGGGTTCACACATATAAAGTGCTACCGTACTGTATGCAAGCAGAGGGACACGCGGTAACGGCACAAGCCGGGAAATGATGCCTAAGCCTTTTATAATTGAGAGTCACGGTCACGGATCAGATGGTTATGTTGAAGCAGGAAAAAGATGGTCCTGGGCGAAATAGACTGCTATTCAGCTTCTTACTAAGGAGGACAACTATCACATGGATCCAAAGAAAATTTTTTTGATTGAACTGCACGAAATCATTAAAAATAGCTCCGAGATACGAAATCAACTTGTATACCCATCAGAGGATAACATAACGTGGGATGAGTTTAAGTTGAGCACAGAAGAAGTGAATGCTTTGAAAAACTATAATTTTGATGATGCAGCCTTATCCGCTATAGAAAAAACAGTCAGAGAAAATATTATGGGCGCATTCTTCCGTGCTTTTGCCTTGTTGGATGCCGTAGGAGACCCCGGAATTGTTGAAGGGGAGCAGACTTGGCTGGGACTGACATTACGAGAACGGAAGTCGGATGAGGAGGATGTTCACGAGGGATTTTTACACGATGAGTTTTATGCGGTGTATTGGGATTGGCTGGAACAGAAAAATAAAGATAAATGATTCCGGTAGCTTACAATGCTTATAAAATTTTTGATTTCATGAACAGTTCTTATTTTTATGAGCCGCTTCATTTTCTCCTGCGCGATCTAGAGAGACAACCCAAACCCGTCCGCCAAACTTCGCATATATATAATTCAAGGTAGTCGTGAACGGCAGCTGCTAACCAATTGAATCTTCAAAACGTAAGGGAGGAGGATCCTATGACGAATTACTCTGTATTCAATACAGCCAACAAGCCCATTTATGTACAGCAGACCAACACTTACGTGTCTCCTGCTATTGAATCCATGCCTGATCTCAGCGCCGCCTCTGCAGGCAGGCTGTTTACCCTGACCACAGGAAATGTCAGCGCAGGTGGCGGCGCAAATCTGCTGCTGCAAGTCGTTAACCCGGCAGCAAGCACACGTACAATATATCTATCTCAGATCATCGGAGGCAGTACAGCCGCCGCTTCACTTATTGTGTACAATGGCGGGACACTTACAGGAGGAACCACGCCTGTTCCGGTTAACAACAACTTCGGAAACAGTGTGACCAGTGCAGTGACAACACAGCAGGTAACAGGAACCGTAACCGGCTCGCCGGTCACCCTGATGAGTATTCCTCTTACTGCTGGAGCATACAATATTCAGCTGCGCGGGTCTGTTATCGTTCCTCCCGGACGCTCAGTAACCATTAGCATCGGCCCTGGATCGCTTACCGGCTCCATCAACCTGACTTGGTGGGAGGTCTGAGTATGAATACATTCATAAAGGAGGGATCTGCGTGCCAAACGACCATATCTTCGGATCTGCGAACAAGCCCCTTGCGGATCGTAATGTGAATACCTATCAAGCCCCAGCGATCGGCGCCCCTCCCGAATCGAGCGCAGGCCGAGCTGGAGCCCTATTCACTGCGGGAGCCACAAACTCGACTTCACTGGGACTGCTTGGCGGTAGTGTTATTATCACCGTTCAAATTACGAATCCTGCCGGCAGCGGAAGAAACGTTTATATCTCTCGTATAACCGGCGGTATCAATGTCGCTCTTAACCTCCTCTCCTCCTTCACCGGAACGTTGGCTATTGTACGCAATGGAACACTTGGAAGTCCGGCTGTGCTGACTCCAGTGAACACGAATTTCGCTAGCAGCGGTACATCTCTGATGACAGCGAGGTCTTCTAACACTGCGTCTACAGGCGGAACACCGGTGCTGTCCATGCCGCTCGCTACAGGGCCCTTCAGCTTCGATGAGATCGGTCGATTCATTGTGCCGCCAGGCCAGTCCTACACCTTAACGGTCAGCGGTTCTCTATCCGTAGCCGGTCTGCTCGCTTCTACAGCCAATGTGATGTGGTGGGAAGCTTAGTCTTTACTGTATTGCTGCTTGCTTAGATTCATGCTGGTCCTCACTCCTCATGTGCTGAACTCCCCACCACTTCTTACCGAACAGCAGACCTATCAATCCAATCATTGCAACGATGAATCCAATCCCAAAAAAGGCGCTTTTTACACCCGCCAGCTCAATGATCGCCCCTCCTGCCAAAGGCGCAGTGACGAGCGCGACACTCACCAGCGTATTACTAATGCCGAATACACGGCCTACCATTTCTGTACTGCTCTCCTTCTGCATGATGGTCTGGTTCGTGACCATGTACAGACCATTTCCGAGCCCAATAACCAGGGCAAGTCCAGTGATCATCCATGAAGAGCTCCCGCTTGGAACAAGCCCCAGCCCGGCAATGCCGAGACCGATCCCCATCGCACCTGTACCCAGGCCAAATCGGTATCCTATATGCTCCTGCCTGTTTACAATGAGAAGCACAATCACTGCGCCCAGCCCAATTGCAGCTACCAATATGCCCAGCATCGATTCGTTATTAGGGGCAATCTCCCGGAGCAGAACGGTAAACTGGTAATCCACCATCAACAAGGCTGTCAGGCCAAAAAAGCAATAAATCATCGTATGCAGCAATACCCGACGCTGCAAAAGGTACTTCCACCCTTCCTTCCACTCCTGCCACACCGTTCCTCTCCGAATATATCCTTCCTCGGATTGAACCACTTCTGTGTAAGCATTACTGACCGGTATCGTCTTCTTCACATCGTCTGAAGCATGTCGAACCGTCCAGAGCATTGCACAAGAAGCGATCCTTCCTGCTGCACCGATTAAAATACATATCTGAGGTGTGAACATCGCGAGAATTACACCGCCGAGAAGAGGACCCGCAATCTTGGAGAGCTGATTGACCAGCCCATTAATCGACGTCGCTTGGAGCAGCTCCTCCTCCTTAACCACCTGTCTTGTCATCGCCTGCTGAGCTGGCATCACAAAAGTCGATACGGCTGACCGGAGCATAAGAACGGGAATAATCCAGTAGATACTCGGTGCGACAAGTAAACACAGGGTCAGAACGGCGCTTAATAAATCACATAAGAACATAAGCCTTACCTTAGGTACTCGATCTGCAATTGTACCCGCTAAGGAGCCAAGCAGCAGTCCCGGCAATGCCATGGCGACAGGAACCAGTGCCAAGGTCATTGGTGTTACTCCCCACCGATAGACGAGCAGCACCTGAATGGCAATGGCATCAAACCAATCGCCAAAAGAAGCTGTCGCGTAGGCAGAGAACAGCCTCATAAATATTTTATTAGAGAGTAGACTTCGACTCTGGAGTTTGGTGTTGAACCATTTATGCAGCATATGAATTCCCCCGCTATCTTTAGAATGTATCCAGCATAACGGGGTTATATCAGAGGAATATCAGACAGAGCGCAGGAGTCCTCTGATCACAGAGGAGCAGGCCTCTTTTCGCGAGGTATAGTGATGACGTTCGTCCAGATCCTGAAAGATGCTCCGAAGCTTCGATCTTAGACCTATAACCCCCTTATCCGTCTGAGCAGGAGGGTGCAGCTCCATATAATACAAAAATTGACGCACAGACAGCAGAATGTGAGGCACGAATCCGGATTGACCGTAGACTTCAAGCGCATCATCCACCGCTGCTGAAGCCTCCCTGATCTGTCCCTGTCGGTAATACCATATTCCTTTCATATAGAGAAATCTGCATATTTCCCGCAGATAGGGCTTATGATCAAGCGATCGGCTGATCTCCTGAATGCTCTTCTCAACTCCGGCACAATCCGCTGCATGAATATATAGGAGCAGCTCAGATAACATGAGTGGAATACGAAAGCCCTCCAAGTCGTCCTCTCCGTCAAGCAGCCTATAGGAAGCGGCTATTCGTTCTTCTGCTTCGGAATACATGCCATTCTCGACATAGAGATCAATGATGTTTAGATAATACATTTCCCTGTGGAACTCAGGCTCCAGTCTGGAGTGTAACAGTGCCGTCTCACAGAGCTGAAGCCCTTCCTGAGGAGATGCGATCACGCCATACAGAATCAGCAGCCAGTACAGCCTATCCTCAGCCTTAAGGTCATCACGGCTCATAAACCAGTCGAGATCACCCCCCAGAAAATGCAAATAGTTCTCGTAAAAAGGGGCGACTTCAATCCCGAGCGCCTCCTGCTGTGCGATCAGCGTTGTAATGGATTTGCCTTGACCGAAGAGATGGTACTTTTGGAATAACTGATGGACTGCCGATTGAAGCTCCGTATCCGCCATCGATGGATTGAGAACACCCGAAGATTTCTCTTCTGCCGTAAGACGGTATCCCAAGCCTCTGACGGTATGTATACTAATTTCCGAAATGATAGACAACTTCTTGCGGAGCCTGTAGATATGATCATCCACCGTCCGTTCCCCGGGATATTCAAGCGGCCATACCTGGTCCAGCAAATGCTCCCGCGTAAAGGTCTTCCCTTGGTTCCGGTACAGAAAATAGAGAAGTGCGAACTCCTTGGACAGCAAGGTGACCTGTCCGCCCGAACTGCTTACCGTATAATCTCCTTCATGAAAGTAAATGTGAGCCATGCTCGTTCACTCCTTGCCTGATGCTGCTTCTATTGTATATCGGTCGAGCCAAAAATTGCACGCACATCAAAGAGCCCCTGCACGAGAGAGCCGTGAGGGGCGTAAGAGGTTTAATACATATATCTTTAACCGAGCACAACCCGGTCATCTGACAGCTTCGTTCCGCTGATTCGCTCAAACTCCTGAAGCAGCTCCGGTACAGTTAATGTCTTCTTGCGTTCGGCATTGACGTCAAGAATAATCCGGCCTTTATCCATCATAATGAGCCGGTTGCCAAGCCTTATAGCCTGCTCCATGTTATGAGTAACCATCAGTGTGGTCAGGTTCATCTCACGGACCAGCGTTTCGGTAATATTCGTAATCAGCTCAGCTCTTGATGGATCAAGTGCAGCCGTATGCTCATCCAGCAGCAGAATCTCCGGCTGGGTGAACGTTGCCATGAGCAGGCTGAGCGCCTGACGCTCACCTCCGGACAGCAAGCCGACCTTAGCTCTGACTCGGTGCTCAAGACCGATCCCCAGCTTCTCCAGCTGCTCTCGGAACAGCGTTCGCGTCTTCTGGTTGATGCCAAAGGATAAGCCGCGGGATTTCCCGCGCCGGTAGGCCATCGCCAAATTTTCTTCAATCGTCATCATCGGTGCAGTTCCTGCCATCGGGTCCTGAAACACCCGGCCGATCCACTGACTTCGCTTGTATTCAGGCAGCTGGCTGATCGTTTGATTCCGAATCTGCACTTCACCTGCATCTGGCTTCATTACACCCGATATAATATTCATCAAAGTCGATTTACCTGCACCATTACTGCCGATGACTGTGACAAAATCTCCTTCATTCAAGGTTAAGTGGGCATCCATAAGCGCAATCTTCTCATCCACGGTACCTGGATTAAACAGCTTGGACACGTGATTGATATGCAGCATTACAGGTCACCTCCCATCGATTTACTACCCGTGCCGGACAGCAGCTCTGTCGTTCTCCGCCGCGCCATGTTCTTCTGACGAATACTGCGTTGTATAGAAGGAATCAGAAGCGCCAGAATAACGATAACAGCCGTAATAATCTTCAAATCTGAAGTCTCGAATCCAGGTACCCGAAGGGCGATCATAACGACGATGCGGTATACAATAGAACCAATGATTACGGACAGTATCGCCAGGAAAATGCTGCGCTTGCCCACGATGGCTTCCCCGATAATAACTGACGCGAGTCCAACCACAATCATTCCAATTCCCATGCTTATATCCGCAAATCCTTGATACTGTGCCAAAAATGCACCGGATAGAGCCACCAGTCCGTTAGACAGACTAATACCGACCAGCTTGGTTGTATCGGTGTTCGCTCCGAAGCTGCGAATCATTCGCTCATTGTCTCCTGTTGCACGGAGAGCCAGACCGAGATCTGTTTTGAAGAACACATCAAGCAGCACTTTAACAACAAACGCTACTATGAACATAAACAGTAGAACATTCAGACTCGAGAAAACATTGTCAACACCCAGCAGAGACAGGTTCGGTGCACCCAAAATTCTCATGTTAATCGAATGCAGGGCAATCATCATTAATATACCGGACAACAGTCCATTAATCTTACCCTTCGTATGCAAGAGCCCTGTACATGCCCCGGCGATCAGCCCCCCTCCAAAGGCTGCAAGTGTCGCAAGCCAAGGTGAGAAGTCATTCGTAATCATAATGGCAGCAATTGCCGCACCTGTAGTAAAGCTCTGATCTACCGTAAGATCCGGAAAATCAAGAATTCGGAACGTTATGTATACACCGAGAGCCATTAATGCATACAAGAGCCCTAGTTCAATCGCTCCAGGAGTCGATTTTAGCAGACTAAGCATCGTTTCTAACATGTGTTATCCTCCTATTTGCAAAAAAGCAGGGTGGTATGTCGTCCACCCTGCTTCCGAGCATTCAGCATACTAACTTAAATTAGGTTACTCGATGATGTTGTTCTCTTGATCCTCTACTGCTGCTTTCATTTCATCCGTAACTTCAATGCCTTGCTCTCCAGCTGCCTTCAGATTCAGGATAAGATCCAGCTTGTCCGGTACAGTCACCTCAAGATCACCTGGATTCGTCCCGTTCTGGAGGATGTCAGCCGCCATCTCGCCTACTTGGTAGCCATGATCATAGTACTTGAAGCCGACGGTAGCAAAAGCACCCTTCTCTACCGTATCCCGGTCGCTGGAGAAGAAAGGAATATCATTATCGTTCGCTGTCTTGATCATGGTATCCACCGCACTGACGACCGTATTGTCCAGCGTGATATAGAATGCATCTACTTTGCCAATGAGCGAATCAGCTGCCTGCTGGACTTCGGAAGTATTGGTTGCTGCTGCCTTAACCAGCTTAATACCATGCTCAGCAAACGCTTTCTCCGCATTGTCTGCCATGACAACTGCGTTCTGCTCACCTTCATTAAGAACAAGCCCAACGGATTTGATATCCGGCATTTGCTGAGCGATAAAATCAGCCAGTTTCACAATTGCTTCCGGATTTGTATCGGATGCTCCAGTGACATTGCCACCCGGCTTCTTAAGATCGGTCACTAGCTTAGAAACAAGTGGATCAGTTACAGCCGCGAACAATACAGGCTTGTCCTTCACCTGGCTTACGACAGCCTGTGCGGAAGGTGTAGCAATCGCAAGAACGAGGTCACTGCTGTCCGTTGCAATCTTCTGGGCGATGGAGTTGTTATTCGCTGCATCGGCCTGTGCGTTGTTATAATCAATCTTCAGATTCTCATCCTCTACAAGTCCTGCATCCTTGAGCGCTGCAATAAAGCCTTCCTGTGTTGCGTCCAGTGAAGGATGCTCAACATATTGAGAAATAGATATAGAATAGGTTTTTCCTTCTGCTTCCTCTCCGCCACCGGTGCCTCCAGAACCCGCAGAACCTGAAGTACTATCAGGATCGTTGCCGCATCCCGCAACCAGCGCAATTGAAGCCGTTACCAATAATGACATCCACCATTTTTTACTCATTCATGCTTCCCCTCTCTTCATTCACATTGTCTGTTTCTACTTTTCATTAGACCCACTCAAAATCCAGCTACTTATTCGCACGCCTTAATTCCATATTATCCCTCTAACATGCTGTGTCACATAATAGCATTAGCGCTTTTATATTTAACTGCACTAAAGCAATTAGGCAAGGGACATGCCAAGTCTTGGAAATAATTGACGCACGGTCGATATCACTTTTTCCCTAATATTAAGGGTGCTTGTACTATTCGTCAATTAATACTTTTACTGCGAATTTATTTCCACAGTTCATTTAAAAGATGTCATGTAAAAAAAAGAAGCATCCGGCGGGTAATTCCGCCAAAACGCTTCTTCTCAAGCTTCATATGATTATTCTAAGATACTTCGACTAAGACATCCCGATCTTGTAAGTACAGCATCTTCCGCCCTTGGCAAGACACTCCGTACGGGATACCGAAACCTCAAGCAAGGATTGAAACAGCTCCAACTCACAGCGGCAGGCCTGTCCGTAGGCATCCGCTACTTCAGAGATGGGGCAATTGTATTCTTTCAGCACGAAGCCCTGTTCCTCTTCCATCAGCTCGGTCATATATCCGTTGTCATTCTGGATGGCGGCAAGAGATCGAACTCGGCCAGCCAGGTCCTTGCCCTGCATCTCCGTGGCATACCGCTGGTGCAGCTTGTTCCTTCTCCGCTCGAATAACAGGTCGATCATCTCTTCACCCGACTCCTCGGCAAGCTCGCCCAGCAGATCGAGCGTTACCTTCGGGTACGTCTTCGGAAACAGCCCCTCTCCACGCTCGGTAAGGCCAAATACTGCAGAAGGGCGACCGGCTGTCTGCCGGATTTCGCTCGTTGCGATATGTCCATCCTTCTCCAGTGTCGCCAGATGCCTGCGGACCGCCATTTCCGTAATGCCCAGTTCAGCTGTAATTTCACGAGCACTTAAGGGACCTTGAACCTTCAGCATGTGAAGGATTCGCTGACGTGTGGACTTCTCTTTGGGCGCGCTCATTACAACCACCTGCTTTCATGTCAGTGAAGATGCGGATCTAATTAAGATATAGCCTTCGCGTGCGCCTCTTCCCGGCAAGCATCGGAGCAGAAATGCTGATGCTCTTCCTCACATGCCTCACATGATACATATTGGAGATTGCATGTTGGACAGTTCACATATTGGTCATGCGTTGTTCCACAGTGGTAGCAGGAAGCAATGACAATATCCTCTTCCGTCTGATTGATTGGCACGGAAATTCTTTCATCGAATACATAGCACTTTCCGTCAAACAATCGGCCTTGTACTTCTGGGTCTTTACCGTAAGTCACAATACCGCCCTCAAGCTGGGCTACATCCTCGAAGCCTTCTTTGATCAGGAATCCGGTCAGCTTCTCACAGCGGATGCCGCCTGTGCAGTAGGTGATGACTTTCTTGTCCTTGATATCGCCTAGATTCTCACGAATCCATTCCGGAAACTCACGGAAGGATTTGACGTCTGGACGGATCGCACCGCGAAAGTGGCCGATCTCGTACTCATAATCATTGCGGCCGTCAATGACAACAACGTCATCGCGTTGAAGATGCTCATAGAATTCTTTCGGGCTGAGGCGTTTGCCGCCGATTACATTCGGATCAAGCTCTTCATCATATCGGAAGGTAACGAGCTCTTCCTTATGACGAACAAACATCTTCTTGAATGCATGCCCTTCCACTTCGTCAATCTTGAACCAAATATCGCTGAACAGCGGATTGGCCTTCATGTCGTTCATATATTGCTCGGTCTGCTCGTAGGTACCGGATACGGTGCCGTTAATTCCTTCTTTGGCGATCAGAATCCGTCCTTTGAGACCGAGGTCTTTGCAGTATTTTAAATGTTCCTGTGTAAAAGCCTCAGGATCCTCAATCTGGACATATTTGTAGTACAACAATACACGATAATTAGAATTACTCATTTTCTTCATTTCCACCTGTCTTTATTTATAGTTCCAAGCTATGAATTAGACAACTTGAATTTGTTTATTACCTCATAAACGACAAGAAGCAGCCGCAAAAAAGGGATTCCCTTCCGCCGCTACCGTCAGTTCTCGGGCAATGTATATATTAAGTCTATAAAAACACCGAAGCTTAGTCAATATTTATGTATAAAAAGGGGGTTGAGGCTTGTTGGAAAAGCATCCGTTTTTTGCTTGTAAACATACAAAAACACCAGGGAATCACATGATTCCGCTGGTGCTTTAATTGTGAATTAAGCTTTGACCGACCCTTGAGTTACACCATTGATGATCCATTTTTGTGCGAAAAGATAGATGATAATCATCGGCAGCATGGCCATCAGGTATGAGGCAAAGGCCAGGTTGAAGTCGGTATTAAACTGCCCTTGGAAGATGTACTGCACAAGCGGCAGTGTATACTGATCCTGATCGCTGATCATAATGAGCGGCAGCAGGAAGTCGTTATAGGTAGACAGACAGGTCAGAATGCCGACCGTTGCACTCATCGGTGCAAGCAGCGGGAAGATAATTCGCCAGAACGTACCCCATGTGGTTGCCCCATCGACCTTGGCCGCTTCTTCCAAAGCGGTTGGAATAGAGCGAATATAAGCCACGTAGATAAATACGTTAAAGGCCAGACCATACACGGTATGCAGCAGGATAAGTCCAACGAGATTGGTCATCCCGAGATTCGAAGTTAATTTAACCACAGGCAGCATAATAATCTGGAATGGAATAAACATCGCACTGACAAAATAGAAATACAACCCTTTAAAAAATTTGTGATTCATGTTCCGCGCGATCGCATAGGCGACAAGCGAGTTGGTCAGCAATGTCAGGACCACCGTCGATATCGTCACGATGGCACTGTTGCCCAGTGCGTTGAAGAAGCCTGTCATCTCAATGGCACGAGAGAAGTTATCCCACTGAATATCTGCGGGAAAGGAGAAGACCGATTGACGCATCTGCTCCGGATTTTTGATCGCAATCGTCAGCGTCATGTAGAGAGGGAACAGGATCACAATCGTACCCATCGCGACGAGCAGCGTAACCAGCCAATTGGTGCGTGAGCGTGATTTTTTCATTACATGTCACTCTCCCTTCTCTGCAGAAATCGAAGCTGAATAATCGATATAATGGCGATCAGAATGAAGTAAATGATGGCATTGGCCGATTGATAAGCAAACTCGCCGCCTTCGAAACCGCCGGTATAGATCAAGTGTGCGATGGATTGTGTGGCCCGTCCTGGTCCACCGTTCGTCATGGCTACAATGAGATCGAAGACCATAAGCGAGTTCTTCATGGCAAGAACCATGTTGATCGTGAAGAATGGAGCGATAAGCGGGAACGTAATACTCCAGAATTCACGCCATTTGCCCGCTCCGTCCAGATTGGACGCCTCATACAGATCCGTTGGGATGGTCTGCAGCCCGGCAAGATACAGGATGGTGTTGAATGCAATCCCTTGCCAGATCGCAACCGATACGACCCCAACCCATGCGAGATCCTGGCTGCCCAATATATTGGTGGACAGGGCAGTCAGTCCTAGATTTTCACCCCAGATCGGGAATACGTTCGAGAACAGGTAGTTGAATATATATCCGACGATCAGAATGCTCAAAATGTTGGGAAGGAAATATATCGCCCGGAAGAAATTCCGGTATTTGATCTTCGCATTCAGTCCCAGCGCAATCAGCAAGCTGATAATATTAATGAAGATGGTTGCCACAATGGCATATTTAATAGTAAATCCGTATGCATTCCACACGTTCTCATCTGCAAACAGATTAATATAATTTTTGAATCCAACCATATCATATTGATCGCCGAAGCCGTTCCAGTTCGTAAATGAGTAATACAACCCTTGCAATGCAGGCAGGGTCATAAACACAAAGAACAGTGCTACGGCAGGCAAAGTCATCCAGTAGAACGGAGTAAGCCGATTCTTCATGTTTGTTCCTCCTCGTATCCTATCTTCGATTTGCTACCTTATCCCACTCTTCGTCGAGCTTCTTAAGATAAGCATCAATGTCTCCGACCTGCAAAAATTCCTGTACAATTGAATTCAGCTGAACAGCAGACGGAATGTAGTGGTCAGCAAAGTCGGTGACCTGGCCTCTCTCGATATAAGGAAGGATCTCAGCTACGCTCGAATCATCCTGCGTTACGCCTTCTACTGCCGCAAACAAGTTCTGCTCATCAATATACTGCTTCATATTATCTTCACGCAGCAAAAATTTGATAAATTCAATAGCCTCAGCCTGATGCTCTGTATCTTCAGAGATCGTGAGCAGCGTGTCAATTCCGTTTACCAGCTTGATCTCTTCAGGGTCATTTCCTGTCGGGAAAGGGAAGAAGCCGATCTCAATATCCGGGTTGGCCTTACGTATCTCTGGGATTGCCCAAGTACCTTGGATATACATGAAGGCATCTCCGTTCGCGAAGGCACGGTTGCCGTCTGCATAGGTCTTACCGAAGTTGTCACTGTGTCCATAATCGAGAATCTTAAGCTGCTTCTCGGCTATTTCGCGGTAACGCTCCTGGAATGTAACTTCACCTTCTCTGCGCTGCAGATAGAAGTCAATCCCCTCCAAGTTTGGTGCAAGTGAATTAAAAGCAAGGTTGGTCTGCCAGTCGTCTTTATAAGTTAGGTAAAAAGGTATTTTACCTGCATCTTTAATTTTCTCCGCTGTCGCAATCAGCTCATCCCAAGTCTTCGGAACCTCAAGCCCCATCTCGCGGAACAGCGTCTTATTGTACATGATACCGTTTGCATTTGTTGCAAATGGAATCCCTGTAAGCTCTTCAAGACCACTTACGTCTTTAACCATCTGAATATAGCTCGGATTGATCAAATCGATCATTTCCTGATCGGTCTGTTCCATGAAAATACCGCTCTGAGACAGCATCGAGAATGTATCCGTTGCGCCCAGCGCCATAATGTCCGGGACATCATTCTTTACAAGCCGGGTCTTAAGCACCGTTTCTGCATCCGGTGGATTGACCTGTATCACTTCAATTTCAGACTGCTCCTGATTAAATTTCTCTACAAGCTTGTCAAAGGATTCCTTCGCCTCGGGCTTGTTCTGGAAGAACTCAATCTGGACCTTGCCTGAGGCCCCTTCGCTGCTGCCGCATGCGGTAAGCATTAATGCTGCTCCACCGGCAATGAGGAGCATTTTACAACTCTTAAGCCACTGAAATCTCATGGTGTACCCCCTCTATCTTGTTCTGATAAAAGTGCTTACATTTCCACTCGGTGTAAAGCATAGCACACTCGTTTTTAATAACCAATGGTTATAAATGTCTAACTTTAAGATATATGTATTTAGTTCCATTGCAGTCTTGTCAATCGAAACCGGTTTCGATTGACAAGAAAAAAAACGAGTGATATTTATTAAACACCCGTATCCTGGTTTAAACACCTGCATAATGAATTTTGTGTAGTTGAATTTTTAGAACCTTTAATTTTTTGAAACAGACTCGTTTAGGGAATGAGCAGAATTTTTCCTGTGCTTTG
This sequence comes from Paenibacillus urinalis, assembly GCF_028747985.1. Taxonomy (NCBI): domain Bacteria; kingdom Bacillati; phylum Bacillota; class Bacilli; order Caryophanales; family Paenibacillaceae; genus Paenibacillus; species Paenibacillus urinalis. The sequence continues at coordinate 5,206,495 of NZ_CP118108.1, forward strand.
CCGACTTTCAATCCATTGATGTGCTTCTGCTGCACGATCAAGCGAAAATTTCATGGGTTCAGCTAGTTTAATGTCTCCGCTTGTAATGGCTGTAAATAGGTCGTTCGCCCGCCGCACACGGTCGGCATGATCTGTCACATGATTCCATAAGTCTCCCCCGGTTAATGTTTTGGACGTATCCATCAGCATCCTTGGATCGACTGGAACAGGATTACCTCCGGCCATGCCGTAGAACACGATATGGCCTTTGATTTGAACTGCTCGGAAAGTGTCCATTAACGTACTTCCAACCGAGTCATAGGCCGCTCTGACACCTTCCTGCTTGTACGACCATTGCCTTGCTTGATCTACCCAATTGCCTTCATTGTACAGCAGAACTTCATCAGCTCCCGCTTGCAGAGCAATGTCACGCTTTGACGAGCTAGAAGTAACCCCTAATACTCTTGCCCCTTTTGCTTTGGCAAGCTGGACAAGCAGCTGACCTACTCCACCTGCAGCTGCGTGCACCAGAATCTCATCCCCAGCCTGTACAGGATAACTGTCATTTAACAAGTAATGGGCCGTCATACCCTGTAGCAGCACGGTTGCTGCCTGGTCATACGTAATCTCGGAAGGCAGCTTAATGGCTTTCTCCTGAGGAACCAATACCAGCTCACTATTTGCATGTGGAACATCAGCAAAACCCACACGGCTGCCTGGCGGCAAGCCTGTAACATCGTCTGCAGTCTCCACCACAATACCGGCTCCTTCGTAGCCTAATATGTAGGGCGGTTCCCCCTCCAGATGATAATTTCCTTTTCTGCGATACACATCTGCATAATTTAGACCGACGGCCTTCATTCGAACAAGCACACAGCCCGGCTTAAGTGCAGGCGTCTGCACATCTTCAATGTGCAGCACCTCAGGACCACCAAATTCCCTAAATACTGAAGCTTTCATTTATATTCATCCTCCCTTAAGGATTATATATTTTTTGAATATATACTCATGCCCTGTTGACACATGATAATATAATATATTTTATATGATCTCCTACTCATATTGAAGAAAGTGAAGGTGCAGCGAGAACATGAACTCCGTAGAAACAAAACCTCTCCGTGTCTATATGGCTGGCTTTGAGGTGTTCCGTACCGATGCTTCCGAGCTCGGGCAACACATGAAGGCGCTGTGCGCTGAATATGGATTTGAAGGTATTTTTCCACTAGACAAGGATATTAAACCCCAGCCTACACGACATGAGACGGCGGCCGCTATATTCGAAGGCAATGTGAGACTGATCGAGAAATGTGATATCATCATCGCCAATCTGAATCCCTTCCGCGGGCAGGAGCCGGATTCCGGCACCGTATTTGAATGCGGGCTTGGATACGGACTTGGCAAGAAGCTGTATGCCCATGTTCTTGATGCACGTACGATGGGGGAGAAGCTAGCACCTGCGACAGATCCTGCGACAGGACTGTATGAAGACGGTATGACGATTGAGAACTTCAATCTGCCCACCAATCTCATGCTCGGCATTCCTGTTACCATTGTAGAAGGGACGTTAGAGGATGCGTTAAAGAGACTTCGTACAGATCTGGGTATGGATGCTGAGCAGTCTCACTGATGAATTCAAAAAAAAGAACGTTCGCCATGAACGTTCTTTCTTTTTTGAAAAATATTCATTATTAATGATTTCATGCCATTCCTTGAATCAATAGTCCAATACACATGATCAAACCGCAGAGCACCGAGGATTGCTGTGAAGCTCCCATAAGCGGAAGGTAGGCCTCGGACGGGTTTACTTTTCCGAGAGATTTATATACTTTGTACATAGGTATGACAGAGACAACGGCCAGAAGCCCATACACAGGCAGTGCCCCAAACACGACACTCACAATCAAGAGCACATAGGCGAGCACCGTCATTATTTTTGACAGACGCAGCGCCCGCTCTTCTCCCCACATCACGACCAGCGTTTTCTTGCCGATCTCACGGTCCGCACGCCAATGCAGAAAATGGTGGTTAAACAGCAGCATCGTGGTCAGCATGCCGACAGGCAGTGACAGCAGCAGCGGTGCAATTGCAAATTCACCAGTCTGTACATAATACGCTCCAAGTACAGGCAGTACACCGAATGAAATGAAGATCCCGATCTCACTGTAGCCTTTGCCGCGGTATCCGAATTTGATCGGAGGCGCAACATAGAAGTATGCGATAAGCGCACCAACCAGGGCAAGCACCAGAATCGGCCAGCCGCTGACGATGGTCAGAATCAGCCCGCACACCGCAGCTAGAACAAGAAATCCCCACGTAATTACAGCAAACTTCTTCTCCGACATCGTTCCCGTAGTCAGGAATCCAGAATTCGTTGATATTGCTCCTTCTGTTTCAGCCGCCTCTGTATCTGTACCGTTACGGTAATCCCACAGATCGTTAACCATGTTCGAAAATATATGAGCGGATACAGCCCCCACCAAGGTCAGCAAGAACAACAGGAAGTTGAACTCCTTATCAAACGCATAGGCTGTAATCGTGCCAAGAACAACAGGAACAATCATGACGGTCACTGAAAATAATCGAGTCATTCGTTTAAAAAAAGTCCAGTTACTCATGATGTATTTTTTGAGCCTCCTAATATGACAATAATCTCAACACTTTGTGACAACGTTCACACAATGTTTGATTATACACCAAATCTGCGGAGTTGTAATCGGAAAATTTTTGGTTCGGTATTTGGGGTTCGGTGTTTTGGCTGTATCTCTCCGGTTGCCTATGGCAAAAGTCGTTCTACATCCAAAAACCTCTCTGGAGAGGGAAGGCTTGGCTTGAGCTGCTCAGGGAAGTCTTGTGTGGGCGAGCGGTGTTTTGGCTGTATCTCTCCGGTTGCCTCCGGCAAAAGTCGTTCTACATCCAAAAACCTCTCTGCAGGGGAAGACTTGTGGGGGCTGCTCGGGGAAGGCTTGTGCGGGTTCGGTGTTTTGGCTGTATCTCTCCGGTTGCCTGCGGCAAAAGTCGCTCTACATCCAAAAACCTCTCTGCGGGGGGAAGACTTTTGGGGGCTGCTCGAGGAAGGCTTGTGTGGGTTCGGTATTTTGGCTGTATCTCTCCGGTTGCCTGCGGCAAAAGTCGTTCTACATCCAAAAACCTCTCTGCCGGGCAAGGCTTGTGGGGCTGCTCGCAGACGCCTGTGTGGGTGCAGGGCTCAAAAATGCGAGCGGCGCACCCTCCAGGATCTCAGCCAGCTAAGTCCGGCTCCTGCGATAAACAGCAGTACACCAACATTCAAAGCGATATCTGCGAAATTCAGTATTCCGCCTTCTTCCGAAAATTTAAGAAAATCGGTCACCGTGCCTCGGAAGAATCGATCTACCATGTTCCCCGCCGCGCCGCCGACTAGAAAGCCTGCCCCCATGTTCATCACCCGGCCTTGAATCTCTCCCTTTTGCCTGTAGTACATAATAAGTACGATAAACACAAGCGCAACGATGCCAAATAATCGTGCATACCCCTGGAACAGGCTAAATGCCATCCCCGAGTTCTCATAGTGTTCTAATTGCTGAACAATACTGCCAACAGGAATCACTTCGCCAATGTCCATATGCTCTCGAACCCATAGCTTGCTAGCCTGGTCTATAATCAATATAACGATCGCCGTAATATAAAATAGCATTATTTCCTCCTTCTCCTCATCTGCTGCTCCATATCTATAACCGGAAATAAAAACTTCAAACTACGTTTATACTGCAATCCGCGCCTCTTACTCCTAATCGTTATGTATTTGCGTGTTAGCTGACTGCTTCTATTCTTATCTACTTCACTGTAACACAGCCGGTCTGTGCAAATCCAAATCCTGTACACCCAATCTTTCTAACCAGCAAAAAAAGGGGCTTCATCTATAAGTTAGAGAAGCCCCTTGATCACCTAATCTTTCTATTTAATGGATGAGAGCACATCAAGCAGCATTCGCTTGAAGGCTTCACGATCGATCTCTTCACATACACGTACATTTGGTGCCTGTCCCAGACGTCCATTAATATCAACGACACTGTACCCTCTGGTATACTGACCGCCCACTTCAACATCTACAAAGTATTGACCTGTTCTTGTCATTATTAATTCATCTGCAGCAGCAGCCATTAGGAGTGTATCCGGGTGTGTTGTCCCAGGAAGCCTGTGTACTGACTTATTGAACTGCATAACGACCTTGTTGATATCGATAAAAAATTGAGCCCCGGCAGTACCCAGTGCCGCAATCTCTTCATGATCCTGATCATCCATGATGGAATAGCGAGTACACATCTCCCAGCCTACCATGGTCATGGGAATACCGGAATGCAGCACGATTTGAGCTGCTTCCGGATCTGTGTAGAAGTTGTACTCAGCCGCCGGTGTGATGTTCCCCAGCGAATTGTTGGCTCCGCCCATAATATAGATATGAGGGATTAAGGATGCAATACTCGGGTCCTTTTGGATAGCCATCGCAATATTGGTCAGCGGCGCAATGGCAAGAAGATGAATCTGTCCCGGATTCGCGTGCACTGTTTCAATGATATAATCTACCGCATGTCCTGACTCAGGGCGCTGATCTGCTAATGGAAAATGAGCCCCTCCCATTCCGTCATCTCCATGAACATCATCGACATAACGGTGCTGCCCTGAACCAAGGGTAAGCATTGGCCGTTCATACCCTTTGTACACAGGTACTTGTCCGCCTTTGCCCGCAACCTGAACCGTGTACAGCGCATTCTCGACCTCTTGGTTAAATTCCACATTACCGCCTGTAATCGTAATTCCCTGCACGTCAAAATAATGGAGAGCCGTCAGGATCGCAATCGTGTCATCACCGGCGGTATCCGTATCAATAATGACTTTCTTCATATGTAGTTCCCCCTCACCTGTCTTGTTCATGTTGTCATCATTCCTTATTGAACCATTATAGCGTCACGACCTGCAAGCGAAAAATAACTTATGCTTCATAGCTTCTCCCATACACAAATGACTTCATTCAGATACGTTTGCAATTTCAGGCATAAATCGTTAACATCTTCTACGGAGAAGATCTAATAGGAGGATTTTATATGTTAAATATGGATAGCTATACACCGCATTGGCTGACCCATCGCGAGGTCCTACATAAGCTGGTCACACTAGATCAGGATAATCTTGTTCACTTCACCCCTTGGGAAGGCGGAATGAGCTACGGAACGCTTGCCCTTCACATCGCCAGCTCTACACAAATGTTCGCGAACATGGTCAGCAAGGGGGAATTCACCCCTCCGCAAACCAAAGATGAATGGACAACACTCGAAGACGTACAACGTCTTGTGCATGAGTATACAGAAGCGACGAAGGAGATTCTTGCTTCCATAACAAACGAGCAGCTGCAGGCAGAAATTACGTTCTTCGGCCAAACTGCACCTGCTCATGTGTTCTTAAGTAAAACGCTGGATCACGAAATTCATCATAAGGGCCAATTACTCACGTATGCGCGAATTGCTGGTGTGAAAGAGCTTCCTTTCTTTATGTAATTTAAATTGTTTACTATGATTTATTCAATATCCGGGTCCCCTTCGACTCGGATATTGCTATTTTAGGCTGATTAACACGCCTTACATATGGGTAAATATGGAGATAAAATTTTAGGAGGTCTCATATTTTGAAAAAGTGGAAATGTTCAATGATCGGAATGATTCTCGTCCTTATGCTGGCGGCCTGCGGCGCAGAGAATGAGAGCCAGGAGGTCACACCTACGGATGAGGCAAACACAGAAGCGACAACAGGTGCAGATAACATCGAGGAATCGACAGAGGCACCAGCAGAAGAAACGTCAGCAGAGATTCCAACAGCGGAGGAGCTTCTGAAGCAGGTGTCTGAATCCAGCAGCAGCATAGAGAGCTACTCCATGGACACAAATATCACGCAAAATATTACGATGGCAGTTGACGGTCAAGAGCAAACTCAAGATGTAGAAATGAACATGAAGCAGGACATGGTTCTCTCACCCATTGCTGTATATCAAGAAATATCTACCTCTTTACCTGCAGAAAGCGGTGCTCAGGAGATCAAGCAATACATAACCGAAGACGCGATTTACTCCCATGTAGAGGGTTCATGGATGAAGCTCCCTCAGGAGTCCATTGGACCTTTGGTCGAGCAATTTAAGTCCCAAGGCAGTGCTGCCGAACAGTATGATCAGCTGAACAGCATCGCGAACGAGATCGAAGTAACGGAAGAGGGCGATGTATATTGGTTAAAAGCGAATTTGTCCGGTGATGGCGTTAAGGACCTTGCTCAAGAAATGATTGCACAGCAAGGTGCAACCGATCCGCAAATGGCAGCCATGATGGAGCAGATGGATATTAAGAGTATTGATCTGTCCTATAGCGTGAACAAAGAAACTTACTATCCTGCAGATATGACCTACAACATGGAGATGAGCATGGAAATGGAAGGTCAGAATGTAAGTATTCTTATGGCGATGGACGGCTCCTTCTCCAAGTATAATGAACTGGACAAAATTGATATTCCACAAGAAGTTCTCGATGCTTCAGCATCACAATAATATCAGCAAGCAAAATTTCTAAAATATACAGAGAACAAGCACCTTCAAGACAAGAACAATCCGGCAAATTTCTGCTTTTGAAGCTTTTGCCGGAAGTCTGTCTTGAAGGTGTTCTTTATGCTTTAACTTAGATGATTGATGACACACCATCTTCTTTTTCTTTTCTCTTCTCCGCATAGTAGTCATAGTTGCCAAGGTATACATCAAGAGCCCCTTCATGCAGCTCCCATACCTTGCCCGCCAGTCGGTTAATGAAATAACGATCATGAGAGATCGCGAGTACGGTCCCTTGGTAGTCCTCAAGTGCTTCCTCAAGCGCCTCCCTAGAAGCAATGTCCAGATGATTCGTCGGCTCATCGAGCAGCAGAACATTCGGCTTGTTATTTACGAGCACGGCAAGTCTGAGTCTCGACCACTCACCACCTGACAGCTTCCCGATCTCCCGGAACACATCCGGTCCATAAAACATATATTTCGCCAGTATCCCTCTTGCAGCGCCTTCCTCCATACCTACCTCTTCCCGGAAAAATTCAAGCACCGTCTTCTTGGGCTCCTTCATCTCTTCCTGCTGAGCAAGATAGCCGATGGTGACACCGCTTCCCCATTCAATGTATCCCTCATCTGCCTGTTCATCACCAAGCAGCAGCTTGAAAAAGGTCGATTTGCCAGAACCATTAGTGCCGAGAAGGGCGATTTTATCCCGAAACTCAATCATTCCCTCCACATTCTGAAGTATCTGTTTATCCGCGAATTGTTTACACAGCGCTTCGAATAGTAACACGACCTGTCCGGAGCGGTCTCTCGTTCCCAGATCAAAGGAAGCATGCTTCGGATTCAGGACCGGCCGCTTCACCTGTTCCATTCGATCCAGAGCCTTGCGTATGGAAGCAGCACGCTTGAAGAACTTCTCATTCCCGCCGATCCGCCCCCATTCCTCGAGCTGACGAATCGTTTCCTTCATCTTCTTGACCTGCTTCTGCTGCTCCTGATATTCGGCAAACTGCTGAAGTACACGCTCCTCCTTCATACGGACATAGCCGGTATAGCTGCTCAAGAAAGTGCTTGCTTCACCGTCCTCCAGCTCAACGATTTTGGTCACCACCCGATCAAGGAAAAAGCGATCGTGAGATACAATGATGCACGCCCCTGAGTATTGCCGTAAAAATTGCTCGAGCCACTCCATTCCTTCCAAATCCAGGTGATTGGTCGGTTCATCGAGCAGCAGCAGCTCAGGCTTCATAATCAGCTGGGATGCGAGCACGATTCGAGTCTTCTCCCCGCCGGATAGTGTATCGAAGGGCCTCGAATACATTAATTTCTTAATGCCAAGTCCTGTCGCCACTTGATCAATGCTGGCATCGATCTCGTAGCCTCCGCCCCGCTCATACTCCTCTTGGAGCACAGCATATTTATGCAGCAGCCGTTCAAGTGCATCCGGATCAGCTGCTACAGCCGGATCACCCATTTGCTGCTCCATCCGGGACATCCTCTGACGGCAGTCAGCAAGCCTGCTGAAGCCATGCGACAGCACCTCATATACTGTCAGCTTCTCAAAAGCAGCGGGTATCTGCGGCAAATACCCAACTCGAGCTTCCTTTTTCACCGTAAGCAGACCTTTATCGGGCTTCTCCAATCTTGCAATAAGAGAGAGCAGTGTTGATTTGCCGCTTCCGTTCGCACCGATCAGTCCTACCTTCTCGCCTTCATGCACTTCGATGGTTACATCATTCAGCACCAGATTGGCGCCGTGGTATTTTTGTATATTTTGACCGTTCATTATGATCATCTTAAGGATCCTCCTATGGTGTAGAAGACCCTGACCTTAGCCGCAAATAAAAAGAGCCGCGGGAACAAGCCCCGCGACTCCTTAATCGGAAACAAATCTGATCCGTTCTGGAGGTTATGGCAGGCATCTTCTCGAATGGGTAACGATATGGGACAATTGGACAGACTTCTCCCGTATTTCGAAACCTCTGAAAAAGATGCCAGACAGCACCATTGGCAGCTGGCTCAAGCGGTTGTTTACCCATTCAATATTCACCTGCCTCACCTCCTCTCATCAAAGTTATTGTTAACTATACCACAAAAAGAATGATAACCCTACCCGGCTCGTGCGGAAAAAATGTTTATAGCTGTTCTTTACTTTTGTCAGCTACTTAAGCCATGTATCAAAGAACCTGCGATAGCCTTCCTTCATTACCGTTCTGGAGAATGCACTGAAGGCATAGTCCCGGTTATCCTCAGACGTTCTGCGCGGAGAAGCGCAGGCCATGTTCACCAGCTCGAAGAAATTGCGGTCATTCCCGCTGAAGGCATGGGTAGAGTTGATATGACCATAGCAGGGATGCTCGGGCTTCACCACCATTTTGCCCATGGCCAGTGCTTCTGTCAGCGGCATGGCAAATGTATCAAAGCGTGAAGAGCTCCAGTACACCTTGGAGGAATTCATCAGCTCGAACACCTCATCTTGAGTCAGAGCAAAGCGAAGCTGAATATTATCCGGAATATCATACTTCTTCATGCTCTCCTTATACCGGCGTCCACCGAACACCATGAAGACTTCCTTGTCCGGATTCTGTCTTGCATACTCCAGCACGAGATCCGGCCTGCGGTTTGCCTCATCCCGCCCAATCCACATGACCCGGTTATCCACGACCGCAGACGGATCATAATGCTTCTTCGCCAGTTCTTCATCGAACCCGATGGGGATAACGGTAATGTCCTGAACGCCGTAATTTGAGTTCATCTCTCTCTTCAAGAACTCCGTCTGTACAATCGCCTTGTCCACAATGGAATAGAACGGCTTCATCATCTCATAGCCGGTCAGCGCAGGATCGGGGAAGCTGTGCGGAAAGAGTACGCTTTTATCGAGGAACATCTTCAGAAAAGTAAAGCCGGATACCGTGTAAATCACATGCTCTATATTTTGAGAATAGAGCTGATCCAGCACGATATCATAATTAACCAGATCCCCCTTCTCGTGCTCATAGCCTTGCACCCAGTCATATCCGCTGACATGCCGCTCCGGCGATATAAATACGATCTCGACACCCAGCTCCCGTCCGATGCTCTGCAGCCTGTCTGCAAAAACCCGAGGTCCTTGTGCTTCGGCAAACTGAATTTTGCGCATTACGAGTCCAACCTTATCCAATAGCCTTCTCCCCCTATCGTTGTCTTATCGATAAATATAGCATGAAAAAACCGCCATAGGGGAAGGAGTAACCTTACCTTATCGCGGTACACTTACAGAGCTATGCTATTTCTTGTATTCCATTTTGCATCAACATACATACAAAAAAACTAACCTTTTTTCATTGCTTTCAAATCACTGGTTGCGTTGGAGAGTACAGGCAGCATTCTCATCTGCCGCTCCATTGGCGAGGAACATAAACTGCAGCTTGGTTCGCTCTCGAACGTAAAGTCGTCCCGCATCCAGCCTTTGCAGTCATCATTGGTGCATGACCACACTTTTGTGTTTTCCTCGGGGATTTCCTCTGTTACTTGACGTCTGTACATGAATACTTCCCCTCCTATCTACGCAAATAAACGGCTCATTTCCGTCTATCCCGCATTCGCTATTTTGGAGTGAAAACAAGAACTGCCTTCAACTTGTCAGTTAAAGGCAGTTTAGCAGGTCGGCTTAGTATACTTTTACTACGTTCTCTGCTTGTGGTCCGCGGTTTCCTTCTACCACGTTGAATTCAACGCGTTGTCCTTCGTCGAGGGTTTTGAAACCTTCGCCAGTGATTGCGCTGAAATGTACGAAAACGTCGCTTCCGCCTTCAACTTCGATGAAACCGAAGCCTTTCTCTGCGTTAAACCATTTAACTGTACCTGTTTGCATTAGGGTCATTCTCCTTTACTCTTATATTAATATGGTTATTTTCATAAAAAAAATTCACATATTGGAAAAAGTGCCATTTCGAAATGAAGCTCTTTCCAAAATGTGAATTACACCGTTTCGTATACATTACCATATTCAAATCAATAACGCAATAGAAATTAAGAAAAAATTACTTAATTTACCAAACTAGATTGCGTTTGTTGATTTCTTGACGTAGTGCACTCGCTTAAAAAAGTAAGCTGTGGCATGACTCTGCCATTTCGCCGCCTCTTCATTCATTCCCCAGATCAGGCTTTATCATACCACAGCAATTGGCATTTTTTTAAACCGTACCCTCGAGCTGCTGTTTAATGCGCAGCGCAGGAAGCGGGTCATTACAGGTCATGATCGGTGTTCCGCAGCCGACCGCATAGAGGACGCTGTCAGTTGTGTCCGGTCAGTAGCTCCACACCTGCAGACCCCTATTCCGAAATGCTTGTACATCCTCCCGATGAAGAAGCGACATCTCTATCCCGATAGCCCACATTTTGGAGTATGTGCCGTTCTCCCCATGCACAAAATTACGCATGACCTCCGCCTTGAACCCCTGAGTCTTGGCCCCATAGTGATCATAGAGGTAAGCGATAATTTCAGCATCAAAGCAGGTGAAGACACATCTCTCATACAGTTCATATGCATGAAGCAGCTCTATTGCAGCATCGGCGGTATCCTTCGCATCCGGGCTGGATTTGATCTCCACGTTCAGCAAGATGTCCGGATATCCGGCAAGCAGCTGGCACAGCTCTTGAAATGTAGGGATTTTAAGGCCTTCGAACTCCGGAGCGAACCAGCCTCCCGCATCCAGTTTCTTCAGCTCCGCGAGGGTCTGCTCCCTCACTTCACCGCTCCCATTCGTCGTGCGGTCCACTGTTGCATCATGAATAACGACGACTTCACGGTCCTTTGACATACGCAGGTCAAACTCCACCATGTGACAACCTACTTCAATAGCACGCTTGAAGGATAGCAGTGTATTCTCCGGGTAAGCTGATTTATACCCCCGATGTCCTGCGACGACCATGCCTGCTGCGGATTCCAGTTGCTCAATCATTTTCTATACAGCCTCCTTATCAACATCTAACCTCTAAATACATCTTACGAAGATTTATTAAGAGACGATTATCTGAAAATGAAGAGCATGTATAACTTAATAGAAAAAGCCCAGCGAGCTCTGTACTGCGATGCTCACCAGGCTGTGTGATCTCAATAAATAAGGTGGATCAGAAGGCAGGAGAATATATGCGCGAGAATAATATCGCGTATGACTGATTAGCACATCGTAAGAGCTGCCTTGAAACTCTCTGCAAACGAAGCAGCCATTGGGATTGGTACACTTGAGAAAGACTTTAATGTCCCAGCAAATTAAGTAAGTTTCATGTTCTCCAATGCATACAACAAACGCAACATTCTGCTTCTGCGCTGCGAATTTAGCGTGTTTAATTGAAAGAGATCGTTAAACAGCAAACCATCGAGCGTCATAAGGATGAGGTCCGCTTCGGCACTCCCGTTGGCATCTTGCACGAGGCGCTCGTTTAACTCGTTCTGCTTACGTTTCACCAGATCCAGTAGAGTCGGATTAATACCAACAGCTGCCATTAGGCCAAAATAGCCGAATTGCGCATCCAATGGCTCACTCGACAATGAAATATAGGCGCGAAGCAAATCACCGCGTTTCTTCTCTGTATGCTCGTAACGCTGTTGCAATTGTCGCTCGAACTGATTCATTTCCTCCTCAAGGATGCCTTCAATCAAGGCATCCTTGGACGGGAAATGATGAAGCAGCCCACCTTTGCTGACGCCTGCCTGCTTGGCAACCGCTTCTAACGTAAACCCGCCTATCCCCTTCTCCCGTATAACAACATGTGCTGCGCGAATCAGCTTTTGCTGTGTTTCTAAGGAACGCCCCATTCTCTTTAAGCCCCCGACTCTCCATAATTGTGCCCATACTATAGCATGAAACCCTAAAGAGGTCAAAATAGGAAAAGGAGGGCTGAATTTGACAAAAAGACCGTCTGGATGGTATTATTTTTTCATCATCAAAACTTCACTTACGACTTGGAGATGGAACAATGGTGACAATTATCATGTCGATGATTGGATGGGGGCTGCTGGATAGTCTGAATCCGTCTACGATCGCCACTATGATACTTCTCATGCCGCTGGTAACGAGGCGACAGCATGCCTGGTATTATATCGGAGCTACTTTTTTCATTTATTTCTTGTTTGGCCTTCTGTCTCTCTGGGGAGCGGAACGATTTGTTGCGCCTCTTATAATGAGCATTATGGTTAAAGTGGAACCCTTCATTGGCTGGCTGGAATTGGCAGCAGCCGTTCTTATGCTGGGTTTCGGCATTACCTTAGCATGGCGGTCGTGGATGAGGTGGAAACGAAAAGTTCCGCTGCCAAATTGGGTCGGGCGGTCAGCACGCTTTGTAAATCCCGTGTCGTTACTTCTCCTTGCGGCTGGGTCAACCTTAGTCGACCTGCCTACTGCGTTACCGTACGGTGCATTTATTGCCACGCTCGCAACACTGGAGAACCAGACGACAATAGAGCCTTTGTTTCTTCTGATATACAGCTTTCTATATATTTTACCTATGATCCTTGTCTATATTGTGTTTGTTAAACTGGACAATAGCCGATACCAATTATTCGAAGTGAAATTCAAACGTGTGATGAACGCGACAATAGCCATTGCAATGCCGCTTTTACTAATAGGTTTCTCAAGTTGGTTGTTGACCGACTGTTTAAGAAGATTATTGCACTATATCTAGGAGTCTCTTCGCTACGAGTAACGACAAACCATTACTTCTGGATGAAACAAAAGGACGAAGTTGAGCTGGAACAGTTGCGTGCAGCTAAAGCCAAAACGCTTACGGAACATCCAGCTTGGTGCAAGAGTTAATAAGCCGTCTTCAGCCAATTGTCCTTGCTCCAGCTCAGCTTGCCTGCTCCCGCTCCTGCCGCTCCCGTGAGTCTCGATTGGAGCGTCGAAGGATCATCCATCGTGTAGCTGTAAGGCAGCGAGGTTATCCCGCTCCAGCTGAACGGAACAATTGGGGCAGGCACAGGTGCGAGCGGGCTGCCAGCTGTATCACTGCTGCCCCGGAAGGAGGAGCCATCAAGTGAATACATCGTGTCAACGGCGCGAATTTTACCTGTGTACGAAGCATCGGATGGGTCCGTCTGGTTGTTGCGCATTGGATACTGGATGCCGATGATGCTTGATTTCTCAACGAGCACAGCGCCTCCCTCGGTTGAGATAGCTCCATTGCTCGTTACATCAAACTTATATCCTTTGGATGAGATGGCAGCAGCCATCGCCGGTGTAATTCGCTGCTTGGCCAGCCTCGCATCTCCACTGTCCATAACGATGTTATAGGCATGTGCGTTTCCGCCCCGGAGGCGCGGCAAGCGATCTTGAATATCCTTGTAGTAATTATGATGCAATGTTATCGATAGACTTGGATTTCCGGAGTCAAATGAAGTCGAGCCGACGAGATGTCCTTTTTTCTGAGAGGCTGCGATGGCAATAATATCGTCCTTGCTCAGACCTACCGCGATGCTGCGCAGATCATTGTACATTGGATAGGAGGAGCGGTTTGCTTCCAGTTCATTGATCTGCTGTGTAACCCAGCTGTTTGCGCTTCTGTCATCACCCTTGAATACTGACCACGAGATCGTGACACCATTTGTTCCTTTTTTCGAATCAACCAGCCCGTCATAGGCTTTATGAAACGTACAGTGGTCGATCCACACTTTGCTGGTCTCCTCAAGGGTAATGTAATCCCAGTCATTCTTGTCATAATCCCCCTTAGAGGATTCATCCCACTCCCATAGCTCTTCGAACTCTAGATTTCGAATGATCACATTCTGGCTGCGCTTCACGCTGATCGCTGCATGCTTGATTGTAGCTCCGTTTGCAGAGAAGATCGTAAGTCCATTAAATCCGTCAATGGTCAGCTTGCTGACACCTGTCTGTTTCAGCACAGGGTGAGTCAAGGCATCATTATGCTCGGCAAAAGGCGACGTTTGAGCCGCAGCAGGAAGCTCGTTCCAGCCTAGATCAAGGTCGTTCATAATCTCCACTACCTTGACACCTGATCCTTTCTTTAATGCGGCCGCCAGTTCTGTGGCATTATAAACTTTTCGATATTTTGCTGTGTCGGTCTCGCTGACAATCCCCCCTCCCGTATTCCCGGCCGAGAAGCCTGTCAGGTTATAATCTGTAATTCCTGCTGCAGCCGTCTGTTGTAGAGGAACAACCGTTATGACCAGCGCGAGACTAACGACCGCTGCAAACAGCGTCCTCCAAGGTTTCTGCTTTCTTTTCATTATTTCTTGCCTCCTCTGTTTCGAATTGCTCTCAATTTAACGTATGGAAGCGATTACAACAATAATCAGCAGAACAGCTGTGGGCTAGATAATGCACTCCTTCAGCAGGACAATAATCATTTCTTCACATGCGCTGTAATAGAAAAAGAGCCTGCTCACACCGCTATGGTGCTCGCCAGGCTCTTAGGCTTTAGATTCATTGGACTTCTTGGACTTTACAAGCTTTTAGTCTCTTTATACTCATGCAATCTTTAGCTCATTGTTTTTGGTATCCTCATTTTGAGATGAGTTCAGTCTGTTATCGCTTAATAGATCTTGTCCAAAATCCTCCATGGAACTGCTTGGGCTCCACCGTAATAATAAACGCCTTGGGATCAAGCTCCAGAATGGACTGGTAGAGCCTCTTCTGATTTTTACGCTTCGCCAGTATTTCCATCACGAGCCGGTCTCCGTCCCGTCCATTGCCGAGCCACGAGGTAACCCCGTAGCCTTTTTCTCTAAGCGTGGTTACAATCGTTCCTCTTGCCTGGTCACAGATCACTTTGACTGTCACATAGCCAAGAGCGATCTTCTCCTCAATCCAGGCCCCGATCAAGATACCCAGACCGTAGCCAACCGCATATACGACCAAGGCGGCAATCTGATCCAAGTAACTAAGCACCAGATTTAATCCGAGTACATAAATAACGATCTCGACCATACTGATGAGCGCCGCGATATACTTCTGGCCCTTCAGCGTCAGAATCATCCTCAGCGTATAAGCCGATACGTATACAATCTGGATTGCAAAAATAAAAAGCAACGTTGTGCCCATGTCATCACACTCCTGTCTGCCAAGCTGTAAGCCCCAATACGCTCTTCTTATTCGGTGCCTTATCCGATGTTCCTAAATACAGCATATCCAATTGTATTACACCTGTATCATTATACTGAATCAAGCCGTTTCCTGCGAAGCACCAATAATCGGTACATCTGTCCATGCGCTTTCAAGAGACGATGCGAATATATTAGACAAATATAAGGTGCAGATAGAACAACGGAGGAGGCGCATCAGCCATGGATCTCTGGAAGGCAATGCAGGACCGCGGGATGGAGCAGCTCGTATTTTGTCAGGATCAGAAGAGTGGTCTCAAAGCCGTTATCGCCTTGCACAGCACCAAGCTGGGACCGGCACTAGGCGGCTGCCGTTTATGGTCGTATGCTTCGGAGCAGGAGGCAGCCCAGGATGCCATGAAGCTCGCCAGAGGCATGACCTATAAGGCGGCTATTTCCGGATTGCCCTACGGCGGAGGCAAGGCCGTAGTCATGGAGCATGCTGGGATGAGGCGGGATGAAGCATTTGCTGCACTCGGCCGATTCATAGAGAGACTACACGGAGAGTACATTACCGGGGTTGATCTTGGCACGACTCCACACGATATGGACCAGATCCATCGTGAAACGAGGCATGTGACCGATCAGAGCGGAACGCTCGGAGCAACCGGAAACTTCACTGCCGAAATGACTGCCTATGGTGTATTTCTTGGCATTCAGACTTCACTGACCCATAAATATGGGCTGAGTGATATGAATGGAGTCCGCGTCGCGCTCCAAGGACTGGGCAAAGTCGGATATGCCTTGGCAAGGCGCCTTCATCAGGCCGGGGCTCAGCTGATCGTATCTGATATTGATTCAGGAAAAATGAGTCAAGCTGTTCGTGACTTCAAAGCATTAGCCGTCTCACCTGACGATATTCATCTGCATAGCTGTGAGGTCTATGCTCCCTGCGCGATGGGCGGAACACTTACTCATCTGAGCATTCCCCAGCTGTCCTGCGGGATTATTGCCGGTGCAGCTAACAACCAGCTGGCTGATGAACAGCTGTGCGATATGCTGGAGCAGCGAAATATTCTGTATGCTCCTGATTATGCCATTAATGCAGGAGGAATCCTTAGTACCGGCGCAGAGCTTGCCGGAACCGGGGCACGGGGGGCGGCTGCAGCCGTAGAGAAGATACCCCATACCCTTAAGTATCTGTACGATTATGCTCGCAAGAACGGCATTACAACGGCTGCTGCAGCCGATTCCATTGCCGAAGCCAAGTTTGCTTAATTCAGTCCGCGAGCAGCTGCAGCACAAATCCTTTCAAATCAATAATCCTTACATGTTCAGGCGGCTTCTGATCCGTTCCGTATATAATCAGAGGGACGAGTGACTCGTCCTTGCGGATGGAACCATGCCCGCCGCCACCTTCATGTGTCGGTGAGCTGCGATCCGCCAATTCATATCCCGGCTTGGCTGTGACGACCATGAAATCTCCTGGATGGGAGTGAAGTGCACTAGACAATCGCCGGAGCACATCAGGATAGTCACCATATTTTAACGATCCACGCCCCTCATCTATGCTCAAATCCAGTACATTCCCCGCCTCTTTAATCGTCCAATTCTGCTGGTAGGGATCGGCAAGGCTCCCGCCAGCTCGATACATAAGCTCCTTGTTCGTTCCCCCTTGGCGTACATGGATCCATTCACCCTCCTGCCATGATACAAAATCGATACGAGGGTCTATCGTCATCAGACGAGCCCATTCTTCATAGGACTTCACAGCAAGGTTTGGATATACATAAGCCATCGTTTCATTCACAGCGAGAATGATATCTGTCTCGTCATTGACTTCCTTACCCGCACGAAGAACTTGATAACCTGTGAACAGATCGGGCAGATCAATCACCGAGTTCTGATCCTTCGGCAGCAGTCTCGTCATTCCGCTGTCTCCCGCAATGATAATAATTGACTTATCCATCGCTGTCTCGCGCGATCCAAAAGCCTGCAGGATTCCGTCAAGCTGCTTGTCTACTTCTTTGACTCCCTTTAGTCCAGGCGGGCCGCTCTTATGTATTTTTTGATCCAAATCGGGAAGATAGGCAAATAGAAAATCAGGCAGCTTGTTTTGCTTCACCAAATATTTTACTGCTTCTACAGAGTATTTGTTCGTAAGACCCATCCGATCAGGGAGACCATCGGGCAAATTATGCGCAGTTGTACCCCCGGACGAGTTCTCTAATGGATTGGCGATCGAACCCAAAGATAGCAGATCGGGGCCCTTGACCTGGATTTGCTGCGGCAATGAAGACGGTCCATACACCCAAGCGGGAAGCTGAAGTGTATGATCCGACATCCCCCGGTAGATCAACCCGTTTATTGAACCGGATTTTAGATGTTTACGTGCCAAATCCTCGTAGATTGTGGAATGCTGCGAGCTCAGATGCTTGTCGTTTAGATGTATCAGAGCATCTGCTAGTGTTCTGTTGATGCCATGATTCCAGATCTCCGCAGGACCTGATCCATAGTTGATCAATCTCTTCTCCTGTGCGGAATACCACACGAGTCCTGGAACTTGATGCTCATCAGGATAGGTACCCGTCAGCAAAGAACTGTCAATAGAAACCGACATCGTAGGAAAGGAGGTAACCATATCCCTGTAATATTGGCCGTGATCAATTAAGTATTTGAAGCTTGGCAGCTCACCCTGCCGGATACCCTGATCAATGGCTTCTGCCATTAACGAATCGACCAGCAGAAATATAACCTTCTTGGATTGAACTCTGTCCGCCGACTTCACGTGCAGCAGATCTTGATCCTCGGATTGCGAGCTTTGATGCTGACACCCTGTTACCAAGCTTAGAATAAGAACCATGATCATTACCTTGCACAGTAGATCTCTCATGTATCACTTTACCCCCTCTATCCGTCGATTCACGTATAACTTATGAATTAGCATAAACTTCAACATTTGCATCATTCATCATTGTTATCGTTCGCCACAGCATAAAGAAACTTACTAGGGATATTTTGTTAAATTAATCTAGCTATTCAAATCAAAAAAAGGCCCTCACTCGTGAGGGCCTTCCATCATGCATTTACATCTAATAAGGCTGTAATTGTTAACCAGCTCACTCTCGATTAATCGTCGTCACGCTCATCCTTGTCTACAGACAGCACCTTGCCGGTGTTCGCATCAATCTCAACATCTGCTTCATACTTCGAGTTAACAACCTCTACCTCATATTGAAGCCGGTTGTCATCCTCATCCAGCTCAATCTGTACCACCTTGCTGTTGCTCAGCTGTTTCTTCGCTATTTTCTCTGCATCCGCTGCAGAGAGCTTCACAGAAGCGATGGCTTCCGACTCGTAACGATCATCGTCATCCTCGTAGCGGTCATCATCATAACGATTGTCATCATCATTGCTTGTGAATACATCAAGTGTCTTTCCCGTGTAAGCATCGATATGAACGGTAACATCTTTGTCGCCTTGCTCGATTTCTACATCATAGAAGGCTTTGTTATTATATCTCTCCAAATCAATATCATCGATATGACCTTTATTCCCAGCTGCCTTCAGCGCTGCTTTCTTCGCCTCACCGAAGTTTATCATCGTGTCCGGGTTGAAGGAGGATGAGGATACCCCGCTATTTCCCGTTGTACTTGCAGTTCCTGTTCCCGTATTACTTGCGGCGAAGATTGCCGTCCCTCCAGCGATCAAACCTACTGCCAAAACTCCGCTCAATACGACTTGTTTCTTCATTACTCATCAGCTCCATTTCGTGTTATTGGGTTGTTCGTTTCTCCCTTACAACACCATCTTACCCCTGCAAAATGAGAGCAAAGAAAGAGTAAGATTAGAATTTGATGAGAAAATGAAGTGATTTCTCAGCTACATGAAATCGTCTCTAATGATTAGTTAACTGAGTACTAAAGAAAGGATTATTGGTTCTCATCATCTTGATCGTCGTCATTGTCATCAAAATCATCCTCATGCTCAACAGATTTGACCGTACCCGTAATGGCAAGCACTTGAACGATCATCTCCTCACCGCTCACATTCTCAATTTCAACCAAATAATAAGGAATATCCGATTCTCTGGCACGCAGCTCGATGTCTTCGAATTCTCCCTTCACCTCGGCTAGCGCGATATCGATTGCATCCTGTTCACTGATCAGACGGATCGGTTCCTGTGTTTCAGCTGGCTGTTTATTGTCTGAATCGGGATTCTGAGGCTTTGTTTCAGATCGGGAGAGAACCTCCCCGCTGTACGGATCAAGCCTTAGTTCTACGATCTGATCTTTCGTCTGTACCTCAGCTTTGTAATATTTTCCTTCAGGGGAATCAGAGACAAGCTCCAGTAACAGCAGCTTTCCTGGAGTATCAGCCAGGACAGCCTTCTTGATAGCTTCTCTGCTCTGAGGTACCGGTGTATCCACTTCCCCCTCTGAAATCTGCTCAATGGTTTGTATGCTTCCACTCTCCGCATCTACCGTTAGGCGGTATTCGCCACCCGTTTCCGTAACCAGCCGAAGGTGATACTCACTACCCTGCAATCGGTTATCCTCAATCTTGAAGTCTGGGTACTGCTGAAGCACACTCTCGGATACGGCCTCCGCTGATAAAATATCTGATTTATTCCATGGCTGAAAATAATAAAGACCAATTGCCAGCACCAGTACTGCAGCCACACCGCCATATAAACCCCACTTTTTAACGTTCATTAGGAGAACACCCCTCTTAAGTTTCATATCACAACACAGCCATATATGGCTTTTGTATGCCATTATAGCGGAGCTTTATGAGAATTTGCTGAGAAAGGAGGGGAAGCGTAATATCGCCGTAGTACCTTCTCCAGGACGGCTCTTCAGATCAATCTCGGCCTGAATATGACCGGCAATCTCTTTGGCCAGCGACAGACCGAGTCCTGATCCGCCTTGCTTACGTGTTCGGGCCTGATCCACACGATAGAAGCGGTCATATACTTTGGCGAGCTCACTGTCCGACATGCCAATACCGTAATCTCGAATCGAGACTTTAATATGACCTTCTTCCTTCTCGACCTGGATATCAATGTGCTCTTCACTATATTTTCTCGCGTTATCGAGGAACAGAATAAGGAGCTGCTTGGCTTTATTAAGATCCGTGATCGCGAACATCTGCTCATCAGCTTCAGCGGCTTCGATATGCACATTCACCTCTCTGCGATAGGCTGTCTGATAGGACCGGGCTGTGTCCTGCGTCATATCCGCGATATTGCAGGATTCCAGCTTCACCCCGGCAGATTCAGTCTGCCTAGCCATGAGCAGCAGCTGCTCTGTCATTTCACGCATCCTTACCGCCTCAGAATGAATGGCCTCAACAGACTCATTGAACAGATCAGGCCGCTCTGCTCCTCTGCGTTTCAGCAAGCTTGCATAGCTCTCAATTACAGTTAAAGGCGTCTTGAGCTCATGTGAAGCATTAGAGACAAATTGCTCCTGCTTCTCATAATTCAGCTCAAGTCTGTCAATCATGCGATTGAACGTATTGCCCATCTCGAACAGCTCATCCTTGGATTTCTTCTCCAAATCGATGGATTTGAAGCCGCCGCCCTGTTCAATATTTTTCATCGTGTCAATCATTCTTGATATCGGCTTGATAATGATTCCACTGAGCAGACGACTGGAAATAATGACCGCAATGAGTGCTGCTACTGAGACGGAAAATAGTACGTTACGCAATACACGCAGATTGTTATCTGCGCTCGCCAGACTTTCAGTAATTTGTATATTTACGACCTCACCGTCTACCCAGATAATCGGCATCGATACAAATACGTACCTTGCTCCATCCACCTCCGTGACCTGTGATACTTTATTGGGACGGTATGGCGCATCCAGATTTCTTAAGTGCTGCTGGGTTTGAGATGTTACTACCTGTCCCTCGCCCGACATCCGTACCAGACGGAGCATGCCATCGGCCGGAACAAAAGCGCGAAGGAGATCATCCGGAGCAACGCTCACCGCTGCGTTCTTTATTCCTTCCACAACGGCACTCGCTTCTGCTTCTGCCCGCTCTGTCTGGGTATTGATCGACATGCGATCAAACAGAATATAGATAAATGCATTAATCAACAGAAGCAGTACCATAAAAAATACGGACGTATAAACGTAAATCGTCGTTCTCAGCTTCATGCGTCCGCCTTAAGCACGTAACCGACACCGCGCACTGTATGTATAAGTCCAGTTTCATGACCATGATCCACTTTTTTGCGGACATAACGTATATAGACATCAACCACATTCGTATCTCCCATGTAGTCGTAACCCCACACCGATTCAAGAATTTGCTCTCGATTCAATACTTGGCGCTGATTGCGCAGCAAATAGACAAGCAGATCAAATTCACGGGGAGTGAGCTCTATCGAGCCCTCCCCGCGTTTGACCTCTCTAGTGGCCTCATTCACACGCAGATTACCTGCTGTGAGCCACGTCTCGAACTCTCCGGCGTTAGAAGCTGCTGCTGGCTGGTGCTGCAGCTTACTGCTCAAACGCAGCGCAGCCCGTACACGAGCCAGCAATTCTTCAATCTGAAACGGCTTGGTGATATAATCCGTTGCCCCCAGATCAAGTCCCGACACCTTATCCTCCACAGATCCCTTCGCTGTCAGCAGGATGACCGGTGTGTGCTCATCCTGGCTCCGAATACGCCGCAGCACTTCAATTCCGCTCAGTCCCGGCAGCATCACATCGAGCAGAATGAGATCATACTCCCCTTGTTGATAAGCCGTAAGCCCCTCCGTGCCGCTTGTCGTTTTATGCACTTTATAATTCTCGTATTCCAGCTCGATTTCAAGCAATCGAGCAATCTTCTCTTCATCCTCCACAATGAGAATGGATGCACTCATGACGACTCCCCCGCTTCATTTAAATATGAATATCATCATAGATCACAGGACTAAATTTGTTCAATCACCTCGTTAATGGATTCCCTTCCGGATACCAGTGGAAAGGCCTTTCTACACGTGTTGTCCGCATCAAGCGCAGCCACAATGACAGCAGCTACATCTTCGCGAGGTATACTGCTCTCTCCGGCCTCTGGATTCAAAGATACTTTGCCGTTCCCTGGCTCATTCTTAAGCCCTCCTGGGCGAATAATCGTATAATTCAGGGACGAATTCTCCAGCCACTTATCTGCATAGTGCTTGGCCACATAATATGGCTTGATAGCGTCTGGCCACTTGGTTCTGTCTTCTGCATAGATGGCGCTTACCATAATGTAACGAGAAATGCCTGCCTTCTCCGCCGCTTCCATCGTCTTCACTGCACCATCCAGATCAATGAGCAAGGTCTTGTCTGCCCCTGTACTTCCGCCTGATCCCGCCGTGAAGACAACAGCATCATTCCCCTTCATGGCTTCCGCCAGCTCCTCTACTGTGCCTTCCAGATCGGCAAGAACTGCCTCTATCCCTGATTTATCGAGTGCCTCTAACTGTTCCTGTTTACGAACCATAGCACGAACAGTATGCCCCGGGTTCTCTTTCAGCTGAGATACAAGATGTCTTCCTATTTGTCCATTCGCTCCAATAACGAGTACATTCATGATGCAATAGCTCCCTTCCATTCAATTATGCATACCCTTAGATTATATAAAGGTATTCCTATCTACTTACCCAAATTGAACAGCTAATAGCAACCATTTATATGGATATAAAGGTTCACTTCTTGATCTATTGTCCCCGTTTGGCTCTTCTGTAGTACACATCTCATCTTAATATATGTTTATATGTAATGCACCTCTGTACTTAGAGCTATGCCGAAACAAAAAAAAGACGCCCCTAAGGGGACGCCTTCTAGATGAGGAGCTTAATACGCCAGAGCGAATAGACCCTCAATATGTTTCAGGTAACGAATGTTACTTGCTTCTTTCATGAGTGTTGCAGGAAGACCTTTCAGACGAGTCTGACTTCCTCCAAGCATTGCGATGGCATCTTTACGTCCAAGGCTTCCCAGTGTACCGGAGAAGACTGGAGTGAAGACTTCAAGCTCACCGCCCTTGATGGTAGCTGCCAGGTTATGTCCGATCGTCTCACCCATTTGCCAAGCAAGCTGTGCTGTTGGAGGGTAAGGACGAGCGCCTTCACTTGGAATAACAACTGCGCTGTCACCAGCGATGAACACATTCTCATGCGATGTAGAGTGCAGTGTTTCTTTTACCGTTGCACGTCCGCGGTTCACTTCAATACCGCAGTTTGCAACTACAGCATTACCTTGAACGCCGCCAGTCCAGATCAGAGTGCTTGTCTCGATGGAGCTGCCGTCTTTCAGGAATACCGTATGCTCTTGCATTTCTGTGATCGCTACGCCAACGATGAATTTCACGCCGCGTTTCTCAAGGCTTGTTTGTGCACGCTCAACCAGCTCTGGAGGGAATCCTGCCAGAATCGAAGGACCTGCTTCTACGCTGTAGAGCTCCACTTCGCTGCGGTTGATGCCTTTTTGTTTACAAACTTCAGTAAGCACGTCTGCATACTCACCAACAAGCTCGATACCTGTCAAGCCGCCGCCGCCGATAACGATGGTAGCGTCTTTTTTCTCGCCTGTTTTCTTGTATGCATCCAGACGAGCTTCCACGTGAGCGCGAATATTGTTCGCCTCTTCAACCGATTTCAGCGTAAAGCTGTAATCTTGAAGTCCTGGAATACCGAAGAATGCTGTTTCACTACCCAAAGCGACAACGAGGTAGTCATAGCTATAGATGGTTCCGCTCTTCATTGTGACTTTGTTCTCGTCAGGCTTGATTTCGGCAACCGTATCAATTTTAAGATTCACGTCTTTACCGCGGAGCAGCTTCTCAAGTGGAAGAGCAACAGCCTTCTCTTTGATTGTACCTGCAGCCAGACGATGCAATTCTGTAATGATTTGGTGAGTCGGGAAACGGTTCACAACCGTAATGGTTGCTTCTTCAGCAGTCAGGTATTGACGCGCTGCAAGTGCGCTCAGCAATCCGCCGTAGCCGCCGCCCAGGATCAAAATTTGCTTCGACATATCCATCCTCCGTTCTTACTTTCGTATGAAAAAATCTTAGTCTTGTTTGTTTTGCTGACGCTCGTTCAAGATGCTCAAGAAAGCTTGAGCAAAACGAAGCGTATGTTGTACGTTAGGGTCCTTCAGCATTTTGAGCATGCCGAACAAGCCAACAGAAGACTGTTCCGCATGAGCGCGATCGCCAGCTTCGATGGCTGCAGAAGCAACACCTTTTGCTTTTTCTACTACTGGAGTAGTAAATTCGCCAAAGGCAACTTTCATGTCGTTTACGAATACTTGGTCCTTCGCCAGCCCTTGAGCAAAGTCATAAGCTGTAGTCATTGCAGTTACCATTTCAGCCAGTTTAGGCAAGTTCTCAACCAGAACAGTAAGAGACTCCTGAACCTCCGGCTTCATCAATTGATCGAGCACATCATTTTGTGCTTGAGGAGCACCTGTAGCAGGTACTTCTTGTTGCGTCGGTTGTGACATAAGAGAACGTCCTCCTTTACTTTGGGTTATAAGCCCGCTCGCCTGACATTTCTGCTAAGCAATCTAGTCGATCAAGGAACTACATGATTGTAATGTAACAATTTTCACACAAAGAAAGAGCCGATGCCACTAAGGGCGGCTCAGGCAGCTCTACAGCAGAAGTGTGATGTATTCCATGGATCTATTGCAGACACGAATATGATCATTCCATCGCAATAACAAACTTACCGAACAGGTCATAAAAACGGATCCTATACCCTAATATTACACTTCTTACACGTGAACATGAGATAAATATTTTGGCAATTGTGAATACCTTGTGAACATTGTAACAAATACACCTTTTTTGTCAATACGACGTGCAATAGCCTGTTCTCCATCCATGAATTCACTTTTTCTCATATTTGCTACTATATGCGGTGTCAAAGAGCATGCTGATCACTATATGTATCAACGTATACCGCTTAAAATTTCCATAAAGTTTTATTCTCACTCATGTTAATTTTTAACTCGCCCAAATCCTCCAAAATAAAAAGACGGCTCATGCCTTCTCGCACGAACCGTCTTATCATCTCGGTATTGTCCCCTGGCCCGCCCTCGCCATTACCTGAAAAATCAGCATTTGGTCATAACATTAACAATTACATGTGATATGTACACTGTACTGGGGATAATTTGTGATGAATGGAGTCCCCGGCTCTCGTCGATTTTTTATCAAATGGGTTCCAAGACCTTGCCTGCCTTGGTAGGCTTATGCTCGCTTTCTTCAGGAAGGCTACCAACTTACCGATGCTCTACTTAAAGCATGCTGTCACTTCCGTTATTACGCTGTCGTGATCAGCTCTGTCGTCCAGTTCTTCTCCTGGATCTTCGTATCTAATACACGGTGAGCCTTTGCAAGTTCGTCAACCTGCTTCTGCAGCTTCTTGTGGTCAACCGTGGTAACGAACTTGATCTCGGATCTGCTTGTCCGCTCCAGACGAATGGTTGCTTGCCTGATGACATCATACAGCACATCCCGATGCTTCACATAATTCTCACGCAGTGCAAGCGCATCCGCGATACTGATGCCCGTGTCGAGCAGGGTTTGAGAGTTGGTGCGATTGATATCTTGAACCAGCTTCGTATATTGGCTCAAGCTCTCCTCCAGTTCAGCAAATAACTCGGCAGGATCTTCGGCAGGCGGCTCCCCCTCCTGCACTCTGACGACACCTTCCAGACGAAATCTTAATTGTTGTATTTTAGTTTGTATATCCGAACGTAATATAAGTGCTTCTGCGAGTTTCATAGGATACCTCCACAGTTAATATCTCTGCTATTTTATCCTACTAAGTTATTTTATTCCATATGTAACTTCTATTATATAAGTTTATTACCGATATCAGATAGGCCCGTCTCAGCTTCATGTTTGCCTTTCTACAGACCGGGTATGTAATAACTATATCCATGATGAACAAGGAGGCGTTCACGATGAAACAGCAATCAAGCGAAGAGGTACGCAATCAATTGGACAAGGAGAAGGACTCCAAGGAGCAGGTAGACAAAATGAAAAAGCATGAGGACGTGGAGCCTCAAGCCGAGAACTGGAATCCCCGATCTGAGGACAATCTGAAGCAGTCTTAATCTGCTAAAAGGATTAGAATAAGTGCATTAACGTTATCGTATACTGCACCTGCAAGCCATGACCAGAGGTTATCCCTTGTTCATGGCTTGTTTCATATATGAGCTTTAACAGCGAACAGAAGGAGGAAAACTCACATGGCACATACCGAATTTAAGACACGGGCTTATCGTTTCAAGGATGATGGCATCATCCCAAACCACCCGAACTTACCTGTTCTCTTATATCCGAGCGTTCTAAGAGGGAGAGAAGAGGAGATGGAAGCCCTATTCAACAGCCACAATTGGCAGAACACCTGGACAGGCGGTGTATTCCCTTATCATCATTATCACAGCAACACACATGAGGTTCTCGGTGTGATCAGCGGATCGGTCAAGCTGCAGCTTGGCGGTGAGCAAGGGATCGTGGTCACTGCGGCAGCCGGGGATGTGATCGTTCTTCCTGCCGGTACTGGCCATAAGAGGATTGAAGCAAGCCGTGAGTTTCAGGTGGTTGGTGGTTATCCCGATGGCATCGAATATGACACCTATACAGGCGAATCCGGAGAGCGGCCCAAAGTACTTCAGGACATCAAGCAAGTTCCCTTGCCCGATCAAGATCCGGTATTTGGAAAGAGCGGACCGCTCCACACCTATTACCGATTAGAAGATTCAGTGTAATAAGCTTCTATCCTTTTGCTTGCCACAATCGTCAAAATGATGAATATGACGACGCCAACCAGAATAAGCGGATGCTGGATAATCTCCTCCAGGTTGGTACCAATATAAGTCACATAAAATATCATGATTCCTTTGCCAAGCCCTGCCGCGAGCAGGAAGAGACCGGGGCGCATCTGAGCTGCGCCTGCTGCCATGTTCACCAGCACAAACGGTCCCATCGGGAACATCCCCAGCAGGAACACATAGCTGAACGCATTGCGCTGTATCCAGCGTAAGCTCTTCTGAACCTTGGGCTTCTGTGCCCAGCGCTGGATGTAGGAAGTCATCGCAATTCTGCGAATAATCAGAAAAGTTAGGAAGCTGCCTCCCACCAGGCCAATCCAGGAGTAGATGAATCCAGCCCAGCCATACACAACCCCGTTCGCTCCCACGATCAGCAGGGTTGGCAGCGGCGGGATAAAGGATTTCAGAAATGTGATCAGAATTCCGGGCAGCGGTCCATAGGAACGAAACTGTTCAAGCAGCATGATGATATTTTCTTCCGTGAAAAAGGACATGATATCCGAGACGGACCAACTGTACATTTAGGAGCCTCCCAGGTATTCTGGTAAATTTTAAAGATAGTATAGCTTAAACCTCGCGATTAAAACATCGCTGTCCATAAAAAAACCTGCCCCTCGGCAGGTTCTACATTATATTTATTCTATGCCGGATCATATCCCGCTTCCTGCTCATGATCTGCTTGCAGCACTTGATCTGCCTGAATCTGACTGCACTCGTGTAATATATGTTCAACATGCTCCAATACATCGTTTAATGATTTACCACAAATATGACATTTCATCATGTTATCACCTATTCTCTATTGTACCTTTGATATATCCTCCTCTTATTAACCGTGAAGCATCCATACGAAACGATTCCCTCTCGCTTCAGTCTTGCGGCTAATCATGTCGTTCGTTTGCATCCAGCAGCTGTACAGATACACCGACATCCAGAGTAGACTCTCCGCCCCGATACTTTCCTTGCAGAGGACTTACATCTGCATAATCACGGCCCGTACCCACTCTTATATGATTGGATAGTGCCTCCACATTGTTCGTCGGATCAAGACCTGCCCAGCCAATGCCAGGCACCATCACCTCAACCCACGCATGCGAAGCAGCATCTCCCTTCAGTGCCGAATCTTCTCCTACGTACAGATAACCACTCACATAACGTGATGGAATGCCACTGGCCCGCAGAATTCCCAGCATAACGTGAGAAAAATCCTGACAGACCCCTCTACTGTGCTCAAAAGCCGCCTCGGCCGTTGTTTCTACGTCAGTAGAGTCTTTATCATAGATGAAGCTGCTGTACAAATAATCCATCACTTGTAATGCATAGCTGAGCGGATCCTTCATGCTCCCCGCTACCTTCTGAACAGCTCGAATCTGCTCCATATTAAGCTTGGTATACGCGGTCTCCACCAGATAAGCACCATAATGCTCTTTATATAAAGGAGACTCAAACAACGTCTTCATCTCAGAGGAGTACCGAATATCCTGCAAAAAAGGACTCCGCTGCACCGTCACAATGGAGGTAGCAACGACCTCCAGAGAGGTATGGGGCTCAGCAATGAAGAATTCTTCCACATAATTCCCCCACACATCCTCATGCCCCTTCGTCATTGCCGAAGGATGGATATCGGTGCGATATGATATCAGCTGCTGGCACTCATCCTCGAGTGGTCGCAGCCGTATTGTATTCATGCTCTGATCAACCGGAGCGTCGTATTTAAACGTGTTGGTATGCACAATTTTGTATTTCATCGCTTCTCTATTCTCCTGCGTAGTGAAATTGAAACTGCCGCTCTCCTGTATCCATTAAATAATAAGTTCTCGAGAACACATGGCCGATCTCCTTGCACTTCTCTTGAAATTGACTAAGGAAGAAGTCCAGCTCCGGTCCCCTCAGCTCCGTAATATGGACCTCATCCAGCATACCCAGCAGATCATCAAGGGAAGCATACATCTCCCAGGAATAATGAGATACCCTGCCATACTCCAGAATTTGAACAGACTCCCGTACCTGGCTTATGCAGTAGCGGATCGATTTGGGATAGGCTTCATCCGCAACGAGAAAGCTGAGAATCGGCCCAGGCTCCATGGCCGGTGGATGGCGCTTCAGAAATGCCTCATACCCATTTGCGAATTGCAGGGCCAGACGCCAGTAATAGGATTCGCCTTGTCCTCTGCAGGCCGGATCTGCATAGATATAACTGCTTACAACATCCAGAATCCGGGCTGTCTTCTCTGCTTGCTCAAGCCATTTACCAACATTGATCATATGATAGGCAGGTCCGCGTGACATCGAAGATTCGATAATTCCTCTCGCAGTAAGGGAAGCAATCTTCGTCCGCTCCAGGCAGCGTCTCACCTCTCTGCTGTCGATATCTTCTCCTCTGTTCATCCTGTTCATATCCAGATAAACATCGTTCCAGATCTCCCAGAGATCATCGGGGAGCTGAGTCCTCGTCATTCTTGCATTCTCCCTGGCATATTGGACACAGTTCATCAAAGAATTGGGATTGGCCCTTGCGAAGACAAGCTGGTGAATAAGTGCTTGATCCGCCCCCGTGGGTTCTTGCATCGCTTCATGAAACAGATCGGTCCGGGCGCATATTTCGAAGATCATCTCCCAGTCATGCTTGGCAAGAATCTCTTCCTCTGAGGCTTCCAGCATCTGAATGAATTGTACATTCAGTATACGCGCATTGCTCTCTGCCCGCTCAATGTTGCGGGACATCCAATATAAGCAATCTGCCACTCTGCTCAGCATCTATACCTCTCCTCCCTCTTTCCGCAGAATCCATGTATCCTTTCCACCGCCGCCTTGCGAGGAATTAACGACAAGTGACCCCTCTCCTTAAGAGCAACTCGTGAGAGTCCGCCAGGGAGCACATGCGTGTTCCGGCCCCGGATAACGAATACGCGCAAATCGACATGACACGGGTAAAAACGTTCGTTCTGAAAGGACGGTGCTCTGGATAAGCGAATGGTGGGCTGAGCGATATACTGATGTGGCTGCTGCCTAATTTTGTACCTGAACCTATCGATCTCTTCGCCTGTAGCATGCGGTCCAATCAGCATATCATAGCCGCCGGAGGCCCCGACGTTCTTGACGACCAGCTCCTCCAGATGGTCCAGCACCCACTCGCGTTCCGAGCGTTCGGTTAAACGGTACGTTTGGACATTGGACAGGATTGGGTCTTCGTTTAGATAATAACGAATCATATCAGGAACGTAGGCATAGATGGCTTTGTCATCAGCAACACCGTTCCCAATGCCATTCAATATAGCAACATTGCCTTTGCGATAAGCGGAGAGGAGGCCCGAGACACCAAGGACAGAGTCTTTGCGAAAATGCAGCGGATCAAGAAAATCATCATCAATCCGGCGATAGATAATATCGACCCTTCGTAGTCCGCGGATCGTCTTCATATATACAACATCATCTGCCACTGTGAGGTCTCTTCCCTCTACTAATGGAATACCCATCTGCTGGGCCAAAAACACATGATCATAATAAGCCGAATTGTACATACCTGGAGTCAATAGCACCGCACAGGGGGAGGAGGAGAAGCCAAAGGACTGCGGTGTATGGTCAAGCAAAGCTTGGTAGAGATGAACAAGCTGATGTTCCAGCGGGTGAATCGAGTGTCTGGCAAAAAATTCAGGGTAGACCTGGCGCATCACATAACGGTTCTGATACACATAGGACATACCGGATGGATTGCGTAGATTATCCTCAAGAATATGATATTTACCCTGATCATCCCGAATCAGATCAATGCCTGCGAGGAAGATATGGTTGTTTAGTGGAATATCCATTCCCTTAACTTGCTTATGGTAGTAATAGGGGTTGTTCATAATCAGCTCTTTGGGAATGAGCCGGTCGCGAATAATGTGCTGTTCCCCGTAGATATCCTCCAAAAAGAGGTTGAGGGCTTCTGTTCGCTGAATCATCCCCTTCTCAATCAGCTCCCAGTCTCTAGGAGGAATGATGATAGGAATAAAATCAAATGGCATTGCCCGTTCTGTTCCGATCTCATTGTTGTATACGGTGAATGTAATTCCTTGTCTTAAAAATGACAGCTGAGCAGTTTCATGCTTCTCCTTCAGCTCTTCCGCTGTAAAGCGTCTGAGTCTGCGATAGAACTCGGCATAATGAAGCCTTGGCTCACCCGCCTGCATGAACATCTCATCAAAAAACGGCTCCGTTGGATACGGAATCAGCATAGCGTCATCCCCTTTTGTCTTTTTCTTATGTCAGGGAAGCTGCCTATTGAAGCAGAACAACGTCGAATAAACTAAGGCTTCATGATGAATGATGTAATATTTCCTGCTAATTAGTTGTGAATAATTAATAAAATTTAGCTGATTTGTGTTAATCATTATACAACACGTTAGATTATATTACACTTTATTTTTATAAACTGAAACGATAGCTTGGATGGAATGAAGAGCAGCTGTGATAACATTTCGCCCATTTTTTGTAAAAAGTGTTGACTTCTCACCTTGTTGCTTGTATGGTTAATTACATGAGTAACTAACCAATGAGGAGAGGTGGCACATGGGACTGCAAATGGATGATGACCGCCCCATTTTTATACAGATCGCGGAACGAATCGAAGACGACATTATTGAGGGGGGTTTGGAAGAAGAAGCTCAGGTCCCTTCAACGAATCAATTTGCTTCTTTTTATCAAATTAATCCTGCCACAGCCGCCAAAGGTGTAAATCTGCTGGTCGATCAAGGCGTGCTGTACAAGAAACGAGGAATCGGCATGTTTGTAGCCAAAGGCGCGAGGGGGATGGTTATGGAGAAACGCAGAGAGCAATTCTATGAGCAATATGTCACCAAGATGATCCAAGAGGCACAGAAGCTCGGCATCAGCAAAGAAGAGCTGTCTATTATGATTCAACGGGAGGAGAAACGATAATGCGTGATGTAGTGGAAATTCGGAATCTGACCAAAAGCTTCGGAAATGATGTCACCGCGATTAATAACATCAGTCTGAACATAGAAGAAAACAAAATATATGGACTTCTCGGACGAAACGGAGCAGGTAAAACAACCTTGATGCACATCTTAACTGCCCAAATATTCCCCACGTCCGGCGAAATTCGGGTGTTTGGTGAGGAGCCCTATGAGAATGCCAAGGCGCTCAATCAAACGTGCTTTATTAAAGAGAGTCAAAAATACCCGGATTCCTTCCGGATCAGAGATGTAATCGCCATTGCCTCCTACCAATTTCCGAATTGGGACGCGAAGCTTGCAGACACCCTGCTGATGGAGTTCAATCTCCCTCTGAAACGTCATGTGAAGAAGCTGTCTCGGGGGATGCTCTCTGCCGTCGGTATCGTAGTCGGGCTGGCCAGCCGCGCTCCGCTTACCATCTTCGATGAGCCTTATCTCGGATTGGATGCTACCGCAAGACAAATGTTCTACGACCGGCTGATTCAGGACTATATGGAGCATCCTCGCACCATTATTTTATCTACCCATCTTATTGATGAGATCAGCGCTATGCTTGAGCATGTTATCGTCATTGACAGCGGCCGGATTCTGCTGAGCGAAGAGGCAGAGAAGCTAAGAGGAGCTGCCTATACGATCAGTGGGAAGAAGCAGGATGTGGAAGCATTTATTCATAACAAAAAAGTCCTTCACAGAGAGACGCTGGGCTCTATACTTCAAGTCACGGTACGAAGCGAAGGAATTTCGGACTTCCGTAAACAAGCAGAGAGCAAACACCTGGATGTCACCCCTGTATCGCTTCAGCAATTGATTGTTCATTTGACCCACAACCGTAATAAGGAAGAGGTGACTCTATAATGCCAGGTATAAGTAATGTCATCAGAACCCATCATGTGGATCGGTGGCTGTGGGTTTACATGCCCTACACGATTATGATATTTAACTTTTTGACCAATTTGATCGTCAGCACCTTTACCGGCCCTTATACTTCTGGAGGCGTGATGAGCATATATGTGTTCATGATGACCCTTGGTATCATCGTCGTGCCAATGAATTTCTCATTCTTGCTTGGCTTCGGTGTTAGAAGAAAGGATTACTACTCAGGTACTGTGATCTGGTTGACCGTCCATATGCTCGTCGCCTCGATCGTTCTTGCTGTGCTGCGGGCCATAGAGAAGGCCACCTCCTGGGGGACGGGGCTTGGATTCTTTAACTTTCCGTTTACTAACGAGCTGGGCTTCCTGGAGTTTCTCGCGCTCAACTTTGTCGTATTCACCTTCTTCTGCTTCTTCGGGTTCTTGCTCCCGAGCATCGCCCGCAGATTCGGTGCCCTTGTGCTGGCTGGGCTGATTGTACTCATGTTCGTTGTGCTTGGAATTGCGAGCGTGCTCGTTACGTTCTATGAGCTGTGGGATGAGGTCGGCCGATTCTTCGCAACGCATCAGACCGAATCGATCTGGTACCTGGCTCCCTTCACTCTGCTGTTTGTCGTCATGGCCTATTTCTTGCTGCGCAGGTCGACTGTCAAGTAAGCCGCTCCATGTTTTGAGCGGCTTACTTGACACTCTATTTTTGATTTAGCAGATTCAGTCGTTTCATTTTTTGATTCTCTCTCTCCGGTTGCTAAAGCAAAAGTCGTTCGCCATCCAAAAATTCCACTCGGGGTTTACATGCTTTCCATCAAAATCATCAAAAAATTACGCTTGAGCTGCAAAAATTTCGTTGAAATCAATGTCGCAAAGTCGTTCGCCGTCCAACCATTCCGCTTGGGATATGAGGTAGTACGCATGGTCTTCGCTAACGGCTCGACCATGGTTTGGGCACAAAAAAGCATGCCGTAAATTACGCGGCATGCTTTTTTGTATGAGAAAAGATTGAATTATGCAGGGAGGTCTCTCTTCTCCCCAATTGCGCGCTCCTTCTTCTTCGGCTTCGGCAGGTTACCGAACAGGATCCACGACTGTGGAATCCGGGAAGCCAGCGACACGACAATATATGAACCGATCAATGCGACCAGGAAGCCGCCTACGTACCACAGATGGTGCAGCATGGAGATCCCGGTTTGCGGCGGGAACTCGCGGTAGATTAGCAGGAAGAACGGGTGAATCAGGTAAATCCCGAACGACAGTCCTCCAATTCGAGACATACCGCGTACAATCGCGTTCTGCCCACGTTCACGTTTATATAGCAGGAAGGCGATCTGGAAGAGCACCAGAGCCGCTGCAAATGTGTGCAGGTTCCACAAGAATTCATACCAGAGCGAATCATATACGGCAATGCCTTTACGGTTCAGGTACCAAATCTGAGCATGGGCGATCCCTGCACCAAGCCATACGGCCCACAGCGCAATCCAGGTGGTAATCTTAGCAGGTGTGGCATGCTCCTTTTTCATCACAATCCACTGTTTGATCTTAGGGAAGTATACGCCCAGGAATGCACCCAGCATAAAATAGGCAAAATAAGACGGTGACCAGCTTCCCTTATTCGCAACAGAGATCACACCGTACTTGTTCATGACAATGAATCCCCATTGAATCGCAAGTCCGATCGGGACTGCCCATTTGACAAGCGACGGCGCCTTCTTGAACAGCCACAGCACAAGCGGGAATAAAATATAGAACTGCATATTTATAAATACAAAGTATAAGTGCGTATACGCCTTACCTGTGAGCAGCTTCTCCGTGAAGCTGGTTATGGTATCCACAAAGGAACGGTCCGGGTAATGCGTCACATGCAGGATCCCGAAGTAAAAGAGTGAGAACATAAAATACGGAATCAGGATGTAAAGCAGCCGTTTCTTATAGAAGCCTGTTACCAGCTGTTTGTCCAGCGGTCTTGTGTAGTAATTGTAGAACAAGACAAAGCTGCTGAGAAAAATAAATGTCGGTGTACCGAACTTCATGAAAATATTAAAGAAGTTGTATACGCCGTACATACCGGAATCGATCATGTTTAATGTCGCAAATGAAGACGAATGCACGGTCAATACCCCGAGAATCGCCATACATCGCACCAGGTTCAGCTCGGGAATACGTTCCCTTTTTTCTAATTGTGTTTGACTCATCATTTAAAACTCCTTGTTTCTATTTAATAGAGTTCAGCAATCTGTCGTTATTAAACAGGATTTCCGAACTCGCAGCGCTTTATCTATCTTAGTTCATTCATGCTCGTTATACCTTAAGAATCTCTTAATCTATTTTTAAATTCCGATAAACAACATCGAAGTGGCTCTGCCCAATCTATTGTATATGATAACATGATTTATTTGTATTTTTGCTAGTAAAAAAACCGCCTATTGGCGGCTTTTACGAATATTAGCTATTTTTGGATAGGTGCTAACTGCATGAAATCGCAAACATCGTCGGTATTCATCA
This sequence comes from Paenibacillus urinalis, assembly GCF_028747985.1. Taxonomy (NCBI): domain Bacteria; kingdom Bacillati; phylum Bacillota; class Bacilli; order Caryophanales; family Paenibacillaceae; genus Paenibacillus; species Paenibacillus urinalis. Next base: position 5,242,233 of record NZ_CP118108.1, read on the forward strand.
GGACTGTGTCACAGCAGGCTGAGCCTGTTCATGTACGGGAGGATGCTCTACAAGCGCATGCTTGCGCCAAGCGCCGCTCTTCCAGCGAAAATGCATGATGATCGCTCGAATCCACTCATCTGCAGCATTTGCCATCCATACACCAAGGAGACCCATATCCAGAGAAAATACGAGCACATAGCCAAGCGGAAGACTTACACCGACCATGGAGATGAGACCCATATATACCGGGAAACGCGCATCTCCAGCAGCGCGCAGCGAATTAATCATGATCATATTGCAGGTTCTGGCTGTCTCCAGCACAATACTGAACAGGATCACCTGCGATCCAAGACGAATGATCTCGGCGCTGTCTGTGAAGATCCCGAGCAGCGGCTCCCGCAGCGCAATAATAATTAAATCCATAATGATCGTGGAGGTCAGCCCGATCTTGACGCTTTTTCGCAAACGGGCATAGGCTTCTTCCGGATTCCCTGCACCAACGAAGCGTCCTACGAGAATGGAGGTACCAATGGAGACGGCCATGCTGAACAGATAGATATAGTGTGAAATTTGAGCAGCATACTGCCTTGTCGCCAGGGATTCCGTTCCCAGATAAGTGACATAATATAAGAAGACGAGCTGACAGACCTGATAAATAATTTGCTCAAAGGCCGACGGAATGCCGATCTTCAGAATTTTTCCTACATAATCTCTAGAAATCGTGAAGTAATGCTTCCACTCGATACGAACAGACAGCACCCTGTACAGGAGCCAGAAGAAAATGACGACACAGATTAATCGACTGAGCACCGTCGAGATGGCTGCACCTTGAACACCCAGCGGACTAAAACCAAAATGTCCAAATATAAGCGCATAGTTACCGACCAGATGAATAACATTCATCACGAGGGAGACCAGCATTGTCTGCTTCGTATATCCATAAGTCCGAATGATCGCGGCAAGGATGTTAATCAAGGCCTGGAGGAATATCCCTCCCCCTACAATGGTCAAATAAGCCTCACCGAGCTGAAGAAGCTCTCCCGAAAGATTCATCGCTTGTAGTATGGAGCGACCTCCAAATACAAACAATATACTGATCGCAAGTCCGACACACAGATTCAGGGTAATCGCGATAGCAGATACTCTTGAGGCTTCTGCCAGCTTCCTTGAACCGATGTACTGGGCAACGACTATGGCTGCTCCGTTACCGATGACCTCCAGGATAAGAATGGCGATGGTTACGATCTGATTCGCTGTACCAACAGCGGATACCGCTTCATCCGATACCGCGCTGAGCATAAAGGTGTCGACTGTACCCATCAGCATGAATAGAAGCAGCTCTAAAAAAATGGGCCAGGTTAAGGCAAAAAGCTTAAGATTATTCGTTTCGGCGGCGCCCCCGCCCGTTGCTGTCGTCGTCATAATTTCTCCCTTACTGACTCATTCATTGTATAAGAAAACGGCTTTCGAAAACTTTCTGGAATTGATGAAAAACATAGGTAGTTTATCATAATATTTTCATTTGATCACCTAAAAAAAAGAATATTTTTGCGGAACCTCGTTTAGATGCAGGTTTTTCGGGGTTATTTCTACAATAAAAGCATTTATGTGTTCTGGAGTTCCGCCTTTGCGGCGATCTTAGTATACATATAGGATGCACGAGATTTTTGATATGGAGAGGGGAACATACCATGAAACGTAATCATACGATGATGCAGTTTTTTGAGTGGCATGTTGAACCGGACGGTTCCCATTGGAAACGGCTGGCCGAGAAGGCTCCCGAGCTGAAGGCACAAGGCATTGACTCCGTCTGGATTCCCCCAGTTACGAAGGGCTCTTCGCCTGAAGACACGGGATATGGAGTATATGACTTATACGATCTCGGTGAATTTGATCAAAAAGGGAGCGTTCGAACCAAGTACGGAACCAAAGCCGAGCTGCTCGAAGCACTGGCCGCCTGTATGCAGAACGGCATAGCCGTTTACGTCGATCTGGTTATGAACCACAAGGCCGGAGCCGATGCAACGGAGCGCTTCAAAGTCATTGAAGTCGATCCTAACAACCGGACGAAGGATATCTCCAAGCCGTTTGAGATTGAGGGCTGGACCAAATTTGATTACCCTGGACGGGGTGACAAGTATTCCAGCTTCAAATGGAATCATACTCATTTCAACGGCACAGATTATGATGCCAAGACGAATCGGACCGGCATATTCCGCATGGCAGAAGAAGACAAGGCCTGGAACGAGAATGTTGACGATGAATTCGGCAACTATGACTATCTCATGTTCGCTAACATTGACTACAGCATCCCTGAGGTCAGAGAGGAAATGATCCGCTGGGGCAAATGGCTCATCGACACTTTACAGTGCAACGGTTTTCGTCTGGATGCCATCAAGCACATCAACCATGAATTCATCAAGGAATTCGCTAAAGAGATGATCAACAAACGCGGACAGGATTTCTACATTGTCGGTGAGTTCTGGAAGCCCGATCTAGCGGCCTGTCAGAACTTCCTGGACACGGTCGATTACCAGATTGACTTATTTGATGTATCTCTCCACTATAAGCTGCATGAGGCCTCCCAGGCTGGAAAGAACTTCAATCTCAGCACGATCTTCCAGGATACACTCGTTAATACTCATCCGACTCATGCGGTAACGTTCGTTGATAATCATGACTCTCAGCCGGAAGAGGCACTGGAATCATGGATTGATGATTGGTTCAAGCAGAGTGCCTATGCGCTGATTCTGCTGCGTCAAGGTGGATACCCTTGTGTATTCTACGGTGATTATTATGGAATATCCGGAGAGCACCCGATTCCTCCGAAGAAGGATGCGATTGATCCTCTGCTTCATGCCAGATATCACTATGCCTATGGTCCACAGGAGGACTACTTCGACCATCCGAATACGATTGGCTGGGTACGACGCGGGGTCGCCGAGTTTCCTCATTCCGGTTGTGCCGTCGTTATCGGCAATGGTGAAGAGGGCAAGAAGCACATGAAGGTAGGCTCGGAACGGGCCGGACAGACCTTTATTGATATTACGGGCAACCGGACAGATCAGATCAAGATCGGCAAAGACGGCTTTGCCGACTTCCCTGTGAACGGTGGAAGCGTATCGGTATGGGTTGAAGCATCGAACAATTAATCCGCTAATTGGATAGAACATGCTTACCAAATTACAAATCCCCTGCCCTCTAACGTTATGGAGAGGCAGGGGATTTATGTTATTTAATTTTGGAACAGCTTCTTGGCCTATTATTTGAATGCCGGCAGCCAGTCACCGTGAGCTTCAATCAAGTCATCACACAGGGAAGTAATATCGTCCAAGGACAGCTCAGCAGCTGTATGTGGATCAAGCATCGCTGCATGATAGATATGCTCCTTCTTCTGAGTTACCGCTGCTTCAATCGTCAGCAGCTGGGTGTTGATGTTCGTACGGTTCAGTGCAGCAAGCTGAGGCGGCAGATCCCCGACATAGGTCGGCGTAATTCCAGAGCGGTCTACCAGACACGGCACTTCAACACAAGCCTCCTTCGGAAGGTTCGTAATGAGTCCGGTGTTCATGACATTACCGCCAATCTTGAACGGATTGCCTGTCTCCATCGCTTCCATGATGTATGAGGCATATTCGGCAGATCTTGTATGCTCAATACTTTCGCTGGCAAATATTTTGTCTCGCATTTCCTTCCAGCCATTAATCTGGTTAACACAGCGGCGCGGGTACTCATCCAGCGGTATGTTGTATTTGTCGATGAGCTCAGGGTAGCTCTTCTTAATAAAGTAGGGATGATATTCTGCATTATGCTCTGAAGATTCTGTTACATAGTAGCCAAACCGAAGCATCAGCTCAAACCGCACCATATCATGATGCTTCTCCTTCTGCTTCTCAGCCGCCCGGCGTTTAATCTCCGGATACAGATCCTTGCCATCCTTCTTCACTTCAAGCAGCCAGGCCATATGGTTGATGCCGGCAATCTTCGATTCTACTCCTGCCGTATCCATCTCCAGTGAGCGGAACAGATCGGATACGCAGTGCTGTACACTATGGCAGAGTCCAACCGTCTTGATGCCGCCAACTGTATTCATAACATTCGTAAGCACGGCCATCGGATTGGTGTAGTTCAGGAACCAAGCGTCCGGGCAGACCTCCTGCATATCGCGGGCAAAATCCAGCATCACCGGAATCGTCCGAAGATTACGGAAGATTCCCCCGATCCCCAGCGTATCCGCTATCGTCTGGCGCAGACCATATTTCTTCGGAATTTCAAAATCAGTGATCGTACACGGATCATAGCCGCCGACCTGAATTGCATTAATGACGTATTTGGCACCGCGAAGTGCTTCTTTGCGGTCATGATAGGCGATGATTCGGCAGGTGCTGCCGAGCGTTTCCTTTATGCTGTTAAGCAGCCGCTCGGAGTCCCGCAGCCGCTCTTCATCAATATCAAACAGAGCAAGCTCGAAATCCTGCAAAGCGGGTGTTGTCATCACATCGCCAAGTACATTTTTGACAAAAACGGTGCTCCCCGCACCAATGAATGTAATTTTGGACATTTTATCTGCCTCCCATAGTCAGCAACCGCTGTATTGAATACAGCCTAACTATACGCCTGGGCAAGGGTAGGAGGACATAGAATAGTCCAAGATAAACATGTCATAATCCCAGTTGATTGATTAGAGACATGAATACGATTAGAGACGCTTTGCCCCTGTTATTTGGTATAATACAGCTATATATGTGAGAAGGGGATATCATACAATGCCAATTAACGAAGTCCATTTTACCCTTCAGGATTCGCAGGAGAAGATGGAGCTCCGCATGGATTTCTTCGGCCTGCAGGAGTGTGAACCAGGGCACAGCTGGGGTCCGGGTCTCCGAGATGCCTACATCCTCCATTACATTCATAATGGATATGGGAGCTTTCGCTATGAAGATCAGACGGTTCGGCTTGGTCCAGGAGAGGGATTTGTCATTTTCCCAGATGAACGTATCCACTATACCGCCGATGAAGAGGACCCCTGGACTTATTCCTGGATCGGTTTCAGAGGAATATATGCCAAATCCCTGCTGCAGCGCGGAAGCTGTACGCCAGGGCATCCCATTTATTCAGCTGCATCCGGAACCGGTTTCTCTTCTTTCTATAATGATCTCATTAACGTTCGTCATCATGCCGGTGGAGATGTTCATAGTCTGGGTATTCTGTATAAAGTGCTGGGCGATCTCATACGTAGTGCTCCTGCTCCTACTGCCTACCATAAGTCCTCCCCTTCACGGGACAGCTATATTCGGAAGTCGATCCGCTTCATTGAGAACGGGTACAGTCAGAAGATGACAATTCAGGATATTGCAGAGGCCATCGGCCTTGACCGCACCTATCTGTCAGGTATCTTCAAGGAGCATTTTGGCGTATCGCTTCAGTCCTATCTGCTGGAATACCGGATGAGACGGGCCGCAGAGCTGCTTCGTAATCCGGAGCTGTCGATCAGTGATGTCGCCCACTCCGTAGGCTATAACGATGCCTTCTTATTCTCCAAGATGTTCAAGAAGAAGCAGGGCCATTCTCCCCGCCATTATCGGCAGCTGCTTAAATAATGATCGTAAATGACGCCCTTGCTGGCGTATCACACAAAAAGGCCTGTCTACATAGACAGGCCCTTCATATTATGGTGTTTGCTCTTCATCCTTTTCCGGATCCATCAGCTGATCGCTGGTAATGGATGCATCTGTCCAGTTATCGACTAATTGCTGCGCGTAGTCCAGCTTCTCGTCGTCCAGCATGTAGTACCAGGCCCCATCGCTCTTGCCGCTTCCCTCCAGCATATAACTGGTCATCTGCGGAACAGCTTCCTTATCATAGAGCAGCTTGCCAAGATCCAGGATAAAGTCTGAGGTCATATCTGTCTTCATGTTGCTGCTCGCAATAGACAGAATTTCTGGAATCTTGGTGATATTTCCGATCTGCAGCATCCGTTCTGCTGCCGCTTTGAGAAAGATACGCTGGCGCTCCGTCCGCTTGAAGTCGGAATCCTCACGGTACCTTACATAATTGAGTGCATCCTCCCCTGTATAGATGGGCTTGTTCGCCTCAATATACAGTGGAATATGGTACTTGTACTTGTTCTGAATCGGTTCTGTGATAGGAAGCTCGACACCACCGAGGGCATCGACCACCTCGACAAGCGCATTAAAATTCACTTTTGCATAATAATCTACGTCGGTTTCCAAGAGCTGCTCAATGGTCTCCACACTCATCTTGGCACCGCCATAGGCATAAGCCGCATTCACTTTATCTCTTCTATCTCTCCCGGCAATCTGCACATAGGAGTCACGCGGGATCGACAAGAGCAGCATCCGGTGATCCTCTGGACGAAATACGGCGTAGATCATCGTGTCGGATCTGCCGACATCCCCTTCGCGCTCGTCTACACCAAGGAGAAGCATGCTGAACGGTTCCAGCTCCTTCTCTTCTTCTGTCACAGCGGGTCCAGTAACTTCATCAAGCGGTTCATAAGAATCATCGAGTGCCGTCTTGACCGGCTTCTCTACGAACAGCTGCAGTGCTGCCCACCCCAGCTCCTTATGAAAAATATAAGCGAATGAGCCGACTAACAGCAGGATAATAAAAGAGACAATTAATGGCTTTTTCGTCTTCTTCTTCGCTTTTTTGTTCTTGCCGGCTTTCTTACGGTTGCTCCGTGTCAACGGGTATTCAAGATCGCTCATCAGCTTCTCCTTTCTTCACTATCTTTTTTGTCGACGTAATATATATCATTTTTAATAAAATTTGATGTTTTTGGTCAGATTTTGATTCGATAACTCATCTAATATACTACAGATTTCCATATTAAGGAATGTTCATTTCACAGAATGTCGAAATCTTGCTCTCCTATTTCTATAACGTGCCTTTTAGGAAGAATGTTGCCTATAATGTGATTTAGCAGGATCAATTTCATCCTTTATTAAAGCGACAAAAAAGATATCATGAAATTGATTCAGACAAAAAAAGATTTGGATATGGAGGATGATGATTGTGAGGGATCAGGAGCTGTTTGACAAAGTGTATGCTGCGATACTTGCGCGAAGCGACCGGTATGACGGCATTTATTATTCCGCGATCAAAACGACGGGCATCTACTGCAGACCCTCCTGCCGCTCCAGAACGCCGAAGCCGGAAAATGTCACTGTCTATTCCACCATTCAAGAGGCGGAGCGCAGCGGATATCGAGCCTGTAAGAGGTGCCAGCCAAATAAGCACGAGCTCATTAACCCTGATGCCGATATTGCAGAACGGGTTACCCGCTATATCTACGCACACTACAGAGAGCCGCTTACTCTTCCTCAGATCGCTGAAGCGCTCAGTATCAGTCCATATCACATGCAGCGGGTGTACAAGAGAGTTACCGAGATATCACCGGCTCAGCAGCTGCAGTATGTCCGCATTGAGTATGCGAAGGAACAGCTGAAGTTCACTGATTCAGAGATTCAGGATGTAGCATTAAACGTAGGCTTTAGGAGCGTCTCGCACTTTATCCATGTTTTTCAGAAGAGAACAGGAGTCACACCCCAGCAGTACCGTAAAGGGGATATCACATAGAGGTTATTCATTTTGAACAGATGAGGAGGTATACCGTATGGAGACCGTTTACTGGGCAGAGCTCAGACATTCTTTATTTCAAAATCAGACAATGTATATAGCCGCAACAGAGAAGGGACTGTGCAAAGTGACCTGGCCTACAGATTCGATGGAGGTGCTGATGAGCTGGATTCACCGCCGTTTTCCACAAGCAGATATTGTAGAGAGTTCTGAGAAGCTCGCGCCCTATGTCACTCAGCTGAACGAATATATGAATGGAGCAAGACAGAGCTTCAGTCTGCCGCTGGATCTGAGAGGTACGGAATTTCAGAAGAAGGTATGGCAGGCGTTACAGCAAATTCCCTTTGGCGAAGCGCGCAGCTATTCCGATATTGCTCACGGGATTGACCGCCCGCAAGCAGTTCGTGCCGTTGGTACGGCAAACGGGGCGAATCCTGTGCCCATGATCGTACCCTGCCACCGTGTCATTGGTAAGAACAACACACTGACGGGGTTTGCAGGTGGATTGAAAGTAAAGGAAGCACTTCTTAATTTGGAGGGATATCATGGATATACCGCAGCAGGACATGCCCGGTTCCAATTCTAAAGTGGAGTTCTATCCTGGAGATATTCGCTTCAAGCTGTCTCTGCCGGAGCTGTTTAACTATGAAGAAATTCTGTATTATTTGAACCGTTCCAAGCTGGAATGTCTGCATCAGGTGGATCAGGGGAGGGTATATAAACTGATTAGAGTTAAGGAAGCGGAAACCATGCTTCCGTTTCAACTGGAGTATGATCAAGAGGCACATGCGTTGAATGTTCAATCCCTGCTCGAAACACCGCTCCTTGCTGAGGAATGCCAAGCAGCAGCTGCCTATATAACCGAATGGCTGGATCTGGACAGAGATCTCACTCCTGTGGAGACACTTGTCGCGTCTGACCCCATTCTCTCGAAATTCCCTGAATCGTTACGAGGACTCCGTATCGTTGGTGTTCCTGATCTATTCGAGGCTTTATGCTGGGCAGTGCTCGGACAGCAGATCAATCTGACCTTTGCTTATACATTAAAACGCCGGCTTACCGAGACTTATGGCGAGCGTCACCAATACGGAGAGCGGACGTACCATCTCTTCCCGACGCCTCAGTCCATGCTGACAGCATCCGTACAGGATCTGAAGGAGCTGCAGATTACGACCAAAAAAAGCGAATATATATTGGATCTGGCCAGGCGGATAAGCAGCGGTGAGCTCCAGAAAGGTGGCCTTATTGCTTCGGGATACTATGAGGCCGAGCAGACACTCATCTCCATTCGCGGGATCGGCCCCTGGACAGCACATTATGTGCTGATGCGCTGCCTGCGTGATCCCGCTGCCTTTCCTATCGGTGATGCCGGACTTCATGCTGCGCTGAAGCGGCAGCTTGGTCTCAGCGTGAAGCCGACTCCTGATCAGATCCGGGAGCTGTTTAAGCCTTGGGCAGGCTATGAAGCCTACGCCGTCTTCTATCTATGGCGAACCCTTACGTTGTAGGTCACTCATTTTGATCTTTTTGATCTTTTTGATCTTTTTAATTACACTTTTAATCCTCTTTCAAACGCTCTTCCTGTTCTGCATATCGCTTCAGCATCGTGAGCTTGTTATCCCAGAACCGCTCATAATAAGACAACCAGCGCTTCAGCTCGGTCAGAGGCTCGGTATCCAGTCGATACCTGGTCTCGCGTCCAACCTTGCGGTCCTTCACAAGCCCGGCATCAGCCAGCACACGCAGGTGCTTGGATACGGCGGTTCGGCTGATGGGAAACCGCTCACTGATGGCACCAACCGGCATCTCCCCATGACTTAGTAGATGAAGCAAATCCCGGCGGGTAGGATCTGCAATCGCTTGAAAGACATCATGCTTAGGTGCAGCTGACATGAATGCTACGCTCCAAACTGAGCTGCCAGCTTGCTAAGAATTCCACTCCAGCCGCCTGACATCCGGTCACGCACTACGCTGTGATCTTCGCCGAAGGAGGTCTTCTCGTCCAAGGTCCAGCCGCCGTGGGTAAGTGTGAATTCCGTCTGCCCATCCTTCTCAGCAAGCTCAAAGGTAATGAGCCAATCCTTGTCCCATGTGAAGCTGAGCCGATGCGGCGGTTCGAGTTCAGTCACTTTGCACTGCGAATTTCCCCACGGTCCTGCCTGAAGTTGAAATTCATGCCCCAGCACGGGCTCAAAGTCATTTGGCATAAACCAGGCAGCAATACCGTCGGCCGTTGCCACTGTACTCCACACTTTCTCGATGGGCGCATCGATAACGATGGTCTTCTGAATATCCGGCAAAGTTTGCGTCATTTAATCTCTTCTCCTTCACTATTCTCGGGTTAAATTTCTCTCAGATTATAAGTGTGTTCAAATTCTCTCATGATTATATGACACCTTTTGGTTTCATGTAAAGGGAAACCTTATAGTTTCATTTTCCAATTTATGAATCTTCGTTTGTTCATGATAAAATGGGAATATTGAACATGGGATCATCATCCCGCCAGAATAAGGAGATGAGAAATAGATGAAACAAGATTTGATTCGGCGTATTACCGGTTATGTTCGTATGGATACACAATCGGATGAGAACGGCGAGACCTGTCCGTCTACACCTGGCCAGCTGGAACTAGGACGCAAGCTTGTAGAGGAGCTTCAGGAGATCGGGATGCAGGAAGTCACCATGGATGACAACGGTTATGTGATGGCAACACTGCCTGCGAATACCGACAAGGAAGTTCCGGTCATCGGTTTTCTAGCGCATCTGGATACAGCTACTGATTTTACAGGCAAGAACGTAAATCCTCAGCTCATCGACGCCTACGACGGTAATGATATTGTGCTGAACAAAGAGCAGAAGATTATTCTGTCAGCCAAAGATTTTCCGGAGCTTGCAAACTATAAAGGACATACCTTGATCACAACGGACGGGACAACCCTGCTCGGTGCAGATAACAAAGCCGGTATTGCCGAAATTATGACTGCCATGGACTACCTGCTGAATCATCCTGAGATCAAGCACGGCAAGATTCGCGTCGCCTTCACACCAGACGAAGAGATTGGACGCGGACCACACCGGTTTGATGTTGAAGCCTTTGGCGCAAAATATGCCTATACGGTTGATGGCGGACCCCTTGGAGAGCTGGAATACGAGAGCTTTAATGCGGCGGCGGCCAAGATCGTCTTCAAGGGCAAGAACGTTCACCCCGGAACAGCCAAGAATAAAATGGTCAATTCCGCCAAAATCGCTATGGAGTTCAACGGTCTGCTTCCAGTAGAGGAGGCGCCGGAGCATACGGATGGCTATGATGGTTTTTATCATCTGAGCTCTGTGCAGGGAGACGTAGAAGAGACCACGCTCAGCTATATCATCCGTGACTTTGACCGTGCCCGCTTTGAGGCAAGAAAAGCAAACATGGAACGTATCGCCAAGGACCTTCAGGCTAAATATGGTGAGGAACGCATCCAGCTTACGCTGCGCGACCAATATTACAACATGCGTGAGAAGATTGAACCCGTCAAATTTATCGTTGATATTGCCGGCGAAGCGATGAAGAGTCTCGATATTGAACCTCACATTGTTCCGATTCGCGGAGGTACTGACGGTTCCCAGCTGTCCTATATGGGACTGCCGACACCGAATATTTTCACCGGCGGAGAGAACTACCATGGACGCTACGAATATGTATCTGTCGATCATATGGTCTTAGCAACGCAGGTGATTATCGGCATCATAGAGCGGTTTGAGCAGCGGGAAGCCTAAACTTAAATCAAGCTTGTACATCTCCATCTATAAAAAAGAGCGGCACATCTGACCTGCGGGGACAGATGTGCCGCTTGCTTGAGCTTAAGCTATACTGCAGAGTAATCTCTATCTTATCCAGATGTGGAGACTAGTTGTTTGCGTAGACGCGTTCCTTCTCCACATCCACTTCCTCTTCTGGTTCAAAGATCATATTCTTCTCAACGAACAAACGCTGTGCCGGCACAGCCAGCTTGATCCCCTCTTCTTCCAGTATGTTCAGAATCTCAAAGTTGATCGACTCCAGCACCCGCATATGCTCGACCCAAACCGTCGTATACGTAAAGAAATAGAAGAAGATCGTAATCTGTTCATTTGTCATTCCTTTAACACGAACCATCAGCAGCTCTTTGTCCACTTCCGGATGACTCTCAATATATTCGCGAAGCCGCTCAACGGCTTTGACCAGCTTCTTCCGATCCGAATCAATCGCAACACCGAGATCGAAGGTGATACGTCTCTTGCCCATCCGACTCCAGTTGGTAATGGCCGACTTCGCAAGAATGTTGTTCGGAATAATAACGATAGAATCCGCAAAAGTACGGATCTTAGAGCTTCTAAATGAAATATCCTCTACCATACCTTCGACGGTATCGGTCTTAATCCAATCCCCCTTCGAGAAAGGCTTCTCCGTCACGATAATAACGCCTGCAATCAGATTACTGAGCGTATCCTGAGCGGCCAGCGCAACGGCAAGGCTTCCAAGCCCCAGTCCTGCAACCAAACCATTAATACTGTAACCCCACTCTGCTGCGATAATTGTCAGCGTCAATGCAATGACTAAGAATCGGAGCACCTTGGATAAAAAGGGAATGATCATGTCCGACTCTTCTACGCCCCACTTGGTCGAAAAACCGGCAAAGAATCGGGATGACCTTCCCGATAAATTGTACAATCCCCATCCGATACATGCGATAAAGGCGGTTCGAATGAGATGGGAGAATAGAACCCATTCTCCACCTCCATCAAAATAAAACCGAACTGCACCGGAAACGCCGAGCAGGATCATTAGAGCACGGATCGGATTGCGAACAGTCAGGTAGAGATTATCCCACTTCATACCAAAGAATCGTTTCATTAAACGAAAAAGACGGGTTGAGGTCCATTTGTTAAAAACCGTAAAGACCAACAGAAGCAGCACCGCAATGGCTAGTCGAAACCAATTAATTTCGCCAAAAAATTCAGCAACACTATTTAAATTCAATAATAGACACACCTTTTACTTCGATTTAAAACGAATAACCTTAAAATACTACCGACCATTGTAACATGAAGAGACATTGCAAATCCAAAACCGCTTTATTCCACTAGGATGAAAGAGAAACAAAAAAAGACAAGCAAATCACGACGTGAACAACCGTCACTTGATTGCTTGTCTTTAATATTCATTTTTTTAACAACTTTTACTCCGTTTCTATTTCCTTAAATAACGCGGTCCCAGAAGCGATGTGCTGCTACAGCAGTCAGGAATTCCTCAGCGAAGCTTCCCAGCTCTTCTCCACTTGCAGCCGTTATGATTCCCGGCGCTGAGGAAGCTGCAGAATCAGACGCCATACCCAGACCTTTTACAAGAAAGGCTACCCCTTCATTTACTGCACCGATCGGCTTGTAGTGTCTGTAAGCTTCCTTAATAAACTCCGCTGCATTAGGGTCGGCTGCAAGAGCCTGCACACTATGTTCACCGCCGGCCACGTAGATCGCATCAAACAGCAGTGAATCGCTCGTGAGGAAAGTGTGCATTGCTTCAACACTCGCCCCTCCTTGTCCTGCAACAGGTCCCAGATGATCGCTGACCACTTCGGCCATGGCGCCCGCTTCAGTCAAGGCATTCATCAAGGTAACTGCATGCTGATCAAAACCATCTCCGGCCAGTATGGCCACTTTACGCGTCTTCACGGAGTGCACTGTATTCGCCATGCTGATGGCTGGTGAAGATGGAATCATCGGCGGTTTGGCCGGATTCTCTGCCGTCTCAGGCAGCTGCGCTCCAATCTTGGATGCCACCTGTGAAGCAAGCTCTGTATCAATGTTCATGAGCATGTTCACAACTGACTGACGCACCTCCAGCCGCTGTACCTTCCCTAGCTCGAACTGGAATGCACTCACCAGATGCTTCTTCTCAGGACCCGACATACTGTTCCAGAACAGCAAGGCTTGGCTGTAGAAATCCTCGAAGCTCTCGCTTCTTGCCTGGATCTTGTGCCCCTCAACCTTCTCCGTATAATGCTTGTAGCCGCCCTCCTCCGGTGTGGCAGGTGACGGTGAATTGCTGGCGATACCATTCTTATGATAGCTTGTTACTCCCTTGTTGATCGTCATCCGATGCATCCCGTCACGCTGATTGTTATGCACCGGTGCGACAGGCCGGTTGATCGGAATCTCGGCAAAGTTCGGCCCGCCGAGTCTGGAGATTTGGGTATCTGTATAAGAGAACAGCCGCCCTTGCAGCAGCGGATCATTCGTAAAATCAATCCCCGGCACAACATGGCCCGGATGGAAGGCAATTTGCTCCGTCTCCGCAAAGAAGTTGTCTGTGTTACGATTCAGCGTCATTTTGCCGACGATCCTTACAGGGACGATCTCCTCCGGCCAAATTTTTGTCGGATCCAAAATATCAAAGTCAAACGAAAACTCGTCCTCTTCCTTAATAATCTGAAGCCCCAGCTCATATTCCGGATAATTTCCTGTCTCAATGGCATCCCACAAATCTCTGCGATGAAAATCAGGATCTTTACCCGCTACCTTCTGGGTCTCATCCCATACCAAGGAATGAACGCCAAGTACCGGCTTCCAGTGGAATTTAACAAAGTGTGCTTCACCTTCCTCATTTACGAGTCTAAAGGTATGTACACCAAATCCCTCCATCATACGGAAGCTCCGTGGCAGGGCACGATCCGACATCGCCCACATGACCATATGTGCCGTTTCATGGTTGTTCCCGACAAAGTCCCAGAACGTATCGTGAGCAGACGCTGCCTGAGGAATCTCATTATGCGGCTCCGGCTTCACGGCATGAATTAAATCCGGGAACTTCATGGCGTCCTGAATAAAGAATACGGGAATGTTATTACCAACCAGGTCATAGTTCCCTTCTTCTGTATAAAATTTAGTCGCGAATCCCCGCACATCCCGCACAGTATCCGCTGAACCCCGGGAACCGGCAACCGTAGAGAAGCGGACAAAGACCGGTGTCTTCACAGAAGGGTCCTGCAAGAATTTAGCTTGGGTAAGAGAGGTTAAAGGCTCGTACACCTGAAAATAACCATGGGCACCAAATCCACGGGCATGTACGATCCGCTCCGGAATACGCTCATGGTCAAAATGCGTCATCTTCTCACGAAAATGGAAGTCTTCCATGAGTGTTGGTCCGCGCCGCCCTGCTTTGAGAGAGTGCTCGTCCTCCGACACCTTAAGTCCCTGATTAGTCGTCATATGCTTGCCGTCATCCTGCACACGATAGGAATCCAGCTGCTCCTGCTTACTATTCTCATTAATACGCTTATCCTCTTGACTCATCCTGGTCTTCCTCCTCTTTAATCATCTAAGTCCAAATAAGTCCAAACTTTTAATTAAGTACCCTGCGTGGATTACGGTTAAACGGCTTCATCACCAACAAAAAAACCATGAGCGTAAAGATCACCTTTACCTCATGGTTTCTTCATTTCATTTTCACTCTTACTTCACTTCTACACGGATCGTCTCACTTCTTGTGCTGCCATGCTCGTTGATCAGCTCAATGTAATATTCATAGGTTCCGGCCGCCTGATCTGATATCTCAGTGGAGGCTGTCTGTGCATTGGGTGTATGGGCAGCCAGCTCCTGAGTATCGATCAATTCTCCATTTTCATAGAGACGGTACGTTGTTCCGTTTACGCCCCACCACATATTCATCGTAACAGCATAGCTGCCATCTCCGTCCCAATTGTTACTCGAAATACTTGGCTTGCCAGGTGCAGCATCTCTAACCGTCACCGTGTGCGGCACTGACTGTGTCACTCCATGCTGGTTAGCCAGCTCGGCGGTATAGGTGTAGGTCCCGTTTCCTCTTCCGGATAATGGTACCTGAACGCTCTGTGCGCCGGGAGTTTGATCGGACAGAAGCTCGGTATAGATGAGCTCGCCATTCTCATACAGCTTGTAGCGGGTGCCATTATCCCCCCACCACATGTTCATCGTAATGGTATACTCTCCGTCCAGAAGTCCATGGTCGTGCCCATTGTTATCTGATAGTACAGGAACTCCCGGTTTACTCTTGGCAAGTCCTTCTTCCTCCGCTCCGGCATAACGGATGTTCGGAGCAGCAGGCTCCTCCATTCCTGTCCCCAGATAGAAGCCGGTATGAGGCGGCTGGTTATAAGCGACATTTTGCCAGGCAACACCTAGACGATAGATTGGATCATGCATGAGAGTACGAATCCGGTGCTCACTTTCATCCGTTGTCGTATAAATGCGAAGCTCCGAGCTGTCGCTGGAGCGCCAGATCACCTCTTCCCGCCAATCTCCATATAAATCAGCCTGAAGGCTCGGGTTTGCCTTGGTCGAATTGTTCGACGCTGCTCCTTCTGCCGTCAGCAGATTCACCGTTGTCTGATTCTCGTAATCCCATTTGTCGATACGAATATCATCCTGAAGCTCTCTCAGCAAATCACCATCCCACCAGATTCCGAAGTTCGTGGAGGATGGAATCTGACTCGAAATTTGCTCACCAGTAATGCTGTACAATCCACTAAGCGGGATATGCTCCTCATTGGTAATGGTGGCGGACCATACCTCTTCACCCGGATAGTTCGGGTCGATATCGGCGGACATTCCCCGGCCAACGTCTCTTCCCATTGGAATGCCCCACAGAATCTCACCTGTCTGCGCATCTCGAACCTCCATGCCATAGGCTGCGCCCGCACTCTCGTGAACACTGAAGACCTCAAGACCATCGCGGTTCGGATTCAAGTCGCCGAAGTGCATAGCATCGCCATGCCCAAGTCCAGTGTTGTGCAGCGGTGTTCCGTCATCGTCAATCGCTATTGCCCCGAACAGGATTTCGTCCTTACCGTCATTATCCACATCACCGACCGACAAGTTATGGTTGCCTTGCCCCGCATAACTGCTGAGGCCCTCATCATTCGTGTCGAAGCGCCAGCGTTTCACCAGCTCTCCACCGGCAAAATCATAAGCAGCCAGCACAGTTCTCGTGTAATATCCTCTAGAGAAGACAACGCTTGGATGTTCTCCATCCAAGTAAGCAATCGTAGCCAGGAAGCGGTCTACCCGGTTACCATAGCCGTCACCCCAAGCATTGACATCTCCTCTTGGCGGATCATAAGGAACCGTATTTAACGCTTTTCCCGTTGCTCCCTCAAACACGGTCAAGAATTCATTACCCAGCAGCACGTAACCTGAGCTGTTCCGGTGATCTAGTGAGCCGTCGCCGATCACTTGTCCCGTGCCGTCTGTCGTTCCGTCTGCGGTCTTCATGGTAATCTCTGCTTTGCCGTCACCGTCCAGATCATAGACCAGGAATTGAATGTAATGCGCTCCAGCCCGAATGTTATGACCTAATTGAATTCTCCACAGCTTGGTCCCATCCAGCTTATAAGCATCCATGAGCACTTCTCCGGTATAGCCGGCCTGAGAATTATCCTTGCCGTTCGTCGGTGACCACAGCATGACAATCTCGTACTGGCCGTCCCCATCCAGATCACCTACACTTGCATCTCCTGCATAGTAGGAATAAGGCTGGCCGTCTTTTGTATAAGCATCCTGCGGCTTATCCAGCGGAATGCTCTTATACCCGTTCTGCCATACCTCAGCCGTCTCCACACTCTCCTGCTTCACTCCATTCACCACGGCCTCGATTCTATAGACAGAATCCGCCCTGCCCTTAGGATCCAGCAGGTTCGTGCGATCCGTCAGCGGCTTATTCGTAATGAGCACATCGTCCCTGTAGACGTTAAAAGCAATAGAGTCAGGATCGAGTCCGAGCATCCTCCAGCTGACAAACACACCTTCCTCCGTCTGCACGGCTACCGGTGCACGGTCGAGATTCTCCATCTGACGATATAGGGTGGTTACTGCCGGAGTCGAGAGGACGTCAGACAGCTCTGAAATTCCTCCCGCATTCACTGAGGCAGCCTTGTAATAGTAAGGTATCGTACTAAGAAGGGTTTGATCCGTGTACACCGGCTCATTGGTTTTGCCGATAAGGACATAATGTCCACTCTCCGACTTAGAGCGGTATACATTGTAGTATTTTGCCGCAGACTCCTCATTCCACGAAAGAGTAACCTCATTCTTATGGATGGAATCTACGCGAAGACCTTGCGGTACTCCTGCCTTCTCTACGGCCGGATCAATCATGGATACCGCAAGCTCTGCCGATGCCACGGATTCAAGCCCTGCCGCGTCAACGGCGGTTACGGTATATACATAGTTCATTCCGATATCTATACCCTGATCAATATAGGAGGTGTCGCTGGTCTCGGCAATGAAAGAAGCCTTATCTTCTCCTTCCGCTTGGCGGTATAAGCGATATAGCACAGCTTCTTCTACACGCTGCCATGTCATATCTGCCGATGGAGGATCACTCTCCAGATCAGTCCCCGCTAGCTGCAGACCCGTGGGAGCAAGCAGGAGCGGCGTTATTTCAATACCATTCAAATGAGCCGTCTGACCCGAGATCATCACATTCAGCTGGCCGTCCGACACGGTGATCGGGCTGTGTACCTTCTCCGCTATCGTCTCCTTGCCTGAGCTCGCTGTACCATAATCTTTGCCTTCGATATTTATGTTGGTTCTTGCTGAACCGATCCAGTCGCCCGTATAAGTCTTAACCGCGTATGTTCCGTTCGGCAGATCCACCTTGAATTCGTAACGCCCGCCAAAGTTAATGATGAAATCCCGGCGCAGCGCATCCGTCGCTCCGCCGCGATCCCGATCGGCAAAGGCCCCTTCGTGCAGCATGAGTCCATAGCCTCTATCCGCGGTATACAGCACGGTTTGATTGACTTCTGTATAGCCTTCTGCAACAGGCGATCCAGCTGGTCCGAAGTCATATCGCAGCGCTGCTGACTTAGTCCCGATTGCAAGCTCCTCTGACGGCTCAGAAGCTCCGCTGCTGTTCACTGCGGTAACTCTTACTGTATAGGCAGCTCCTTCCTTGAGACCTGCTATATTATAGCTAGATATCGTAGCTGTACCGGCCAGCTTGTAGGCCGCCTCTGCTTCCTCTGCTCCCTTCACATAGATCCGGTAAATGTCTGCACCAGGAACCTCGTTCCATTTCAGCAATGCTCCGCTGTTGCTGATATTCCCGGCAGCAAGCCCAGTCGGCTGCCCTGGCGCCGAATCAGGGGGAGCTTGTTCCTGTACATACTGAGATATCGGAATATTCAATTCCTGAATCGCACCGGCAACCATCCTTGCCAGTTGAATAGCCCCATACTCCTGAAAATGCGTATTGTCCTCCGCACCATTTGGAAAGGCTTGATATACGCCCGGCTCTACATGCAAGAACACAGACTTAGCCTCTTCAGGTCCAATGGAGTCATAGTAGGCGACACTCAGTGTACTGAGATCAATGAGCAGGGTGTTCTGCTCCTCAGACACTTCCTTCATGGCTTGTACGTATTCCGAGAAGCTGACGTTAAACTTGCCCGTATCTGGATTAAAGTCTCGGCGTCCCACCGGTGTCACCAGAATCGGTTCTGCTCCACGCTGCCTTGCTCCATCAATATAGGTCTTGAGATACACCTTATAATCCTCAGGCGAAGCATAACGATCCGGAATCGAAATGGTCGCATCATTATGACCGAACTGAATCAGCAGCACGTCTGACGGACGAATAACCCTCAGAATCTCATCAAGCCGTCCCTGCGAAATAAAATTCTTCGTGCTCCGCCCGCCGATGGCGTGATTCTTAACCATAATCTCTTCACTTAGATAGCGCGGCAGCATCTGTCCCCATCCCGCCTCCGGCTTCCAGTAAGGATCGTAGGTCTGGACTGTAGAATCACCCGCAATATAGATCAATGGATACTCGCTCGCTATGCGGTCTGGCAGCTTCGTGATCACCAAGGCATTGAGCTTCGCACTTGATCCACTGAATCCAAAATTCAGCTGACCGTCAACCAGAGCAATGTCAAAGTTCATTTCAAGGAACGTTCCAGCCTCCTTTGAAGTCAGCTGTACTTTTTGCATGCTTTCTACAGATACAGCGATCTCAGACGCCTCTGCAGCATCACCCGCTACGAGTGATACGGTATAATCCCCATTTGGTAAATCAATCTGGAATACCCCGCCATCCTGAATGAGGGCATAATCCGATCGAACAGCATCGTCTCCGCCCCGGTCTGTCATTGTGACTTGTAAAGGGTCCGTAAATCCGTAACCTGCTTCTGTTGTATATACATTCGGCTCCGTAACTTGAGTATAGCCTGCTGCTCCTGCTCCATTCCCAAAGTCAAAGCGATACAGCCCTTCGGTAAGCGTTTGCAAATCAGGCGATGCTGCTTCATTTGCCTCTACTGCTGGAGCTGCCTCCTCATTAGTAACCTCCCCTTGCGATGAGCCCTCCTCTGCCTCACTTTCTCCCTGCCCTGCTTCGTTAGATCCTTCTTCTCCTCCTGTCTCTTCACCTGGTGCTTCTTCATTCGGCGTCGTTCCCTCCGGCGCACTGTCTTCTACAGCTTCATTTCCTTCTACAGCTTCATTTCCTTCTAGAGGTCCTGTCTCCTCCTGCGCCTGCACAGTTTGAACCCCCCATTCACCTGGTGTAATCATCGTAGACAGCACCATGATCATGACTAGAAAAAGGATTAAAAAACGCCTTCTACCGATTTGGTGCCTGCTCTTCCTGTTCACTTCAACGCGGCCTCCTTTTGAAAATGGAATACATTCCCTTTCATAATAGCGGTCTGTCTCGTGATTTAACATTTAAAAAACAGTGTTTTTTACTCAAAAATCAGTGTTTTCATCGACGTAAAAAAACACCGCAAGGTCTCCGTTTTGGATAGACCTGCGGTGTTAAAGACGGTCTCATCGAGGCTTTAAACCAAGCCAAGTGCCCCTCGCGCCATTGCCATAACTCCTTCATCACCAGACAGTAGAGCAAATTGTCCCACAAGAACCGGGTAGGCCGCATATCGCTCCACAATATGCTCCTTCATTCTCGGCCATACCTTCCCTCCAGCTGCTTCATAATGAGTCAGCAACCGCTGAAGTTCGTCCTCGCCAAAAATGGCGTAGTAGATCGTAAAGTCGGCAGCCGGATCCGCCACCTCGGACTCCGTCCAATCAATCAAACCAATAACTCGCTGCTCATGATCCAGCAAAATATGAGGCGGATGAAGATCTCCGTGAATGAGCCCGCATGCATCAGGCCAGTAAGTCTCATCGGAGAGCCAGGCCTGCCAGCGGTCCCACAGCTCCTCGTTCACCCCGATCTTCTCCCTGACTTCCTGTGCCTGGGAGGCATAGTGGCTTCTTACCTCCTGCGGTGTCTTCACCCGCAGCCCTGCTGCAGCTGCCTGGGTGCCGTTAATCGCATGCAGGGCTGCAAGCGCCGCTGCCAAAGATCGTACAAATTCGTCCTTCAGCTCCTCATGGTTCGTATTCCAGGCATAGCCCGATGCTGATACATCCGCCATAGGAATACCATCAAGTCTTGGATAGGCGATGAGCTCATCCGAGAACACCTTCCAATCCGGAACATTCACGGGCAGTCTGCCATGAATATAATCAAGCACCTTCTTCTCATTCGCAGCACGCTCCAGTACATCTGACCTTCTTGGCTTACGAATAATCCAGTCTACATCCGACGCATCCTTCGCCATCGCTACTTGGAAATCCATTCCCGACTCGGTTACCTTCGCTTCATCCGAAGCAAACTGTAATCCGTATTTGCGAGCAAGCTCGAGAAGCTCCCTAGCCGCACCCGTGTGCTTCTGTTCTTCATATCCATTTGTCATTGAAATTCCCTCCTGATTGAATCAATTAAAATAACCGATGACATTGATTCGATGGTTTAAAAATAAATAAACACAGGCATACCTCTGCCTGTGTTTCGATTTACGGGATCCAAAAAAAGCAACATGACAAATTAAATTCCAACTCCGTATACAAAGTATCGAGCGCTGCTCACAGCCTGATATAGCATACTTTTCGTTAGAAGTTATCTACATGTGGACATACTTATCCCGCTTCATCTATGCACAAGACAGATGACAAGAGTTTCTCTTCAGCTGCTAAATTCATATGGAATGACTTAGCACTAAGCATTTCTCAAGCGGATATAAGCAATCAGCACACGTAACCCTCCGTTCGCATTTGAGTTAGTATCAGCTTAGCATACCCTAGACCTGCTAAACAATAAGAAGATACGTCTATGAAAGGTAATATACGATTTAAATCAACAGGAGCGGGCGCAGATCAACTTTCTTGTTCCATCTTGCACTCTCGATCGCACCAAACACCATGGCCATACTATAGATGTTGTCCGTGCAGTCGGTCTCAGCCAGCCTTCCCTCGTCCAGCGCCTGAAACATCTCGTCTAGACAGCCGTAATGTCCCTCGCGTCCTGTCCAGCTCTCTTCAAGCTCCACCTGCTCTACCTCATGAAAAAATCCTGTGCCTCCCTGATCTTTGATATATTCCGCAATCGGCATCCGTTGCCCGTCCCAGCACACAGTTCCAGCGCTTCCGATAACACGCCAATCCGCCTCCCAGGATGTACTGAGTCCGATGGCTGACCACGAGCCGCGGTAGCTGAATACCGAGCCGTCGCTCATTTCAAAGATGCAGATTGCAGATGCATTACCCTCATACCATGAGCCTTCCGGATTGTATTCATGACAGTAGACAGACACTGGATTGGCCCCTGAAATGTACCGTGCTTGATCGAAGGTATGAATCGCCATATCAACAATGAGCGGACTGCTCATGAGGTCACGAAAGCCGCCAAACCTGGGTCCAAGAAAAAAATCGGCATGCACAGCGCCTATTCTGCCTATCCTGTCATGGCGCAAGAAATCACGGAGTGCCCTGATTTGTTTTAGATATCGGCGGTTTTGCATGACTACATAACGCTTCCCCGTCTCACTGCTGACTCTTACAATCTCCTTCGCATCTTCAAAGCTCTCTGCCATCGGCTTCTCACCGAACACATTGCAGCCGGCCTTCATCGCACAGGTGACGATGTCCTTATGACTGGCAGGTATGGTGCAGTCGAACACCAGATTGGCATCGGTCGCTTGAAGAGCGGATGACAGCTCCGTAAATATCGGCACCTGCAAATTCCGGCGCTCCGCCATTTTCTTCGCACTCTCTTCATATAGATCAACCAGCCCAACAATTTCCGCATCTTCCTTAGCTGCAGCATAATCAAGCCAGGTATTGGACATCCCGCCGCATCCTGCAACGACAATTTTGTGCTTAGGCATAAGTCTCTCCCCCTCTACACCGGATTCGGTATGAATTCACCACCACGGCATTGCTTCAAGTAACGGAGTGCGTGCACCTGACCTGTCATCTCCAGCTCTCCCCGGTATACCGGATCATGCCATCCTTCAATATCTATACTGCCTGTGTAGCCGGCCTGTCTTAAGATCGTAATGACATCGGTCCAGTTGGTATCCCCGAATCCAGGCGTGCGATGCCATACATAAGGCTTCGGACCATGAATCCCATGCTCCTTGATAACATCCCAGGCAATGGTGGCATCCTTGCCGTGTACATTAAACACTTTGCTCACCCATTTTCTAAGCTGTGGGATCGGGTCAATCAGGCCGACCATCTGGTGGCAGGGCTCCCATTGCAGTCCGATGTTCTCCATCGGCAGGGCATTAAACATAAGCTCCCATGCTGCGGGATGATGGGCGATGTTCCAGTCTCCACTCTTCCAATCTCCATCCATGCTGCAGTTCTCAAAAGCTAGGCGCACCCCTTTACTCTCAGCAAAGCGAGCCAGTTCACCGAACACCTCTACATACCGTGGTATGGATTCATCAATGGAGCCGGGCATACGACCCGTAAACCCCGTCACAAGATCTGTTCCAAAATCAGAGGCATGCTCAATCAGACGCTTCCAGCTTGCCAGCGTATCCGCATTCTTCCCCTCCCCAGTCAGCGGATTGCCAAATATGGATAAGCTCGTAACTGGGATAAGATGCGGATCCAGTAGTTCCCGCACCTCTTTGGCGAGCTCCTTCAAATCAATCCCGGCAGTTGTCTGCCAGAAAGTGAGCGAAAAGGACTCAAACCCATGAGGGATAATCTGAGGCAGTACACGTACGGCATCGCCTCCATTAACCAATGTTCCAATTCGAATAGGATGCATTTGGTAACCTCCATTTAAAGTAGGATCTTTAACTAAGTACTATGGTACTGAAAGGAGCCTTGCCTCTGCTATATCTGAATTAGCGATATATTCGCACAATCTTACGCATTTGGGGTCAATGATAGCGTTGACATTCCGTATTTCACTCCAATATATTGATAGAAATGGTTGAGTACACATGACTCTGGCTAAGGAGGTTATTCAATGACGATGCATCCACACAAGGAAAACACATGGATACCTGATCGAACTTTTCCGATTAACGTTTTTTTCGTAAACGGCATCTATTTGCACTGGCATGATCATATGGAATGGGTGTATGTAAAGACAGGAAAAGTGAAGCTCCAGATCGATGGTGATTTTGATGTTCTGGAGCAAGGGGATCTTGCCTTTGTTAATTCAAAGCAGCTCCATCGAGCTGAACAGCTGGCACCGGATACACAGCTTGTATGCATCGTCTTTAATGAAGCTCTCGTCAGAGGCAATGGGCTCGATATTACAGAGCATCACTACTTTCTCCCTTACCTCCATCTCAAACAGCAGTGGCCGAGAATTGTGAGAAATCGTGAAGCCTGTATGCAGCCGATCAGCTTGTCCTTCCTAAGACTGGTAGAGGAGTTTGAGAGGAAGCAGCCGGGATATGAGCTTATGGTTAAGAGTGAGCTGCTCCATATCTTTGGACAGTATTTCCGCCATGCACAGCAGGTAGCTAAGGTTCGAAATTACCGTCAGCCGGACACACACAATCTCTCCCGTCTCCTCGAAATGCTGCGCGAGCGTTATCAGGAGGATATTTCTGTTATGGAAGCGGCCCGGCTTGTGAACTTAAGCCCCAACTATTTTTGCAGTGTATTTAAAAAAGTCACAGGAAAGACACTGAAGGAGTACATCCATATGCTTCGTACCCAGGAAGCAGAGCAGCTGCTGCTAACTACAAACTATAGTATTAGTGAAATCGCCGAGGCGGTCGGCTTCTCGAATTTAACTTACTTTGGGAGAGTCTTCAAAAAAATAAAGAACATCCCCCCATCGGATGTCCGCAAAATGAAATCCATGCCTTAGGTACATGAGAGCCCGTGCTACCATTCCTCCTCCATTCGAAAAGAGACGACCAAGTCATCACTGCCCGTCAATGAGCTGACAACTAAGGTAAGGATCGTACCCGAATTCAGCGCATACGCAAGATCCTGAGCTGCAAAATATACCGTCGTATTCGCATACGCGCCCGACAAGCCTGCCGAGGTTCCCTGGGTCAGCACTCTTCCACCAGTGATGGTCGTGGCGGTTGTGTTCACTTGAAGCACAGTATCATTCGTCGGTATGCTCGTTGTTGATGTAGGAAAATTGACAAAAGTCCCGTCAATCGTCCCTCCCTCCACCAGCATGTAGCGGACGGGCTGCTTGGACAGAATGTCGAAGCTCTGCGGATAGACCGCTGCGGCAACACCTTCAGGCAAGGCAAAAGAAGGAATCCGCTGATAGCTGATGGCCGGGAAGTACGCATCTGTTACCGAGAAATCAGGGCGAATCTCCGATGTGATTCGGCTTATATTCAGCTCCCGCAGAGAGAGGGGACTATAGGAGCTGTCCGGACTAATTCCGTAGATGGCAACTTCCATCCCCTGCAGTGAGCATCTAACATCAAATTGGAAGAAATCGTAGGTCACTAGGTACGTCCTGTTTACAATCTCACCTGGATTGATGAGGAATAGATCTTCTGCAAATAGTCCCTGAATCCCCGTACTGTTCACTGTCCCCGTCAGGTAGCAGGTTCCTGCTGAATCGGCATTGTTAATGATCTTGATGAGTGCTTGGCTATAAGGCCGGACACCTTGTACCACTTGATTTAATACATTCATTGTTGATACCACAGGCATTACAAGCCCTCCTTATTGCCGCGTATTCTATATACTATATGTAGGTTTCCATAAAAAGTGTGGGGTGTGCTATAGTTACATTAGTCCATGGAAATCGATTGTTATTTCCTATAAAACTATATAGAATGAACTAAATATCTTTAATTGATAATGATACTCATTATTGATGATGACATAGGAGTATATAACGTGCATACAAAACCCTCTGAACCTCCGAAAAAACCCAAAATTCAAGCACGCCCTGTCAGAGCATTGCTTACCATTGTCATCGGCCTGGCTGCCATCGTTTTATTCATTGGGGTATCTATTGCTGTCGGAGCAGCTGATATTCATTTGCAAACTGTCATTGATGCAATCTTCAGGTTTGATCCCGATTCTACCCAGCATAACATTATTCATGAGCTACGCATTCCCAGGTCCTTAGCAGATGTGCTTATCGGCGCCGCCTTCGCTGTATCCGGTGCGGTCATGCAAGGAATGACACGCAATCCGCTCGCGGACTCCGGTATTCTTGGCATCAATGCAGGTGCTACGTTTATGATTGCTCTGTCGCTCGCCTTCTTTCCTGGCATGTCGTATGGAGGAACCATCCTCTTTTCCTTTATTGGAGCCGCTCTGGCAACCGGTCTGATCTATGGGACGAGCTATCTGGGCAAGGCGAAGATTACACCCGTGCGACTTGTGCTGGCAGGTGCTGCGATTACCTCACTATTAACGGCGCTCAGTCAAGGGATCGCGATCCACTTTAGATTAAGCCAGGATCTCGCTTACTGGGTAGCAGGCGGTGTAGCAGGCATCAAGATGTCACAGCTCATCGGCGTGTTCCCATGGGTTGCCGGGGCGCTCATCTGTGCAATGCTGATCTCCAGATCCATCACACTCATTAGTCTAGGAGAAGATATCGCCTCCGGGCTTGGTCAAAAAACAGGCCTCGTCAAGCTGTTCGGTGGAATTATTGTACTCATTCTGGCCGGAGCAGCCGTATCCGTTGCCGGTCCGATCGGCTTCGTCGGTCTGGTTGTGCCTCATATGGTACGTTATATTGTCGGCGTAGATTACCGCTATATCATCCCTTGCTCGGCTGTCCTTGGCGGACTGCTCATGCTCCTGGCGGATATGGGTGCGCGGACCATCAATCCTCCTTATGAAACACCAATCAGTGCTCTGTTCGCCCTCGTCGGCGTTCCCTTCTTCTTATACATCGCTCGCAAATCAGGGAGGGGACTATAATGACCCAGGAATCACTTAGACAGCAAATTCAGTCGAGTAAGCACAAGAAAAGAACGAAGCAGTGGATCGTACTCAGCAGCTTCTCTCTGCTCATTATCGTATTTACGCTGATCAGCATAAATACCGGGTTTTCCAAATTGACCCCGGCTGAGGTTCTAAATACACTGCTGGGGAACGGAACGGCCAAGCAAAATCTCATTCTATTTGAGTTCCGTATGCCGCGGATTATTATTTCGATGCTGGTCGGCGCCGGTCTTGCCGTATCCGGATGTATATTACAGGGTGTATCCCGCAATGCGCTCGCAGATCCAGGCATTCTCGGCATTACGACAGGCGCGGGCTTCGTTGTTGTAATCTATATATCCTTCTATTCCAGCAACTCCGATGCCCCTGCCTATCTGCTTCCCATCCTTGCTCTCATCGGGGGACTCTCAATAGCAGCGATCATTTATGCTCTCTCATACAGCAAAAAAGACGGCCTCAATCCTAATCGTATGGTGCTTAACGGTATTGCCATTACCGCAGCAGTAAACGGGCTCATGATTGTGCTGATGCTCAGGCTGAATCCGGAGAAGTATGATATTGTCGCGAGCTGGCTTGCGGGGAGCATCTGGGGCTCCACCTGGAATCAAGTCATTGTCCTTGTGCCTTGGGTCCTCTTGCTGATCATCATTGCCTTCGCGCGATCCAGAATGATGGATGCCCTGACGATGGATGAGCATGTGGCGATGTCTCTTGGTGTTGGACTGAACAAGGAAAGACTGTTTCTAATCCTGATCGCTGTAGGTCTTGCCGCATCCTGTGTAGCCTTTACCGGGGGTATCGGCTTTGTCGGGCTGATTGCCCCTCATCTCGCCCGCAGGCTTGTGGGTCCTAGCCATAACATGCTCCTGCCAGCCTCGGCACTAGGCGGGGCACTACTCCTGCTGGTGGCCGATACACTCGGTCGCTCCATCCTCCAGCCCTCCGAGATCCATGCAGGGATCATGGTAGCCATAATTGGAGCTCCTTATTTCTTATACTTACTGTCGCGTTCGAGAATGTAGGCTTATCACTTAGGCAAGCTCCAGGCATGACATCGCGATTCGATTCATTTCTAACATCTAAAGTGAAGAAGGTGTGCGGAAAGAGAGCGCGAATGAATAAGGTATCGTTTGATAAATGGAGGAGGAGCTTACATGTCCACTGATGCGGTATCTCACAGTACGTCCAGTGCTCTCTCAGAGGAGCTGAAGGAGCAGATTATTACATGGAGAAGACATTTGCACCAGCACCCGGAGCTGTCTTTTGAAGAATTCGCAACCTCACAGTTCATATTTGATACACTCAGCCAATTTGCCGGTCTTGAACTGAGCAGACCCACGCCTACCAGCGTCATGGCGAGACTAATTGGTCCTTTGCCGGGCAAAGTACTGGCACTGCGAGCCGATATGGATGCCCTGCCAATTACAGAGGAGAATGATATCCCCTTTGCTTCGATTCATGAAGGTGTAATGCACGCGTGCGGACATGACGGACATACTGCCATGCTGCTCGGGGTCGCCAAGATCCTCGCGGAGCGCAAGGATTCCCTGCATGGCGAGATCCGGTTTCTGTTTCAGCATGCGGAGGAGCTGCTGCCTGGGGGAGCCCAGGAGATGGTCAAGGCAGGTGTGATGGAAGGTGTAGACTACGTCGTTGGCAGCCATCTTGATGCAGGTCTCCCTACCGGTCAGATTGGCATCATTTATGGCCCGGCCATGGCTTCGCCGGATAGTTTCCGTCTTACGATCACTGGCAAGGGCGGGCATGCTGCCTATCCTCATATGACGGTCGATCCGATTGCCGTCGGAGCACAGGTTGTGACCAATCTACAGCATATCGCATCTCGCAACATAGACCCGATCGATCATTTAGTCGTCTCTGTTACCAAGTTCATTAGCGGCACCGCCTATAATGTCATTCCCGGCTCTGCTGAACTGGCTGGCACAGTCCGCAGCTTCACTCCGGAAGTGCGCCGTGAGGTTCCCGAGCTGATGCATCGCATACTGCGCGGAATTACTGAAGCTCATAATGCCGAGTATGAACTCGACTATGAGTATGGCTACCATCCCGTCGTGAATGAGACGGAGGTCACTCAAGTCGTGCACACGGCAGCTGAAGAGCTGTTTGGTCCAGATCGTATCGCTATGATTCGACCTGCGATGGGTGGAGAGGATTTCTCGGCTTATCAGCAGGAAGCCCCTGGTGTATTCTTCAGAGTAGGCTCTCGTAATGAAGAGCAGGGTATCATCTATCCTCACCACCATGCACGCTTTAATATAGACGATGAAGCGCTGGCCTATGGCGTTCAAGTCTTTGTCAGAACAGCAGAGAAGCTGCTGAAATGGACTTAATTTGATCAGATAACCTAACCCTAACAATCGAAATTAAGGGTCTTAGTCTCATCCATATTTAGTCTCATCCATATTTAGTCTCATCCATATATTCATGAAGAATAGCCGCTTGGGTGAGCGGCTATTCTTCATATTGCTTCAAGCTTTGCATCAGTAATAATCGAACATGTTCTTTGAGTACATCCGGCTCAAGCACTTTCACTTCGGGACCATAGGACAGCAATCGCCGTGCAGTATAGGCGAGCTCCGATTCCGGGATCCTCCCTCTCCATACTCCATCGTGCAAGACCGCAAAGATGGAATCATTCTCAGCCAGCCGCTGTCCAATATCTGTAAAGACGATGACCGCCGCATGTCCTCGAGGCTGCTCTGTCCGATGGAACCACTCCTTCAAAGTAGGGACCGTTTCATTACTCTCTTCCAGCATCTTGACAGCATCCATCCGATCTACCCTGTACAGCAGTGTTCTCCCGTCTTCGTTCTGTGCCGGCATATACCAGAAGCCATGCTCGTAGTACAGGCCCAGCGGGAACGCGTCATGAACCTTCATGCCTGATTTTCCTGCGTAAGTAAACTGTAGCTTTCTTCGATCTATCGCTGCATTCAGTACCTCTGTCGTGTATGGAGCTGGTCTTGCCTTGACGGACGAGATAAACATAATATACTCTTTTGTACGGTCAATTCGATCCTGAACCTCAAGGGGAAGGTCGTGCGCATAATATTCTGACAATGCCTCCCTGATACCGCCGTAAGGCATATCCTGAATCTTTTCCAGCCATTCCATCATCAAGTAGATTCCATATGCTTCCTGTAAACGAAGCTGAAGAGGTGGTAAAATACCATTTTGCAAGACCTGGTACCCGCCATGGGCTCCAACCTCGGTATATACAGGCATTCCTAACTCCTGCAAGGCAGTCAGATCCCGCTGTATTGTACGAATGGACACCTCAAACCGCTGTGCAAGCTCACGGGCCGTATATTTCTTGCGAGAATTCAATAATCTCATGATGGCAAGTCTTCTGCGATTCATCAGCATACCTCCACCTTTGTTGATTTTCAGAAGATAACGGGCCTGAAGGAGACCCAGTTTCATGCTCTCAAACCGTATTATTGATGATCATAAACGGATTGTGGATGACATGGACTTTTTTTATCCTATTTTAGCTTTTGTGTATTAAAGTTACAAAGCAGTCCAGAGATTCATACATCCGTATTGTTTTGTGCTGCCGGAGGCAATCTATATTTACTGCCATATGAAATGGATTGATTGCTTTGTTAATATTTACTACACATGGGTATAAATAAACGGAAGGGTAACCCTCCCCGTTTACATAGGAGACAAACCACCGTTAGCTGAACTTCTACTTGATATTGCAGGAAGTACGCAGCCCTTTTTTCTTTGTTCATGATATTTTGACAGGCAGATGCTTAATATTACCTCCTGCAAAGTTTTTGACAGGTAAAAACATCTAACGGTATGATTAGCAAAAGCACAGGAGGTTATTTCATGTCAGACATCACGAAAAAGGACATTGTCGACAGTGTCCCGCAGAAAGGATTTTTTGGACATCCTAAAGGGTTGTTCACCTTATTCTTTACAGAGTTCTGGGAACGCTTCTCCTATTATGGAATGAGAGCAATCCTTCTCTACTATATGTACGATACTGTAACAAACGGTGGCCTTGGCATTGCCGAATCCACTGCATTGTCCATCATGTCGATCTATGGTTCCCTCGTATACATGTCCGGAATCATCGGCGGCTGGTTAGCCGACCGGGTATTTGGTACGTCCAAGGCCGTCTTCTATGGTGGTATACTTATCATGTTCGGTCATATCGTGCTTGCGATTCCAGGCAGTGTGGCCACATTCTTTGGCTCCATGGTACTGATCGTACTCGGTACCGGATTATTGAAGCCCAA
Source organism: Paenibacillus urinalis (assembly GCF_028747985.1). Classification (NCBI taxonomy): domain Bacteria; kingdom Bacillati; phylum Bacillota; class Bacilli; order Caryophanales; family Paenibacillaceae; genus Paenibacillus; species Paenibacillus urinalis. The sequence goes on from NZ_CP118108.1 coordinate 5,273,348, forward strand.
CGTGTCGAGTGTCGTCGGCGATATTTATGCGACGGAAGATGATCGCCGCGATGCCGGTTTCAGTATCTTTTACATGGGGATCAACCTGGGGGGCTTCCTTGCTCCGCTGATCGTAGGTACGCTGGGCGAGTACAACTATCACCTTGGATTTGGTGTCGCAGCCGTAGGTATGTTCCTCGGTCTTGTTGTATTCATGCTGACCAAGAAGAAGAACCTCGGTCTTGCGGGTACAGTGGTAGCCAACCCAATCGCTCCTGAGAAGAAGAAGAAGCTGTATACTTCGATTCTGATCGGAATCATTGTCGTTGCTGTTATCGCTGTTGCAGCTGCTCAGATCGGCTTACTTACGTTCGACTCGTTTATTTTCATCGTCGGGATTCTTGGTATTCTAATTCCGGCCGCTTACTTTATTGTCATGTACAACAGTCCCAAAACAAATAAGGTGGAGCGCTCGCGTATACTCGCGTACATCCCGCTCTTTATTGCCTCTGTTATGTTCTGGGCTATTCAGGAGCAAGGTTCAACGATTCTCGCTTCTTATGCAGATAACCGGACTCAGCTGGAATTCGCAGGCATCACGATTGCACCAGCCTGGTTCCAATCCGCGAATCCGCTGTTTATCATTATCCTGGCACCGGTATTTGCATGGCTGTGGGTTAAGCTCGGAGATCGTCAGCCATCGATTCCGCAAAAGTTCTCGCTCGGGCTTCTGTTCGCAGGTCTATCGTTCCTTGTGATCCTGCTGCCAGCCTACTTCGGCGGAAGCGACACACTGGTTAATCCGCTGTGGCTCGTACTCAGCTACTTCATCGTCGTGCTCGGTGAACTGTGTCTGTCACCGGTTGGCCTGTCCGCAACAACGAAGCTGGCGCCTGCAGCCTTCTCGGCCCAAACGATGAGTCTGTGGTTCTTAACGAATGCCGCTGCTCAAGCGATTAATGCTCAGGTCGTTAAGCTGTACTCGCCTGAATCTGAAATGGCATACTTCGGTATTATCGGGGCGATATCCATCGTACTCGGGATTATCCTGTTCGCTATTTCTCCAATCATCCAGCGTGCCATGAAGGGCGTTAGATAAGGATTATACACAAAGAGCTGTCTAGGTCATCTAATTGACTCGAGACAGCTCTTTTTTTGTACGGACGGATGCAGACTAAATTTTACATTGCGATTACATTGTTTTAAGGATGCATTAAGCTTGCTCCCCTATAATAATATGATATTTAGCGATTTCGCTCTGTTTAAGGGAAGGCTTCGGTGGGTTATATTAATCATCATATCCCCTATGGATGCGAATACGCTAAGAAATAAAGAGGTGTTAATATATGCTTAGAAAACTGATCGATAAGGTTCTTCATTCTACTTCGCACAGCAATGGACGCAAAAGATACAGCAGCTCAGACCGAAAATATCGTAAACGTTACTCAAGCAGCTCTCATCGTTATTCACGCAGAGGCTCCTCGTCCGATTACAAGCACAGACACAACCGTAACGGCTCCTCGTACTACAAGAGCAGAAAATATAGTTCAAGCTAGGTCGTGCCTAATTAGATACGAAATGCCGAAGGAAAGGGAGGAATCCCTTTCTTTTTTTGTGCTATGTAAAATAAGATGAGCCAGGAACATCTTTTTTGTCTGCTATATAAATAAGATGTTCCAGGAACATCTTTTTTTGTGCTATGTAAAATAAGATGTTCCCGGAACATCTTTTTTGTGTGCTATGTAAAAAAAAAGATGAGCCCAGGGACATCCCCGTGCTCATCCTTACCATTCGTATATTAAGACAGTACCTTCTCCCGGCTGCCGTCCACGTCCTTCTTGATCTGCTTGCTTCTCAGCTGGCCGCAGGCCGCATCAATATCCGTTCCGTGCTCCAGCCGCACACTTACGCTGATATTTTGCTTCTTGAGCGTATCATAGAAGGAGGTGATCGAGTCCTTCTCGCTCCGCTGATACTGGCTGTGCTCATCGACAGGGTTGTATGGGATGAGGTTGACGATCGCGAGGTTCCGTCTATGCTTCAGCAGCTCTGCGAGCTCTAATGCATGCTCCGGCTGGTCATTTACATCCTTCAGCAAAATATACTCCACCGTAATCCGGCGATTGGTCTTATCCCAGTAATACTCAAGCGCGTCCATCAGCTTCTCAATCGGGATGGCCTTGTTAATCTTCATAATACGTGTTCTTAGATCATTGTTCGGTGCATGCAGCGATACCGCAAGGTTAACGTTCAGGTCCGAATCCGCGAACTCCTTGATCTTGCCGGCCAGTCCGCTGGTTGAGACGGTGATGTGGCGTCCTCCGATCGCAAGCCCTTTGTGATCCTTCACGACACGAATGAAATCAGACATGTTCTGATAATTATCAAACGGTTCTCCGATCCCCATAACGACGATGTGACTCACTCTCTCACCCGTACCCATCGAATCGAGATGCAGCTGCACCTTCATGATCTGCTCCACAATCTCACCGCTGCTCAGATCCCTGCTCTTCTTGAGCAAGCCGCTCGCACAGAAGCTGCAGCCGATGTTACAGCCAACCTGCGTTGTCACACAGACGGACAAGCCAAATTTGTGGCGCATAAGCACAGTTTCAATCAAGTTGCCGTCGGACAAGCGGAACAGGAATTTAATCGTCCCATCGATGGACTCCTGACGCGTATGCTCTGTCAACGTTTGAATAGAGAAGTGATCAGACAGCAGCTGAAGGCACTCCTTATTGACTTCTTCCATTTGGTCAAATTCTGTAACCCGTCTTCTGTACAGCCATTCCCATACATGGGTGGCCCGGGATTTCTTGTGGCCCTTCTCTTCGAGCCAGGCTCCCATTTGATCAAGTGTTAATCCATAGATGGATGGTTTAATCATGAATCTTTGCCCTCTTTTCACATACCAGGATTATGCGCCATTCTATATTGAACGAGCAGAACCCTCATACTTCAATATATTTAAACAATCAATAAAACGATGAATTTGAAAATGTCGTATAGACAACGATCAGCATAGTGACGAACAACCGGAATTTGGTCTCTATAATCATGCGGTAATCCGTCTATTATTGTCCCAAAATTTTCACGTTTAAACAAGGCTTAATCCATGGAACTTGAAAAAGACGGCTCCTATAAGATGAGGAACCGCCTTAACTCGAAATTTTTAAAAATCAATATGATCCGGATCTGGACCTACCCGGTCATTATGATTCAATTGATCTATTCTATCCATCTCTTCATCCGATAGGGTGAAGTCAAATACAGTGGCGTTCTCTATAATCCGATGCTCCTTAGTGGATTTGGGAATCGTGACAATTCCGTGTTGGAGATCCCAGCGCAAGATGACTTGTGCCACTGAACGGCCATGGCGCTCCGCAATGTCTTGCAGCACCGGCTGACTCAGCAGTTGTCCCTGCATGAGCGGGGACCAGGCTTCAATCTGAATATGATGCTTGGCCGCATAATTGCGCAGCTCGGTTTGGCTCAAATAAGGATGAAGCTCAATCTGGTTAACGACCGGCGTGACTTCTGCATCCGCCAGCAGATCCTCCAGGTGATGGATGTGGAAGTTGCTCACTCCAATTGCTCTCACTCTTCCATCCTTGTACAGCGTTTCAAGCGCTCTCCACGCTTCTTTATACTTACCTGGCACCGGCCAATGCACAAGATACAGATCCAGATACTCCAGTCCCAGCTTGTTGAGACTTGCCTCATAGGCAGCCAGCGTCTCCTCATATCCCAGATCAGCGTTCCACACCTTCGAAGTGATGAACAGCTCCTCTCTTGAGAGTCCGTTCTCCTGCAGAGCTTCACGAATGGCCTGTCCAACGCCGGCCTCATTCTGATATACGCTCGCTGTATCGATGCTGCGGTAGCCGTGAGCTATTGCATTTTTCACAGCTTGAACGAGCTCTTCGCCCTCCTCCACTTTAAATACACCAAGACCAAACCATGGCATCTTCACTCCGTTATTCAGCTTAACCGTGTCTTGTAAATGCATTGCTGTAGTCATTTGTACATTCCTCCATTATTGTTAATCGTTCAGGTTGCCGGGCTCGTGTGAACCGATACCTGTTTTCTTTCCAGTATTAAACTCCATATGGTGAGTAGTACTGCCCCCAGAACCATCAGCGATCCAACCCAAGGGGTATGAATCAATCCGATGGAATCGTTGACCACGCCGCCAAGATAAGCTCCGATCGCAATTCCCGCATTAAAGGCTGCGATGTTCAGTGAGGAAGCTACATCCTTGGCCTCCGGCACATACCGCTCTGCCAGAATAACCACATAGACTTGCAGTCCGGGAACGTTCATAAAGGCAAACAATCCCATCATAAAAATGGTGATGAGCCCTACAATCTTAAACGGTGCTGTAAAAGCAAGCATAAGCAGCACCACAGCTTGTAGAATAAACATGACGAGCAGCGACTTGAGCGGGTTTCGATCGGCTGCTTTGCCGCCAATGATATTACCAACGGCAATGGCGATTCCGTATAGCAGCAGGATGGCTGCTACCGTATTTTCCGAAAATCCGGTTATATCATGCAGCAACGGGGATAAATAAGTGTAAACAACAAACGTTCCTCCGTATCCGAGTGCTGTTATCGCTAGAATTAACAGTAGTCTTCCGTTCGTAAGCAGCCTGCCCTGATCCCGAAAGCGCACAGTCTTGCCCTTCTGCAGCTCAGATGGAACAAGGATGGCATTCGCGATGAATGCGAGAATACCGATAATGATGATCGTGACAAAAGCCGCTCTCCAGCCGATCTGGCCTCCGATAAATGTACCCAGCGGCACACCCGTTACGGTCGCAACCGTAAGTCCTGTGAACATGGCGGATATGGCACTTGCCCGCTTATCTTCCGTGACGAGATCTGCCGCGATCGTTGATCCTACCGACATGAAGACCCCATGTGTAAATGCAGACAGAACACGGGCGGTCAGCAGAATTGCGATGCCGTCCGCCATGGCGGCTACACTGTTCGCAATAATAAATAGAATCATAATGGATAATAGCAACGCTTTGCGCGGCACACGGGCCGTAAGGGACGTCAGAATCGGTGCCCCGAAGGTGACTCCAAGCGCATACAGTGTCACCGTCAGTCCTGCGGTCGTAACGGATATATTCAGGTCATCAGCAATCATAGGCAGCAGCCCTACACTGATAAACTCGGTTGTTCCAATGGCAAAAGCACGTGCTTCGTTTTCTTTCAAGTGACATGGACTTTTCGCTCCTGTATGATCGTAATCGCCGGCCGGCAAAAGCTATTATGATCCATATGAGTTATAATGAACAGTACGTACTTTAAAGTACTATAGGTACTTTTTAGTGCCTTTTGGAAAGGGATGAGGAACATGACGAAGAAATATAACATTTCTGTGGAAGCAACACTTGAGGTCATCGGTGGTAAGTGGAAGAGCGTCATCCTGTGCCACCTGACTCACGGGAGGAAGCGCACCAGTGATCTCCGCAGGCTCATGCCCAATATTACGCAAAAAATGCTGACCCAGCAGCTTCGCGAGCTTGAGGAGGACGGCATCGTAAACCGCATCAGCTATAACGAGGTCCCGCCACGGGTGGAATATGAGCTGACCCCGTATGGCTGGAGCCTCAAACCGATTCTGGACTCCATGTGCAATTGGGGAGAGCACCATATTATTAAGGAGCATGGCAGTTTGACCGATATGCTGGAGGACAGCATTCTGAACAAGAAGGAAGAGCATTCGGTCAATTAGTATATTCTCGGTTAGAACAGAACACACAAAGAACGCCGGAGCCACTTCGCAGTGGGTGCCCGGCGTTCTTTGTGCATATCTAATATATGATTTGGTCTCTTACAGTGCTTCTACGTCAAAGCCTGCTTGTTTCCACGCTGCTGTACCGCCGTCAATAAAATGAACGTCAGTGAAGCCCATCTGATGCAAGATATAAGCACCTAGAGTAGCTTGTCCGCCTGCACCGCACGTAACAAGGACAGGACGGCTGCGATCAGATAGACGCTCGTCACGAAGCTCGGCTGGCAGCTCAAGGTCTGCACGGATCGGCAGCATGCCAAGAGAGATGTTGACACTGCTCGGAATCAGTCCGCAAGCACCGGCATCAGCGGCATCCTGTACATCGATCACTAGCGTGTTCGGTTTGTCAGCAATCTGCTGCTTCGCTTCCTGGGAGCTAATCCCGGATACATGCTTCAGTGCTTCTTCAATCATATTCTTAAATGTCAAAGCCATTCGTCATACACTCCTTTTTCCGTATGGGGATTGGCACGTTTTAACTTCGCGCCTTGTTTATTCTATCATGCACGATTCAATTATGCGAAATGATTGATTCAATAGGCTTATAAAAAAAGAGACAGGAGTCCTCCACTACCCCTGTCCCTTCCATCATAATGGATTCCACATATATCATCTGTTCACTATACTCTAGTCTTGAATAGCAAGTACACAAAGTAAGGAACCCCGATAATAGATATAACGATACCAACCGGCAGCTCCGCCGGTGCAAAGATAGACTTGCCGATGAGATCGCCGACGACCACCATCGCCATCCCTATAAGCCCGGATACAGGAATAACATGCCGGTGCTTAATCCCAACAAGCCTGCGGGCAATATGCGGTGCAATCAGTCCGACAAAGCCTACGCTTCCTGACACGGCTACACACGCACTCACAATACCAACACTGAACAGGAGCAGCCATAAGCGTTCACGGTGTACACGCACACCGGCTCCCAAGGCACTGAGCTCTTCAAGCTGCATGACATCAAGCACGAGTGATTTACTCCAGATCAGCGGGATTAAAATGATCAGCCATGGCAGCATGGCAAGGATAAACTGCCAGTTCGCATTGTAAATACTGCCTGACAGCCATACTGTGGCCATCTCGAAGTCACTTGGGTTCATTTTGAGCGATACATACAAGGTCAGTGCACCGAACCCTGACGATACCGCGATCCCTACCAAAATGAGCCGCTGCGAATCGAGTCTTCCTTTGTCCATCGTAAACAGCAGGATGAAAGCCGCCGCTATAAGTCCGCCGACAAGTCCGAACAAGGGCATCAGCATGATGGAGCCAAAGCTCGCTCCTGTAATCGTTCCTTGGAACAAGAACATGAACAGCACGACTGCTGAGCCAGCCCCTGCGTTAATACCTAACATCCCGGGGTCAGCTAGCGGATTACGGACGATACCCTGAATAACGGCACCCGCTACCCCAAGACCAAGCCCGAGTAATACGGCAATGACAATTCGGGGCAGCCGGAAATCAAAGATTACCAGATCATGCTCTGGCGTCGGATCAATCCGAAGCAGTGTCTTGATCACCTCAGCTACCGTCATGTCAAAGGTGCCATTCGTTACACTGATATAAGAAGCCGCTAGGATAATGAATAGCGAAACGGTAACAACCGTCCATCGCTTAAAACGAGCGGTTCTAGGCATTGGACTTCCCTCCTCTGGTCTTGATCAGGTAGAGGAAGAATGGTACACCAAATATGGCTGTCACAACGCCAATCGGCGTCTCAAACGGAGCGTTGATAAACCGGCTCATAATATCACACCAAGCCAGGAATATGCCTCCGATTAACGCAGAGCATGGGATGACCCATTTATAATCAATACCGACAATAAACCGGGTAATGTGCGGAATGAGAAGACCGACAAATCCGATCTTACCCGCAAGCGCTACTGAAATTCCTGTCAGAATGACTACGCTGAGAATGGATAATGCCTTGACCCATTTGGTCCGTTGGCCAAGACTGGTAGCCATCTCCTCGCCCATCGACAGAATCGTAATGGACCGTGCCAGACCCATGGCAAGCACGAGGCCGGCAATCGCGAATGGAACAATGAGCTTGATCAGCTCAGGATCCATCTGATGGAGTCTGGCATTGTACCAGAAGCTGACCGTCTGCGATACCTGAAAATAAGTAGCGGCCGCCTCGGACAGTCCACTCAAGAAGGTCCCGATGATCGTTCCGAGAATGGCCATCCTGACCGGTGTCATCCCCCTCGGCAGCAGCCATGCAAGTGAGAACACGATGCCGGCACCGATGGCAGAACCGATCAATGAATAAGCTATGTATCCTAGTGAGGATGTATTAGGAAGCAGAATCATGCAAATTGTGATTACAAATACGGAACCGTCCGATACACCCATTATGGAAGGTGAAGCCAAATAGTTTCTTGTCATCCCCTGCATCAGCGCACCGGAGACAGCTAGAAACGCACCAATTAATAATGCCCCCACGACTCGAGGGAGTCGTGAGGTTAGTATAATCTGGTGATCGATACTGTCCGAGTCGAATTGGAATAAGGCATTCCATACTTCAGACGCGTTAATATCCTTGGCACCATATAGTATCGAGACGAGAATGGTAACAGCTATGATGACCGGAGCGACCAGGCATATGAGCAGCGGATGTACTCGTCTTTTGGATAACATGGATGAATGAAAGCTCGTTTACTTCTTCAGCTCTGCTACAGCAGCTGTCAGGAAGTTTGTTCTGCTCCAAGCAGGTCCGCCTTCAGACAATGGATCAATGATATTGGTATATACATGTCCATCCTTGAACGCATTTGTTTTTTGAATAATCGGGTTGTTCTGGATGTCTTCGAGTGCAGTAAGTTTATCCGCGTTCTCCGCATCTGCAAATTGCAGGAAGACATAGTCAGGATTAATCTCGGCAAACTGCTCAACCGTAATCAGCTCCTGCGCTTTGGCTGCAGCGACTGCATCTGGAACAGTCAAGCCAAGGTCAGAGTATAGCACGGGGTTAAAGAATACGTCCTGCGGGTAAACATACATCTCTCCACCACGAATACGGATCGCCATGACATTCTTGCCTTCAAGCTTCGTACCAAGCTCCGCTTTGGCTGCTTCTGCCTCTGCTTTGTAATCTTCAATGACTTTAGCTGCCTCATCCTGTTTGCCGGACAGTTCACCCATCAGGTTCAGGTTAGCTTCCCAATCCGTTGAGATATGTGACACTTGAATAAGTGGAGCGATCTTTTTCAGCTGTTCTACAACTTCTGGTTTGAATTTGGTTGTTCCCAGAATAACGTCTGGCTTCAAGGAAAGAATCGTTTCGAAGTTAGGCTCTTGCTTCGCTCCGATCGATGTTGCCCCTTCCGTAATCGAAGCGTAACGCTCAGGGAACTCGCCGCCTACTTCGATAGCACCTGTCAGCGGCACATCAAGTACAAGAGCGTCCTCCATCGCTTCCATAGCGCCCGTTACGACGATCTTCTCCACATTTGCTGGAAGAGTATACTCTTCTCCCAGATATGTAACCGTACGTGTCTCGCCTTCACTGTCTGTTTCTGTTGTATCGGTTTCTGTAGTATCCGTTTCGGCAGGCTGCTCAGAAGCAGCTGGAGTTGTCTCTGATGTGCCGCTTGCAGTCTCCGAGTCGTTCGTGTCGCTTGCCTGTCCGCATGCTGCCAGCATGACCAGCATCAGAACGAGCATGGCATAAAAGGAAATCTTTTTCATGAAAATAGGAACCCCTCTCTTATATCTCCATAATTGATAATGATTATCATTATTGAATATTATAAGAGATTTGTAAAGGTATCCATGGACATTTTCCGGTAAAGGCATGGACTGGTTCTATGTTTTTTACCAATACCTAGGAAAATCGGCTGCCTAAGAAGGTTAACTCCTGCTGCTTCTTATATTCAGATGGGGAAACGCCCATCATTTTTTTAAACTTACGGCTGAAATAGAATTCATCCGGGTACCCAACCAAGTGGGCAATATCCCGCAGCTTGAGCTCTGAATCCATCATGAGCTGCTTAGCATGCTCCATCCGCGTCGTTGCAATATACTCGGTTACACTCACTCCATATTGCTTCTTGAACAGTTCACTGTAATATTTCAAGCTGAGTCCCGCCATCCGTCCAAGCCGCTCCAGTGTCAGATTCTCATCATAGTGCTGGTCAATATACTCTTTTGTCTTCTGAAGCGTTGAGTTCGAGTCCTGCACCTCAGCCGTACGGCTCTTTGCAACCCAGTACAGGAATTCCTGAAAAATAATCTGGCTGCGGTAGCGTCCAAGTCCCTCACCGCTGTGCCAATGACCATATATGGACTGACACATCCCTGTGAACCAGCTTGCCTCCTGACTGAGCAGCTCACTGCCTGGTTCCATAATGTAATCATCGACAACGACAAGCGGACCCTTATTGCCCTGTTCCTGGTAGATATCATACTCTATAATCATTAAATCGAGATCCCGGCCGCAGTTGCATGTCATTTCAATACTCGCTTCCGGCACACAGGAGTACACGCAGGGCTTCTCTACTTGATATGAACAGTTGTTCATCGTAAGGGAGCCCTTTCCATCCGTGATCACTAGCAGTCTGCGTGATGCTGTACGGGTTCTCGGAAGGGACCATCTTGATCTGGTACTGACTCTTGCAATATCACGCAGTCTTACCGATGAATAATCAAGCGTCTTGCTTGCCAATTCATGATCTGCGCTATCCATCTTCCATTCATACATGTTGGAATCACCACCTCATAAATGATAATGATTATCAATATCATAAAGAGTATATCAAATTTCAAGACTTTGCAGTGATTTTTTTTGAAATATACGAAAATTCATTTTCATCCGCAGAAAAAAAAGACAACTTCCTCAAAAGTACTCCTGAGAAAAGTTGTCTTGTTGTCCGTTATTCGCTCGCCCAATCCGCAAATCGTAAAGCCCGATTAATCAGTACAGGCAGTATGGAGCTGTGATTCTCGTCCTCGAATTCCTTGAATGCAGCGTGTACGCCATATTCGGATAGAGCGGAGAGCCGTTCTGCCTGCTTCTTGGCATTCTCAATCATCGGGATCTTGAAGCTCCCCTCCCGCTCGCCTACGGCCACCAGAACCCGAACCTTCAGTGACGCAAGCTCTCTGGAATTTAGCGCCTTCGTCCACGTCTCCTCCTGCACTGCAAGATAAGACTCATTCCAATGAATAGAAGGGCTTCCGGCAATGTATGTATGAAAAGTACCCGGTCTCGCAAACAGCATTTGCAGCACGAACAAGCCTCCGAGTGAATGTCCGATGATCATTTGCTTGCTTGCATTCACCGAATAATGCTGCTCGATTTCCGGTTTGAGCTGTTCTTCGATAAAGGACATAAATTCCCTAGCTCCGCCCTGCTCCGGGCGTTCTCTTCCTCCTGGCATTGCAGGCAGCTCTGCTTCGTTAGCCGGCATCGTCAGATCATAGTGTCTGCGCGGCGGAAACGGCGCATCCAGATCATAGCCAATACCGACCACAATCGCTGGAACGACCCCCGTCTTCTCCCGTCTCACCGATTGAATTCGAATCATTTCCGTTGTCATTGCAAAGGTCGCATTGCCATCAAGGGTATAAATGATAGGAAAGCCTTCTGCTGGAGGCTCCTCTACTGGACAATACACACAAATTCGATAGTCATGTCCGTTAAATCGGGATCGCATGATCCATTCTTTCGTTGCAGAAAGTGTGACCTGCTTCGCTGAAGTTGTTGCCATACCTCTCCTCCTCCCTACTTGCCTAGCCATTATAGAGTATTCACCCCGGACAAAACATGGACTTTTTCCGTATCAGACCTCCCCTTTTCAATCTCTGCTCGCTCTATTTAACCCGGCCTGCAGAAGTTGTAAAGAAAAAGCTGCTCAATACCGCCATCGGCAGCATTGAACAGCTCAGTGCTCATGTTACAGTGTCGTGCTATTACTTACGTTCTACGGCATACCAGCCGTCTTCAAACGTAACCGTTGCATCCAGTGCTTCTGCAATGGAACGCAGTGGAACATAGACCATCCCATGCTCCATATAAGGTGCAGAAGGCAAGGTTACCTTCTCTCCATTGACGACAGCTTGTTTAGAGCCCAGCGTATAAGTGGATTGCGCAAGCGTCAGGTCATTCGTCACCACAATCTGATTCGAGCCTTTGGTCCATTTCACATCCGCTTCAAACTGGTCTGCAAAATAACGAAGGGCTACAAATCCGGTACCGTCGTTATTCACCAATCCGTAATACTCGTCTTCCGGATCAAGATAAGTGAACATGCTGGTCATACCGGAGTTCAGCAGCAGCTCATGCACTGGTGCGGATCCTTCAAAATTACGAAGAATTTCGCCTGTCGTTGCTTCACCGTACATCACATCAAGAACGCCACTCGAAGTATCGACCTGATCTGCCTTGACTTCTGTTCCGTAGTTCCAGATCTCAGAGGTATTTACAAGCTTGATTTCACTGACAGGCAGTTCATCCGATGCGGGAATGGCTACCTTCAGCTCCATATCTGATTTGCGGGCATTCAGCTCGCTGTCGAAATAATAATCTACTGTAAGATTCGTATCATCGCCAAATACGGTCTTCAGCTCTGGTGTTTCATTGAACAATTTCTCAACTTCTTGATCATAATCCACAAGGAACTCATCCAGATAACCCGTGATCGCGCCATGAATCATCGCTACCGTCGTATCCTTGGATTCCGGAGACAGGAACTCCGAAGCTCCTTCAAGGGACTCATCTTCCGCTTCGATCGCAACAAACATAACTGAGATGGCATCGTAGAGATTGCCAATGAGCTGCTTCAAGCCTTCTTCATCCTCAGCAATAGAAGTCAGGAACGGACGGATAAGCTCGACCATCTCTGTACCGCTGAGTTCCACATGAAGCTGAGTGAGGTCAAGCTGCTCTCCATTAACTGTCTCTTGTGCCTTTGCAACCGAGATCGTGTCTGGATTAGGCAAATGCTTCACCAAGAAGCTCGCCAATTCCCAGGTTACATCCTCTACCTGCTCATAATATTCTGTCATCTCTGGTGTTTCTATCTCTTCCCCAAGCGAGAAGTAGACCGGCTTCTCTGCACCCTCAATATCAAGAGCAAACCCGGCTTTATCCATGCTGAAGAGGAATGGAATTTCATTATCCAAATAGTATACAGAGCCTGTAACCGAAGCATGATCCATATCTTCCGATTTGGCACTGTCAATATGTACGGAAATGGAGTTCAATAGGTCTATCATTTCCTTATCTTCCGCAGTTGCATTCGCAGACGGTGTAACTTCCAGATCGAGTGTCTGACGGGATTCCATCGGCTGATATAATTTTTCCTTGCTTCCTAGTATGGCTGAATTGACATCAAATCCACCTACTGACTGACAGCCTGTCAATACGACCAGCATCAGAATGAGCGGCGCAGCAAGCCATTTGAAAGATTTACGATTAATAATATTGCTCTCCCCCTTAAACGTTATGGACGTACTCCTTCATACTATATTTAGAGGGAAAATATGTAAACCTATTTTTTTAAAAAAATGCCTATATATCCTTGTGTATCAATTGTTGAGAAATGATGACAATAGTCGACAATCTATCATATTCCTCTGTTTTTTCATGAAAATATTAATATTTTCGGCATGATGTAATAAAGATTCTATTGCAACTTTATGTAGAACGCCGGCGTCAGTAGAAGTATTAAATTAAATCAAAAGGAGTCGTTATACAGATGAAAAAAAGCCGAATTATCCTCTATGCAGCAAGCGCCGCAGTGTTACTATGGATCACTGGATGTAGTCAAGCAGAGACGGAGACTTCGACTCCTGATCTTCCCGACCCTGTTAATGCGACAGAAACAGCGCCAAAAACTGTTCCAGCAGAGCAGCCGGAGGCTGAAGAACAAACGATTATATTTGAAAGGTCCGCCCCCTCTGATCCCACTAAATTTCAAGAAGGTGTCTCTATAGATATGGCAGGTTATGTACAGGATTTTTTTACATTGGACATGGCGGAGACCATCCAGCGCAATATGGAAGCGATCGTCAGCAATGATTCAGAAGGCTTCTCAGAAGGAATGTCCGAGGATGCAATGGAACAAAATCTGAATTTATTAGCCTATCTGCACACGGATGGAGAAGCGATTGAGTTCCAATCTGTTGATTCAATCACTTATTTGGAGAAGGAGAAAAGAATCCAAATTGCAGTAAGCTATGCCATTCAGATGAAAGAAGAAGTCACCTATGGATCTTTTGAATATACATTGATTCCGGAGAAGGGGACAGAAGAGGACAGGTGGATCATCGCTACCATGGACTAGAAAGTAGATCCAATGCGAACAAGCGAACCCCCATCAGAAAGATGAGGGTTCACAACAAAAGAATGAAATGGATGGCTTTTTTTTATTCCTTATTGAAAATGAGGGCTGTCTTCGTTTCGTTGATAAAGGCCGTATCCGCATTCAGCTGATCGGATATGAAGCGGACAGGAACGAACAAGCTGCCATGCTGCTGCATGAGCGGGACATCATACCGTTCAATTCTGCCATTCACATCCACCTGCCTGCTTCCCTCTGCCCAGCGAATCGTTGTGTCTCCAGCCTGGATCGTCGCTTCTCTAAGATCTTGATTCCACTCAACAACTGCCCCCAGCTGTTCTGCTGCAAACCGAAGCGGTACATAGGTGCGGTTATCGCTGATATACGGGGCACTTTCCAAAGAAAATTCCATGCTGCCGGCATAGGCTGTGCTTGATCCAATGATTAAGCGCTGCAGCTCGCCTTGGGATCGTTTGTCTTTGTCATTCGCCGTTATTTTCTCAAAAATATCTAATGTATCGCTTCCTTCGCTTAAGTCCAGATAGTTGTCAGCGAGCCCCAAAGAATAGTATTCCAGCACGTTTCCAACCTGGTTTGCCGGATAATAGATAAAGTCATGATCTGCAAGGGGCGAAATATCCCATATTCGATTGCCTGACAGCTGCAGCTCGCTGAGCTCTGCCAAATCTGCCAGTGGTGCCAGATCATAGATCTGGTTATTTGCCAGCTGGATGGACCTTAAATTCGTCAGACTTGCAAGTGGCGCTATATCGGTGATTTCATTATTGTTCATACTGATTCCCTCAAGTGTTTCTGTCAGATGCTCAAGAGGGTACAAGTCCTCGATCTCATTATTGTCCAGCTGAACATACCGAAGGGCCGGAAGCTCAGCCAGCACCGAAATATCTGTAATTCCATTGTCGGTTGCTTCCAGCCAGCTTAATGCCTTGGCTTCTTCCAGCGCATCCAGACGGTCTATCGGATTGCCGCTGATCAGAAGGGTGTGTAACCGAGGAAAGTTGCTGACGACCTCGATGGATGCAACTCCATTATTGCTTATGTACAGTCTTCCCAAATCCGTAAGCTCTGCTAATTCCTCAATTGAAGTAATATAGTTACTCCTTACATCGACTTCCCGCAAGGTCTTTATTTTGCTTATAGGTGCAAGATCAGATATTTCATTGCCGGACAGCCTCAGATGGGTCATATTTACCGCGTGCTCTAGTCCAGCCAGACTCTTAATTCCCAAGCTCCGCAGATCAACGACCTTCAAGGAAGTCAAATCTTCTGTCGTGAGCGGCTCATCAACCGGCTTATTAAGTATTGACTTCAGTCCATAGGATAGTGCCTCATCTTCAATAAATACTTCTTCGGTGTACGCTGCAGCAAAGGAGGCCTGAAAGGCAACACCCATACTGATGATTAAGAAAACAAGCATTATGGCTATGTATTTCCTCACTACGCATATTCCTCCCCCTGTTTGCTTAAACTGAAAGCCAGTATCCTAACTATATGGACGCTTAGCGTAATGAAATGTTTCGATTTATTATCTCTGTTACATATACCCAATTTCAAGGGGAAAGGAACAACATATGATAAATTCATCCAGAAAAGCACTTCTGTTCCGAACAATCACAATCCTGCTTATTGTTATGATTTTATTTTCGATGATAAATTTAGGGACCGGCTTGGGGTCTAGTCTCTCTGCAGCGGCTGTTTCCCACAGTCCAAACGAGAAAAACACGTCTCTTCCGGAGACCAAACGTTTTCACCTCTATGCCACGGACGGTACTCTCAAGCTCCCTGATGAGACATCTGTATACGTGTGGGGATATAGTGAGCAACAAGCAAAGGGGTCTGCCGGATATCCTGCCCCTACCCTCACCGTTAATGAAGGAGATCTGGTAGAAGTTACTTTGACCAATCTGGGCACCTCCCAGAAGGGGATTAAGCAGGTCGGGCATACGATTCATTTTCATGGACTCGATACGGATCAGGCAAACGACGGTGTGCCGCACACCTCCAAGGATTTGCTTGTGGGAGACAGCTATACCTATAGATTCAAGGCCGATCATGCAGGAACCTATTTCTATCACTGTCATGTCGATACGATTGAGCATCTGCAGATGGGAATGACCGGGGCTTTTATTGTCAAAGCAAAGGACGGAGCTAATGAGGCTTGGACCAGTGGTCCGAAATACGACAAAGAATATACTTTCGTATTGAACGAGATTGATCCGGTATGGCACAAGGCCGTGCAGGAGGGCAAGAAGTATGATCGTACTGACTTCAAGCCTACCTATTTTACGATTAACGGCAAGGCCTATCCTGACACCGAGAAGGACCCAGGTACGCTCATTACAGGCAAGATCGGGGAGAAGGTACTCGTCCGCATCATCAATTCCGGATACCGGCCTCATGCCATGCATCTGCATGGGCATCATTTTGAAGTGATCGCATCTGACGGCAGGCCGCTGCCTGCCCCGCTTGAGAAGGACACGGTAAATATCGGGCCCGGTGAGCGCTACGACCTGTTAATTACATTCATCCAGGAAGGGGCCTACCCCTTCCACAGCCATAACATTGTCGACAATACGAACCATGGTGTCTATCCTGGCGGCATGCATACGATGGTCATGATCGGTGATCAAGGACCGGCATCAGAGCATGAAGGGCATGGACAGCATGGTGAGGCCGGGAGACAAACAGAAAATGAACATCATCGCAGCATAACAGGAACAGCTGGTGCTCCTGTCTCCCCCTTGGAAGAGTCCCGGGAAGGAGCTATGGTAGCAATCAGTCACATGAAATATTCTGTGAAAGAGCTTCGAATTAAAGCCGGAACTACCGTCACCTGGGAGAACCAGGATCCTGTCTTTCATACGGTTACGGATATAGGAGGCGCCTTCGACAGCCGTCATCTCGGACCTGGGGAGGAGTTCAGTCACACTTTTCATGAGAAAGGGACCTATAACTATTATTGTGCTACGCATCCGAGTATGGAAGCCAGCGTCATTGTAGAGTAAGGAATACAGGACCCACTTCAATAAAAAACACCCTCTCGCCTTGTAGCGAAAGGGTGTTTGGTGCTTAGCTTACGCGTTGCTTTGCTCAGACTTCTCTTCATCCTCGCCAGCCTTGCCGCCGGTCTTCTCGAATTGGTCCGGTTCATCATCACGGATCGCTTTATCTTCTTCATTGTTTTGTGTATCTTTATTAACCATGATGCAGCCCTCTTTTCTGTAAAGTTGTACGTATGCTCATTATTAACCCTTTACAGCAAATTGAACCTGGCACTCGATTCACTGTGAGTATCCTTCATCAAATAGTTCCTCACTTTAATCAGTAAACAATTTCCTATACACTGGCTATAGTAATCTATAGAGAAATGTGGTGACTTGTCATATGTTCACAATCATGCTCATCGAGGATGATCTGACCTTGTTTCAAGAAATGAAGGACCGTTTATCGCAGTGGTCTTATGATACATACGGTGTACAAAATTTTGATAAGGTCATGCAGGAGTTTGCGGAAATCCAGCCCGATCTAGTCATCATCGACATCCAGCTTCCCAAGTTCGACGGGTTTCATTGGTGCCGCATGATTCGGGCCCATTCCAATGTTCCTATCATCTTTCTGTCCTCCCGTGATCATCCGACGGATATGGTGATGTCCATGCAGCTCGGAGCTGACGACTTCATTCAGAAGCCGTTTCATTTCGATGTCCTGATCGCCAAGATCCAGGCTACGCTCCGCCGTGTCTACAATTACAATACAGAGCCGACCCAGCTTAAGACCTGGAGAGGAGCAGCCATAGAATATGTGAAGAACTCCATTTCAAATGATCAAGGCTCAGCAGAGCTGACGAAAAATGAAATGTTTATCCTCAAAATGCTGATTGAGCAGAAGAACCAAATCATCAGCAGAGAGGACCTCATCAAAAGTCTGTGGGATAATGAGCATTTTGTCAGCGACAACACACTCACCGTCAATGTGAACCGCCTGCGGAAGAAGCTCGAAACGATCGGCCTAGGTGCTTATATTGAAACCAAGGTCGGACAGGGTTACATGGCTACGGAAGAGGCTGCCCCATGATTCGGGGGTTTCTTATTGAACGGCGCAGCTGGCTGCTGCTGATCCTCGTCCTGCAGCTGCTGACGCTGTTCGTCGCCTATATCGATACCTCTGTTCCACTGCTGCCCATTCTGTATATTACACTGCTGTCTTCCATGCTCTGTATTTTGTTCTTCTTTATTCGGTATCATAAGGAAACCAAGTTCTTCAAACAGTTAAAGGCCTGGAATCACACCTATGATCTTACTGCCTTCAAGAACGCCGATAGTCCCTTCGAGCAGATTGTGGAGGATGCAGTGACGATGCAGACCCAGCACTATAAAAAAGAAGCATCCGGCCGCCTTCTGCTCCTCGAGCAGGAGAAGGATGAACTGCTCTCATGGATTCACGAAGTCAAGACACCCCTGACGGCGATGCGGCTCATGATTGACCGTTTGCCTGATGATGCGCTCAAGAGCCAGCTCCAGTTCGAATGGCTGCGGATTCACCATCTGCTCGATCAGCAGCTGCACCAGAAGCGGATTCCTTTTATCGAGAATGATCTGTATATCGAGGAGACCTCGCTTGAGCCGATCATCTACAAGGAGATTCGGGACTTGAAATCTTGGTGTATTCAAAAAGGAATCGGCTTTGACGTATCACTGGACGCGCCTCAGGTGCTCACAGATGCAAAATGGCTCGGCTTCATCCTCCGGCAGATCCTGACCAATGCCGTCAAATACAGCGAGGCTTCGGACATTATCGTAGAGAGCCGGAAGGAGAACGGACATGTCCTTCTGACCATTCAGGATTACGGCCGCGGTATTGATCCGAAGGATCTGCCCCGCATTTTTGATCGGGGCTTCACCTCAACAACCCGGCATCAGGAAAGCGCGGCTACGGGAATGGGGCTGTATTTGGCACAGAAATCGGCTGATTCCCTTCGGATTCATATTGAGGTTCAGTCTGCTGTGGGGCATGGCACGGCCTTCTATCTTACCTTTCCTGTTCCTAATGATTTCGATCATCTTGCAGGCATGTGACAACATTGTCACATGCTTTTGTGCTTTGTTCGCTGAATCGAAGGAGAATTCGACGTGAGCGAGGTAAGATGGATTCATAAAGAACATAAGGAGTGAAACCCGTGGTTATATTGGAAGCAAATAAGATCCACAAAATATACGGCAACAAATTTAACAAGCAGGAAGTGCTGAAAGGGATCGATCTGAAAGTAAACAAAGGAGAGTTTGTCAGCATCATGGGCGCCTCGGGCTCCGGCAAGACCACCCTGTTGAATGTGCTGTCCTCCATCGACAAGCTGAGCGAGGGAACCATCGAGATTGAGGGCAAAGAATTTACAGGCATGAAGGAGAAGGATCTCGCTGAGTTCCGCAAGAACCACCTCGGTTTTATTTTTCAGGAATATAATCTGCTCGACACACTGACGGTTAAGGAAAATGTGCTCCTTCCGCTATCCATTAAGAACGTATCCAAACGGGCTGCGCTGGAAAAATTCAAGGCGGTTGCATCCGAGCTTGGCATTTACGAGCTGGCGGATAAATACCCGAGTGAGATTTCAGGCGGACAGAAGCAGCGAACCTCTGCTGCCAGAGCGTTCATCCATGATCCAGGCATTATTTTTGCAGATGAACCAACGGGAGCGCTCGATTCGAAATCCGCCTCCGATCTGCTGAATAAGCTCAGTGACATGAACGAGAAGCATGCGGCAACGATCATTATGGTTACGCATGACCCCGTAGCGGCAAGCTACTGCAGCCGGGTCATCTTCATCAAGGACGGACAGATATACTCGCAGCTGAATAAGGGCGAGCAGCCGAGATCCTCCTTCCTGAGCGACATTATGAAAACCCAAGGCGTGCTGGGCGGTGTTCAAGCGTGAATCTGAATACGATTATTTTTCGAAACCTGAAGAAGAACATACGCAATTACTATCTTTATGTATTTGCTCTTATCTTCAGTGTCGGCCTGTACTTCTCATTCGTAACGCTGCAATACGATCCGTCCATGGATGAAGCGAAGGGTACGGTCAAAGGGGCTGCGGCACTTGGGGCAGCTTCCGTTTTACTCGTTGCGATTGTCGCCGTCTTCCTGCTCTATGCCAACACGATCTTCATCAAGCGTCGGAGTAAGGAGATCGGACTGTTCCAGCTGATTGGTCTGACGAAAGGCCGCATCTTCCGGATCCTGACGGCGGAGAACCTGATTCTGTATTTTGGCTCCATGGTTATCGGTATTGCGGCAGGCTTCGCCGCTTCGCGGCTTATTCTCATGATTCTGTTCAAAATACTTGGTGTGGATGAGCTGGCAGCCCTTCGCTTCTCACCTGAAGCTCTCACGCAGACCGTCATTGTGTTTGCACTCATCTATGTGCTGATTATGATCATGAACTATCTGTTCATTGTCAGACAGAGCATACTCTCCCTGTTCCGTGTCGTATCCACCGCACAGCAGCGGGTGAGTAAGATGTCACTGTTCGAAATATTACTCGGCGTTCTTGGGATCGCTCTGATTCTGGGCGGTTATTATGTTTCCACTCAATTATTCGGAGGACGCTTTACGGAAATGGAAGATCTGATGTGGGCCATGATCTTTATTTTGGCGTCCGTCATCATCGGTACTTATCTCTTCTATAAGGGCTCGGTCAGCTTCATATTCAACGCGATCCGCAAGAGCAAGAATGGATATTTGTCCATTGGCGAGGTGCTGTCGCTCTCATCCATTATGTTCCGGATGAAATCGAATGCTATGCTCCTTACCGTCATCACGACCGTCTCGGCGCTCGCGATCGGCCTGCTGTCACTCAGCTATATCTCTTATTATTCTGCTGAATCGAGTGCGAAGAGCAGTGTACCGCATGACTTCTCCTTTGCAGAGGAGCAAGTCAAAGAAGATTTCATATCCGAGCTGGATTCACACCTGATCGCTTATGAAGTCATTCACAGACAACCGATTGAAGTCGAGATGGATGCAAGTAAACTCATGTCTAATAGTACATTTGCCGATGAAACGATTCACACACCTGTGCTCAGCGAAGCGATGGTTGAAGGTATCGAGCTTGAACCTGGTGAGGCTGTATTCATGGGATACGATGATGCTTTATCAGGCTTCATGACGATTGCGGAGACAGGAGAGTTCCATTTTATTGGAGGAAGTGGAGCTGAAATTCATCAGAAACTAATCGGAAACAAGGAGGACGCTGTGCTGTCCTACTACTACGGCGGCGGATTTCCTACTGTAATTGTAGATGAGACTGTGTATGAGCAGCTGCGCCAAGATAGGAATCCGGAGCTTCAAACAGACGACCGTGCCGACTATTACGGGGTTCAGCTCAAGGACCGTTCACAGGTCGAAGAAGCACATCAAATATATAAAGAGATGAATCTGGGCGTACCAAGCTTCGCTCAATATGATTTTGAATTGAATCAACGTAATAACATGGGACTCATCATGTTTATCGTCGGCTTCCTCGGCCTGACCTTCCTGATTACCTCCGGCTGTATTCTGTACTTTAAACAGATGGATGAAAGTGAAGAGGAGCGGCCTAATTATACGATTCTGCGTAAACTGGGCTTTACAGAGAGCAACCTGATGCGCGGCATTCAATTCAAGCAGCTGTTTAACTTCGGTATTCCGCTCATTGTCGGTCTGTGCCACAGCTACTTCGCCGTCAAGTCAGGCTGGTTCCTCTTCGGTACCGAGCTCATGGCGCCGATGCTGATCGTGATGATTCTGTACACCGTGCTCTACTCGATCTTTGGCATCCTGTCCGTTAACTACTACAAGCGGGTGATCAAAAGCTCGCTGTAAGCTGAGCAAAGCCTGAACACCCCCTTGCATTAAGCAAGATACCATTCGCGATCGCATGAACAAACGGTGCTGATATAAAAAATACTCCCTGCCAAATAAGGCGGGGAGTATTTCTAATATGCGAATGCGAATCACTTAAGAGGTTTTATTTAAAATTTTGAGCTCTGAATTTTGCATTGCGGCTTCTTTTCTGCCCACCAGTGCATAATAAAGAACAAATCCAACGATCATTAGTGCCGCCATTGCCATGTACATGCCGTTGTAGCCGATGACCGGTGTAAGGAACCCGAGAATAAACGGCCCCACGCCGATTCCCACATCAACAAAGATATAAAAGGTCGAGGTTGCCAGCCCCATCCGGTGAACAGGAGATCTCTTCACGGCGAGCGCCTGAGCGCTGGCCTGCGTTGTACCGTAGCCAAGCCCGACGAAGACGGCAGAGAGCAGCAGCAACGGACCGCTGTGCACCTTACTCAGTATCGCAAGTCCAATGGCAAACAGTACAATAGCCGGGTACATGACCACATTGATTCCATGCTTATCGAACCACTTTCCTGTGAAGGGTCTGGTTAGAATGACGACAATCGCATAGACGATGAAGAAGAAGCTTGCGACCTCCACCAGATTTATTTTTTCGGCAAACAAGGTGAGGTACGTAAGAATGCTGGAATATCCAAACGCCATGACGAAGCTGATGATGGAGATCGGAATGGCCTTTGGTTCAACCAGGTTGGATATCTTGAAGCCCTTTAGATCCTTCTGCTGTTCCGCGGTCAGTGTAAGCTTCGGAACCTTCATCAAGAAAGAGGAAGCCAAGGATAATACGCCAAGAACTGCGCATAAAATAAAGTTTAACGTGATGCTTCCGTGTTCCTTAACCAGCAATCCGATAAACGGGCCAATGGCAGAAGCAATAATGATGCTGACCCCGTAATATCCGGTTCCTTCTCCTCTTCTGGAATGAGGGATGAGGCTGGCCGAGATGGTTCCTGTCGCAGTAGAGGCTAGCGCAAAGGCAATCCCATGCAGCAGACGGACGATCAGGAGCACTCCCAGATTAGGGGTGACGAAATAAAGAAAGGTCAGGATGACAAAAGAAATCAGCCCGGTCAAGAGCATCCGTCTCCGTCCCACCTTCTCAATCGTGCTGCCTCCAACCAGCCGGCCGATCAATGCACCGATCACAAAAATACTGGATGCGAATGCACCCATGCTCTCCGATGCCCCAAACTCATTGATCGCGTAAGATGGCATGATCACGACAAGCAAATAGAAGCATAAAAATAATAAAAAGTTCACACCGAAGACAATGAAGAAATCCTTTGTCCATAATCGGTCCTTTGAAATTGTCTGTTCCATTGCATATTCCCCTTTCTATACATCACAAAAAGGACCACCCCGCATGGGTGCAAGTCTGGTTCTTTGCAGTAAAAAGCTTTATTGAGCTTAATTAGTCAAAAAAGGACGTGTTCTTTTCGCTATTAGTTACCCTAGGTAACTATATTGCTCTATTATTATAATGTACTTTTTTACATATGTCCAGGTGCCGTATGAGGCGTACCTAAAAAAGGACTCCTCAACCCATAAGGTAAAGGAATCCTTCAAAATCATGATCGTCTCGGAAGGCGACAGCTCTGCTGTAGATATAATCGCAACTACACAGACCAAACACTATCCACGCTGGCCGAGTATGGCCAGGGAGAGCGCTGCATCAACGACCGCTTCCGGCTGATGAATATGAATGTCTTGCTCACTGTCCTGAACCGTTAGCGGTATCGTGCAATTCGTCAGTTCAAACAGTGCCTGCTGGCTGTCCTTCCACTCTTCCGTTTGCTTGCCTGCCGTCAGCACGATGACGGGCATCGAAGGCCGAAGCGGAGCCGCACTATACAGCTGTCGAACACTCTCTCGAGCACACCCAAGCTCAATCTCAGGATCAGCGACTGAAAATGTACTACGGCGATATCCTGGAGCTATAGCCTCGATGTTCATGCCCTCATGAATCGAATCGACGAGCAGCAATCCAGACACTTCATCCGGATACATGGAAGCAAACAGCCGTATGGTCATTCCACCGAACGAGGTCCCGACAAGAACATAGGGAGGCTTTAGCTGCTTCTCAGCCAATAGGGTTCGCAGATCCTCCACATCCTCTCGGCAGGTCTGCTGCTTCTCCTCTCCCCTGCTCCAGCCGAATCCTGCACGATCATAGGAGAGCACTACTGCATGCCTCGACAGCTCAGGCTGTATCCGCGACCAGTCCTGTGAGCAGCCGCCATTACCTGCTTCCAGAATAATCGTCTGATCGCCTGATCCGGTAATCAGCGCGTGAAGCTGGCGATCCCCCACCGGAACAAGCTCTCCAGGCGGCGTGACGAAACGGTTCTCGTCATCGGACAGCATGAATGGGTTCAGCATATAAGGAAATTCTGTAACGACAGCACAGGTATCTAAATTTATATATTTATCCGTTAAAGGAGTAGAAGTCATATCAACACACCTCTCTTATTTATCGCAAACAGCGTAGCTGCATCTACATACGATAATAAAGGGAAATGCTTCTGTGAAAAATAGAAGGTATGTGGGCGATTTTTTCTTATTTTTTGAGGATGTAGGCTTGCCGGGTATTCACATGGGGACTTCTCCGGGTAAAGAATATCAAAATGATAACCAAGGAAGGAACAACGATATGAAGCAGGCAATGATTATTATTAACCCTTCTTCAGGTAAGGAAGAAGCTCTTGCCTATCTGAGAGATGTACAGGAGGTCTTGGAGGAACAGGGCTACCAGACGTCCGTAAACGAAACAGCGAAGGAGTATGATGCAACAGCCTTCTGCATTTCCGCCTGTGAGGATTGCTATGATCTGGTTGTATCCATCGGAGGAGACGGTACCTTGCACGAGACGCTGAACGGCTACATGGATCAAGCGCACAGACCCAAGCTTGGCATTGTTCCTCTCGGCACTGTTAACGATTTTGCCAGAGCACTCCATATCCCGCTTGATCCGGATGAGGCGATTCGTACGCTCCGTTCTACCCGCTTGAAGCCAATTGATATCGGATTAATCAATGATCGGATCTTTGCCAATGTCATTGCGGTCGGGATGCTGGCCGAAGTGTTGGCTGAGGTGAGCTCTGAGCAAAAATCGAAGCTCGGCGCGTTCGCTTATTACAAAGAAGGCATCAAACGCCTCGTGAACAGCCCGTCCAATCATCTGATTATCGAGCATGATGATGAAACATGGGTAGGTGAATCCCCCTTGTTCGTGGCTGCATTAACGAACTCTGTCGCCGGATTTGAGAAGATGGTGCCTTCGGCCTCCGTGGACGACGGACTGATTCACTGTTTCATCATCAAGGATATAAATGTCTTTAACACACTTACTGTTGGAACGTCGCTCTTACTCGGGAATTTAAAGGATCATTCCGACGTGGTTTATTTTACAGCGAAGGAAGTCCGTGTTCGATCTGAGGAGTCATTGTCTACCAATATTGATGGAGAAGCTGGTCCTTCTCTGCCCCTCCATTTGCGTATATTATCCCGTCATATTGATGTGATCGTTCCAGAGGAAGATTAGATTTTATACATGAATCCATTTTCTAAGCGGATAAACACTGTTTCTCCCCGATTTCTTGGCGGTATACAGCGCTTTATCTGCTTCCCTCATGAGGGACTGAGCGGAATGCTCTCCTTCGCCAGGGACGATACCGGCATGCGCTACACCAAAGCTGGAGGTTACCCTAACTTCTTGGTCCTCAACAATCATCTGGCGTCCAGCTATATTTTTACGAATCGATTCCGCAAGCTCACACGCCTCCGTCAGGGAGGTGTCCGGAAGCCAGAGAATAAATTCATCCCCGCCATACCGGCCTGCAAATCCTGCACCGCTGAGTGTCGAATGAATGGCATCTGCCACATGGGTCAGCACGATATCCCCTGCCTCATGACCGTACGTATCATTAACTTCTTTGAACAGATCGATGTCGAACATGATCACGGAGAGCCTTCCCCCATGCTCGGTGTACTCACGAATGACCCTATCCGATTCTCTCAGTAGTGCGGTTTTGTTTAGGAGTTGGGTCAGACCGTCCGTATCAGCCAGCTCCTTGAGCTGTTCTTGCATCAGGATGCGCTCTGTGATGTTGGCAAAGGTGATGATGCGGCCGATCGGCATCCCTTGCTTCATCATCGGTGTAAATCTGACGTGAAAATGCTGATTCACTCCATTTATTTTGAGCATATAGTCAAACTCCAGCCCACGGCGAACCAGCTCCGCAAGCTCAGGATAATCCAGAAGTGCAGCCGATGCCGAGCGGCCTATAACCCCCTTGGTCATTCTTGGAAACACAGTCAGCACTGTTTGGTTGTAATCAACAATGATGTCCTTGTCATCCAATACGACGACTCCTTCCCTCATATGCTCGAATACCATCTCTCTCGCCAGAGGTACGGCGCTGAACATCTGAAACCGGAACAGGGCGATGCTGTGAAATATAAAGGACAGACTAATAAAAACAGGCCCCAGATCGATCCCGTAAGGACTCATACCCGCCAAGTACAAAAAGGCGCCGATAATCGGCACAAGATTCCCAACCGCCATCGTAAGAAGCTGCCTCCGAAAGGCGGGCGCTGCCTTGCCCCATTGTACAAGCAGGATAGCGGCACTCGCGATGATGCATCCGTACAGATAAACCGAGTGCACCGCGAACCACGGTCCATAAGTCAGCTCCACGATCGGAAATGGAGCGTTCTCCCGGAGTGTCACGGAGGTGTAGTACAGATGATGCAGCTCATTCGTGCTTTGGATGAGTGTCGTCGTCACTGGGATGGCAAAAAGGATATAATAAACCCATTTTTTTATAGCCACACCGACGTATTGTGTGCACATGAGCAGCATGAATGCAGGAATAAGCGGAAGCGGAATGTATTCGACGGTGATCCAGAACTTGATCTGCATCAGTGTCGAGCTGGTCAGCTCCGCCGCATAGGCGAATGAAAAAAAGGATGCCATTAATGTCATCCAGACATAGTACATCCCGCCAGGTGCACTCTTAAGCCTCAGCAGTCCGTATACACATAAAATTACACTAATACTGCCGCCAGCCATGATCATGAATACCGGTAAGCGCAGCTCTTCTGCCATCTTCATCTACTCCATGATTACTTTTATCGTTTTATGCTAAACCCTCATTAAATTATAAAGCAGGTTGTTCCCGTTCTCTAGCCATAATTCTACATAAAACGACTTTAATCTACTATATCACGATAGGAATAATTGTGATTATTTATTTTCACTTTTTTGGATCCTTTAACGCAAAAAAAAGATCCTCAGTCCCTACGCTTAAGGTAAGGCTTGAAGATCTCCTTTTTATGATCAAGCACGTATCATGATATCACTTGATTTAGGCTCCACCATTCGCTTCCCACGCAGCGATCTCTTCCCGCACCCGAGGGGCTACCTTCGTGCCAAGCAGCTCGATCGCTGTCATGACCTCCTCATGCGGCATTGTGCCAAGGGGAACGTGCAGCATAAACCGAGTAATGCCGACATTTTTCCGCAAATATATAATTTTCTCACTCACAGTGTCCGGGTCACCTACATACAGCGCCCCTTCAAGACTGCGGGCTGAATCATAGCTCTGACGCGAGTAGCTTGGCCAGCCCCGTTCTCGTCCGATGACATTCATACTCTGTTGGGTCGGAAGGAAGAACTTCTCTACCGCTGTCTCTTGATCTGCTGCAATAAAGCCATGGGAGTGAGAAGCCACTGGAAGCTTGGAAGCATCATGCCCTGCATGGGCAGCCGCCTTCTTATACAGCTGTACCAGCGGTGCAAACTGTGCCGGTCTTCCTCCAATAATCGCAAGCACGAGCGGAAGCCCCAGCAGCCCGGCCCGGATGACCGATTCCTGATTCCCACCACTGCCAATCCATACCGGAAGAGGGTCCTGAACCGGTCTTGGGTAAACACCAAGATTGTTGATTGCCGGACGATGAGTTCCCTGCCAGGTTACCTTCTCCGATGCGGTTAATTTGAGCAGCAAATCGAGCTTCTCGTCAAACAGGGTGTCATAGTCATTCAGATCATAGCCAAACAGGGGAAAGGACTCGATAAAAGACCCTCTGCCCGCCATAATCTCCGCGCGTCCGTTCGATATGCCATCCAGGGTCGCAAAGTCTTGGAACACACGTACCGGATCAGCGGATGACAGCACGGATACGGCGCTCGTAAGCCGAATTCGCTGGGTCTGCGGTGCAGCTGCTGCCAGAACGACTGCAGGATTGGATGCGGCATAATCCTTTCGATGATGCTCCCCCACTCCATATACATCAAGTCCCACCTGATCGGCAAGAATAATCTCTTCCACCACTTCGCGCAGACGCTGCGCGTGACTCATCACCTCACCGGTATGCACATCGGGTGATGTCTCTGCAAAAGTACTGATTCCTATCTCCATTCGATGACTCCTCCTGCTTTATATTAATTATTTTTTGTAAGTTAATAACTTTAATGCACTATCTATATTCTGAGGTCGAATGGCTGATTTATCAAGTACTATTTTATCCGAATATCTACCCTTGCTCCTGGCGGTACAGCTCGCGGCTCTTGTACCCTTTTCCGAGAATCATCTTCATCTCTTCACGCCGTTTCTCCCTCGTTGCTTCCTGCTTGGCACTGTATACGTATCGCGCCCAGTCCTTCTGATATCCAGGTGTAAGGGTATGGTAGAAGGCGAGCAGCTCCGGCTCATTCTGCAAATCTTGCTCCACATTTGGGATCATGGCGACATAATCGTCTACTCTCTGGCTTGCTTTGGAGGACTCCTTGCTCTTCCGCTGTTCCTTCTTCAGCCCTACCACGGTAAATACGTCATCCATACCCACCATACGGGCAAATTTAATACTGCTTGTCCCTACATAGCCGTCTTCGTCTGCCCCTATTCCTCCCAAGATCTCATCACGGTGAATGTAGGTAGCGTAAACCTTGTTGCCCTTCTTGGGATAAGCGAAGTACAGGTAACCCTTCTCTTCCAGCAGATCCTCTTCGATCACCCTGCTCACCTGTGACTTCATCTGCTCCATATCCAGCACAAAGGCAAAGATCAGATCATATTTACTCTCTGCCAGTTCATGATCATAGTCTCCTAGCTCTGCAAAATAATCGATGTCAGCAGGCAAATTCAGCACGGCCTTGCGGGTAAAGTTATGTAAATTCAGCTTTTGTACAATGGTCTTTGTCATCTTCTCACCTGTCCATTCATATATTCTGTGAAAAAAGAGGAAGCTAGAGCTTTCATTAGAGATTATAGCGAACGAATGATATAAACACGAGGAAACGGAATCGATATTTAGTTCGTGTGTCCTGCTCTTATGAAAAAATCGGTGCATAAACGTTTTAAACGTCTATACACCGATTCGTGTGCAAGTCAGCTATTCAAAAACGGCAATTATTTTGTTTTGAAGCTCAGGAAACCATCATCCACTGGAAGCGTTGTTCCGTTAATGGCAGAAGCAGCATCGGTAAACAGGAAGGTTACAGCGCTTGCTACTTTTTCCGGCTCAATCAGTTCACCGCGCATATGCTGCTCGGCCAGGAATTTCTTCGTTGCTTCATCTTCCCCAAGAATCGGCGTATTAATAAAGCCAGGAGCAACACCCACTACACGGATCCCATGCTCTGCCAGCTCAAGTGCACCAGATTTGGACATCATCACAACAGCCGCTTTGGCTGCGTTATAGTTGAAGCTGCCGACAGCAGCAATGGTTCCGTAGATGGAAGCTGTATTCACGATGGTACCTTTGACGCCAAGCTCAACCATTTTCTTAGCTCCATAATACATACCGTAATATACGCTGTGCTGGTCAACATCAATTACACGGTGATAGGACGCCGGATCCATTTCAAGGAACGGTTTAACCAGTCCAATACCCGCATTGTTGAAAATACCGCTGAAGGTTCCGAATTTCTCAGCTGTAAAGTCGATCAACGCTTTGATCTCATCGCCATTGGACACGTCTACTTTGTACGCAGCCGCTGTACCGCCCTGCGCTTCAATCTCGGATACGACTTGCTTGGCACCTTCTTCATTATAATCAGCTACAACGATCGTTGCCCCTTTGGCCGACAACTGCAAGGAAGCTTCTCTGCCGATACCGCTTGCTCCACCTGTAACGACAATAACTTTTCCGTTCAATTCAGACATGATTCAGGACTCCTTTGTATATAAAAGTAAGTATGTTGAAGTGAGTTACTAACTAATTGTTATTGTACTCCTCTGTCACAGTTTTGTCAAATATAGTCGAACTTTGTTGGTTCGAGCTTAAGACGAACTGCAGCCAGACAACCACATTTTTATATATTTGCCTAAGAAGCTCTTAAATATGAGGATTTATGCCATACGTCGAATAGCCCAGCAAAAAAAGAACAGACGAACTTATCATTCGTCTGCCCTTATTGTGTTATTCCTGCTTGATCCACCTGCTGTGTTAGTTCACTGCCGATGTTGTTGCAAGCTCCTGTACCTCTTCTGCACTAATGGCACCTTGATATATTCTCAGCTCATCCATCATGCCTTTGAACGGGATGTCCCACCAATTCACAGCCAGACTGAAGGTTCCTGTATTGTCGAGGAAGATGTCCGGGAAGCCCGAACCTGCAAATTTTTCTTCCCCATTAACATATACCTTGATCTGATCGCCAGCGACCGTGAAGGCCAAATGAGTCCACTCACTTAATGGAAGCTTAGCGCCTGTTACTGCATCGTACCAAGCCGAATTGGAGTTCGACCAGAGCATGGACTTACCCTCAGGACCTGCCGGCTTTAGACTAAGCCAGCTTGCATTCGACAACGCTCCAAAGAAAGTGGTCGTATTCACGCCTGGCAGCTCATCCGCATATACCCACATCGTTACAGAGTAGCTGTCACTGGATATAAGCCCATTCGGAAGTCTTACGCCCGACTTGCCATCAAATACGGCTGCTTTACCTTCTGCCCCGTCCTGGTAAGTGATGTTCCCGCCGTCCGGAGTATTGATATTGTTACCAATCACGGTTCCTGCTTCAAAGTTACCGACAGTGTCTGCCAAATTCTCTTCGAAGGAATACTGCGCTTGCAGCTCTGTAGGTCCTTCTTCACGCGGCGGCAGGTCTTCGGCGAGCTTCGCAGCAACCTCGGCTGTAATGGCTACATCATAAATTTTAAGCTCATCTATTTTCCCTTTGAACGGCTTATCCCAGAAATTCACACCAAGACTAAACACGCCTTCACTCGTCGTAAATACATGAGGAAATCCTGTTCCGGAGTAAGCTTCTTCTCCATTAACGAACACTTTAACAAATTCACCATTGACGGAGAAGGCTACGTGATGCCATTGATTGGTTCGAATTCGGGAGCCTGTTGATGCATCGTACCAGTTCTCCCCGGACCAGAGCATCGTATTCCCATCGCCTCCATGGGGAACGAAGCTGATCCAGCTCTTATCCGAGCCTCCGAAGAAGGCCGTTGTATACTGTGTTGTCTGTGCCGGGTTCAGCCACATGGACACCGAATATTCGTTTCCTTCGATCAATCCATTGGGCAGCTTGATGCCTGAATTCCCGTCAAATACAGCGGACTTCCCTTGTACTCCTGCCTCATAAGTAATCGCTCCGCCTTCATTGTTAATGCGATTTCCGGTGATTGTGCCCTCTCCGAAATCGCCAACCGATGCGTCAAGATTCTCTTCAAAGGAATACTGTGCAGATAAGCCAAGCGTCACATCAATCGGTGTGACTGTAATGTTGAAATCTTTCGTGCGTGATGCGACACCTTTGGTGATGGTAGCCGTCAGTACAGCTGTTAGATTCTCTTCACCTACCTCAGGAGGGAATACTTCTCCTTCTGCAGTAATTACACTTGGATCTGAAGTCGTCCATGTAATCGTTGTGTTTCGTGCCGCTTCTATTGGAAGGTCCAGACGGGAGCTTACATTGGAAGTATTCCCGAGCGTCAGCGCCTGCTGTACATCCTGTACGACCTGCTCATCTGACTTGTCCGGCTGCTGGATTCCCCATACCGTTTCGCCAGCTTCAGAGATGGCTGTAAAATTCATCGTCTCCCGCTTCGTCATCTCATCCCACTGGGATATAAATACGCCGTCATAAGTCACATCATCAATAGTAATTTGCGCTTCGTAGTCATCAACAAGAGTCCATGTTCCATATACATCGCCGGATACCGTATGATCCTCGTTCAGAACGATATTCACTGAGCTGACAATATCTCCTGAATAGGCAAGCCCATGGTTGACGAATTTATACTCTCCTGCAATTTCTTCTTCTGCCACCTCTTCAAGTGATTCACCTGAGTAGCGATGCGGGGCAACAACAGGCCAGCCGTCCTTATTCATAAACATTTGATGGACACGCAGCTCATGTGCCTCCCCTTTTTGCGGGAATCGAGTATGGAAGAACAAGAAATGCTTATCCAGCTCTTCATCGTAGAAGACCGAATTATGTCCTGCCGATACGTATCCATAACCGCTTCCTGTTCCAGCCTCACCAATCTCTCTCTCGAACAGGAAGTTACCAATAAGCTTAATTCCAATTTGCTCGTTCTCTGTTCCTGCTGGCAGCACAGCGTCATTTCCAGCTGCATCGAGGTAAGGGCCTTCTGGGTTCTCTGCTCTAAACTGCCGGATGTTATATCCACCGTTTGCTCCAAGCCAGCCATAGGAAACGGTCAAGTAATAGTAGCCGGAGGCTTCATCATATACGATGAATGGACCTTCGCCTGATTTGGTATGTCCGCCTGCGATTTTGATTCCGAAGTAACGGTCGATCATACGTCCATCAGAGGTCTTCCCGTCTTCTCCCGGATAGATCGCTCTGCCTGTCTCTGGATCAAGCTCCAGCAGGAAAATACCACCTGACCAGGAACCGTAAGTCATCCACAGTCTTCCGTCTTCATCCTTGAACAAGGTAGCATCAATGGCATTCGGGTATTGTGCATTATCGTAGGCACCGTCTGCCTTGAACCAATTCGGGTTCGGCCCTGCCAGCACTTCGCTGTCAACAAGACCTTGAATGTTGGTATTCGTCCATTTCTTGTTAACCTGACTGTCTGCATCTTTTGCATCATTCTTGGTAAATCCAGAGTATACAATCGTGTCAACATAGGTGTAAGGACCTTCAATGTTTTGCGATACCGCGATACCAATGGCGGAGCGGATATACGTCGATGACGCACTGTAATACATCATGTAGGCACCTGTCGTTCCGTCCTCATTGATATAGTCCTCATTCCAGTACACATCAGGTGCCCAGACTGAGAATCCGCCTTTACTGTCTGAGTCATTCTCACCCGCCCATGCAAATGAGCCTGCAAGGTTCTCGGACAGATCGCCATACAGCTTGTTACCTGGAGTCGTATAGCCGTTCGTAAAGGTAGACCAGTTCATCAAATCATCTGATTTGGCAGCTTCAATATGCGAACCGAATACATAATAGGTATCTTCCTCTTTAATAATAGAAGGATCATGTACAGATACGTTCGTAAAAGCAGGAGCTTCCTGACCCGGTTCTTCTGGCGTAGGAGTCGGAGTCGTAGGGGTCGATGGATCACTTGAGTCCGATCCTGGATTTGGATCCGGGCTCGGATTCCCACCCGTTGTTTCGTCACCGCGATCATGAACAATGCGGTCATCCTTGGAATTCACTTTCCCTTTTCCTGTTACCTGAATGGAGCCCTCGACATGGATTTCTACCTTATCAATGACCGCTCCCTCACCAACCTGAAGCGCTGCCGGTTGATTCAGAATGATTTGCTTGATCAGACCCTTAATCAGGTCAATCGTAGGCTGATTCTCTGCATCCACTTCGACCCGCTCAAACTCCCCGCTCAATCGAACGACTGCATCCAGTGGCAGCTCCGCTCGCAGTGCGACATTTAAGAAGCCGGCACCGGTTAAGTCCTGTTCTTCAAGAGATGCACCGGAAAGAACATAGGTCTTGTCGATGTTCGTACTTCCTGTAGCAAGCAAGCGAATATTGCCGTTCAGCTTGTTCACCAGCAGCTCACGAATGGCAGAGTCCTGCAGATGTACGGTATTCTCGCCACCGCCGCTAGCGATAACCTGACCTTTGACAGTGACATTGTTAAGCACCACATCTCCATCTGCAATCCCTTGAGTCAGATAGAGATTTCCTTCAATGGTCGTATCCTCAAGCGTCACACCCGGCTGATTAATGACCACATTACGGGATGTAATGTTGCTGTAGGTTCCTGATTTATTGATGACCTGTCCTGAAATGTTCTGAAGGAGGGTTACAGCCTCCGCTCTCGTAATCTCGCGTTCTGGGCCAAAGGTGCCGTTCGTATAGCCCTTCACATAGCCCTCATTAACAAGCGTATTTACATAAGACCGGCTCCAGTCTGGAAGCCCTTTCACATCGGAAAGTGCAGAAGACCCGAGAGCAGATTGCAGCGGCAGCCCATAAGCCTTACCCAGCATCACCGCCGCTTCTTGACGGGAAACATAGCTGTCCGGCTTGATTGTACCGTCTGCATATCCGTTCATATAACCGTTCGCAACCGCTTTCAATATCTCTTGATAAAAAGGATCTTGCACCGACAGATCGGAGAACTTACTGCTGCTGTTCACCTCAACCAAGTTGAACGTACGATTAATCAGTGTCGCAAGTTCAGCCCGTGTGATCGGCTGGTTTGGCTTGTAGGACCCATCCGGATATCCTTGCATCAGACCGCTGTCGATCCAGGTGCTGAGTTGCTCCTTCGCCCAATGACCACTCACATCTTCCTTCTGGCTGGAGTCAGCGAATGCGGCGCCAGGCAGTAGCATCGTAAATGTGAGAAGCGTGGCCGTAACTTTCTTCATCATTCTCTTCATGCATATCCTCCTTCATTAATATAGCTGTATCGCTCGATTACTTGCGGGATTGCTGACAATTAAGACTAGACCATTGATAGCCGCTGTACAGGAACTGTTCACCTCCGTTATCACATATAATTAACAATAATATTAATTACTAAATAATTGAGTTAACATTTGTATTCTAACTTTATTTACCATATGGCGTCAATAACTTTCCCGCAAAAAAACAGACGGACTAATCATCCGCCTGCTTCCTACTAGTGCTATGCTCTTTATCTTCCTATAATCATGTGTGTTTCTTAGTCCGATGCTTCTGTTGCAATCGCCTGAATTGAATTCCCGATGGATTGCAGCAGGCTGCCGAAGGCATTCCAGTTGTTGGCGCTCTTGTTCGTAACAAAGGGGGTTTGCTGCAAAGTGAGCTCGGTTTGAACTGCATTGGCGATGGACTGAATAATGTTTCCTATAACCACCAGGTTCTGTCCCTCGTCTTGTACCTCCGTGCTTCTGGATAGGATCTTGGTCTGTCCAATCGCTGTGATGTTCGTGCCGATCGCCTGCAGCCATGTATATATCGCAAGCTGTACATTAATATCCTGCTGGATCTGCTCAGACTGCTCATTAGCCTGGTTTTGCTGGCCCTGCTGCCTCTTCCGCGGGGACCTATTGGAGTTATTCCGCTTACTCGGCTGTGGCAGCTGCTTCTTCTGCTGTGGAAGCTGGCGCCGCTCCAGCCGCTTCTGCTGCTGTCGCTTGGCGGGCACAGTACATCCCTGCTTTCTCCTGAGTGCTGTAAGTTTCTATAGCATATGCAGCCGGTAGCCGATAGGATAATGATATTCTGCTAGATTTTATCCATGATCAGGTTCGTACTCGCTCAGTTTGCCCTCATAGATCAGCTTCAGCCGGTCACACTGGCGAAAATCCTCCGGTGTCACTAGTGCAGGCAGCTTATTCCACAGCTTGATTCCGGACCGCTGCAAGATTTCAGCGACAAACTGGGAGCAGAAATAAGAGTTGCTGAATTCGACCGGCTCTTTTAACGTAATGCCAATCACCCCGAGGATATTGTAAATGTATTTACGATGACTGCGAATAAAGATCTGCAGCACTCTCTTCATCTTCACTACTTCCCGGTCTGTGACCCTCAGCTCATACAGCACACATGTCGTATCGGGATATTTGCTGAACGTACCCGTCTTGATATCCTCCTTGACGAATCCGCCATTCAGCGGATTATTCGGATGCTTTCTGCCGAAGCTGTACAGCTCGGAGAGTTCCCGATCAAATGAAATGGAGGCATGATTATAGGGAGCCCTTGTATAGCTCTGGATCATCTTCGTAAAGAGTGTCCCTGTATTCGTAAGCAATATATAAACTGAGCGTGAAGCTTCCATTTTTCAAATTTCCCCTTATCAAGATTGACCTATTCCTTCATAATAACATATGATCCTAATGGTGGAATTTTCGAATAATCAAGGTCTTCTATCCGTAGTTTTCATTCATTATAGCCCTAGAAATAAGAAGAAGTTGGTGACAACACATTGAGCAGTTCTATACATACGCTTGTCGTTATTCTTACGTTGTTAGTTGCAATCCATATTATCTATCATATCATCGGCAGGGTTCAGCCTGACAAGGACTACAAGGCGATCGGCCAGCGGATCAAGACTTGGTGGGGCATGTTCTTCATCTTCTGTCTGGCTACCCTGTTCACTCCAGCGGTTTCGCTCTTATCGTTGATGGTGCTATGTTTCTTCTCCCTGCGGGAATACTTCTCTATGATCAAGACGAGAAAGGCAGACCGCCGACTGTTTCTGTGGGCCTATTTGTCGATTCCGGTGCAGTTCTATTGGATTTACATTGGCTGGTACGGCATGTTTATTATTTTTATCCCCGTCTATGTGTTCCTGTTCCTTCCGCTTCCGCGGCTGATTAACAAAGGCACAATCGGATTTGTACGCAGCGTCAGCTCTACCCAGTGGGGGCTTATGCTGATGGTATTCGGTCTCAGTCACCTGGCCTATTATCAGTTCGCTGCGCCCGAGTATGGAGCTGGAATCGTCTTATATCTCGTGCTGCTGACACAGCTGGGTGATGTCGTTCATTATTTAGCGTCTCTCTATTTTGGCAAGCGAAAAATCGTACCAACCTCGAATCCCTATCTAACGTGGGAGGGGTTTGCCTGCGCGTTTCTCGTGACGACAGCGGCTGCTTATTTTGCCTATCCTCACCTGACGCCGTTCGATTTGAAGTTTGGCCTAATTACAGGTATGCTGATCAGCCTCAGCGGATTCTTCGGCAGCTTAACGATCTCCGTGCTGAAGCGGGACCTGCTGCTCGGAGACGACAAGCCGGAGGCACCGAAGAAAGGCTATCTCAGTCAAATTGACAGCTTAACCTACACTTCGCCGGTGCTGTTTCACTTTATCCGGTATTTCTTCGATTTTATGTAATATTTGTAGTAGATTAAAATGTCTTGATGCGCTAAAATGATTCAGCATGATTTTTTTCATAATTTTCAGAAATTAAAGAAATGAATGCACCTATATTAGATTACTGGAGGCATTAACAAACAACATGTCAAATGCATCATCGACTCAAGTTAAGATCGTAACGGCTGATCCGAGCGGTATCGGCCTATTCGGCCTGGCTATTGTTACACTGGTTGCTTCTTCGCAGAAGCTGGGCTTGACCGAGGGCCTCAGCCTGGTTATCCCATGGGCTATTTTTCTAGGAGCCTTCGCTCAATTGTTCGCAAGCATGCTGGACGCCAAGCACAATAACACCTTCGGCATGACCGCCTTTGGAGCTTATGCCTTCTTCTGGTTCGCTACAGCTGCCAGCTGGCTGACGAACATGGGCGTGTTCGGGGAGGAGCTTGCAGGTGCAGCAGATGGCAGACAGCTGGGCTTTGCTTTTGCCGGCTATTTGATCTTCAGCGTATTAATGACCATTGGAGCTATGGAGACACATAAAGTGCTGTTCTTTATTTTCGTACTGATCGACCTGCTCTTCCTCGGCTTGACGCTGGATGCCTTCGGCATTGCTCCTCACGTCTTCCACACGCTGGCAGCCTATGCAGAGATGGGTATCGGACTTCTATCCTTGTATGGAGCGGGCGCTGCTGTGCTTAATACGCACTTTGGACGGACCTTCCTGCCTGTCGGACGAGCATTTGGCATTTTCAAAAAATAAAGCTGTTGGTTTAAACCGGTATGTATCAGAACAGGCCGTTTCCCGATATCCGGGAGATGGCCTGTTTGTATATATCCTGTTATTTAGATGGAAGAATGCCTGTAATATAACCCGCTAATGCTGTGGCAGCTTCCTCGTGAGCTAATGCACCGGGATGGCTTCTCGCGCCCATGGTCGCTTCCGTCATGTTCGGCATCTGGAAGACAGACACCTTCCGATCCGCCGATTTCGACAGGTATGCATCCACTCCCCGATAAATGGCCGGCATCATCGGTGTTCCGAGCATACCGTAGGCCCATACGATATGAGCCTCCTTATTGTTCTTCCGAAGGGTGACGAGGAATTGCTCTACTGCATTCTCGAACGCCCGCAGATCCTCTTCATGATAGGTACCGTCGGGATTTAACCGCTGTTTGTGGGTCGCTCCTCCTGCTTCATCTCTCCATTCAGGAGCATGAAAGGCACCCCCATCATTCGTACCCAGATTGACCACAATGACATCCGGCTGCCATGCGGCAAAATCGTTCAACTCCTGTGCACCGAGCTCCCGGTTTCGTTCTCCTGGCAGCAGTCCGCACACCTGCTCATAGTACTGCGGCATGCTCGCCTTCGGATTGTTATCCCAGCTTGTGAGCACACCCCAGCCGCTCTGGGACAGGATCCGGTATTCCGCATCATCGAGCGCGGCGGCTGTCACCCTGCAGTAATTGCTTACCGCGCTAAACCACATCGGAATCCAGTCCTGCTCTAATTTTGCGCCAATAGCTCCCTCCCCAGAAGTGATGCTGTCGCCGATAAATTCCAGCTTCACAGCGCGCTCGGGAACAGGCATAAACTGTCCATCGCTCTTGACCGCGTGAAATTGCAGCAAGGCATCAGGATCGGCGCTCATAGCCTGAACCTCCTTGATAACTCGTACATTTTTGACCGTACGATCATTCATCCCTCTGAATAAACAGATCCAGTACCTGCCGTGCGTGAGCATCTGTTTTGCTGCCGGTACCCCGTTGATCAGAATCGAGATCCACTGTTCATGCTGACTGTAGTCCACTTCGACTTCGAGCCAGAGCTCGGAGCCTGTGCTGTTTAGTTCAATGCCACTCCCTGTCCAAAATAAAGTGAGCGGTGCGAGCCTGCCCGTTGTTCGGCCGTGAACCTTTAAATTTGAAACATCGGATAGCTGATATACTTGCAGATTCGGATTTTCTTTCATGACTCCACTCCTTATTATTGCTCACTTATTAAGCTGGATTCCAAGCGGAGTTGGCAAACCGTCAATGCTTGCGCTGTTTTTCTGCTCCCAGTAGCTCTTCAGTCCTTCTTCCCCTTTTTGATCAGCCCATCTTTGGAGTGTATCTCTTTCCTTCTCATATGCCATGAACGGAATAGAGTAGCCGCAGGAAGTCTGCACTTTATGTACGTCGACGACAATAATCTGCCTTGATCCGGGAAGCGGATCAAACTTGGGATATAACTCCTCCCATTCCTTCGTCCCGTGCAGCACCACGGTTCCCGTTCCATACAGCCGCAATATATTAGGCGGGCCCTCGAATGCACAGAACATGATGGTTACCCGGCCATTCTCCTTGATATGTGCGCTCGTCTCGCTGCCGCTTCCGGTCAGATCGAGATAAGCGACTTGATTCTCGGACAGCACACGAAACGTATCATAGCCCTTGGGTGAAAGGTTAACATGCCCATCTGGTGATAGAGCCGCCGAACCTACAAAGAACAGATGCTGATTTCCAATAAATTCAACATGCTCTGGCAGTAAAGCCGGGAATTGCTTTGCCATCCTAATCGACCTCCCATATGTTGTGAATCAGGCAATTCTCATATTACAATTCCATCCCCTGGTGTATTCTCCTGCTGTCAAACCCTCCAATAAGACACCACCCTGCGTTTCTTCTGATATAGTTGCTTCTCACCCAAAAACGA
The DNA here is from genome assembly GCF_028747985.1 of Paenibacillus urinalis. Lineage (NCBI taxonomy): Bacteria > Bacillati > Bacillota > Bacilli > Caryophanales > Paenibacillaceae > Paenibacillus > Paenibacillus urinalis. The sequence continues at coordinate 5,313,316 of NZ_CP118108.1, forward strand.
AGGAGGCACTTCAATGGTACTAAACGTCAAAAATTTATCTGTTACCTACGGCTCTGCTCTAGCCGTCAATCATATCAGCTTCGAACTTGAATCAGGCAAGGTGCTTGGGCTGCTCGGAGCTAACGGTGCCGGTAAATCTTCAACCATTTCCGCTGTTCTAGGCATGGAGAAGAGCCAGTATGACGAGCTCGCCATTCTAGGCAAATCCCCGATCAAGGAGAGGAAGCATGTTTTTCAAGAGGTTGGTGTCCAGCTGCAATCTACGCAGTTTCAGGAAAACATAACCGTTCAGGACTCATGCCGCCAGTGGAAGAGCTTATACCAACAAACGGCAGATATCAACGAGTTACTACGTATATTTGGACTCGAGGACAAATCAGATCAGCTCGTCAAAACACTCTCCGGTGGGGAACGGCAAAGACTCGCTGTTCTTCTTGCGCTCATTCACCAGCCTAAGCTGGTATTTCTTGATGAGCTGACGACAGGTCTGGATACTCGAGCACGCCGCATGCTCTGGAATCGACTGCTGGATATGAAACAACAAGGGATGGCAATGGTTCTTACTTCACACTACATGGATGAGGTGGAGATCCTGTGCGATGAAATCCTTATTCTTCATAAAGGAAATACCGTATTTCAAGGGACGATACCTGAAGCGCTTGAGCTCAGCGGTACGCAATCATTAGAAGAGGCATATTTACATTTCGCAGGAACAGAGGGGGACATCTACTGATGAATTCATTTATGACATTCTTTAAAATTGAAGCAAAGCTCGTCTGGAAGAGTATCGACATTCTCATCTTCGGGATTTTATTCCCCATTATACTTGGGTCTATATTTGGCTATACATTGAGTAAAGACAGTGCTGGGAGCGGTGCGTCCAACTTTGATCTGTCGTACGCCTCGGTCATAACGATTGGTATACTGGCAACCGGGGTGATGGGCTTGTCCCTGACGCTTGCCGATTATCGTCACCGGGGAATTCTGCAGAGGCTGCAGGTTACACCGGTATCCCCTCTTCAGATTGTCATTGCTCAAGGACTTGTTCAGATGATCGCAGCTGTCATTTCATTTATTGGCGTTACACTCGTTTACCTCTTTGCGTTTGGCTATGAACTTCAGGGCTCCTGGCCGTTGTTCCTGATATCTTATTTATATGTTCTTATATCCATGTTCAGTATTGGCACACTGATTGGCAGCCTTGTTCGGGATACCAAGTCCGCCAACCTCTGGAGCTCAGCAGCCTACTTCTCGATGCTGTTATTCTCAGGAGCAACCATTCCGTATGAGATTATGCCATCTTTTCTGCAATGGGGAATGGATGTGTTTCCGCTTGCCCATGGCATTCATTTATTAAAGGACGTAAGTACAGGAGCCGATCTCTCAAACAGTCTCCTGCACATTGGAATTCTAGGAATGTGTATCATCCTCTCTATGGGGATCACGATTCGATATTTTAGATGGAAGTAGGTCGTTATCCGTTGTACAAGACCTCAGAGATTGCCTCTCTCGCCTCTGTGCATCCCAATACGGTAAGAGTCTATGAGGAATGGGGATACATCTCTCCTGTTCCTCGGCTTACCAATGGGTACCGTGTATATTCAGACATTCATCTCTTTCAGATGAAGATTGCGCGAATTCTGTTTCAATGTGAGATTGTACAAGGCGACATCCGTAATAAAGCAAGAGAGATTGTTACCGCTTCTGGGAAGGAACAATTCCCACAGGCGTTAAGTCTGACTCACGAGTATCTATCCCATCTAAAAAACGAATATCAGCATGCTCTGCTCGCTGCAAAAGCCGTAGAGAAATGGCTGCATGCGGATGTTCCAACAGGAGATAAGACATACTCACGAACAGAAGCAGCACATATATTAGGGGTTACGACAGAAGCGTTAAGAAACTGGGAACGCAATGGACTGATTGTGATCCCGCGACTTGAGAACGGACACCGTATTTATGGGGAAAAAGAATTATCCAGGCTGCAAATTATTCGGGGACTAAGAAGCGCACACTACTCTCTCCAAGCCATTCTCCGTTTGCTTCGCAAGCTGGACCAGCGACCCACAGATGTTATTACCATCCTTAATTCCCCTTCGGATGATGAGGATATTGTATCAGTAACTGATCGCCTCACTGAGTCTCTGCTTGAAGCCATTCAAGGAGCACAATCTGCAATCAAGCTCTTTAATGAACATCAGCATCTCTATGAATCATGAATATATCTTCGAATGTGCGGCCCATAAATGGACAATCACCGTTTCTCCTAATCTTTCATTTACATATCCTAAGTTAGTGAAAGATTCTAATTCTCTAGTATAGAGAGGAGTGATCCGGTGAGCAGAAGACTAGAGCATCTCATAAAAAAGCAAGGGGTATCCATCATTACCTGCACGAATCGAGATAGCTATCTGTCACAGCTGTTTCTCAATTACAGCAGGCAGCTTCACGCTAAAAAGGAACTGATTATCGTCGTCAATAATGACCAAATTCCTCTGGAACCTTATAAACGCCAGGCCAAAAAGTATAAGAATGTGCAGGTCTTTCGGCTTCCCGAGCGTCGCTCGCTTGGTGCCTGCCTCAATTATGCATTCAAAAAGACCAAGTACAACTTCATTGCAAAGTTTGACGACGATGATTATTATGCTCCCCATTATCTCACGGATGGCCTTCTCTCGTTTCATAAGAGTAAAGCCGATGTGCTCGGTAAACGGGCCCATTACATGTACTTGAAGGGATCCAAAACCTTGATCCTCCGCTTTCCACAGGATGAGAACAAAACCGTATCCATACTGCCTGGAGCTACGCTGATGATGAAACGGAAGGTACTGTCACAGGTATCCTTTCCCGATCAGAACGTAGGAGAGGATGATCTATTTTGTCTGCGCAGCAAAAAGAAAGGCTTCAAGGTGTATTCTGGTGGCAGATTCAACTTTGCTGCCATCCGCCGAAAGAACTCTTCTGGACATACCTGGATCATCGATGAAGAGCAAATGATTGCCCATAACAAACAGATCCCCGGCGTTCATCATTTCAAGAAATTCGTTAAGCGCAAGCCAAAGGGGTTGTAGGCGATGTCCCTGAAGGAGCTTTCTTCGAAACAAGCGGTGTCAATCATCACCTGTACAAAAAGACGATACTGTATGGATAATTTAATTAACAATTTTCTCAGGCAGCGCTACAAGCATAAAGAGCTGATTATCATTTTGAATCACCATCATTTGAAGATCGAGGAGTATAAAGCAGCGGTTAAACAATATCGTAATATCAAAATTTACAGTCAACCAGAGCAAGTAAGCTTGGGGCACTGTCTGAATTATGGAGTCCAGATGGCGAAGCATCCCTATATCGCAAAGTTTGATGATGACGACTACTATGCGCCGAGCTATCTTGCCGACAGTATGCGTACCTTGCAGAAGTCCCAAGCTGACATTGTGGGCAAGCGAGCTCATTTTATGTACTTGAGCAGCCGTAAGCTCGTGCTTCATCGATATCACAAGCTCACGGAATGCTACGTATCTCAGGTGCAGGGAGCCACACTGCTCGTGAAGCGTGAAGTTTTTGATACCGTAAGCTTTCCGGACCAGACACAAGGCGAATGTGTGAAGTTCTGCGCTCTTTGCCGCAAGAAAGGCTTCAAGATATATTCAGGGAATCCCTATCACTTCTTTGCTGTACGAAGAAAGGGCTCCAAGGATCATACATGGATCGTTAGTGACCAGGAGCTGATGTCTAGAGGAGACCGAATACTAAAATTGGATCATATCAAAAAATTCGTAAGCCGCCGCTGAGTTCCATTTCGTTACAAGCCGGTGGATTGTATCAGCGAAGTATACGAAGACCTTACGAATCTATACAAAAAGAACGGGGCTGCATTCAAAGCGCAGCTCCGTTCTTTTTAAATTATAATTCTTCCATCGTTTATTTAGATCAAATAAATCCAAACCGTTTCTTCTTATAAAATGGCTCTGCACCCCTGACATGCTCTGCAGCCCAGCCATTGCTATCGGCAATATCAAGCAATGATCCGTTCAGATGAGGCGTGGCTGCTTGAGCAATGTCTCTGAACAGCTCCTCCTGGCTCCCCTCGAAATCGACGATGAGGAGATAGCTTTGTTCCTCTCCCTTTATCATCCATTTCAAGTAGGCCTTCTTAACGCCCTTCTGCTTCTTCAGACAAGCCTTTAACGAGTCGGCGAGAGGTTCTGGCACCTCATTAGGTTCACCAATCCGCAGCGTTGTTCCTTGAGGGACCTGCACTTCCTCTATTGCCGCAGCAGAAGGTGAATGCTTCGTCTCATCTGGGGCTGCACTTTCGTTCTGAGCTCCAATGTTAGTGGTATTCTCCGTCTCGCGATCAGCTTGGCTATCATTTTGTGCTCCTGCTGATGCATCATTCGGAGCTTGGTTCGACACCTCATCCGGCACTGCATCAGATGTTCGATCTGGAGCGTCACTCGTTGCTTCGATTGGCACATCATCTGTATTACTCTCTTGTACAGCCTCGGTTGGCGCTTCCTTAGAAGCTTCAGCTGCAGCCGAAGCAAGTTCCTGTCTGTACGCCTCAATCATCTGTTTATTTTTCTCATGGATGGGAATCGGAATCCCTCTGCAATTCACGACAATTCCATTCATTCTTGCCGATATCGCCACGATGTCATCGTATGTAGCAATGTTGCTGCTCCACACCTTCTTATCGTAAGCCTTCTCAAATTCTTTCCAATCTGTAAATACTGGCAGCCATTTCGAATCGCCCTCGCCGCCCAGTACGGCAAATTGGATTCGCGCACCTTCCTTGATTGTCTTTCTGCCCTGCTCATCCGGCGTAGAAGGCACTTTTTCCTCCAGCTGCATCGGGACTAGATACTTGGCACGAATCACTTCATACAGCATTTTGGCCTCAAATTCCTTGGCCAGCTGTTTTGCTCCTTCTCCGCTCCGTCTGGTGCCAATGAATTGAAAGAAGCGAATAATGGCATGCTGCAAATCTGGATTGGTTACAGGAATATTAATCTCAGGTGTATCGCCAAAGTCCGGTGGTCGCAGCAGTTCATCCCGATCCAGCAAGGTATGGTACTGCCCATTATCTACGAGTATTTTTCGCAGCCCAAGCATGTGAAGCTCGCCAAACATCTTCATCAGATCTTCCCTGCCAACCCGCTTCATCTCCAGCATCAGCTGCTGCTGCATGAAATAATCGGCTGCATGCAATGCATATTCCTCTGTTGAGAACATCCAGATGCGATCCTCTGCATCAATGTAAGGGTAATTCGTCTTCTTCTCATAGGCTATGTATAACGCTTCTGCGTCTCTTACTTTCTCGTGCAGCACGTTAAATAACAGGCTGATTCTATCATCCAGCTGCTTGGCTGGGGCTGCCTCTTTTGTCTTGAGGTGTTTACCTGAATGAATGAGAAAGATCAGTTCTTGTATTTCCAGTTCATTGCACTCATCTATTAAAATATAGGGGCTTAGCAAAAACCTTCTTCCTAATTCGTCCTTTCGTTTCTCGTTCATCCTATTCCCTCCGTCTCTGAAGTTGTAGTGAGCTTCCTCATCAAATATTATCTCGGGCTTCATGCAGTGCTCTATACATAATGTAACATAAAATGATCTCTCTCTATCCATTTATCCATACGATTGTTTATGAATAAACCGGCTTTGCACCTACAACAAGCATAGGGCAATAGCCGGTTCGTTCCGTTACCGTATGGATTAATTCAACAGTTCGACGGCATCATAGACCCAGCCTGCGCTCAGCCAATTGCCCAAATCACTGGAACCGCTGATCGGCGTTATGGTCAAAGTATTGGCGCCGTTATTGAAGTAGGAGGCTGGAATATTCCATGTAAAGGTCGCATTGTTCCCCCGGTAAGTGCCAATCGTAAAGCTGCGGGAATTAGGCTGCGAGGATGCCGCCGGGTTGCTGAGCGTATTTCCATTAATCGTCACACTTGGTCGTCCATTATTGTAAGCTGCCGTGATCCCAATCTTCAGCACATGAGCGGAGGCCGCCTGTGACGAATTCAGATTAAAGGTAACCGTTGTTGGAGAATTCTCTCCGCGGAACTGAATCGCTGGAAATTTATTTGTTGCACCGCCGACGGCATACGTTACAGGTCCCCAGCTTGGATTACGACTGTCGGAGGGATGCCGCACCGGAATGGTCTGTCCGTTCAGGAGCTCTCTCGGTGTGCCATCCCAATTCCCGATACGCCAAATCGCAGAAGCAGCGCTTGGGTCATTGTTAATCGTCCGTGTGTTCACCGTGGTCGTTGCATTCGCGTTCACAGTGACATTCTCTGTGTATACCGCGAGTTCCCCTTTATATACGGTCATCGTATACGTTCCAGGGATCATTCCGTATTTCGAAGCAGAACCACTGGAAGAAGCCGTTGCCCAGTATTGAGCATTGCTATTCGCAAAGCCAATCGTGTACGTATAAGCTGAATCCATACCGGATAGACCATTAAGCACTACATTACCTCGGCTGGACACCCAGCCCTGCAGATTAAGGCCCGACATCCAGCTGAAGTCAGGTACTGCCGGGGTAGATCCTGTTGTAAAGACCAAGGCATAAGGTCCATGAAGCCCCATTCTCCAATTCTCTGTCTGGGCATGTCCGGAATTCATATAGTTGTAGATTTCAGTATCGCCGCCGCTCTGGAACTGAATATCACGGAAAAATGGACCGCCGGAGCTCTTCTCCCGATTGCCATATGCCATGAAGACACCGACTCCATTCCCTGTAGCTCCGCGAATCGTTAAATCCTTGGCTTGATCATTACCATAATATTTGGAGGTTGTCTGACCATTCGAATGTCCAAATACATCCTGGCTCTCTATAGCACCGGTTGTTCCTCGATTGTTAGAATTCGCCGGCACACCCGTGAGAACGTTTCCATTACCACGGAAAATATAGCGCAGCTCGCCCACTGACGGCTGAGCTGTCACATAAGTCGCCATATAGATCGTATTCTCACCGCCGCGAGACGAATAATAGTGGGTTAATGTATCGGTAGCTACAGTAATCAGAACCGTAGAACCCGAAGGAGATTTGCTCCAAGTCACATTTGCAGCTGATCCGAGACCTGAAGCAATATGAGACCCTTTGCCGCCTGAGCTGCTCAGCTCTGTGCCATTCATCTTGGCCGAAGTAATATCACCATTATCCTTATTCACGGTATACTCAAGTCCTGAGCCTGTATTGACTACAATGGAAGTGCCGTTATCCGTAACATATACCGTTGCCGCATAGCCCTTATCTGCCGGGTATAATACCGCTGCACCAACCATAACTAAGATCAGAAAGAAACTAACCATTCTTTTTACGAAACGATTGTCCACAATTCATTCCTCCTTCAATTTGGCTATTACGTTCAATCATGCTGCGACATCATTACATACTTAATCCGCACTACAAACTACAAAGTTAAGCGCTTCCATAATTGAGGTTGATTAATTAGCTTATTTGTTAACACCACCTTATATAATCCATATAATCTACCTTATCATCAGGTTCAGAGCTTCAGGTTAAATCCATTATATTACATTAAATGGAATTTTACACGGAGTTTAGCCGATAAATTTAGATCAACAGAATTTATTAATAAAAATATAAATGACCATAAATAGTAACAAAAAAAGACTGCTACATAAGGATCTAACCTACTCTGTAGCAGTCTTCGTTCATTTGTGTTATTTCAATTCAGCCAATACTTCTTCAATCTTAGCAAGCTCAGATTCCAAGCCGCCGCCGCTCAGGTACCATAGTGGACCGTCGAGGTAAACGACACGATTGTTCTCGTAAGCCGTTGTTTTCTTGATGATGTCATTCTCCATATCCGCTTCGATATTCGATTCGCCGCCTGTAGCTGCGGTACGGTCGATAACGAACAATACTTCAGGGTTGAATTCCAGGATGGCTTCAAATCCGAAGTTAGAACCATGGGATGAAGATTCAATATCCTCTGTTACTGGCTTGAATCCGTATACTTCATACATGTAGCCAAAGCGAGATTCAGAGGCAAATCCAGACAGGTTACCTTCATTGTACATTGTCACTAGGGACGTCTCAAAGCTGCCTGCCAGCGTATTGATCTCTTCAAGAGCTGCATCGAATTTAGCAGTGTACTCTTTAGCTTCTGCTTCTTTACCAAAGATTTTGGCTGCAGTGTCAACAGAAGCAAGGAAAGTGTTCCAGTAGTCATCCTGCTGTGTACCCACGAAGAGGACAGGAGCAATTTCTTTCAGCTCTTCATAGTAAGCAGATTGACGACCAGAGATGAAGATCACGTCTGGCTCAAGCTCTGCAATATCTTCCAAGAGCGGGCTCTTAAGTCCGCCTACACTTACGTAGTCATCAGAAGCAAATTTTTCAAGGTGAGCGGGCAAAGTGGAGTCTTTAGCAACCCCAACGATTCCTTCAACACCAAGCGCATTCAATGTATCTAAAAAGCCATAGTCGAATACAACGACTTTCTCCGGCATTTTTTCAAAAGTAACATCATCAAAGTTGATCGTTCCGTTCTCTTCACTTTCAGATGAACCAACCGTAGGAGATACGGTTAGCGGGTATGTAGATGATTCTACAGCAGTCTCTTCACCCGTTGCTTCTTCACCAGCTGCCTCATTACCGCTTGCCGTTGTCTCATTCTCAACGACTGCCGTTTCATTCGTTCCTTCCGCTGTACTACCTTCTTCCGTTGTGCCGCATGCTCCGAGCATCAAAGCGATGGCAAGTATTGCAGAAGTAAATTTCCACTTTTTCATTATCACTACTCTCCCCTTTTCGTTCTCTTATTTAGAATGATAATCATTATCAGATTGTTGATAACGATTCTCATTATATTGCTTTAAAGCATGATAAGTCAAACGTTTTTTACAAAGTTTTCATAATTTCTTATATAAAAATTAATAAAATGTTCAATTTTTCTCGTTTTATGCTGCCCAATCAGAGAGCGCTCATCATAAAAAAAGACTGAGAAATCAGCTGTTACAGCTGCTCCTCAGCCTATAGATCAGGAATTCTATTTCATTTACAATTGTGCATCAAAATAGACACAAATACGGTTACCATTCTGCTCTTGAACCGGAATCGTCATATCGTAGATCTCACGCAGTGCCTCGGTATTAATAATTTCATGTGTCGGCCCGTCCTTCACCAGCTTGCCGTCCTTAAGCGCCACAATCCGGTCAGAATACACGGAGGCAAAGTTAATATCGTGAAGCACGATAATGACCGTTTTGCCCAGCTCATTAACGAGCTTGCGAAGTATTTTCATAATTTGAACGGAGTGCTTCATATCCAGGTTGTTCAGTGGCTCATCCAGCAAAATATAGTCCGTATCCTGTGCAATGACCATGGCGATGAATGCCCGCTGCTTCTGTCCGCCCGACAATTCATCCAAATACTTATCCTGTATTTCAGCAAGATTCATATATTCGATCGCTTGGTCTACGAACTGCTCATCCTCCGTATTAAGACGCCCTTTTGAATAAGGGTAGCGTCCAAAGGAAACCAGCTCACGCACCGTCAATCGCACATTAATAAAGTTCGACTGCTTCAGTATGGATACCCGCTTCGCAAACTCACTCGACTTCCATTTCTTCACATCATTTTGGTCGATCAGTATTTCCCCTGTATCCGAATCGAGCAAACGGCTGACCATGGACAGCAGGGTAGATTTACCCGCACCATTCGGACCAATGAACGATGTGATCAGCCCTGATTCAATCGTTACCGACACATCCTCTACAACAGGCTTTTTGCCAAATCGCTTCGTTAATCCTTTGATTTCGATCATCTTCCAGCCGCCCTGCTTTCTTTAAGTAGTAAGAAAATAAAGTAAATTCCACCGACAAAGTTTATGATGACGCTCAGTGTGGTGCGCAGCTCCAGTATATGCTCGACGAGGAACTGTCCGCCGACCAGCGCGATTATACTGATTAGGCTGGCCCCTAGGATCAATATAGAGTGTTTATAGGTCACTATAAATTGATAAGCGAGATTGGCCACAATGAGTCCAAAGAACGTGATTGGGCCGACCAGCGCAGTAGATGTCGCAATCAGCACCGAAGACAGGATCAGCACTCTCATGACCATGCCATCATAGTTAATACCAAGATTGATCGCATTCTCACGGCCCAGTGACATGACGTCGAGCTTGTGCATAATACGATACCCGTAAATAAATGCTATACCTAAAATCGCAATAGAAACGTATAACAAGTCATCCTTCACGTTGGTAAAGTTCGCAAAGAGTCGGCTTTGAAGGCTTAAATACTCTACCGGATCAATCAATACCTGCAAGAAGGTGACGAAGCTTCCGAGGAGTGTACCCAGGATCATCCCTATTAATAGCAGCAAATAAATGGGATGCTTGTCTGCCCTGAACAGGAACCGATACAAGATAAGTGCGAATAAAACCATGGCAGCAATCGCCGCACCAAAATTCAAGTACTTATTCAGCACCCATACCGACATGGAGCCGGCAAAGAAATATATTATGGTCTGCACGACCTCATACATAGAGTCCAATCCCATAACAGATGGCGTCAGAATCCGATTATGTGTAATGGTCTGGAATACAACGGTGGAATATGCGATAGCAATACCTGTTACAACCATTGCCCCGATGCGAACCATGCGTCTTGGGAAGGCATAATCAAACCCGCCTTTTATGTCATAGAAGGCATAGAGCAGAATACATGCAAGCCCAACAACCCCTAGTAGAATTAACTTTGTGCTATTTTTTTGCATATGCTCTCCCCCTAAACAACATAAATAAGAAGATCGCACTGCCAATTACCGCTACCGTTACGTTAACTGGAATTTCAAAAGGATGAATTACAATGCGCCCCACAATATCACAAGCCAACAGGAATACTACACCAAGTGCTGCGGTATGCGGAATGGTTTTGCGCAGATTATCCCCCAGATACAGTGACACAATGTTAGGAACAATAAGTCCCAAGAACGGTATAACACCAACGGTCAGCACAACAGTTGTAGCAATAATCGCAACTAAGATAAGTCCTATATTCAGCACTGTTTTGTAGCTCAGACCCAGATTCTTGGCAAAATCCTCGCCCATTCCTGCAACCGTAAATTTGTTGGCATATAAATACGCCAGAATAACAGCTGGAACACTCAGATATAAGAGCTCATAACGCCCTGCAATAACAAGGGTGAAGCTGCCCATCAGCCATGAAGAGATATTCTGAAGCAAATCACCTTCGTAAGCGAAAAAGGTTGTGATCGACGACAGAATATTACCGTACATAATCCCGATAAGCGGTACGAAGATAACATCCTTAAACTTAATTCGATCCAGAATTCTCATAAATACCAGAGTACCTGCAAGTGCAAAGACGAAGCAGAAAATGACCTGCCACGTATAGCTTACATTCGCAAAAAAGAGCATTGATATCAGGATTCCCAGCTTCGCTGCGTCAAGCGTGCCTGCTGTTGTGGGTGATACAAATTTGTTGCGACTTAAGGATTGCATAATCAATCCCGCGATACTCATGCCGATGCCTGCCAGTATGATTGCCATTAAACGGGGTACCCGACTGATAAGGAAAATGTGCATCTTATCCGCATTACCGTTGAACAAGTCAAAGATGTTAATATCAATCGCACCAATAAACAGCGAAACAAAAGACAGGACTACGGCTGCCGCTATTAACATCCATAGTCTCATATGTATTCCTCGTGTTAAAAGTATTCTTATCATGACAATTGATAACGATTATCATTCTAAGTATGGGTCAATTATATTTTAATAGCTGTCTTTTATCAAACCATTTTCCATATTAATGTGGATTAGAACCATTTGATCTCTCAATGCAAGAGGCCCTGAATCCAGACTCGGATCCAAGGCCTCTATATTATATTGTTATGATAAAACAGACATTCCGAATACTGCACAGCAGCAGCTACATGCTTCCATTAAGCTTCATAGGAGACGGTTTGATAGGCGCCTGCTCGATACTGCCAAGACCTAATAGCTTGGACGTTGATGTAGAGATCTCTTGGAGCATCGCACGATTCTCTACCAGCGAAACGCCATAGGAAGGAATCATCTCCTTGATCTTCGGCTCCCAGCCCTTCATCTGCTGCGGGAAGCACTTCTCTAATACCTCCAGCATGACATGCACCGCCGTGGAAGCGCCAGGTGATGCCCCAAGCAGCGCAGCAACGGAGCCGTCCGAGGCACTGACCACCTCTGTTCCGAATTGGAGTGTTCCTCTGCCGCCGGTCTCTGTATCCTTGATGACCTGTACACGCTGACCGGCCACCACAATTCCCCAGTCCTCGGTCTTCGCATTCGGAATGAACTCGCGCAGCTCCTCCATCCGCTTCTCGTTGGACAGCATAACCTGCTGAATCAAGTATTTGGTAAGCGCCATTTCCTTCACACCTGCCGAGAGCATCGTCAGGATATTGTTCGGTTTGACGGAACCAATCAGATCGAAATAGGACCCCGTCTTCAAAAATTTCGGTGTAAAGCCCGCAAACGGACCAAACAGCAAGGACTTCTTGCCGTCAATGTATCTTGTATCCAGATGCGGAACAGACATGGGTGGGGCTCCAAGCTTAGCTTTGCCGTATACTTTGGCATGGTGCTTCTCCACCACTTCCGGGTTGTTACACACCATGAACAGTCCGCTGACCGGGAATCCGCCAATATGCTTGGATTCAGGAATCCCTGTCTTCTGCAGCAACGGCAGGCTTCCGCCCCCGCCGCCAATAAATACGAATTTCGCGGTGTGGTGCTCTGTTTTGTTGCTGTCTAGATTATGAACCTTCACTTGCCACAGACCGTCACTCGTTCGTTTCAAGTCCTTTACGCTGTGCTTGTAATGGACCTCAACACCCTGTCTCTTCAGGTGATCAAACAACATGCGCGTCAAAGCGCCAAAGTTGACATCTGTCCCCGAGTCAATTTTGGTCGCTGCGATCGGTTCATTGGATGTGCGTCCTTCCATAATAAGCGGTACCCATTTCTTTAACTGTACAGGGTCATCAGAGAACTCCATCCCTTGGAATAACGGATGCTGTGAGAGCGCTTTAAAACGATTCTTCAGATAAGATACGTTTTTCTCCCCTTGTACCAGACTCATATGCGGGATGGGCATAATAAATTTCTGCGGATTACGAATTAAGTTGCTTTTGACCAGATAAGACCAGAACTGTTTAGATAGCTGAAATTGTTCGTTGATTTTCGTCGCTTTGCTAATGTCTATAGATCCGTCAGGCTTCTCGGAAGTATAGTTGAGCTCGCACAGAGCAGCATGTCCTGTGCCGGCATTGTTCCATTCATTAGAGCTTTCCTCTCCTGCGCTTCCTAGCTTCTCAAACACTTTGATTTTCCATTCAGGTGCCAGCTCTTTGAGTAATGAACCCAAGGTAGCGCTCATGACTCCGGCACCAATCAAGATCACGTCTGTATTCATCCGTATGTCACTCATTGAAACCCTTCCTCATCGCCTATATTTGTAAAAAAAGGGCAGCGCTCTGCTATAAATGTCGCAATCAGCAAGGGCGTCACCTTGGAACTAACATCTTCTGCTATTACCATATCATATCCGGTGCCATGTTTTGTAGAATATTCCGTGTTTGTTCTCAGACAATTATAAACGATCTAAATCGGTTTAAAAAGTGTAAAATCCGAGAAATCCGATGGCTGAAACTTAAATATTCCTGCTCTTTGAACCAAAATCTCTACCTAATTAGTAGAAATGTAGTAGATTTTTATTGACAATACGGTAAATGGATTATATGTTTTACGATATTGATAATCATTATCATACATAACATCCTCTGTCGGTATCCTACCCAGTGTTAGCAACGCATTAAAAATATAAATAGAAAAAGGAAGGGTTTGTAAATGAACGGAAACCAGAAATTCTCTTTAAAAACAGTAATCATATCTGCAATGCTCGCCATTGCTCTTGTCGGTTGTGGAGCCCAGCAGTCAGAATCTACTTCTACTTCAACGGAAGCACCTGCCACTTCTACAACTACGGAAGCACCTCAGACGGAAACACCGGTTACAGAGAGTGAAGCATCTGAATATCCAATCACCATCAAGCATGCTTTTGGCGAAACCGTTATTGAGAGCAAGCCGGAACGTGTAGCTACAGTCCAATGGGCGAACCATGATGTTGTTCTTGCCCTCGGCGTTGTACCTGTAGGATTCTCTGCGGCCAATTACGGCGTTGAGGATGACAGTGGACTGCTGCCTTGGACAGCTGAGAAGCTGAAAGAGCTTGGTGTAGATCAGCCTAATGTATACCAGGATACGGATGGACTGGATTTCGAGGCCATATCCGACTCTGATCCTGATGTCATTCTTGCAGCCTACTCTGGTATCACGCAGGAAGACTATGACCTTCTCAGTCAAATTGCTCCGGTTGTCGCCTATCCGACAGCTCCATGGCTTACAACATGGCGTGAGCAAGTGGAGTATAACGCAACAGGCATGGGCATGAAGGAAGAAGGCGAGCAGCTTATTAAGGATACCGAGAATCTGATTAAAGAAAAAGCAAGTGAACACCCTGAAATGCAAGGCAAGAAAGTCGTCTGGGTTAACTTCTCAGCGGACGATATGTCCAAAATGCATGTGTATACACCTACAGATCCACGCGGTGAGTTCCTGATCGAGCTTGGAATGGAATACCCTGAGAGCGTAACATCACAGATTGAAGACAAAACCAGCTACTCCCTGAGCCTAAGTGCGGAGAATGCTGATGTACTGAACGATGCAGATATCCTTGTTGGATATGGCGGCGAGGACTTGTATGAAGCTGTCAAAGCAGATCCGCTGCTTGGCAAAATTCCTGCCATCGAGAGAGGCTCCGTTGTATTTATCGGTAACGGCACGCCTCTAGCGGCTTCCGGCAATCCGAATCCTCTGTCCATCGCTTATACGATTGATGATTACCTGGATCTCATCTCAGAAGCAATCAGCAAGGTGGAATAGTTCTAAGTTCTAAGTTCTAAGTTCTAAACTGACTCACCCTAAAAAAATATAAATTCAAAAAGGCAGGGTATGTATTATGAAAGACATTCAGAAATATTCTCTAAAAACAATCACGGTATCGGCAATACTCGCGATTGCACTTGTGGGCTGCGGAGCCCAGGAGTCCGATTCAACTTCAACTGCGAATGAAGCTCCTGCGAACTCTTCAACGGCAGAAGCACCTCAGACGGAAACACCGGTAACCGAAGAGGATGCAGATGCTACCCAGTATCCCATCACAATTAAGCATGCTTTTGGCGAAACAACGATTGAGAGCAAGCCTGAACGTGTAGCTACCATCCAATGGGGAAACCATGATGTTGCACTTGCCCTTGGCGTTGTACCTGTTGGCTTCTCTGCAGCGAACTACGGTGTACAAGACGACAGCGGACTGCTGCCTTGGACGAAGGAGAAGCTGGATGAACTTGGTGTAACGGATCCGAATGTCTACCATGATACGGACGGACTGGACTTTGAAGCGATCTCTGACTCCGCTCCTGATGTCATTCTCGCTACTTACTCGGGTATTACTCAAGAAGATTATGATACACTGAGCCAAATTGCTCCGGTTATTCCTTACCAAGAGACAGCATGGGTAACCACTTGGCAGGATCAAGTTCTGTATAACGCAATGGGAATGGGTATGCAGGCAGAAGGCGAGAAGCTCATCGAGGACACAGAGAACCTGATCAAGGAGAAATCATCCGCGTTTGCAGATATTCAAGGGAAGACAGCTGCCTTCGTATATATTACTCCAACCGACCTGTCACAGCTCTCGGTATACGCGCCAGGTGACCCTCGCGGAGACTTCCTGATGGAGCTTGGCATGACGTTCCCGGAAGGACTTGCAAGTCTAGTGTCGGAAGACAGCTTCTATTTGCAGCTAAGTGCAGAGAATGCGGATGCGCTTAAAGATACGGACATTATCGTTACCTATGGAGACGAGAATTTGCTTAGTGCGCTCCAAGCAGATCCACTCCTTGGCAAAGTCCCAGCTATTGAAAGAGGTTCGGTTGTCGTGATCGGAGACAACACACCGCTTGCAGCTGCAGGTAACCCAAATCCACTTTCAATCGCAAGTACGATTGATGAATATTTGGAATTGATCGATGCATCTGCTAAGAAAGTCAATGAATAATCCAGCGACATTAACAGACAAGCGGCAGAATTCGCCCGCACCGAAGCATTTTGCCATGGTCCTGATTCTTAGCGTAATTGTTCTCGGTATTTGCGTAGTGGCGTCACTTGCATTCGGTTCAAGAGTCATCGGACTTAAAGAATTAATGGACGCGTTGTTCCATCCGAGCAGCGAGTCCTATGATGCCAACGTCATTGCGCAGCGAATTACCCGAACCGTGTTCAGTCTCTTATGCGGAGGGGCACTAGGTATTGCCGGTGCCCTCATGCAGGCGGTCACGCGCAATCCGATTGCCGATCCAAGTATTCTCGGTGTAAATACCGGTGCATCCTTGTTTGTTGTTGCCGGAATTGCATTCCTGAATATTGGCTCGCCTAATGAATTTATCGTGATGGCCTGTATCGGCGCGGCGGTTACTGCGATGTTTGTCATGGGGATCGGCTCGCTTGGACGAGGCGGACCTACACCTGTTAAACTCGTGTTAGCGGGGGCGGCTACTAGTGCCGCCCTTTCTTCACTAGTAAGCGCCATTATGATTC
The DNA here is from genome assembly GCF_028747985.1 of Paenibacillus urinalis. NCBI lineage: Bacteria > Bacillati > Bacillota > Bacilli > Caryophanales > Paenibacillaceae > Paenibacillus > Paenibacillus urinalis. The sequence continues at coordinate 5,330,022 of NZ_CP118108.1, forward strand.
CACGCTCGAATGTGATGGATCAGGTTCGCTACTGGCAGGTGGGAAGCGTCGGGGGAGCAAATTGGAGCGATATCGGGATCTTCTTTCCTTTTCTACTCATCAGTTTTCTAATCGCCATATTTACGGCTCCTGCACTGAATGCGCTGGCACTAGGGGATGAAGCAGCAACCGGCCTGGGTGTTCGGACCGGAGTTCTGCGTCTTATTGCGTCGTTCGCTGCGGTTATTCTATGTGGTACAGTAACGGCACTTGCGGGGCCGATTGCCTTCGTTGGACTTCTGGCGACACATCTAATCCGTTTGATGATCGGACCTGACCAGCGTTATCTCATTCCCATGTCTGCGCTGACAGGAGCGATCGTATTAACCGGATCCGACGTTATTGGAAGAATCCTGGGAAGACCCGGTGAGCTTGAAGTAGGTATCGTTACTGCCTTCGTCGGTGCTCCAATTCTAATCATACTAGCGATGAGATCGAAAGTGCGTGCCTTATGATGAATAATACGATCAATTTAATTGTATCCGGCCGACGTCAGAGACGCCGCCAATATGTGCTGGTAACGACAACACTTGCTGCGATTGCTTTTGTGCTGTGCGTCCTGATGCTCTATTTTGGGAATACGATCTATCCGGTGGATGTGATTGCACGCGTACTGTCGGGTGAGGATATCAAGGGTGCGACATTCGCGATTGAGACGATCCGGCTGCCGAGGATGCTGGCAGGCTTGTTCGCTGGATTTGCCTTCGGTCTAGCCGGAAGCGTCTTCCAGACCATGCTTCGCAATCCGCTTGCGAATCCGAACGTACTCGGCATTACCTCAGGCTCAAGTGCAGCGGCTGTATACTGTATCCTCATTCTTCATACGAGTGAAGCGGTTATCTTTATTGCCTCTGTCATCGCCGGTCTGGCTACGGTCATGCTTCTCTATCTGTTATCTCATAAAAAGTCCTTCTCATTCGGGCGTTTAATTCTCGTCGGTATTGGTCTTGATGCTATGCTCGGCTCCGTTATATCTTATATGCTGCGGATCAGCTCCGAGCATGACATCGGTTCTGCGTACCGCTGGCTAAGCGGTACACTTAACGGCGCCCAGATGGACGAGCTTCCGCCACTAATCATTACGGTACTTGTATGTACACCGATCGTTGTCTTGTTAGGCAGACATCTGAGCCTGCTAGAGCTTGGCGAGCAGGCAGCTACTTCTCTCGGTATCCATACGGATAGAACGCGAATAGCGCTGATTATCGGCACCGTCTGTATGATTGCGGTCGCTACCGCCACTACAGGCCCTATTGCCTTCGTCGCTTTTCTGGCTGGACCGATTGCCAAAAGACTTGTCGGTGCAGGTTACTCTACTGTCATTCCTGCCGGTCTTGTCGGAGTTATCTTGGTTCTGGCAGCAGATTTAATCGGACAGTTTGCTTTTGAGACTAGATTCCCTGTGGGCGTCATCACTGGAATCCTCGGAGCGCCTTATCTGATCTATCTGCTCATCCGAATGAATCGAAAGGGAGATTTTTAATGAAACCGACTCACGTATTTCAAGCAGATCAATTGGCAGCAGGTTATGAGCAGCGAACGATTATTGAGAATATCAACCTGATCATTCCCAGTAATCAGATTAGTGTCATTATCGGGGCTAATGCCTGTGGTAAATCGACACTGCTCAAAACGCTCGCCAAGCTAATCAAGCCGGAAGCTGGTGAAGTGACCCTGGACGGGAAGTCGATCAGTAAGATTCCTCCTAAGGCTTTGGCGCGTATACTAGGACTGCTGCCGCAGTCCCCTATCGTCCCTGAAGGAATTTCTGTCGCCGATCTGATCGGCCGAGGCAGATTCCCCCATCAGTCCCTTCTTGGAGGATGGACGAAGAAGGATACGGAAGCCGTAGCAGAAGCGATGGAGATCATGAAGATTACGGAGCTTGCCAACCGCAGCATAGATGAGCTGTCCGGCGGTCAAAGACAACGTGTTTGGATTGCGATGGCACTCGCTCAGCAGACGGACATTCTTTTTCTGGACGAGCCGACAACCTTTCTCGATATCACCTATCAGGTAGAGATTCTCGATCTGCTTACCGATCTTAACCGGAAGCACGGGACAACCATTGTGATGGTTCTTCATGACATCAATTTGTCTGCACGATATGCGGATTATATCTATGCCATTCGCAAGGGAGAGCTCATCGCTGAGGGACGGCCAGCGGAGGTCATTACGAGTGAACTGATCAAGGATGTATTTGAACTGGATTGCACCGTCATTGAAGATCCTGTATCCGGTTCTCCGCTGATCGTGCCGAAGGGACGATATCATGTGAATGCAGCCTTGACTAGAGAATTCCAAGACGTTTAGAGCTTGTATCAGAATTCGTATAAGAATTATATACACAACGTACAAAAGGCACCCGAGCGGGTGCCTTTTGTACGTTCTGCATTATTTTTGCGAAACCTTAGAAGATCGTTCTATAGAATGCTATGTCGATTGATTTGTTGTTGTCAGCTTCTTATTGCTTCTGATCTGTCCAATTCCCAGTTCTCTGGCCTCTTGATTCAGCGATTTAAGGAAGCTGATAACCATTAAGCCCATAACGATGGAGAATGGAAGTGCGGCTATAATCATTGTGTTCTGAAGCGCCTGCAGTCCTCCGGAATAGAGCAATGCGAGCGCAGTAATGGCGAGAAAGATCCCCCATACCACTTTAATTTGCGCACTCGGATTCTGGGAACCGTTCGTTGTCATCATACCGAGAACAAAGGTGCCTGAATCAGCCGATGTCACAAAGAACGTGACAATAATAAGAATAGCGAGAATGGACAGCGCCATGCTGAATGGGAAGCCTTCTAGGACACCAAATAGAGATTCTTCCGCTGTTAAGGAAGAGATCGACAACGCCCCGGACACTTCGGTTATAATCGCTGCGCTGCCAAAGGTCGTAAACCATATGAAGCCAATAAGGGAAGGCACAAGCAGAACGTAAATAACAAACTCACGAATGGTTCTGCCCTTGGATACTCTGGCGATAAACACACCAACGAATGGAGACCAAGCAATCCACCAAGCCCAGTAAAAAATCGTCCAGCCATTAATCCAGCTTCTCGCATCTTCATTGAGCGGAGCAATTCGAAAGCTCATGTTGATGAAGTTCTGTAAATAACCTCCGATGGTATCCATGAGCAGATTCAAGGTGAATACAGTCGATCCCAAGAAGAACACGATTAGAAAGAGGACGAATGTCAGTCCCATATTTAAATTACTAAGGATCTTAATCCCTTTGCTAATACCTGTAAGCGCAGATAGCATAAACAGAATCGTCAGAACGACGATAATGATCGTCTGAATCATATTATTGCTCGGTGTCCCGAACAAATAGGAGAGTCCCCCATTGATTTGTGTTGCACCAAAGCCCAATGTCGTTGCAACACCGATGACGGTGGAAATTACAGCGATCACATCAATGATCTTACCCACGATTCCATCGGCATGTTTACCAATGAGGGGCCTTAATGTACGGCTGATTAAGCTGAGCTCGCCTTTTCTGAAGGTAAAGTAAGCAATGACGAGGGCAACACAGCCATAAATCGCCCAGGCATGAATACCCCAGTGGAAAAAGGTAAACCGCATGGCGTCTTTGATGCCTTGATCTGTGCCAAGCTGGCCTGTAGGCGAGCTAACCGCATAATGGCTTATCGGTTCTGCCGTGCCGTAGAAGATCAAGCCGATGCCGACTCCCGCACTAAATAACATAGCAAGCCAGGTCGGGCGTGAGAATTCCGGCTTATCCTCCTGCTTGCCAAGCTTGATTTGACCGACTGGACTGACCAGCAAATATATGCACACGCCCACAAACACAGTAACGATTCCTAGATAGTACCAGCCGAATTTATCTGTGATAAAATTTTGTGCGGTGGTCGTGATGCTCTCCAGCGATGCAGGCATCAGTATTCCCATTAGAATTAGAACTACCAGTATTGCAATTGAAGCATAAAAAACAGTTGAAGCCTTCTTCATATCAAACATACAACTCCCCATCTTTGATTTTGTCGCGGTGGGTTTTTTTGCGATTGAAAACATTATAGAAATGCTGAACCCAAGTAAGTAAGAAGCGTTCCTGAGGATACCAACCAATCCTTGAAGTGGACATGCAGAATCGTTCTTTTTCGAGGCACTTTATTAGTGTAACAATAATAATTACATGAGACACATGCGATATTCACGCCTCAAGCGAATTAAACACCTCTTAACCAAGCTAAGGGCTGTTGAACCTGCTAACTCTCATAAATACTCCCTTAGAAGTTGTATTCGGCCATATTTGAGCAGATCGAACGTCCAAATTGGAAGTTATTTGAATCAATTAAAAGGATGGTGTGTATCCCTCCGGCTACGTTATACTTACTACAAAATGATCAAAGAACACCTGAGCAAAGGAGCTATTCATGGACCATTATGAGGCAGTAGAAAGGGCGTTAATTTATATCGAGGGACATCTGCATGAGCATTTGTCCGTGGAATCTGTTGCAGCCTCCTTGAACATATCAAAGTACTACTTCCACAGGCTGTTCTCTGCAATGATGGGCTGTTCGTTAAATCAATACATTTTATCCAGAAGATTGAATACCTCTGTTACGTTGATACAAAACCATAACATGTCTCTAACGGACATCGCTTACGAGCTCAGCTTTGGTTCCCAAGCCTCCTTTACCCGTGCTTTCAAACGTCATTACGGTGTAGCTCCCCGCTCACTGAGAGCAGGAACTCAACCAATTTCACCAACTCCTGTCCCTGCAGTTGTCAAAAGACCCATTAAAAACATCAACGGTGATATCGTTACCGACTTTACCCTCATCGAATTAGATGCGATCCAGCTCAGCGGCATTGCCTTTGAGGTAGATTTAGCCATAGCCGATTATAAAGAGCGAATTCGTGAGCATGCCGGGCTATTATTAAGTCAGATTAATGAGAGCATAAGTGGCCCCTGCTATGTCATTTACTCTAACTGCCAGCCTAACTCCACCCAGTTCAAGGTTCTGTTTGGAATTCCGTGCGATATTCAAATCAATAAGCCCTTTTATTTTACGGTCAATGTACCTCAGATTTTTTGTGCCCGGTTCAAGTACTTCGGAGACCTGCTTGAGATTGGTAGTGTGCTCGAAACGGACTATGCCAGATTTCTAAAGATCTCCAGACAAGAAGCTGAGCAATCCGATATCGAACTCGTACAAGTATTTGATGACGTCCACAATCTCGATTCGAGCTACCACATCTATGCCCCCATCAAAAAGCTTCCTGCCGATTCAGAATGTTAGACTGGACATAGAGCGCATATCCCAGCCATATCAGGGCTACTCCCATGGGCAATGCCATCATTCGGTCCAGCGGGTGAGGGATGATTGAAGTGGCGAGGGTCGCTGCGGAAGCACAAGCAAGCAAAATACCTGCCATGCGCGGCAGAACTCTGGCCCGAAATATGGCGATGCCAAGCAGCAGTCCACCCAGTATATACATGCCGCCCGCTAAACCGGCTAGTGCCGGAAAAATTCCGAGATGAGCCGTACTCTCCGTTCCATCAAATATACCCAACATCCCTTCTACAAATGTTCCGGCATCCGCTGTAAGCAGCGGCATAACAAAGGCTTCGATGAAGCTGAAGGCGAATGATATGAGCCAAAATAGACCGAACAGCAGAATACCGATCAGACCAAGCCACCCCGCTTCTTTTACCTGCCTCATGTAAACCCCTGTCATTCCGATCAGGCTGGAGAGAGACATGACAAGAGTTAAGCATGCAACCATGACCCAAGAACTGGAGTTCACAGAAGACAGATCATCCGGCGGGTGAATGAACTGAATGACGATGTATAGAAGTCCTGCCACCACTGCTGATAAGCCCGCCACGCGGAAAATGCCCTTAGCTGTCAGGCCTCGGTTCATTTTCTTTTTGTTGTGCTTGTTACTCATGTTTTTTTACCTCCATTCGAATTCTGATGTCGTTGACTACCAACAGCTACAACGTAACACCCTCCGATTTCTTTTACTTCTCACATCTTGCTGTAATTCAAAAGAGCACCTCTCTCGAGATGCTCTCTTAAATGATAAGACTCAGGAATAAAACTCAGGAATGTGGCGGATAGGTAACTGTACCTCAATCATAATGGAAAGCACGCTTTACATTGCTCGCCTTGTACGATATACTCTCCATATGTAAAGCTGACTTTCCATATGGAGGGCAAACACATGAATAACCGTTTAGAAGAAATCCGCAAGCAGCGCGGAATTAAGCAAGAGGAATTAGCAGCAGCTCTTGAAGTATCACGGCAAACGATTGGTTCTCTGGAGAACGGCCGTTATAACCCATCGATTCTGTTAGCGTTCAAGATTGCTCGTTATTTCGGTATGCATATCGAAGAAATTTTCATTTATGAGGAGGATGAGAAGGCATGAATAAATTGGTTTCGTCTTATATTTTTACCGTCTTAGGCATAGGGATGCTCGCAGGCGGTCTGTACTTCATCAAAGCATTTGAAGATCCAGAAGGTATGCTGCGAGCATTGCCTTATATTTGTGTAGGAGTGGGCTGTGTTCTTTTTGGTCACGGTATAGGAGAAGTCATCCTCCAACATGCAATGAAGCGGGCACCCGCCGCTGCTAAGCAGCTTGAGATTGACCAGAACGATGAGCGCAATCTGGCGATCGCCAACCGGGCAAAAGCAAAAGCGTACGATATGATGACCTTTGTATTTGGAGCGCTAATCTTAGCCCTATCCTTGATGGGTATAGATTTAATCATATTACTGCTATTGATATTTGCGTATCTGATTATCCTTGTGAGTAACAGTTATTACCGCTTCAAGTACTACAAAGAGATGTGATGCAACTCCAAAAAGCTGTCCTTCAAGTCATAACGAATGAATGACTTTTCGGGGACAGCTCTTTATGATTGAGGATTAGCCAGACTTCGGCTGCTCTGCAAAATAATGCGCTACCGCATGCTTATATGCATTCAGGTAAAAAGACACGGCCTGCTTACTTACCTCTGCATTGGCGTTAATGATGTCGAAGCCGTGATAGCAGCCTTTAAACAATGTAAACTCGACAGGTACGCCCGCCTTCCGCAGGTCCTCCACGTACTGAATCGTTTCATCACGGAATGGTTCGATATCTCCGACAAAAGTAACCGTTGGCGGCAGATGACTGTAATCACGCGCTCTTGCAGCGGCCGCGTATTCCGGTACATCTCCCTCATAGAGATTGCCAAGATACAGCTTCCATGCCCATCGATTGTAGTCCGAATTCCAGATTGGCGCATTGTTCGCTTCAGCCGATTCCTTGTCCATTCGATCATCAAGCATAGGGTATAGCGGCATTTGGAAGGCGATACTGACCTCTCCCCGGTCTCTTGCATACAGCGAAAGTGCTGCCGTCAGACCACCTCCTGCGCTCTCTCCGCCAACCATAAGCTGGTTGCTTCTGATGCCGAGCTCTTCAGCGTTGAGCTTGAGCCATAGAAGCGTGTCATAACAGTCATCTAGAGCAGCCGGGTACGGGGCTTCAATGGACAGGCGATAATCCGGCGCCACTACAACACAAGGACTGGCATGAATCAGCCGCCCGTATGCTTGCCCGAACAACTCTGGATTACCCATTGCATAGCCGCCTCCGTGAATCCACAGCACACCAGGAAGAGGACTTGAGTGATCCAGCGGTTTATAGATTCGGATTCGCAGCTTCGAGCCATCCCGTCTCGTTATCCACTCTTCACGGCAATCTAATCCCTCAATATTTTTGCCAATGGACCGATCCGAACGCTTCTTCGACTTGTGCATGGCTCTTCTCCAGCTGTCTTCATCCTTCGATCTCATCAGCCTGTCAATCAACCTTCCTCTGAAGCGAAGCTGCTTGTCAATCATCTTGGTCGTTACTTTCATCTGCAATCCTCCCAATATCCTACGATTATGATAACAATCTGTTAGTTATAGTGATTTCCTATGGCCTTTATACGATTTATATATTTCACCAATTATAACGTTACTCGCTACAATGAAGTAAATCGTTTGAGGAGGTCGTGTTATGGAATTATCCGTGAAGAAGCTTTTTGATGCCGTTGCCCGTGACTATGATCGGGAGAGAAAACATCTTATCCCTTGTTTCGAGGATTTTTATGGGATGGCTCTATCCTTGGTTGAAAGCCGCAGTGACTCTCCAAAGATCCTTGATCTTGGTGCAGGTACCGGGTTATTTTCTAGCATGGTCTGCCAAAAGTACCCTAACTCACAGATTACACTGGTGGATTTAAGCGAAAAAATGTTGGAGGGCGCACGGAAGAGATTTCACCAGAAAGAAAATATCCACTATGTGGTTGGGGACTATTCGAGCCTCAAATTCTCTCAAAACTATGACATCGTCATCTCTTCGTTATCGATACATCATTTGACTCACACCGCCAAAAGGCAATTATTCTCTACAATACATCGGCTATTAAATGACGGCGGGATTTTTGTAAATGCAGATCAAGTAGCAGGTAATACTCCGCAAAACGATGAATTGTTCAGACGACGCTGGCTGGAGCGTATTAACGAAAGTGGACTCAGCAAGGAAGCGATCGACGCATCCATAGAGAGAAGAAAACTGGATATCAATGCAAAACTAGTGGATCAGATCCTGTGGATGGAGCAAGCGGGATTCCAAGATGTAGATTGTATGTATAAGCATTTGGATTTTGCCGTATTTTTCGGAAGAAAATGATTACGACACAAAAAAGATGAGATCTTTTCGATGTAGAAAACTCTCATCTTTTTTGCAGGTATACACCGTTTATAAATTCGTCTCTACTTGGAACTCCAGCCACCATCAATGATTAGCTCTTCACCCGTAACAAATTTGGATTCATCTGATGCTAAATATAAATAGCCATTCGCAATATCCAGCGCTTCCCCAGCAAATGGCGGTAAAGGAATTGTACCTTCAAATGCTTTTCCTAATACTTCACGCGATGTTACCCCATGACGCTGGGCTGCACCTGTTAAGATTGCACCAGGATAGATAGAATTCACACGAATATTATCTTGTGCAAAGTTAATGGCGGCATGCTTGGATAATGCTCTTACGCCGCCTTTTGCCGCAGCATAAGCAGCAGCTCCATTATCTGCGCTGCCGATAATTGCGGATAATGACACACAGTTAACAATTGACCCTCCACCGTTATCCTGCATATATGGAATGACAGATTGCATTCCTAAGAATACAGACGTTAAATTTAAGTTAATGGAACGATTCCAGCCATCTAATGTCTCTTCTAAAAGTGTTTTATGGAACGATACACCCGCATTGTTAATCAGAATATCTATTTTCCCGAAGGCTTCTTTTGCTTCAACCATTACACTTTTCCATTGTTCTTCCGAAGTAACATCTAATTGGGCACATAAAATCTCACCCTCTATGGATGCTGTCACTTCTTTCAATTGATCGAACGCGATGTCCGTCGCAACCACTTTTGCTCCTTCTTTTGTGAATAATTCTAGAGCCGCTAATCCCATTCCTGAAGCAGCCCCTGTAATAATAGCAACTTTATTCTCTAAACGAGCCATGATGTAACCTCCCCAGTTTTAATTGTGATATAATTTCACAATTAAAACTTAACAAATCGCAGCACCTTACGTCAATTGATTTTTCTTTAATTTACTTTGATACATTGCTAAAATGAATGAGATAGGAAGTGAAATCATGGACAGCCTCTTACAATTGAGCTACTTAGGTAAAACAAACTTCATCGTAGCCATTAAGTCATTAGCGATATTAGCAGATAAAGACGATTTAGTCACAAGCAATGCATTAACTGAGATATTAGGCATCGAATCCAGCTTTATTCGAAAAGTGATGGCTAAATTAATGCGCGAACACATTGTCGAAGGATTTGGAGGACGTTATGGTGGATATAGACTCCTAGTCAACCCTGAGGAAACCACCTTATATGATATATATGTTGCAATAGCAAAGGACGCACATTCCAATGATGTCGTGAGTGAAATTGATAACATGGATCAGTTCATCTTAGACATCATCCTAGAATCGCAGCAAAAAATAAAAGAAGTTTTAAGTGCGCATTCTATTTCTGACCTGGCAAATGGGAGGTAGAGCTCCCCTTCTAAGTCACCACCAATTATGAAACTGATGTAAACCAGATTATTCCCTTCGGATTCATTGATAAGATTGCCATTAACACTTGCGAAAGAGCCATCCGGTACAGGATGGCTCTTTAATTTTGTCTATACTGTTGTATCTTACAGGATATGTGCAGTTCCGCTATGCCATAATCCCCGCTTCAATCAGCTTCCAAACTGATTCAAACTCTGCTCTGAAGTCAATCCTCAGCCAATTATCTGCATAAGCCGGTGCGGAGAAATAAGAGAACGCCAGCAAAATAGCCTGCAGCTGCTGAACGTCTTCTATGCCGCTCGCTGCCTTCAGACTGCCCAATAAATCGCCAATGTGCCGAACGAGCACCTTAGGATTCCCATCGATATAAGCCGTATATAGCTTAAACATTTCTGTCTCACGCATATAAGCTTCATATTTCGAATGACTTAATTCCCATAACCAGTCGTGCACGATGTCCTTCGTAGATGAGTACTTGTCCGTATTGAATGGGAACAGCCCCGCCAGTTCATGGTCCAGCCAGGATAATGCAAGCTCGGTCCACAGCTCTTCCTTGCCCGAGAAATACTTGTAGATCGCGGCGTGCGTGGTCCCCAGCTCAGATCCAACCTTGGACAGATTCACTTTCTCCATGCCGTATTCAACGACCATTCGATGTGCGGTTTGTAAAATGAGTTCTCTGCTTAAATTTTTCATAATTGTATTATACAGATTGGCAATAGAGGTTACAACTATTGATTTTTGTAACTCGGCATTGTATGCTTAGTTTGCTTGGTTGTTACAAAATTAAAAAAATGTAACTTGAAAAGGAGAATCATTGGATGAAGCTTTCTAAGCGTACCATTATTGTGACAGGCGGTACTTCCGGTATTGGTCTTGCCTTCGCCTTAGAGTTTATGAATCGCGGCAATAGAGTCATTGTCATCGGTCGGAATCAGGCAACCCTTGATCAAGTTACCAGTAAACATAAGGGGCTCATCGGACTGCAAGGTGACGTCTCTAATGCAAACTCCGTTCGTGAAATGGCTGCATTCATACGTGACCGCTACCCAGAAGCCTCGATCTTATTTAACTCAGCTGGTATTATGCGCGCATTCGAATTGATGGACGACAACCTCGATTTGGAGCGAACGACCGCAGAGGTGGATACGAATTTAAACGGGACCATCTGGATGACAGAAGCTTTACTCCCTCAATTGAGCAGGCAGGACGAAGCCATGATTGTCACTGTAAGCTCCGGTCTGTCCTACGTCTCTTCGCCCGCTCATCCGGTCTACTCGGCTACGAAGGCAGGAGTGCATATGTTCACCAACGCACTGCGAATCCAGCTCAAGAAGTCTGGAAGAAACGTTCATGTGATGGAGCTTGTCCCGCCTCTCGTTGCGGAAACCAGTCTCCAACCGGATATGCACAGCAGCGGCCCTATTCCCAACATGAGCCTAGATTCACTAGTGAAGCACGGAATCCATGGGATGGAGCAGAATAAAAAAAGGGTCGTCCCGGGCTTCTCCAAATTTCTACGCTTTGCCGGCAGATACTTTCCAGATGCCCTTTCGAAGAAAATTGCGCGGGGATGAAACAGCCGTACTTCAAATACTCAATCGTCAGCCCTCCTGTGCCACAAATACGATTCGCTCTTCCGGTGGAGGTGTTGGCGATCCGCTCATTCCTGAGTTTCAGGACTTTAAAGCCTTAACTAACGGATGCGAGCCGAGTCTCGTACATATCAGTGAAGAAGTTTATGGTTTCCCCGTAGATACGATCAATATTCCGATTACCCAGCACATCTCGAACGAGCTTATCGATATGGTACAGCACGTAGCGGCACATGCTGAGGAGCTACAGGCCACAAGCGAGCAGATTCTAGAGAACAGCAAGCTTGCTGTGGAGAATGCAGGGAAGGTCTCTCAGGTCTCCAGTCTAATCTGGGAAATTTCGGAACTATGAGAAAATGATGGGCGTCTCTGGGAATTTGATTAAATACTCGGTAGAATAATACCGCTTGGCCTCAAAATAGAACAATACATAGAACAGCGATCCTCCATGGGAGAATCGCTGTTTTTTTTATGCCCGATGGAGATCATTCTTTACAAAAAATGTGATAAGCCATAATCAAACGATGATAATCTACAAAGAATTAATTCAGATGAGGTGAACATTCATGAACTATGAGACATACGCTTCCGATCTGCAACGACGATGGAATCAAGATATGAATAATAGACCGGAGGAATGGGTCGTTTCGGAGAGTTTATCAGCCAAAATTACGCAAGAAGGACAAATGAACGATTTTTACGGTGCTACCTCTGTTATCACATTATCTGAATCGGATCGTCAAAAGTGCCGGGTCGCGCAGGAACGGCTGCTTGGCGTGTTGGAGCATCAACTCGTGAAACTCGAGCCTGAAACCTTCCATTTAACGATCCATTCCTTCAGCAATGTCAATAACACACCGGGTGGCAAGCAGGTGATTCAGGAGAAATTAGCTCAGCTTGAAGAAGTCATTGCGGCAGAATTCCGGAGCATAGCCGCACTATACGGAGGGCAGCGTATTCGGATGCGTTCTCTTGGAGTAAGTACCAGCGGCAAAGATGTCATTAGTATTAAATATGTACCCGCATCCAAGGACGATTACGAGATATTAACCGATTTATACAATCGTATGGAGAAGATCTTTCCAGAATACAGGTCATATGTGCCGCATGTATCGCTTGGATACTTCAAACTGAAGAAGCTAGAACAGGCAGAAATCGCCTTGTTATATGATACGCTGGAGCGTATGTGCAAGGAGCTCGACTTGGATATCGTTCTGGATGTCGATCGCTTCGTCTATCAGCATCATTTTCATATGAACGACTTTCGGGATGTTTTTAGCATTCAAGAGTATAAGTGACCTGGGACCGGTACGCTTACTTAAATGACTTTCAAGAATTGCTGAGGTAATCAGGGCATTTGCAATATGGTTTCTTTTAATTCCAAGAAAAAGGCGCCCATTAGAGCGCCTCTTCAAAAAATCATTTACTATATCGAGGATGTACGTTATAAAGACTATTCCGGTATATAAGGGAGATCCAGTGCCTTCGGTACGTTGATGACATGTGTTTCCGTATAAGTGAGGATGCCTTCCTCGCCATATTCGCGGCCAACGCCGGATTGTTTGACGCCGCCAAAAGGGAACCTTACATCGAGCCCTTGCACAGCAGCTGTATTGATCATTGTCGTACCTGCTTCGAGCCTGCGTGCCACCCGAATGGCATCTTCTTCTCTTCCCCAGACAGAGCTCGTGAGTCCATAGATGCTCTCATTATGCAATGCAATAACCTGCTCTTCATCGTCAAAGGGCAGGATCGGTACCGTAGGACCGAACTGTTCCTCTACCACAATTGGATCACGATAGTCACAATCGAGCACAAGGGTCGGCTGCAAGTAGTAGCCTTCATCAATCCGCTTCTGATCGAGAATTTGTCCCAGAGGAATGACTCTCGCTCCGCGTTTCTTCGCATCTTCGACCAGGCCCTCCACATATTGTTTCTGCTTCAGGTTATTGACCGGACCGACCGTCGTATTCGGATCAAATGGGTCTCCGATTCGAATCCAGCGATTGGCGGCCTCTATATATTTGTCCACGAAGGCATCATAAATCGAACGATGAACATATACACGTTTGGCAATCATGCAGATCTGGCCTGTTGTCAAAAAGTTAGAAACGACAATTCGGCGCATGGCCCGCTCATCGTTAACATCAAAGCCTTCCAGGAAGATCGCCGCATCGTTGCCGCCGAGCTCAAGCGTCATATGCTTAATCGTTTCCGAAGCAGCCTTCATAATATGCTTCGCTGTTTCGGTTCCGCCTGTAAAGGCAATCTTGGCGACAAGAGGGTTCGAGGTCAGTTCAATACCCACATCGGATTCACCATGAACGACGTTGATCACACCAGCCGGAAACTCACCCGCAATGATCTCTGCCACTTTGGTTGCTGCCAGTGGGGCAAATGGACTTGGCTTCAGCACAATTGTGTTGCCGGCAAGTAAGGCGGGAGCGATCTTAATCGTGGACAGCGCAATGGGATAGTTCCATGGGCTAATCGCCGCCACCACACCAATGGGATCATGGGATATGATCGTTTTACCCGTCTCATGGTCTTTAACTTCTTCCTGTAGAACCGACTTGGCCTGATCACAGGCAAATTCCATCCACATCAATGCAACATACATTTCACCATGGGCATCATAAAGCGGCTTGCCGTGCTCTCTAGACAGCAATTGGACAATGTCATTCTCCGCTGCTCTAACTTTCTCAATCGCCTTGCGCATGCGAGTAATGCGCTCGTCAATTGCACTCTGCTTCCATGCTGTAAAAGCCTCTGCCGCCGCCTCAATCGCTTCAGCCGCTTGCTCTTTTGTGGTGACCGGGAAATAGCCCACTATTTCAGTTGGGTTTGCCGGATTCTCTTTTGCTGATTGGGAAATGGATTTTACTCGTTGACCCTTAATGAAGTTCTCAACTACAATCGTCTCTTGGTCCGCTTGAATTGTCATGTTCAATCCCTCCGTTGTATGGATCTATGAATTCCAAACTTCGTCGGCAATTTCTTTCACGAAACGAAGTTTACGCCATTGTTGTTCTTCTGTTAAGATATTGCCTTCTTCTGTAGACGAGAAGCCGCATTGCGGGCTCAAACATAGCTGTTCAAGCGGTACATAGGTCGCCGCCTCTGCAATCCGCGCTTTAATTCGTTCCTTGTCTTCTAATTCACCTGATTTTGATGTGATTAAGCCGAGTACGACTTTTAAATCTTTACGATTCACATATTTTAATGGCTCGAATCCACCTGAACGCTCGTCATCGAATTCCAGGAACAGCCCGTCCACGTTTAATCCTCCAAATATGACTTCAGAAGCGTAATCATAACCGCCGGTTGAGAAATAATTGGATTTATAATTACCACGGCAAATATGCATCGTCACCACTAAATCCTCTGGTTTATGAGCCAAAGACTCGTTAATCATCCGCTGCATAATTTTCAGCTCTTCTGCCGGATCCCAGCCTTTTGCACGCAGCTTATCGTGACCTGCTTCAGAGAACAGATCTGCCCAGGCTGTATCATCTAATTGCAAGTATCGGCATCCTGCATCATAGAAGGCTTGGATCGCTTTTTGATAGGCCGTGATGGTGTCCTGAAGGAACGATTCACGGTCCTTATAAATTTCGTCATTGTATTCCACACGATACAGAAGCATATTCGGGCTAGGAATGGTCTGTTTTGCCACTGTGTCACCCGCGTGCTTTTTCAAAAACTCGAAATGCTGAATAAACGGATGCGTCGAGAAATCCACTTTACCGACAATGCGAATACCGCCTTTGCGAGTTACCATGTTGTGAAATTTCAGTCCCGCTATTTCTTCGAATAACTCTACTCCATCCAAGCCGCCGAGAAAATCAAAATGCCACCAGCTTCTGCGGAACTCGCCGTCCGTTACGGCTGCTATGCCATTCTGCTTCTGCTTCTCAATAATACGGATGATCTCATTATCTTCCACTGCCGTTAATTGTTCATATGTGATATTGCCTGATTTATATTGCTCACGTGCCTGAGTTAAGTTGGCAGGACGTAAAAAGCTGCCTACATGATCATTACGAAATGGAATCATAGATGTCTCTCCTTCAACGCTATAATCTATTGAATATATCACGATTGAATAGATTGCATGTTATATGTAAAACGTATGGCTAGCTATAGCTTTTAGTAATAGCCGAGTCCTTCCCATCTGGACGCAAATGTGCAGAAAAAGAGCCGCACCAATGTTGGGCGACTCCTTGGCCATCATTTAGTTTTGAAATTCCGTGAAAATTTGAAAGGTTATGCCGAATTTATCTGTCACATCACCAAAACCAGGACTAAAAGGCTCTTCCTTAAACGGAATATTGACTTGACCGCCTTGCTGCAGTGCGTCATAGATTCGTTTCGATTGTTCCACCTCATTCGATGTAATGCAAATGGTTACCCGCTTTCCATCGGCAATAGGCGAACCCCATGGAGCATCGGAAAACATAAGTTCCGATTCACCAACCTGCAGCTTTGCGTGTGCCACAAGGCTCTTGAAATCATCGGTAAATGTACTTGGCATATCCGGCATTTCACCGTACGTAATGAGCGAGAGAACCTTGGCACCGATGGCTTGTTCATAGAACTGGATGGCATCCTTCGTGTTCCCCTCCAGCGTAATATACGGGGTTAGTTTTGAAGTCATACATACTACCTCCTTGGATTTGGACGATATTCGAACGAACCGCCTAGGATCGCTCCGTGTACGCCTTGAAATTGTCCATGATCGCTTGCCAGCCGGCTTGCTGGAACTCGGCCGGATTCGTGCTTTCGGGGTCAAACGTTTCCACGACCTTCGTTTCGCTGCCTTGCTCCATAAAGGTGATCTCGACTTTTCTCCCATCTCCTAACGTATATGAAATCAACTCATGCGTTTTCACTTCATCATATACACCGGCAAAATCAAACCCCATGCTGCCATCCTTCGCTTCCATTCTGGTCAGAAACTTGCCGCCCGTCCGCAAATCATTCTCCGCATTCGGCACATGCCAATCCTCAGAAGCTTGATTCCACTTCATAATGTGTGCCGGCTCCGTCCAGCAGCTCCATACCTTTTCCATTGGTGCTTGAATGACGGCCTGAACCGTTATTTTCGTTCCATTACTTGTTCCCATTTTGAAGACACCTCTTATCGTTTTTTTGTTATTCAATGATATAGACGTTATGGGGCCTCAAAATTCATCGGTCTATCTGCTCAGGAAGCCCAAATCGTGAAAATAATTTGGTATTAATGAAATTTTGGACATGCCTTATCTTCCCATCTTGGGCTTCAATGACGTGAATTCCCCAAGGGATCAGGACGGACGCATCAGGACTTGGCATATACTGTGCATAAGCAGGATAGCCGCCGTTTACTGTAATCGGCAGGAAGCGTGAGCCTTCGCAATGACCTCGTGTCAGCGAGAAGAACTTGAACAAATCGTCCTTGCCGCGCACCCACATCGGGAAAGGCGGCATCGACATGCAGCCCTCCTCATGGAATAGCGCGACTAGCGCATCGACATCGAATTGTTCAAAGGCGTCCACATACCGTGACAGCAGCTCGCGATCCGGCTGAATCTCCATCCGGCTAAGCTCTTCGGAACGGAGCTGGGTCCTGTTCATCGTCTCCCTGGCTCTTTGCAAAGCGCTGTTGACGGCCGCTGGCGATAAACTCAACGCTTCAGCAATCTCTTTAGATGACCAGTCAAATACATCCTTCAGAATAAGTACGGCACGCTGGCGAGGCGGTAAGGTTTGAAGTAGTGCAATGAAGCAGAGCTGTAGAGTATCTTTGCGAATGAAAGCTTCTTCGGGATTCCCCCCCATATCAGGAGCAATCCATACCCATGAGGAGTCGGGCAACGTTTCGTGGGGTTCAATGATGGAGGCCGCCGGTTCGGAGAGATCAACGGGCAGCGCACGGCGTTTAGCTTGTCTCAGCTTGTCCAGACATAAGTTCGAGGCGATGCGATAAATCCAGGTTTTATACGATGATTCCTGCCGGAATGAGTCCCTGCTCTGCCATACACGGATGTATACCTCTTGAACAGCATCGTCCGCATCATCGATGGATCCCAGCATTCTGTAGCAGAACGACGTTAACGCCGGCTTTAAATTTTCTAATACTTGCAGATCCAATGTCATCTCGCTCATAGCAGACTCCTTTTGACAGGTGGTATTTTGGATATATTTGGTCATAGTTTAACACAGGAGCGTCTAGCAATCACCCTTCCATTATTGTAAAAAAACTATATAATACGAGAAAGGAAGGTGATCCGCATGCTAATCGAAGAGTTACAAAAGAAGTTAGTGGATAAAATCATTCTAGAGACAAGTCCCGCCTTCGTCATTCTATTTGGTTCTTTCGCTAGAGGCACAACTCATGATGAAAGTGATATCGATCTGGCTTATTTCAGTGACAAGCAGCTATCACCTTATGAACGTTTTGTACTTGCTTCTGAGCTAGCGGCTATTGCCAGCCGAGAGGTCGATTTAGTCGACATCAAACAAATTGATACCGTGTTCAACATGCAAATTTTTGAGCAGGGCATTCCAATCTATATACATAACGAGAATGAATTTATACGCCAAAAAATGCGTGCCTATAGCATGTATGCTACGTTAAGCGAACAGCGCGCTACCATTATTGATGCGATTAAAGAACGAGAAACGGATTCGGCAATGAATGATGTTGTTTTGAATAAGGCGGCGACAATCGAACGTTGTATTAAACGTATTCATGAAGTGTACGAAGGCAACCCTGCAAACCTAACGGACTTTACGAAGCAGGATAGCATCATTCTGAATATTCAACGTGCTTGTAAAGCGAGCATTGCCCTAGCCATGCATATTGTCAGCAATCGTAAGCTGGGCGTGCCAAAAGCGAGTCGTGACGCATTTAAACTGCTGCTAGACGCCGGATTAATTGAAGATAGCTTAGCACAGACCATGATGAATATGGTCGGATTCCGAAATATTGCTGTGCATGACTACCAGACATTAGAGCTTGAGATCTTAGAGGCGATTATAAAGAAGCATGTTGATGATTTTAAAGTTTTTACGAAGGTGATTATACAGTTGGGGGAATAATCGTATTCTCCATTCTATAGTTAGACACCAATAGCCACTCAACCCATGAGCGGCTATTTCATATTATTGAGACGAGCTAAACAACTCTCGAAGATAATCTCTACGTCCATGCAAAATACGGTGGATGACTACTGTATCATTTATGATCCGATAGAACACCACATACGGACTCACCACAATACTGCCGCTGGGGTATATTTAATCTTACTCTTTTGCGGCATCGATCTTCCTCCGCATTCTTTCCATTACCTGATCATGATCAAGTAATTCTGAACCCTCTGCAATCTGTTTTTCCGCTACTAACAGCTTAGACTGTAATTTGATGCGAGCCTCCATTCGTCTGAATGTCTCATGGCTCATGACAACTAAATCAGCTTCACCGTTTCGTGTTAATACCACAGGTTCATCAATTTCATGGCAATACTTTGAGAAACCGTCGTAATCTTGTCTAATTGTTGTCGAGGGTTTGATGTTCATTTTTAACAACCCTTTCTAATATCATTATTCTGACAGATAAATCGATTGCATAGATCTGATTTTTTGCTGGATAAATGCTCTGGCTTCAGCGGGGGCCACTATTTCGACTTCATCCCCGAATTGCCAAATCAAGTCCACGTAGAACTTCATCTCCTCTGCCGCTATTTTCATCGTCAAGCTTCCGCTCCCATCTGTATTCAGCTGGATGAAGGGTTGAAACCGAGGATTAGATTCCATCAACCACACCCCCTTATTTGTCATTTCAAGCTCGAGTGTAGACTGTTCCCGATCATCCTGATTAGGCTTATCCAATAAGGTCTTCTGGCTGATGTCTGCAAGGCAAACCATTTGATTGTTGAGCGCAGCGGAAAGAATCCGATCAGCTCTAAACTGTCTGATATCCTCCTTAGTGAAACAATATGCCGGACAATACCAATAACCAGAGCTGGCATATAGACCGATCGGCTGAATATCTCTCTCCGATACACCGCTGCTGGATTTGTACTTGATACTGACTACACTACCGACCATAAGAGCTTTCAGGAGAGTTTGTAGAACTCCAGCTGACATCGATCGATAAGGACTCCAGAACATAACTCTATTCTTTAGCCGGTCGATTTGTTCCCTTACATCGGCAGGCAAGTAGTGATAGAACTTATGAAGGGCGGAGTCCACCCCTTCCCCGAAAGGCAAGGAACCAAAATACTCCATCGACTGGCACGCAAAAAACATCGCAATCGCTTCGCTCTCCGTAAAGCTTATCGGCGGCAGGAGTCTTTCTTGAAGCAGCCTGTAGCCTCCTCCTCTTCCCTGAACAGAATATACCGGCACCCCGAGTTCGCTGAGCTCCAGCAAATCCCTCGTAATCGTTCGAGTGGACAGACCGAATTCATCGGCTAGTTCCTTAACGGTAAAAGAAGGTTTGGCGTTGATCCTCATGATCAACTGAATGAGACGCTGCGACTTCTGCAAAGGGCCCACCTCGTTTCCTATCGTTTATTTTATTGTATTGCATAAATAAGACATAAACTGTCTTATTTTGGTGATACGATAACTTTAAGAAAAATTTAAACTCAAAACCAACGGAGGTCTAATTTTGATGATAAAACATTCGCAAGAAAAAGTAGGGTTCGTTTTCATCAACGGGGCGGGCTTAGAGGGTCTTGTTTGGAGTAAAGTTGTGGAGGAGTTCGAACATCCCTTTTTACTAGCTGAGTATCCTCAGAGGAAAGGTTCCGTGGAATCGAGAAACGGTCTTACTTTGGAGGATTACGTGACGGAAATGAAAAAACAAGTAGATGGGTGGGGGCCTCACATAATCGTAATCGTTGCCCATTCACTTGGGGGCGCACTTGCTCTTAAACTGGCCTCCTTATTGACCGATCGACTAGCGGGGATTGTCGCTGTAGGCGCAGTAATTCCAACGCGGGGCGGTTCATTTTTATCCGCTTTACCTTTTCCCCAACGAGTCATAATGTCCATCATGCTGCGTACCATAGGTACGAAACCTCCGGAGTCTATCATCCAATCGGGATTGTGCAACGACCTCCCAGCCGATCAAGCTGCGAAAGTCGTAAGAGGATTCATTCCGGAATCCAGACGCGTCTATTCCGACCGAGTCAACGTGCCCGTTCCAAGTGTACCAAAGTTATTTGTGAAGCTCACAAAGGATAAGGAGCTTAGTTCTTCGTTACAAGATAAGATGATCTCAAACTTTGCCCCGCAAGCCGTACGGAGCTTGGATACCGGACATTTACCGATGATTAGCAATCCAGAAGGTTTGAGGTCGATTCTCGTAGAGTTTGTATCGAATGAACTGAGCTCGCGGATACCGAAACGCGAATAATTTGAAGCCATGCTATGAATCTACATCATTTGGTGTTAGCCACTCAATTGAGCGAAGAGCCACTTTTATTTTTTATAGGAAAATTCGCCGTCACTTATGGTACGGTTCAACGTATCATAAGAAATTTAAAGGGCACCTTTGTGAGGGCCCCTTTTGCCTTAATACATTGGCTTGGTTTAATTCTTTAGGCTAATCCATTATCACCCCTTTCCTTTAATGCTTCTTCGATCTCCGATGTTAGAACCGCTAATTTTTCCTTATCCGAAACATTCAACTCGACCTTGTTGCGGTTAAATACCGACAATGCCTTAGCTGCTATTTCGGGACTTTCCTTCGAATGCAGCAAATCGTAAATAACCGCGAACGACTCGGCAAGCTGTTCGTCATCAAGCGTACGCATTGTAATCGTATCTCCATTGTTGGGTGTGCCGAAATAAAATGTATTACCTGAAGGGTCACAAAGAGTAAACCGCCTGTCCTCTTTTAATTCTCTCACCTTCGAAATGCGGGGAAATCCTGTTCGCAGAACTTTTCTCCATGCGCTTTTCATATTGCCGCAGAACTCCGCATTCAAGCTGTCGACGTCTTCAACCTCAATGAACACCATGCTCGCGTTGGCGCTGGGGTCGTTTTTTTTACTGCCCCAAAAAAGTAAGTTTACGTCCTCGTAGCGTACAGCGGCATACGCATATGGGGATTTATCCTTAGTGGTTATTGTAAAGCCGATGCTCTCATAAAACTCACACTGTTCATCAATGCTCACGCAAGGCAATATAGGAATGATTTTGCTCAAATGATCTCCTCCAGTTTTACGCCGAAGTTCGGCGATCTTTGGTTTTTTTGACTTTCACTCCTATCGTACAATATTAATGCAAATGATTAGGTTTGAATAAATCAGCCTTTATAATATAGGCTATAATTAAATAAAGTAGTCATGTGCTTTAAGGTTGAATTACAAGGGGTTGAAAGTTTGATGAATGGCCGTGATATAGCTAAAAAGTTGAATATCAGCACGAGCGCATTGAAGCATTACGAAGCATGGGGGTTAATTCCTACAGTCGAAAGAGCATCGAATGGTTACCGAATATATACACAGGAGCATGAATCGTATTTCCAATGCATTCGCGCCTTAAAATCAGGATTTGGTATGGATCTGGTCAAGGAAGTCATGCCACGCATCGTCAAGGGGGAGAGGCTTGATGCTCTATGGTTAATAAATAAAGCACAAGTGGACCTGCATGCCGAGAAGCTAACGGTTCAAAGAACAGTCGAGATGCTTGATTTAAGAGAGCTTACTGATCTTCCACTCAACCGCAGCAAACCGTTTTTTACGATTGGAGAAGTGGCGAGAGAGGCCAACATATCTGCATCCGCAATTCGACATTGGGAGAAAGAAGGATTAATTAAATCTGAACGGCACAAAGAGAGCGGGTTTCGCATTTATAGCCCGTCCGATGTCCGAAAGATTCTGATCATTCGTACCGTTCAGAGAGTGGTTTATTCCTTGGATGTTGTTCGTGAAGTATTGTCGGATCTTGATAACCATAACGTTGCTCAGGCTAAAGAAATTGCTCTTAAGTCTTTACAATACATTGACCATACACTCGTAGAGCAAGTACGAGGAATTTCTTATTTGCAGAAGCTTTTTGACATTCTTACTAACCGTGCCTCAGCACCGGTAAATTCAAACTAAATTTTGCTCTACTTGTGAGAAGGTTCAGCTTAACGGTCATAACGGCGAAAAGGACATACAGAGATTATAATAATCATGTATAGAGTGCTTGGGGTCATTTGGCTAGCGATATGTATCTTCCATATGAATAAATAGAGGTGACACACTTGAAAATGAATCGTTCCTCATCCGCATTGGGTGACTTCCTTAAATCGCGCAGAGAACGGCTACAGCCTTCAGAGGCCGGGATTCAGCCGCTGCCCGGACGAAGACGCACTCCGGGGCTTCGAAGAGAAGAAGTCTCTTATCTTGCCCATATGAGCGTGACTTACTATACCTGGCTGGAACAAGGCAAGGAGGTTAATCCTTCGCCGGAAGTGCTGCTAGGTATCAGCAAAGCGCTTCAGCTTGACGAAGACGAGCAGAAGCATCTGTTCGATCTAGCCAATGTAGATTTGGCGAGTTTCATCATAGTGCCAAATAACGGGGGGCCGGATACGACAGTTTTGCAGAAAATTGTAGATCAACTGCATTATCCTTCTTTTATCACAGACGAAGGGACGGATATTATCGCCTGGAATCGGGCGGCAGAACTGATTGTAGCCGATTTCGGCAATCTGCCGGACAACGAACGGAATATGATGAACATTATGTTTTTACAGCCGGATTATCGCAGCAGACTGGTAAATTGGGAAGGCTTTGCCCGATACGCTGTAGCCGTTCTGCGAGCAGGCTTTGATCTTTACAAGAACAACCCGTTATATATGGAACGGTTTGAACGCTTGAGGCGGGAAAGCGCCGAGTTCGTACATTTCTGGGAGCTATATGAAATTAAGCAAAAACGCGTAGCCACCGCTTTATTCCGTGTTCCTGGCGCACAGGAGATGGAGTTCAAGCTCCATTCCGCGGGTGTAATCGATAATGACCCGGGACTGCACTGGTGTTTCTTTGTTCCGGTGCCCGGATCAGGTACGGAGGAGAGATTATTACGTTTACTTGAGCAGGACAGGCAGCTATCGTAGACTGTTACTCCCATTAATAGAATAGACGTGCTGTGGCTAGCACCCTCTAGTTGTTTGTATGATTCAGTGGATGACAACGAATGGAGGGTGTTTAGCATGCAAACTTGGTTCATTACAGGAGCATCAGGAGGATTGGCTTCACGTATAACTCGCCGGTTGCTTGATCGAGGGGACCGTGTAGCCGCAACGGTACGTAAGCCTGGGGTGCTGGATGATCTGCAGGCACAGTATGGCTCACAACTTTGGCAGGCTAATTTAGATCTGACAAACTTTCAAGAGATTGCTGAGGTGGTGGAACGCGCATTTTTAGAACTGGGTACGATCGACGTGTTTGTCAATAATGCAGCCTATGGCTTGTATGGCGCAGTGGAAGAAGCAAGCGACAGGCAAATTGAGCACCAGTTTATGACCAATGTGCTTGGATCCCTACGTGCAGCGCGTGCAGTCCTGCCCTTCTTCCGTAAGCAGGGCGGCGGTCACATGGTACAGATTTCGAGTATGGCGGGTCATTATTCGATTCCGGGTATGGGGCTGTATTGCTCTTCGAAATGGGCGGTCGAAGGAGTCTTTGAAGCACTCGCTAAGGAAGTGGCTCCGTTCAATATTAAGACTACAATAGTGGAGCCCGGCGGAATTCGAACGAATTTCATTACAAGCAACGCCGTATTCGGCGAGCGGATGGACGAGTACCGGGATACGGAGGCAGGTCAATTCGTTAGCCTGATGAAGGGGGAACTACCAGGTATAGATATGAGCATGTTTAATCAAATGGTTGTCGGCGATCCAGATAAAATGGCGCAGCATATTATCCGCCGTGTGGATCAGGGAGAGGGTCCGATACGTATGGCGCTGGGCAGTGACGCCTATGAGCAAATCCGGGCAGCCCTTCTAGACAGACTGGCTGCTCTGGAAGCACAGAAAGAGCTGGCTTATTCCACTGATTCAGATGATGTGGTGAAATAATTTTAAGAATTCGACATCCACAGCAACTGATATGCTCCTCTGCAAGTAGCCGGTACTTACAGGGGAGCATAATTAAAAACTTTCCGTTACTTATGATACGGTTCACCGTATCATCTTAAAGGCGAAATTCCTTGTGACGCTGCACTCTAAATAATCCCCCCCTTTGGGTGGGCTCCATCGTAGTATATCCGTAAACAAAAAAGAGGGTTGAAACGATACAATGTACCATTTCAACTCCCTTAACCGAGGGCTACATGACCTTTCCCCCATTTGATGTTATAGCCTGCAATCGGATTTTTCAGTATTTACTGATTTGGCAAGGCGTGACTCTTTAACCAACTGTCTGATACTAAGTAAATACTCATGCGAATTAGCAGTCGCAGCTTCTCCAGGAATCGGAGCAGACTGTTGTAAATCTTTTGGAAGGATTCGGCTCTGTCACTAGTTGAACCCCTGCCGCTAAAGTCAAACGCAGTAATCCAAGAAGTTAAATGATCCAACCAAATCCTCTTTGTAGCTATTTCAAGTAACCCTGGACAACTTATATTCCTAGAGTAAAGGGCAGAGATTTTCTACCCCTCCTCATCAAACCGTACGTGAGGTTTTCCCTCATACGGCTTTCCGATGTTCTTCCTTCATGTGCGTGCTGCAGTTACTGCATTGGCTACATGACATAGCTTCTCTTGGAGTTATTGAGCGTTTTCCTTGCGTGTCGTTAGCCCTTTGGGCATTCACGAACTCGTACCTCCTTGATTAGTTCGAACAAAGCAAGGCTCCTTCCCTCCCGGAGGTTGTGTTGTCCTGCGTTCCTCGGTAGTATGAGCCCCTCGGACTCCCTTCCTGCAGACAATTCACTTCGCATTTCGTGCTTATAGAGCGTCTCTTTACGGTTTCAAAAAAAATCCCGTGCAGGGGAGGGTCTCTCCAGTTCACTGCATCCTCTTTCATTCCATGCCGATCCCCTCTTCGCTGTCACTCCAAGTTCATAACAGCTTCCATGGCCTTCATCTATATACCCAAGATTCGGCTTCCTCTTCTCCCTCTTGCGAGGCCTTTTTGACGACGCGGCAGGATTCACTTCATGTTACGGCCTGACATGTTGCTCGCCCTGTCTCTGACAGGTACTTTGGTCGATTCGCTTTTACGCACAGATTTCGCCATACGCAAGAATCCTAACTACACGGGGGCTTGGCCCCTCCCGTGACCGGACTTTCACCGGCTAGAAGATGCGTGCTTGGCTGGGCACGCTTTACAAAAAAGAAACCGCCTTATAAAATAGGCGATCTCACTAAAGGAACAGTGACTTTATATTAGATACGTTTATTAGTACCTAAACCCATAATATTCACAATTTTTAAGCAGCAAAGTTTCCTCCTCTACTAAATATAGTGGGTAAATCGACATAATTGCCCATGATATGGTACTATAGTAGCAAAGATTGTGGGAGGCCTGTATTAATGATAGATCGTTTATTATTGAATGAGGCGGCTTATTTTTATCGTAGTTCAGGCAGACTTACTTCAACTCTCATCAATACAGTTTTTCAGTCAGTTGCCAAAAATAAAACTGGACGTTTCGTGTATAAAGTTGTAAACGAAACAAAGAATTATGGAAATAAAGTTATCAACTTTTCATTGTGCATATTTAAAACGAAAGGAAAGCCTAGCTTCTTAGATTCAGAAGGTACTGAGGAAGAGCAAAAATATTCTTACGTATTACTGATACATTATTCTAACATGTTGATTGTTAGCAAGAAAAACGCCAGTGGTGTAGAGAGGCTTCTTTCGGAGTACATAAACGAAATTGATTATGTCACCATCTCACGATTGTTTCTTAGTGACAGGGCATTTTTCGAGAAGTTTTCAATGTCAAATATGGATGTTAGCGACAATGCGGTAAGAAGAAGAAATATTGAAGCTATTGACCTTAAGAGTTCATTTTCGCCTATATACGCTAGCAAGTACATTTTAAATTCCATCAGAATAAAAGACCAGGATAGCAATAGGATTACACTTGCTTTAAATACCTCAAAAATAAATCGATTGGGTAAGAAGGGGTCTTTTGAGGATTACCTACAGTGGGTCATTCAGGTAGTGGATAAAATTGAGAATTTCCAACCGCAGGAGAGCTACTTGGACAACTTCTCCACTCCTATAAAAGTTCAAGAGACCTTAGGTCGACTTGTTCCCACAAGTATTCTTTTCCACTTTGGAGAGTTATTAGATCAATTAGATAGGGGCGATGTTGAACGTATTGAGTACCGAGTCGACGAACAAAAAATACGTTCCATTGATTTTCAGCATTTTATAGGCTCCTTTAATACTTTTTGCGAAGTTAGTGTTAATGAAGTTGAAGGAACCGAACGAGCTATATATCGGGTAACAAACCCCATCGATAAAAGATTGCAATTAAAGAAACTTAAAAGTTCCATGAGAATCAGCTCGTCTAAGCTAAAAAACATCTACATTGTTTATGCCACATCCGAAATAAGACTCATTGACTACATAAATAACACGCAAAGTTTTATAGTAACATTTTCTGAGTTTGATGTTGTATATACAAACAAAAGGTTGTTTAAAGACAACAAACTACTTGCAAATTTGGACACTTTTATAAATGTTTTAGAAGAGTATCCAGCGCTTGGAAGTATCCTTTCAGAAAAAGGAACCGTTGAAGCAAATATGTCTCGATTTGAGAGTAATACTCTCTTCGACTTTGTTGATTCAGTCCTAGCACTTGACTCGGATTATCTATTTTGTGACGACCTTGGAAATGAATTTGCTGACTTTATCTCCATTTATAATCAAAGAAGCGTTTGTTTTTATCATGCAAAGTATGCATCATCCCAATTTTCAGCTAGCGACTTCCAAGTTGTAATTGCTCAAGCATTAAAAAATATAGGGAACATGATTCCATCAAGCGCCCAACTTGAACAGAAAAGAGAACGTTGGAATTCTCTATACTCGAGGTCTAATATTGCAATGATGCGGAAAGGAGACAGCGTTGAGAATGGAATTGTAAGCTTCACAAAAACGCTGAATCATCCTAACGCAACAAGTCATATATACATCGTAGTAAACTATATTTCAAAAAGTAGAGTTATATCTGAGCTCAATGAGTTAAGAAAAGGTGGTAACACTTCGGCACAAACTATTCAACTGTTTTGGCTACTCTCATCCTTTATTTCTACGTGTAAAGAGTTGGGGTTCCAAGCTCATATAACCTGCAAACCTTAAGAATATCACATATAAAAGTTGCCCCCTTCCCAGCAGAACGAACGTTCGCGTCTTTCTTGACAAAACTCTATCTATGGATTATGCTAATACCAACGTGAAGCACACGTAAATCAAGGGTCCCCCCTTGCTTACGTGTGCTTTTTATATCTGTAAATGGAGGCAGAAACGGTTTCCACCTTTCAATACTGCTGCCATGTTTACTCCTGTATATTTGACAGCCATTAAAGCTCCGTTTTCATTAAACTAGTTTTATCGAGGACACGTTGCGGATCTATATATATTCAAGGCAAGAGCATTGTTTTGTGTTAAAATTATTGCGGGTGGTGAGTTGATGTTATTAAGAGAAAATGCTACAGCTGAAAAGCTACGGGGAGGATATTATACACCACCGGCTTTAGCTGATTTTATTACTAGATGGGGCTTTACCGATAATAATGTTCGTCGAGTGTTGGAACCAAGTTGTGGTGATGGAGCCTTTGTTGAAAGTCTCCTAGCGGTTGAACAACCTTTCTCGTGTACTGCTATTGAAATTATTCACGAAGAAATGCTTAAAGTGCAGAACATGACCACAAGAAATGATCATTTTACTGTGATGCACGAAGATTTCTATTCTTGGTACAGAGAGAATTTAAATGGCGAGAAGTATGATCTTATCGTCGGAAATCCCCCATATATAAGATATCAGTATTTATCTGAAGAGCAAAGAGAAGAGCAGTCTCGAATCTTAATATCTAATGGAATGAGATCAAATAAGTTAATCAACGCTTGGGTTTCCTTTGTAGTAGCTTGTGTAAGTCTGCTAGATAGAAACGGTAAAATCGGCTTAGTTATACCGGCCGAACTCCTACAGGTTGCCTACTCAGAAGATTTAAGAAACTATTTAATGAGAAACTTGCAGCATATAACTATTGTTACGTTCCGTGAGTTAGTTTTCGAAGATATTGAACAAGAGGTTGTTTTATTATTAGGAGAGAAGGACGTTGAGCATGCGGAAGAACATCAGATAAGAATTCTCCAATTCAATAACATAATAGATCTTGTTGAAAACTTCGAGACCAATACCGTCCCTTTCGTAGATATTGAATTTACAAATACGAAATGGACGAGATATTTCTTAAGCACAAATGACAATGTCTTAATAAATGAAATCAGGCAAAGTGCTAATTTTATTCAGTTTAATGAGATAGCGGAAGTAGATATTGGAATTACAACCGGCAATAATGACTTCTTTTGCGTTGACCGTGCCACTGCCGAAGATTACGGATTGATCAATATCTCCAGGCCCTTAATAGCTAGAAGTGTTAGTATGGACGGAATATATTTCAACGAACAAGTTTGGCAAGCAAATGTTGATAGGGGAGCAAAAGCATATTTGCTGGACTTCCCTACTATTGATTTTGAACAGTACCCCGAAGGGCAAAGACGTTACATTAGTGAAGGTGAGGAGCGCGGCGAAAACACTGGATATAAGTGTCGCATTCGGAACAGGTGGTACCAGGTCCCATCGATCTGGGCGCCGGATGCTTTCTTCTTGAGAAGGAACTACCTTTATCCAAAATTCGTTCTTAATGATTTTAATGCTGTAAGTACTGATACAATGCATAGAATAAAATTTGCCGATGGTATTGATAGTAAAAGGGCTATTTTAGCTTACTATAACAGTATAACGCTTGCCTTTACTGAAATTGAGGGCAGAAGTTATGGTGGTGGCGTACTAGAGATATTACCGGGTGAAGTCGAAAAGATATTTGTCCCCAACCTGTTCCAAGTTGAACTATTAACAGACGATTATGTTGAACAACTATTACATTTGATCGATGACCATGTAAAAAATAACGATGACATACTCGGTATACTTCCGGAGATTGACAAGCGAATACTTGTTGAATTATTAAATATACCCGTAGAGACTGTCACCGCGTTCAGGGACATGTGGTTATTATTACGAAACAGACGGTTAGAACGGGGAAGAAAACGTTAGCAACCCCCAATATATTATTCAACCTATTCAAAAGAGTCCTTTCCTTAACGGGGAGGGCTCTTTTTTATGTACTTACCATTATACCTCTGCAGCTTAATTTAAAAATTCTGTAGAATGTCCAATCGATATTTCTACAGTAAAACATGGATATTCAACGATAAATAGCAATAAATCGCACTTTTCCCTCCAGGTTTAATAAATCCCGCTTGATAATTTCTGTAGAATATAATATGCTATACCTACAGAAACCAAGTGGGGTGACATGCAATTATGGCTAAGATGCAGTTTTTAATGCAAGGAATGAACGCTGAATTTAACCACAAGAAAGCAGTGGAGGATTTACTGTCGCTTGAAAATGCCAATCAAATTATCCTTAGTACGGCCTTTCTAACCAGTGAAGGGGTTTATTTGCTTAGAGAGCCCCTGCAGGCTGCTAATGATAAAATAACAGCCTTTATTGGGGTGAGAAACGGTATAACATCCAAGCAAGGTTTTGAGAGCTTATTTGAACTAGGTGTGGAAACTTACGCTGTTGACACGGGAAGCAGCAGATTTATTTTCCATCCCAAAGCATTCTTGTCAATGAACTCTAACAAGGCGGTTTCTATTGTTGGAAGTGCAAATTTAACTTATGGTGGTTTAGTAAATAACTTGGAGTCGAGTTCCGTCACAGAACTCGATCTGAAAAACAATTTTGATGACAATCAATATGTTCAAAGCTTCATTAACGTATTTGCTGAATTAAAAGCTAACTTCCCAGAGAATGTTATAAAAATCGGTAGCAAAGAAACTATCCAGCTGTTGTTTGACGAAGGAAAACTTATTGATGAATCGGAACCTAAAAAGATATCAAATGTCGGCAGAAATAAAAAGGGTGAAGAAGTAACCCCTGTAATGCTGCTAAAACGCGAGAAGGTGTCTTTACCTGCCAAGGCAAGAAAAGCGGCTAATAATATGGATCGTAAGCACCAATTAGAGCAAACGGAAATCTTAGATCCCGCTACTGTTGCAATCTTGGATAATAAAAGTATGGAACTTAGGGAGGTATGGATGAGTAAAGAATTAAGAGAAAGGGATTTGAATGTGCCTACCGGTACTACAACAAATGTTACCGGCTCCATGCTCTTAAAAAAGGGCCAGTATGATATAGACCAACAGACTTACTTTCGTGAAGATGTCTTTAAACACCTCAACTGGAGTAATAGGCCAGGAAAGGACAGCCATTTTGAGTACGCAACAGCAAAGTTCCACTTCATTATTGAGGGAATAAACTACGGTGAGTATAAATTGGAACTTAAGCACGACACAAGAACGGATACCAAAACGTACGAGCAACGGCAACCTATGACCCACCTCTTGTGGGGCAATGCCAAGAAACTTATTGCCAATCGCAATCTGTTAGAGAAGCACCTTACTCTGTTTCAGGTTCTTGGATCTGCAGATGAGTTTTTAATTGAAATTCAGTAGGAGCAAACTAACCCCATGACGCTCAAGGCGTAATGGGGTTAGTTTGACGAAAAGTTTTAAGGAGAAATTAAGTGAGTTTGGGTTGCAATGAAAAATATAAAGCGCCTTAAAAGGCAGAATTTGAACAGAAATCCAAAATGGCGATGGGAACTGGATTATGTTAGTTTCAGCTCTAAATCATTCAATAAAGGTCAAAGAAAATCATCAACTATTACTCTTTAAACAGAAGGAAATACCTCTCCTGCATGATAAGGATATGCTGGTTTTTAACACTCAACGCGTGTAGATATTGTGAGGACAAATACTTCGTACCTACAGACCATGTGGGGACATTAACACCGTGTTCATGGAATCTTGATGTCTGAAATCTGGAAAATCAAACAGCAGAATTTATATTTTATATGGGAGGATCTCTGGGTAGAGGGGCATCCTAATCTTTCATGGGCAGTATGATTTCCCGATCCGATTTTCCCGGTTCACGAGCTTGCAGAGTGCTATCTAATTTTCAAGCTCAGGATCCGTTCCTGACGCATGGAAAAGTGGAACAACCTGAATGGCCACATCAAGAACCTACATCGAACTTGGTGGATTATGGGTCATTTCCATAGCTATTTTTTTCCCTAATCTGACCACTTTCGCGACGAATCACAACTTCTGATCGTTGGTTTCTGGCAATTTCAGTTGCTCGTGATATAGCTTCTGCCTGAGTGTTTGTTCGTACAGTTGCTCTTTCATTACCGGCTCCTTTTACTTGCTAACCACCATCATGATGTGGGGTCACATGTTGGTTACTTTTTCATCTTCCTATTCCTCCTTACTCTCTTTTCTTTTTAAAGTTCTATTGGACTCCCTTGATTTTTATTATTAAGAGTCCCCTTTTGAAGTCCCAACAGGCCTCTATCTCGGACCTGTTTTAGGCTCAGTCCATGGCGGGAAAGTTCTAAAATAAGCTGATCACCGGATAATGCATCATTTGTAATAAGAACATCTATTGCCTTTTTAAGTACCGTTGGCTGCGGGACTGCAATAATATCATCCAAAGGCTCTTTCGTCCTCCAACCCCTCTTTGAAATCTGTCTCAGAAGATATTGATACTGATTAGAGTTGATTACCTTCAATTGATGTGCTCGCATTACCATTGCAGCTATGGATACTTTCCATTTCTTTTTCAATTCAACGTAAAAGTCCAATATATGCAAGATTAATATTTCCTAAACAGATAAGGCGATTGCGATAGAATCGTACATTATTTCACGTAACAAAATACGAACTTCTTTATTTCCTTAACTTATACCTATCTCGTTCGTTACAATAGACCATATTAGTTCAAATATGAAATCGCCACAAAAACTACATCAATCATATATTATTACTATGAATATAATACAAGGAGGACTACATGGATAATAAATATAATCAATTGCTATCACTACTTGAAAAGACGTTTAACTCTGATGGCGACATCTACATCCTTGCAATCTCAGAAATACAAACCAAATATGTAGTTAGAGAGCGATCCGTACACCAAGTGCGGATCGCTCTTACTTTTCAGGAAGGTAACACAGTAAATCCTTATTATGACGGCACGGATCTATATGTAACAATGAGCGAGGACAAAATTCAATTCGCTCTCGAAGAAAAATGGGCTGACGGCCCTCCGGCTGTCGAGGGAAGCCCTATTGAGCTTGCGTTAGGATGGGTGTCGGAGCTGGCTGAACCATTTTATGTTTCGCCAGAAGCACTTGCAGCGGCCAAATCTCACAACCCGATCCATAACAGAGACTCCAGAAAAGAAGATGTTCAGGAGGGATCAGATACATGATTGATCTTACGTCGGACAAGGCAATTTTAAATCTGTACGCGAGCAAATCATTTCCCCACCCCTGCTTAGTATTTATCCAGAATTACATGCAACAAATATGTTTGGCACTTGAAGACGAACCCTTCCCACCTCCTGGTCAATGGTTCTTCCTATTGGAGACAACCGACAAGTTAATCCCTGCTCATGATGACCAGATGATATTTTTATGTGCATTGGGTACGTTTTACCCCGAATTCATCGAACAACATACCTTTGACGATGGCAGTAGCCTCTTCAAAATCTACATCATGCTGGACAACGAGTGCAGCATGACGTTTTTTACGTTACAAGGCTTCCACTCCGAAGAGGCAGAGCATTGGCTAATTACTAATTCGATTGGAACTTATCAACTCACAAAAAGGAGTAGTTTTTGAATGTCCCTACAACTCACTGATGCAAAAAGGAAGGCTCTCATTGCGCTTATTAAAAACCATCATGAGCAGCACTTAGCCCGTTTCCCCTTTGCCAAATATCCGATCGAACCGTTGGACGTCTGGAAGCGACAATTCAGTGATCCTGCAAACGTCGATTCGAATACACTGCGGTCTGCCCTTTCTTGGTCTTGCGGCAAATGGCAGCAGCAAAGTATTCTCTATTCTTATAAAAAGCTTCATTTGGCTGTTGTCAGTCACTGGAAGGGGTTTGTCGAGCAAATTGAACCGGAACCAATACGTATCATCAATTATTGGACAGATTTGCTTGGAAGTGGGGAACACGCATTCAATACCGTTGCCTTTCTCGCCCATCTTCTATGTCCCGAGCAGGTAGAGCTTGCTGATTCCCGCCGGATCAAAGGCATGAACGATTTGTTCATGGAAGTAGAGCTATCAGACGAATGCACAGATTTTGAGAAAATTTCTACTGCTGTGGATCAATATACCCAATTTTACCGGCTGCTCTTACCTAAGATGCAACCCATCCTCGGCGATAAAACTCCCTTGAAGCTGAGCCGTTTTTTGTATGTCTATGGATATCGTGAAGTCCTTAAAACCAGCAGCCTTGAGCCTACCGTAAGTTCACTTGATTGGGAGAAAGTCGATAGTAGCCGGTTTAACATACATCTGATTTCGGAAAAAGCAAATGCAGATATTTTGTTTGCCTGCCTGTTACTTACATTAGAAACAAAGAAAGAAAACACTGATAAACTTACCGTACAAGACATAGTGGGCTTAATTCCTCTTGGTAGCGGCGGAATTTGTAATGCCGGTAGTTACAACTATGCTCTAATCTCCATGTTCGGAAGGCAAAAAAACAGGGACTATTTCCACTTTGATGATCCTGGCATTGTCGATATATTTACGCAACAAGCCAACCAGTCTACCCGGGACATGAGATTCTATGACAGCTATGCAGATCATATCGTCACCATCAATCCAAAATACATTAAAAATAATAATAAGCTGTGATTTTTAGTAATTAGTGAAAGTAGGTTAATTGACCCTGTTCGAACACGAGACAATTCAGTTTTCGATATTTACAAAGGTCTTTATCTGATACCAAAACCTCGGCGGTACTTAAAGCTAACTTCTCGATAATCAAAAAGGCTTGCGGTCTAATTTAGACTACAAGCCCTTCGCTTTCCTTTAGTATTCCGCCTCATTAATCTTTAAAAGAAATCTGTATGGTTGATATGCCGATCAATACTTTTCCTTTTCCAATTCATTATAGGTACTGATCATATCTTTAGTAATTCTATGGACCAATTTAACTTCTGCCAGACTTCTCTCTTCTAAAAGAGATAGGTGCATGCTGAGTATATGATGCTTTTCAGTTACCCCTTCCACTTCATCAAGTTGTCCGAATTTTAAAGCTTCTATCGGCTCAACCTCGAGTGCCGAGGCTATCTTTTCTAATGTATTCAAAGATATGTTTCGTTCACCGCGTTCTACCCCACCGATATACGAAACCTGCAAATCTGCGGCTTCTGCTAATTTTGCCTGGGACATCCCACGTAACAAGCGCAGTTGTCTAATTCGTGCCCCGACAAGTTGCAAAAAAGCTGACATTCCACCCACCCCTTATTAGTTAAGGGTAGGGAAATCAGCACTCACACAGAAAGATCATTAAACTATAAAATTCATTGATTAAAACACTTATTGTGCCTACAATGGGGATATATTACCTAAGTTAGTCCTTTGGTAGTATATCAGTCATATAAGGTCAAAGGTCTTCATGTGACCAAGACTACACTCAATTCGATCAAGAAAAATTTAGAAGAGGTGTACAATGAACAGTCAAGAAATGACTCAAACAAACGAAGGCGCAGGAGGATACTCCTTTGTCTGGAATGGCGGCTTTAGTTATTTAACCTATCTTAAGAAGAAGAGCAATGTTGCTATTTTAAGTGACAGGCTCAGAATCACTGTGCAAAACTTTATTTTAGGTGCCTTTCCTAATAGTCCTAAGAGTACCGATATACCATTTTCAAACATTAAAAGCGTCTCACTCAGTTCCAAAATCAACTGGTTTGATCTTGTCTTCTCCATCCTGTTTGTTATTGTCACGTTAATCAGCATGTCGTTCTGGCCTCTCCTGCTAACGGCATTATTCATATGGCGAACGTTTAATACCTGTGTAAGTATAACCGATCACCAAGGCAATAAATTTCGCATCCTAACTGGCTCAAAAGCTGCCGCTAACAACTTTGTTCAAAAAATAACGAAAATCGTCAATACACACCTGGAAATAGCGGTAACCGCTGAAAACGGGATAAACCATGCAGTTTCGCAGCCGGTTATTCCAATCAAGGAAAGCAACAAGAAAAAAACTGCTTTTCTATTTGCTAGCGCGGCGGTCGTGGCTCTTGCCATTCTAATGGTTGCCATACAATCCAATGGCGGCACTGGAGACGGAGCGGACAATAAGTATGTCGAGTGGGTAAAAAATGGGGTCATCACAGGTACTGATTTAAAAATGAGCCAGGTGCTTGAGAATGATAAGTATTTTAGTAACGTTGAATGGAAGGAAGTCAAAGAAGAAGGCAACGATTTGGACAAGTTTGTCATGTACCAAGCGACACTTTCAGATCAAGACGTAAAAGTTTCCATCCGAACTGTTTTTCAGGTTTTTGGTGAAAATCATTTTGAGGCTGTAGAAACATCCTCTGACGGTGAAATCTTACATACCTCTGACTGGTATGTTTTTCTGGCCGATATGGTCGATAAGTACAAGGGTGTAGAGTCTCCAGCGACAGCAGAACAAAGCAACAAACCAGAACAAGAACAAACAGTAGAAGTTGAGGAAACAGCAACTCAAATAGAGAATTCTAATGTAGATTCCAACAATCCCGTAACACCTTCATCTGAAGAAATTAACTTGACAAGTTTCGTCAAATGGAGTCCCGCTGATCCTGATACAACGTTGCCTCTGCAGTTCGACGGAGAGAATGTAACGCTACAGGTTGGTTTAGATTCACCCAACGGCATAAAGGTTCTTGCAATGAGCGAAAATCTTGGACAAGGATGGAATCTCACTTTAGATACAAACGCGGATAGCGGAAGTCCCTTCGATGAATTTGGGGATCTGAGAGAAGGCTTTAGCCTTTACATTAACCATTACTATTTCGAAGATGATACGGCCCCTGAAATTGTCATCGCAGCTAGTGACGGCATGTTGGAAACTTACGTCTGGGTCTTCGGCTACAATTACACATTCACTGAAAATGGAACACAGCCGCTAGATCTTATTTGGTACGGAGAAGGACAATCGGATGTCATTCTCGAAGGTAACAAGATACTGCTTCCGTTTGGCTCTCAAGGCTTGTTTGACGAGTATGTATACAGCAACAACACATTCGTAAAACAGTGACCAGTGAGTATAAGCGGATATTCAAAAAGAACCAGGAGGCAAGCTACATATGAAGAGGTTTTACTGGAAGTCCATGCTATTCATTCTATTGACTTTTACTCTACTTCCTCTCGGCGGCATTGCCAATGCAAGTTCAGCGGCCGCAGAAAAGAGCAACTATTACTTCGTCTACAATAGTTCAAGGGTTGACGCTAAGGACCTTGCAGCTATTAAGCAGTACACCACTAAGTTCAAAGGCACCAACAATGTTTTGTTCGACGCAAAAAACTACAAGGAAGCTACTAAATTACTTGATGCCCTGAAAGCCCAGCAGAAGAAGATCGGCGGAAAAGTCGCCGGTGTCCAAATCTTCGGCGTGGCTAATGACGTTCCCTCTTTCTCGTATGTACATAAAGTACAAGCCATGGCACCCACCGAAAGATGGAACGGTGTCGAATTCAACGACAGTGAAACATTCGTTACCGACTTTTTCTACTCGACATTCAAGAACGACAGTAAATATCTGAATTCCGACATAGCTGTCTTTGATATTTTCGAAAAGAATACTCCACTCACCCTCATCCCCGAATGGCCTGTATCCCGCTTGCCTCTGACGAAGGGTGAAATTGCCGGATATGTAAACCGTTATGACGCTTACCGTAAGCAGATTGAAGGTAAGTCCGTTCCGACTGTTGTGCTGAGCGTTCCGACTAATATTCAGGATAACCTGGCACAAAACGATATGGCCTTCTTTACGAATCGTTTAAAGGACGAATTTGGCCTCTTCAAGAATTTTGGCCTTCGCACATATTACAAGGACTTGAAGGCCAATTTGGTGCAAGAGAACAAAAAGGGAGTCATGGACCTTGTCGTAAATAGTTTGGGTGACGGAGAAGGCGCGAAACAGAACAAGGAATTGTTTATGAGCCGCTCGACTGTAAAAAGCGGACTGACCTCTAACTATTACACCGCGTTTTTCTGGGGGTTGAGCCCGGCTAAGGGACTTGGTTCGGACAACATCATCCATGACGGCCTGACGAAGGGAAAGATGATTAACCCTATCTCGCATACTGGCATGGCGTCTAACGGGGGCGGAATGAATAACTACGTCTGGACTATGGTAGAAGAAAATGAACAAGGGCAATGGTTTGACTACGTACCTGTTACTTATGAGATGCTGCAGGAAATGAATCCATACTATTTCATCTATCACTACTATGCAGGACTTGATGAGGGGAAAATGCGGCTACAAAGTTTCCATGACGCTAAGGTCGAGTACGCCAATCAGATGTGGGAGCACCGCGACGTATACGGATACATGCAGGGATTCGAGAATGTCATTTCCCTACACTATCTTGGGTTGGCAGATTACGAGTAATGAATATATAAGGAGTTATCGGTGGTAATACCGATAGCTCCTTCTTTTTCTGATAACGCCCAGATGATTTATCACCATATTCAAGTTACTAAATGACAGGAATCTCTTTCATGAGACTATGCTTTCAAATATAGTTATAAATGTATATTATAACCATGTATAACGCCGAGACGCTCGGCGTGCGGCACGTAGGAACATAGATACGGAACGTATAAAACGAAAGATACAAGAACCTTTACAGAAGTCATTATTATTCAGGCACCAAATCCATTAAACGGATTAGGTGCCTTCATATTTTTTAAGGAGGAGTAAGCTATGTACCCTTACCCACAGCAACTTGAAATGCCATTGGATAATTGCAACGAAAATAAACTGCCTGCCAAACGAGTCAATATCGTCAGCCTAAAGATCGTTAGGGAATCTTCGCTCCTCTACCCGGAGCGGGTCATTCGGTCACCCCTGGATGCCGTAAAGCTCTTGCAGTCATTTCTCCAAGATGCAGACAGAGAGTACTTTATTGTCGTTTGTCTGGACACCAAAAATCAAGTCAACTCGATTACAACAAGTCATATTGGCACTCTTAATGCTAGTATCGTGCACCCCCGGGAATGCTTTAAGACAGCCCTACTAAGCAATGCCGCAACAATTCTTATCGCCCATAATCATCCAAGCGGCAGTGCAACGCCTTCACCGGAAGACATCACCATTACAAAGCGACTATGTAAAGTTGGGGAAATTCTCGGTATTGAATTGCTGGACCATATCATAATTGCAGACACAGACTATTGCTCACTCAAGGAAAAGAATTATATATAACTATAACAGGACGGGGATTTTACCTCGTTCTTTTTTTCCATCCTCCCTCTCGACTTTGGACTACCTTCCTTATTCCTGATATCATTTACACGAAAGGGGCTAAATAGGGTGGAAACAAAACCGTACAATAGACGCACTCACTATTCAAAATCTAAAAAAACCAGTGAACCTAAAGATTACTATTCTCTAAGGTCGCTGTCCAAAGAGATATTCCCTTACATCAGCGAAGAACGCGCATACCGGAATACTCTTGCCAATTTCAAAGAAGCTTGTTCGCTTATAGGCAAAAGTGTGGATGATTATCGAACTAAGAAAAATTCACCGATTCGAATTCCTTCAAGCCAAAAGACGGCAATCATGCTCTTAATTCGTCATATCTCAATCTATAAAACCGGTCTTGCCTTCAAAAATCAGGATTATGACAAGATCACCGAGTACGCTAAGGATCTTATCGAAACAAAGGACGCTATTGATCGGGCTGATTTTGCAAATATGGAAAAAAACATGGATGATTATGCTAATTTTTACGATTTATTCTATAGTTCATCAGAGATTCGCCTCATTATTGCCCACCAATTGAAAATGGAAGTTACTGAACGCCTCATGAAGGACTTCACTTACATAGCCGAAAAAGTACCCGAAGATCGTGCCACAATGTATACTGAGTTTTACAGAAATGAGATTCAAAGGGCGATAAAGAAAGCCTCTGCTGTCATAAGGAAAATGAATGAAGAGCAATGGTACAATCAAATAGGAAATGAATAAATTGCATGCATAACAGCAGCCGAACGGCTGCTGTTTTTTTAGTATAGGAACGAACGTTTGTGTACTCAAACCACATTTCCACAAGAAAATAGTACATACTTTTCGATTATTGATCAATTTATGATTTGTCCATAAGATTTCGAAGCACCTCTCGTACTGATCAGCTTTGAAATCCTCCGTTCTTTGATAATCGAATAACGCTGGTTACCAGCGCTCTAGACAAGCGCCCGTTTCCAGCCATGGTTCATCGCAAGGTGAACAAATACCGCAGTGCAGATAGCAAGCGGTAAATCTAACTAAATGGAGGTTTTACTGATGGCAAATCGTATTCATGCAATCAAATTTCTGGAGAACTACGATCTTCAGAATCGGATCTTAAACATTAAGTCCGAAGCAGAGGTAAGTCCCTCACTACTGGATGAGTTGAAGTGTATTGAAGGCTTAGATTTGACCGACGCACAGCCCGACCTAGGCTTCTATCGGATGTTGGCTACCGAATACGACCGTTATCTGCAAGAAAAGCACTTGGATAACATTTCGCTGGTGATTACCGGTATCGACAACACCCCCTTTTCATCGGACAACGGTAAGCACCTCATAAGTGAAGCCTGTCGGCGGATTGAATCATCGCCTTTCGGTTCAAGAATGGATTTTTATGAGAGTGACTTCATAATCGAAGTTCTTTGGTTTCCAACAACACTTATCTGCTTTGGGGACTTTGATTCTAAACAAGTCGAAGAGGTTCGACTCAACGTTTACAACTATTTGGTCGATGTCTTGGGTCTCCTAGTGGAAGACGTGAGCTTCTCCGTTATTGATGGTGGAGGT
Organism: Paenibacillus urinalis; assembly: GCF_028747985.1. Taxonomy (NCBI): domain Bacteria; kingdom Bacillati; phylum Bacillota; class Bacilli; order Caryophanales; family Paenibacillaceae; genus Paenibacillus; species Paenibacillus urinalis. Next base: position 5,370,947 of record NZ_CP118108.1, read on the forward strand.
GGCCGGGAGGATTGGTTCTACGATTACTACTTTCTCCCACGCAAAATCGCGGACATATTCAATGGGGCTGAAGGCCTCCTTGCGTCCTATCAGTCAGATGGAGAAAAGACGATCATGGGCTATTTTCGAGAAGATAATGACTTGGAGAACTTGAAGGCTGCTGTTCAAAGCCAACTCCCTGCGCCTATTGGCTTCGATATAAACCTTCCTGATAATTTTGAAGCCTCTACCCGCACAATCTTCTTTATGCCTACGTTCAGAATTAACCTGAATATCCCAGCGGGGCAATCTGCGGGAAAGATCCTTCAGTTGGTCAACCAGCATTTTGACGTATTGCAGACAACGGTGTTTGGTGGACACATTTACCTTGAATGCAAGTCATCAGAAGGCCCGTTTGCTAACACAGTTTCTGATATTGTCGCAAATATTCAGGAGATTCTCTCCCCATTCGTGATCCCGGTTCTCCACGATTTAAGCCTGGATGTGTTGAGCGTTCAGTTCATATTGACCTACACGGAATACTGATTTTAAAGAATTTATACCTGAAGGAGGTCAGAACTATGCAAACAATCATTAAAGCGATGTACGCTTATGCAGAGATGGGCTGGCCGGTTTTCCCCGTCTGTTCACATGACCATGACGGAATGACAGGTAGACATAAAGCCACTTGTGATCGACCGGGTAAACGCCCGTTAATCAAAAATTGGCAACATTGCAAAGCACCCAACGAAGAACGAATTAAAGAATGGATCGATACTTGGAGTTGCTTTAACATCGGACTTTTGCTTGGCAGTCCAAGTGGGCTCGTTGGTATTGACGTTGACGGAGAAGGCGGTAAACGCCTTCTCCGTCACCTCAGTGGAGGGGATCTGCCAACTACGTGGATGTTTCAAACTCCCAATAATGGAATGCGGTATTTGTACCGAATTCCCGATAAATACACTCTGAACAGCGACCAGACTCAGGATACTTCGCAAGCCCACAGTGAATGCCGTCTTCTTGGAGAAGGATGCCAGACCATCCTTCCCCCATCAATTCATGCCAACGGAGGTAGATACCAATGGATCAACAGCAGCTACATCCCGCAGCCGCTCCAGAATGGATGGTAAATAGGATGACTAAACAGACCAGAACCCTTACCGCCGATTCCAATCTAGCACTTCAAAAACTTGTCTCCCGTTGTAAAGTGTTTGCCGAAGACTGGACTACACAGCAGCAAAGCGGCCTCGATGAAGAAACATGGTTCAAATGGCTCTCACTTCTTTTCCACTCTGCTGGTGCCGATTCTGCATTGGAGTTTTCAAAGGCATCCATTAAGCATGGTCCACGCAGCCAAGAGCGGCTTAGGGACCTTCAAAAGTCGGAGAAAAAGAGATTTGTACGCTGCCGAACCTTGGGATGCGACGAACAAAAGATTGCGGAATGCTTTGCCGGTCAGTTGAGACGAAACGAGAAAGGTACAATAACCAATAGCCCGGCAAGATTTTTACTAAGCAGCTATACTGCCACAACTCCCTCCTGGAAACAACAGGTAGATCCTAGCCAAATTGGGCTTGAAGTTTCCAAGAAAACCGGAAGGTTAATCGGAATAAACGGCAATATTTACGCTCGGTACATTCTTCAAAAAAAACTTGATCTAATCTACTCAAATGATCGCTTTTACGTGTACCAGTCATCTGGCGTATGGAAGTTCGAAGATTCCAATAGGGTTTCCCGTATCCTTCGTGGAATACTGCATAGCTTTGTTCCTGACTCTTGGACCCCCAAGCTGGAATTAGACTATATTTCGGCGCTCAAGGTCGAAGCTCCACGGGTAGATAAAATGGATCCAAACCGAAAGATGATTAATTTGGCCAACGGTATGCTGGACCTTGAAGAATATCAGTTGGTCCCACACGATAAAAGGTACTATTCAACTATTCAGGTGCCCATTCATTACGATCCTACTGCTAAATGCCCGACGTTTCTACAATATCTGAGTGATATTTTCCAAAACGATCAAGAACTTATCGAATTGACTGCGGAAATGCAAGGATACTGCCTCACCACAGAAGTAAAGGCGCACAAAGCCTTTATCCTCTATGGAAAAGGGAGCAACGGGAAAAGTGTTTTGGCTGAGATATTGAACCGGCTTTGCGGAATCGAAAATGTCTCTTCTGTTTCACTCGGAGAGCTTGATAATTCCTTTGCCAGATCTGAATTGGTAGATAAGATTCTCAATCTCGCTACCGAAAATGAAGTGGGTAAATCCGGCTTCGACACGACCTATTTCAAATCAATCGTATCAGGCGATACAATCCGCGTGGAACGTAAGCATGAACAAGGTTTCAGTTACCAGCCGTTCTGCAAGCTCGTATTTGCACTCAATAACTTTCCTTACACAAAGGATAAAAGCTACGGCTTTCTCCGTCGCCTTGTAATCCTTCCGTTCAACAAGACCTTTAAAGAAGAAAAGGCTGACGTAAACCTACTGAACAAGTTGACGGAAGAGTTGTCAGGTATTCTAAATTTTGCATTGAGCGGCCTGAAACGACTGGAAGCAAACGGGTATCGCTTTACCAAGTCACAAGCCGCTAATAATCTTCTCAAGGAATTTAGCGAAGAGTTGAATCCTGTAGAATGCTTCGTCGATGAAATGATTGTTAAGGGTTCCCCAGAAGATCGCGTGAAAAACAAAGATATTGGAACCTCCTTCAAGCAGTGGTGCCAAAGGCAGGGACACGGATCATTGGCTCAATATTCCCAAATCCGGCTACTACGAAACATTCGTGAAATTCTCCAAAGCAAGGGCATCAAAACAGAGGTAGGCAACGCAGGGGATGGTCGTTACACCAAAGGTATCAAGCTAATGAAGAACCCAAATACTCTACTAAATGAAAGTGTTTCGGTAGGCGACATCGAGGATATCACCTAAACCAGTGTGCTGTCCCGGGTGGTTCGGTCTGCTGCGCTCAACTGTCGGTTTACAGCTTCTACTGACACAGTCAGGGCCCTTACGCGGCAAGGCTCTGATTAGACTAGTGTCGGTTGTGTCGGTCAAATGAAATATCCCCCCTGCCAAAAAACAGACCACCAGCATACACCTGTAGGCAAACAAACGGCTTACGGAACCGACACAACCGACACAACCGGCTGAAAAGTCCAGACCACGCAAGACATCTCCCGAAAGACAGTCTAAAAATCAAGCGCAACGGAAGCGAATGATTGCGTTACCCAGGTAGCAGGGGTAACAAAGCCCTTTTCAAGCTGAAATTATTAATTTGATACTATTAAAATCATCATTAAGGGGGAACAAGCATGAAGGAAACATTCGATCACACTGACCCTTCACACCATTTTGAGCTATTCATCGACATTCTGGCGGACATGATTTGCCACTACCTAAAAGCTGAGGATGTCTCCACTGGAGCGGACAAACTCTCTACTCAGTCGTCGCAAGAAGCAGCATAGAGGTGTCGTGCATGATAGTAAAAATGAATGCCGCACTGTATATAAGGGTATCAACGGATGAACAAGTCCATGGCTTTAGTCTGGAGGCGCAAAAAGCTGCCTTGTACGATCATTGCCGTAAATCGCAGACGAGTGTCTACAAGCTCTATGTCGATGCGGGACTTTCAGGTAAGTCCATTTCAGGCAGGCCATCGCTAACCGAGTTGCTGGAAGACGCTCGTAAAGGGCTCTTCCAGCAAGTGATTTGCCTTCGTCTGAACCGTCTTTCTCGCAACCTGACGGATCTACTGTACATTACCGAAATCTTTGAAAAGCATGATGTTACACTTCACAGCCTGACAGAACATCTCCAAACGGATACTCCCATGGGAAAGTTTGCCCTCCAGATGCTCGGCTCCGTTGCCGAGCATGAGAGGGCACAAATTGCACAGAATGTTCGCCTCGGAATGCAGCGGCGCAACAAGCTGGGCACGTGGAACAGCGGCAATCAGGTGCTTGGCTATCAGTGGATTCCACATTCAGTAAATCATAGCCTTTCCCGTGTTGAGATTATTCCCGACGAAGCGAAGCTAGTCCGTAACATTTTCGGATGGTACGACAGCGGTCTGGGGCTGAAAGCCATAGTAAATCGGCTAAATAGTAGCGGAGTTCGCACCAAAAGAGGAAAAACGTTTAGCTGCATTTCAGTACGCGGTATTTTAACAAATGTGAATTACATCGGAAAAATCTCCTACACCGACAGTAGCGCCCCGGGCCTTAAAAAGGTTGTAGAAGGAGAACACGAGCCCATCATTCCAATGAAGCTCTGGGAACAGGTTCAATTGCGACTGGCAAGCCGTTCACAACCGCCCAGTAAAGTCATTACCGATACATTCCCGCTTACCGGATTACTAAAATGTCCTGGATGTGAAAGCGGCATGGTTGCATCTCACGTTTCACGCACTCGAAAGAATGGAATGCGGCACATTGATCGGTACTATATATGCGGTCGTTACAGTTCTGGAGGCAGGGCAGTTTGTAAACCTCATCATGTGCGAGCCGACCAGGCTGAGAATTTGGTAGGCAGGCATATCCAGAATTTTCTTTGCCATCCTACGGTTGCGGAAAAATTGGCAATAGAACTTAATCAAAAACGGGATAGAAAACTGGAACCCTTCCGAAAACGGATTAATGAAATAGGAACTCAAATTTCCGCATTAAAGAAACGAAACCTACGTTGCTATGAGCTTTTTGAGGATGGGCACATTGACAGTCAGGAACTAAAAAACAAGCTTCTAAATCTCCAATCTGAAATAAGCATATTGGAACAAGAGCAGACCGAATTAGAGCGGAAGATCGACAGTGATCCAGAGCAACCTATTCCAATTGATCGCATTCGCCGCGTGCTTTCCGATTTTCAACCCGTATTACAAGGTGCAACACCCACACAGCAAAAATCATTGTTTCGAAGGATGATTGCAAAGATCACATTACCAGCTAATCGAGACATCAGCAAAGCAGTTATTCATGGCTCGGAAGCACTTCTAAATCTCAATATTCCAACAAATCAAATTGAAGGTGAACATCGATGATAGAGAAAAATCAAGAGTTGGTACGGAAAGTTGCCATTTATTCTAGGGTAAGCACGGAAGATCAGGCAGAAAATGGGTATTCAATTGATGCTCAACTTGATACTTTGAGAAAATACTGCGAGTTGTACGGGAGTGAAGTCGTCGGTGAATATGTAGACCGAGGTGTCAGTGGTAAAAGCATAAAGGGACGATATGAGCTCCAACGGCTGCTGAAAGATGCCGAAGAAGCGAAGTTTGATGAAGTTATTGTTTGGAAATTCAATCGTATGGCTCGAAAAAATATTGATCTGCTTCATATTGTCGATCTGCTGGAGAAAAACAACATTGCTTTCCGTTCCTTTTCAGAGAATTTTGACACCGGAACCCCCATGGGCCGCTTTGCTCTTCAAATGATGGGTGCGGTAGGCGAATTGGAACGGAATACAATTGTTGATAATGTGAAAATGGGCCATCGCCAACGCGCAAAAACCGGACGTCATAATGGTAAGGTGCCCCTCGGCTATAAGGTCATTGAAGGAAAAGGCGATTCAAGGGAGAATAAATCGGTGGTTGTTGTGGTTGAGGAAGAAGCAGCCATCGTTCGCTATATTTTTGAGCAGTATGCCTCCGGACATGGCCTCAAAACCATTGCCAATCAACTGAACCACCGAGGCCACAGAACCAAAACCGGCAAGCCTTTCTCCACTACAGCAATCAGAGATCTTTTGGACAACCCAATGTTTATAGGCAAAATCCGTTACAATCGCTACGAAAACTGGGCAGAGAGAAGGCGTAAGGGTATAAGCAATGAGCCTATACTCGTTGATGGCAATCATCCTCCGATTATCACCGAGGAATTGTGGGATAAGGTAAAACTCCTGAGAAAAAAGAAGGGGTCATTGCCCAAGAAACGCTTTGAAGGAGAATATTTGCTTACCGGACTCATACGCTGTCCCGAATGCGGCGCAGCAATGACCGCCAGCCGCACGATCAATCGGTCAAAGGACGGCACAAAAATTACCCGAATGTATTATTCCTGCGGTCGGTTCCGTAGTCAAGGCAGTTCGGTCTGTCACGCCAACAGCATCCGTAAACATGAGGCAGAACAGGCCGTGACCTCTCGGATTCGCGAAGCGGCGGTAAATCCAAAGGTTCTGCAAAGAGTCGTTAAAAGAGTCAATGAACACCGATCTGGACGAGCCAAGCCGCTCCGCGATGAACTGGTTGCCATTCAGACCCGCATCTCCAAGCTGGAAGAAAAGAAACGAAAATACCTTGAACTATATGAAATGAACGACATAGACCGGAACTTGTTTTCAGAACGTTTGATCCTTTTAAACAAAGAACTCGATATCGAGCTTGCTCGCAGGTCAAAGCTGGAAGTGGAACTGCAAGACGATCAGGCAGATCCTGTACCCTACGAACTTGTACGTTCCCTTATGACGAATTTCGATGCCCTGCTTCAAAATTCACCATTTCAACAACGAAAGACCCTACTGCATCTCGTCGTTAAGAAGATCACGCTGGATAGTAAGCGCCGTGTAGAACATGTCGAGCTCATGTTTAATGAAGATACCGAAAAGCATTTTTTAAGTGTAGCCCCTTCCGCTGGCAACATGGCAGAAGGGGCCTTTCCTTTGTCTGGAAAGGCCCCACGGCTTAAGCAATTGATTTCTATTGTAATCTAATTACTCGTACTCTACCAAACCTTTAGCCTCCATAAAGGCATCTTCCCCGCCTAGAACTCCACCGACAATATCTTTAGAAACCTTCAACTTTTCTGCAATATATGCTTCCATTTCGTCCGTATCAATAATAATAGGCTCCGGATGTTCCGATTCATTTTCGGGTGGTCCATCCATAACCAGTCCCTTACTCCGTAAAAAATCCAATTCACAATCCAATATTACTTCGACGAGTTCCTCTGAATGACCTGTTTCTTGCATGATAAAATTAATGAGCTCTTGCATGTCCAGTTTCATAGAAGCGTCCCCTTTATTTAATTTGGCAGGCCTATCGTATACAAATCATTCTCGTTATGCAAGGATTTTGTTGGCAAAGCGCTTTCCCTCTAGATCCAGGTCCTAAACTCTATTCATATAATATTTGAACTTTTCACCATCTAATCTACTAACTAGCAGGATTTCCGCTGAAATCAACAGAAGCAATAGTAAACTGATATTCAGAAGGGACGGATTGTTCATGACAGTAACTGAGCTTGGAAAAATTCTTAGGGATATGTATCGAAGTGCGCCTCACGGGAATCAAGTCGCTATGATACATCTGTTCGGTATTAAATATGCTGATGTTATTCTCAAAAACGGGTTTGGCGTGAAAGAGATTGTGGTTGCTTCTGGAATACGTCAATCATATACAACGGAAGTAAGCAAGGGAGTAAAACTCTCCGAATATGTGATCACAAGAGAATAAGCCCTTTAAGCGGGCCATTTGGTCGTCTAAGTAATAATATATTAACACTTTATATTTGGAGGACTGATCGCTCATGCCAAATACAAACTGGGGAGCACTTAATTCATTGCAATTAGGTCGTTATGCTGAGTACTTTGCCAAGATGGAATTTGCATCTTATGGTCTCGAAGTATTTTCATCCGAAGTAGATGATAGAGGTATTGATTTTATTGTTAAGGATAAAACAGGCAGATTCATAGAGATTCAGGTAAAATCTCTTCGAGGAACGGGATATGTTTTTGCTCAAAAGAGTAAGTTTAATATTCAAAATAGTAATTTGTATTTAGCTCTTGTTATTTTCATGGATGGCCAAATGCCCGACTTTTTCTTGTTGCCCGCTGAAGTTTGGAAAGCACCAAATGAAGTTTTTGTTGATCGAAACTATGACAAGCCTGGACAAAAAAGCAAACCGGAATACGGAATTAACATCTCAAACAGGAACTACGACATTTTGGAGATTTTTAAATTTGAAGAATCCATTAAAGACTTTTGCTAGTTCCGACAGAAGCGAAAGCTGTGAGCAACACCGAGGACTCCGCCTAAAGAGCCGCGTTCTTGGTCGTTACAGCCTGCATGAGTAGGAATAGACAAGCTAGACGGCACGGCGAAAGGGGGTTTCCTTTGTATGGAAACCCCCTCTGCCAAGGGACAATAGCTAACTATTATAACTTCCAATGATCTCTTAATTCTACCACTAATTTCTATTCGTATTTCTACTATACCAATTTCTTCGCTTCTCGACCTTATATTGTACTGTACTTACCGGTCTTCCCATTGAAGCAGCAAAATCCGGACCACGTTCAGCAAGCTCTTGTTGGGAACTCAAACTATCAGCGAATATGTTTACTTTTTCATTTTCCTCTTGGGTCCAGCGTTTACGGTAATATTCGGGTAAATTGCTCACTGAAATCATCCTTTCTTAACTATAATACTTCTGAATATTTTTGATCCTCACAAGTCCAGAATGCCAGCTTCCTCTACTGTTAGGCCTCGATATATTCCGCAACCTTCAGTGTGGTTCCAAGCAATCTGTAAGAAGGGGAAACCGTCTTTTGTTCCACCAGAGAGCTTTTGCCATCTGCCGGGTCGAAAAACACCAGGAAGTGCCCCTTGGGGTGCCAAGAACGGCATTTCACGCTTCAGGACATGCGCCGAAACCTCACCAGGGTGTTCCTTCATCCATTTAAGAACTTTATGTTGATTTGGTGAAGCTTCACTAGCAAATTGCTTGAGAATTTCAATGTTACCAAGCTTTGCATTTGCTCTGTTTACACTTCCTTCAATTCCACCCTCGCCGTTTTGCGAATCACTGCGTTCATTTCGAAGCTGTTTAAGCCTCAAATCCAGTAACTGCCTGAGATTCTCCACTTCCCTTTCGTTGTCTAGATCCACTTGAAATGTCGTTTGCATGCCCTTACCCCCGGATTCAAAATGTCCTTCTAGTGTAATAGTAATTGATTTGAATGTTCCTGTCAATTTAAAACTTTCAAATTAGTATATTTTGAACATCTGGAACATTTAGAATAGTGATTTACAACCCACGATATGATCTGCTCAGCAAGTGAAGATATGAAATTTCGCCCTACTTGTGATACGGTTCACCCCGATTAATCTTCACCGCCCGATAAATCTGCTCCACTAGCACAAGCCGCATCAACTGATGGGGCAGAGTCATGCGCCCGAAGCTCAGCTTCTGCTGCGCACGCTTCAGCACCGCATCGGACAGACCATGGCTCCCGCCAATCACAAATACAATGTGGCTTGTCCCGTACGTTCCGAGCTTGTCCATCTCGGCTGCGAGATCCTCTGAGCTCCATAGCTGGCCCCCGATCGCAAGTGCAATCACATGTGCTTCACTCTTCACATGCGCCAGAATACGCTCACCTTCACGTTCTTTGACGCCCCGTACTTCGGCATCACTCATATTGTCCGGCGCTTTCTCGCCAGGCACCTCAATGACTTGAAATTTTACATAAGGCCCTAACCGCTTCGCATACTCCTGAATGCCCTGCACTAAGTACTTCTCTTTTAATTTTCCTACGCCGATAATCTGAATCAACATGCTGTACTGCCTCCTGCTTGTATCTAAACTTTTATTTATTTTAAAATTGTTAACTTACGTCACTATATTACTTACATTCTCCTTACTGGAGTGTACCATACCCTGCCTTCATCTAAATATAATTTTACAGCTCGTCACAAATCATCCTGATTAGTTGTTATATAGCATATATAAACGTGACGAAAGGAGTCGATCTATCTGAATACCGGTCACTCACCCAATCCAATGTCTAACCATATTGAGCAGATTGTCCAAGAGATTCAGCAAGGTGACATAGAGCAATTTCGCACGGTGATTCAGCAATTTCAAAGGCAGATCTATGTGTACTGTAAATGTCTTCTTAACGATAAAGATCAGGCTGAGGATGCCGTCCAGGAAATCTTTATCAAGAGCTATCAAGACATGAACAGCTATTCCCCGACGGTATCGTTTCAAGCCTGGCTCTACAAGATTGCATATAACCACTGCTTGAATCTCAACAAGAAAAAAGCCCGTGACCGTAAGTTCTTCCATACCTTAAAAGAGCTGTATCGCCCATCACTACAACATCATATTGACTCTTCATCTGAACTCCAAGATCTGCTCAATCCATTAACTATGGAGGAGAAGCACATCCTGCTGCTAAGAGCTGTTGAAGAATACACGTACGATGAAATAGCTGAGGTCATGGACTTAAAGCCTGCCACCATCCGCAAAAAGTACGAAAGGTTACGCAAGAAGCTCAAAAACGAGCATCATGCTCAAGAAGGGGGTTATATCCATGAGTCCGCATTCCATAAATCAAGAGGATGAAATAAAACGTATCTCTGCGCAAGTTAGGGGGTTAAGCTTACATAAGGATTTTACGGAGCCCATCATGTCCGAGCTGTATATCCAGCAGCAGAAGCGACATCCAGTTAAGCACAACCACCTTAGCCGTATAAAAAACCGTCACAAAACTTGGCTGCTTACCTCGCTTTCCACTGCTGCGGGGGTCATTCTAGTAGCAAGTCTATTCACATCCTCAAGCATGGCTGCTTCTCTACAGCAGATCCCTGTACTGCAGAGTATCTTTCGACTAGCAGGAGATCTCGGGCTCTACCGCGCAGCCAATGAGAACCTCTCCGATCATCCCAATGCAGTTGCATCCACGGATGATATTACGGTTACCGTACCCGAGGTTGTATATGACGGGAACCGAGTATCGTTAAGCCTGATAAGAGCAGCTGGTAGTTCAGCTTCGATGTCACTTCGAGATCAGATATCAGATATTGATATTTGGGTAGATGATGTAAATGTCCAAGCCTCAGAGAGCGGAAATCATATTCCTATCTTTTCTTTTCCTGGAGCAGACGATAACTCAGCCATCATTGAATTTGTCGATCTAAGTAATCAAGGCGGAGAGTCCTTCCCCGATCAATTTGAAATAACACTGCGCTTATCCATGAACGGCTTCAAAGATCCATTATCCTTGTCGGTGCCTGTGACGATGACTAGTGGCGATCATATAGAGATTGAACCTAGTATTTCGAAGGATGATGGAAACCTTACCTTCAGTCTCAAGAAAATCGAGCTTACGCCAATTACAACGAACTTTACAACAGCGATCTCATTCCCAGAGGGGGTGGCCTATGACGAGAGAACGAACGGCATAGCCTTTGATGTATTAGACGAGGAGGGTAATAAGCTCCAGATCCTTACAGGGAATGGGTACAACGAGGCTGGAAGTAACACATTTATATCTGAAATGAGATACCACCCGTTTTCTGAAATTCCAGAGAGAATTATTCTGCGACCCTATAAGTATGTATATAGCGATTCAACAAAAACTACCTTTGCTAAGGACGAGGAAGGAAATATCCTCCTGGAGTATTTGCCTCAGCTCGATATTGAAATCTCACTTAAAGATTACCTATAGTACGTCGAAAAAGAGCGTATGATACAGCTTACGCTCTTTCCTCATCGGGGGCCGAAGCCGGAATAATCAGCCGGAAGACGGTGCCCTGTCCTTTTTTACTATCCACTTCAATTCTGCCCTTCAGCTTGTTAATCGTGCTGTAGACCATGAGCATCCCAAGGCCCGTCCCCTCCTGCTTCGTGGAGTAATACGGCTTGCCCAGTCTGGACAACTCCTCTTTATCCATGCCTACCCCTGTATCCTCGATACGAATAACAATGCTTCCTTTATGCTCCGAGATGTGAATGATCAGCTTGCCGCCGCCCTTTTCTTTCATCGACTCAATCGCATTTTTATATAAATTAATCAGACATTGCTGCATCTGGTGCTGGTCGTAGTTTGTACTGAGTGAATTGTCAAAATGGGTCTCTACTTCGACATCATATATCATCGCATACGGTAAAATAATATTCGTTGTATATTCCAGATCTTCGCTTAAGTCCGCGTACACCATGTTCTGTGACTGCGGCTTGGCGAAGGACAGGTAGTCGCTCACAATTTTCTCGGCTCGTTTCAGCTCTTCAAGCGACAGCTTAATATATCCCCGTTCCTTCTCTGTCATCGTCTCCGATTTACTAAGCAGCTGCAAGAAACCACTCGTGACGGTCAGCGGATTCCGGATTTCATGAGATACACTGGCTGCAAGCTCACTGACGACGTTCAATCGTTCAGACTGCAGCACGCGATCCCGATAATGGACATTGGCTATCATTTTTTCAATCAGAAGCATCGTAATTACCATGAAGACGGTATATGTCGTCAGCGCATGTCCAGCCAGGATCCAGAAGGTATGATCCACTTGCTCAATCACAATGATTAAGGTGATCAAGTACCAGATCATCGTCACCAAAGCCGCTGCCGCCGCACCTGCAATGCGTCTTTTAGGCGTCAATCCCAGAAATCTTCTGCTATACATGGGAGTCGCTATAAATATACTGGTTGCAAATAGAACGGCCGGTAAGACTCCTTCTCCACCAACATACAATCTGCACACGATGAGCGCCACATATAGCGGGAAGCTGCAGCGATATCCTCCAAACAAAGCAACGAGTAGAAAAGGAATATACCTCAGATCAAATGTATACCCATACTCCAATCTGAAAGGCATCAGCATACACAGACACATCGCCGCAGCGGATAATAAGACCATCACTTTTTTATTGTAAGCGAGCGGTTTATTTTCAAAGAAGATCAGGAAAATAACGACCGGAAAAAGCAAAATCAAAAAGTTTAACAACAGCGTTTCGAGCAAAGGGGCTACTTCCTTTCATCGGTATAGCATGTCTATGTTATATTTGAATATATTACTCCAATTACTCCTTCCAAGTAAATTAAACTCATTATTTAAATATTAGGGAAATTATACAAAAATAAAGCCAGATCTCCTCATCGTGAGGAAATCTGGCTTATGCATTTTATTTATTGAAATTGAATCGTACTTAGAGATGCCTTACCGCTCAGCACGATGTATACGTCTTGACGCCCGCTCACGCCTTCTACTGTCACCGTGTAATCACGCCATCCTTGTGCTCCCGTGGACTCAAGCTCTACGCTTCCTGCCACCGGGCCTTCCGGACCTTGCAGACGAAGCTCGGCGGTTGCCGCCGTTTGGGCTGCTGCACGCAGGGTTACACTGCTTACACCTTCACCAAATTCAGCGTCCTGGAACACGATCCAGCCGGACTGCTCCTTCACTTCAACCGCACTGCCGCCTTCATGGCATTCTCCGATCAGTACACCTTCGTAATCGTCATAGTTGATCGCTTTTACAGGCTGCTTCAGATCACGCGGTGGAATGACTTCACCTTCTACCTTCAGCTCCGTATTCACTCGCAGATCCGCAGACGAAGCCCCTGCCATGAACATATAGCTGCCGCTCTCGATACAGAAGCGCTCACGGGTTACGTCCCAGATCGCCAGCTCGCTCAGCGGAAGCTTGAAGCTTACATCGGCAGATTCACCAGGCTGCAGCTGCACACGCTCGAACGCATGCAATTGCTTCAGTGGACGCTTCACACGAGACTGCTCTGCATGTCCATACAGCTGCACGACTTCTTCTCCTGCACGTGCTCCTGTATTCGTAATGCGAACAGTAATGCCTACTTCACGATCCTGATCTGTTGATACTATATTCGTATCCAGGCTGATTCCGTCATAACGGAAGGAGCTGTAGGATAGACCGTGTCCGAATGGATACAGCACATCACCCTGGAAGTATTGATACGTACGATCTCCCTTGATCACATCGTAATCCATAAATTCAGGAAGCTGATCTGTCGACTTGTACCATGTCATGTTCAGACGTCCCGCTGGATTCACATCACCGAAGAGAACATCGGCTACTGCATTTCCGAGCTCTTGACCTGCATGGGTCGTGTACACAATCGCTGGAACATGCTCATCTGTCCAATTCAGAGCATAAGGATAGCTGCCCACAACAACAACGATCGTATTCGGGTTGACGGATAGAACTTCCTTGATCAGCTGCTCTTGAGAGGCTGGAAGTGTAATGTCCGGACGGTCAATCGTTTCTTTACCGTTAATGAGCGGATGGTTACCGACAAATACAACGGCAAGGTCTGCATCGGCTGCAGTCTCCTTCGCTGTTGCGAACTTATCGGTCACCGTCTCCACCTCGAAGATGTCAGCGCTGATCTTCTCTTCTCCGCCTGCTACCGAAGCGGCGCCGGATACATTAATCTCGTTCGCAGTCTCTTCCGCACGGCCTGTTCCCACGAGCAACTCACCGCTGTCTTTGTTCACGGTAACCGGTGTGTCGTTCCATGTGGAGAAGGTAACCTGCTTGGCATTCTCTCCTTCAGGACGAACAAGGAAGACCTCCTTGGTGAACCATTCCCAGATCTGATCTGCAGATGCCTTCAAAATTCGATCATCTGTGGTCAGATACAGACCGTTGTCCTCTGCAATGATCGTGTGGCTGTCCCAGCCCCAATCGGTCATTTCGAAGATGGCTGCTTGATCAGCCGCTTCACCCGCAGCAGCCAGAGAGGACTGATCCTCTTTGCGCACCTGCACATAACGACCGTTTTCTTTTGATTTCAGCTTCACCCGGTCTGTACCGCCAGCAAACGCCGTCTCACCGCCATGGCTGCTCAGCTTGTCCTGAATACCTTGGAGCGGAGTAACCGCGTAAGGCAGCGAGCCGCTGTACCAGTCACGATATACCGTACCGCCAAGCGGGCCAATAACGGCAACCTTCTTCAGCTTATCTGCCTGTAGCGGCAGTATGTTTCCTTCGTTCTTGAGCAGAACAACCGCTTTGCCCGCTGCTTCTCTCGACAGCTTGGCATGCTCTGGATGCATAATGACCGACTCATCGATCGCCGCATACGGGTTGCCTTCCTCTGGATCGAATTCACCAAGACGGAAGCGAACACGGAACGTATTGCGGAGTGCAACATCCAGATCGCTCTCACTGAGGAGTCCTTCCTCTAATGCTTCACGAAGCGACTGCTTAATGAGCTCGCCATCATCTGTAATACTGTCAATGCCGCCTTCCTTAACGGAACGAGCAACAGCCTCTTTGTAAGTCTCCAGGTAGCCATGATCACGGACCGTACCGGATACGTCAAACGCATCGCTGACAACAAATCCGTCCAT
Source organism: Paenibacillus urinalis (assembly GCF_028747985.1). NCBI lineage: Bacteria > Bacillati > Bacillota > Bacilli > Caryophanales > Paenibacillaceae > Paenibacillus > Paenibacillus urinalis. The sequence continues at coordinate 5,386,035 of NZ_CP118108.1, forward strand.
GCCCCATTCCTGCTTCACAATCGCGTTAACATCCGGGCTAAGGTTAGCTGGAACGCCGTTGATGGCATTATACGCTGTCATCATGGACTGAGCGCCGCCCTCTTTAAACGGAATCTCAAACGCTTTCAAATAATACTCACGCATATTACGCGGATCAATACTGACTGATGCATCGCCGCGGCCAACCTCGTTATTGTTCGCGATAAAGTGCTTCAGTGTCGCAATCGCTTTCATATACTTCGGATGATCACCCTGCATTCCCTTAACCAGAGCGGATGCGAGTTTACCGGCGAGTACCGGATCTTCACCGTAAGCTTCCTCTGTACGGCCCCAACGAGGATCGCGTTCCATATCGACCGTCGGTGCCCATAAGGTCAGACCTTTGATCTCCGGATTCTTTTTGTAGAAGCCCCGCGCTTCGTCACCGATTGCGCTTCCAATTCGCTGCATGAGTTCTGTGTCCCACGTACATCCGAGACCGATCGGCTGTGGATACCCAGTTGCTTCACCAAGCCAAGCCATACCGTGAGCCGCTTCTGTACCATGCTTATAAGCCTTAACACCAAGGCGTTCTACTGCCGTTTGATATTGAATCATAAGTCCCACTTTTTCTTCCAAAGTGAAGCGAGAAACCAAGTCATTTACCCGTTCTTCAAGTGGAAGGGAAGTGTTCTGGAATGGATATTGTGTTGTACTCGACATATTGAATCCTCCTTCGGGTAGACTCCCTCAAGCGTATTTTATGACATATCCGATATAGGGGCTACCCGAAAAATTAGAGGCGTTTTCATAGAATATTAGAGTTGCGGAATGCGGTTTGAAGCCGCCTGAATCGCATGGTATGCCCAGTGGCTTCGCGGAACATCGGTCCACAACTGCTGCTGCACATCGGTTACCCCAGAACGTCCGAGCACGCGATTGATCACCGTTACGGCTTCCGCTCGGGTCAAATACTGATCCGGATGGAAGGGTCCGCCTGCTGTTCCGATCATATATCCTGCCTCGGCAACCAATGCGATGTTGGATTCAGACCAATGATTTATGGCATCCGTAAAAATAGTGGCTGTGCTGCCTTGAATCAGCTTCGACTCCAGACCTGCCCAGCGAACAACAATCGCTGCCATCTCTGCCCTTGTAATCGAGCGCTCTGGCCCGAAGGTACCATCCGGATATCCGAACATCAAACCACTCATTGTGATTTGTTCAATTTCATTGCCTGCCCATCCCAGTGCATCAATGTCGTTGTACATCACAGCATGCTCTGTTCCATCTGTTGCAGCCTGAACCCGATACAGCATGGCTGCCATCTCAGCACGGGTAACGGCCTGACCTGGGCGGAACGTGCCATCGGGATAGCCTGCTATATACGCATCTCGGAAGGTAGCATCCTCGTTATCCTCCGTCTCCGATGGATCTCCAGCGTCTACTTCACTTGCATCGTCGTTCTGACCATTCCCATTCTCACCCGCAGAGCCGTCAGGTACAGGTACAGTCCCTGTTCCAGCATCTACGCCTGGCTGTGGAGTTGGTGTCGGTTCTGGATTCGATCCTGACCCCGATCCCGGTTCATAAGCACGCTCATAGCTCAGATAAAAATCATCCAAGGTCCCCCATGCGCCTCCATCTGCTTTTATGGCTGCACCAATCGTGATCTCGCCCTCTGTCACAAGGATATCCTTGATTTCAGGGTTGCTCCACTGCACCCATCCATTCACCGCGGTGTCTGCTCTCACTTCATTCCCATCCACTATCGCGTATAAATACATCTCCGAATTCGCCGCATCGCCGCCTTGAAGATTCATGGACACATTATAGTAGCCAGGATCCAGCCCCTCTACGGTCTGCTGGGCCTTGAAATCCACCTGATCTGCAGAATAGAAATGCAGCGAGTAGCTGCCCGTCTTGGCATCCATTGCATTGTTCTGATAATCCGTGTGCGGTACTGCACCTTCCGGATAGGTAATACTCCACATGCTCCGGTCACTCTGTTCAAAGCTTCCATTCACGATCCAATTTCTCTTCTTTATTTGCAGAAATGCCTGTACGCTATGCCCGCCTTCTGCCGTGCCTTCGATCACATAGCTGCCAGGGCCTGCTGTTATGGCATTACCCAGCTGCGTCTCATCCCAGGTTACCGTCACGGTCCCTGTTGTTCCATCGTTGTAGGTCACACTTGTTACACTAGGTAATGAGATTGGTTCGCCCGCGATAGCCGATAGGTGTATGTCCTGAACGGCATCTATGACAATCGGGGCCACAGCACCCGTATGAACATATTTGAATACATTCAGTGATGGCAAGGGATGTCCTGCAAAATCAAACAACGCCTGATTATCCACGGCGCTTCCTCCATACCACTTCCCGGCATCATGCGGATCATATTCCGCTGCATAGCTGGATGCCCAGCCTGAACCATGTGCTTCCCAGATCGTTCTGTTCTGTTCAAGCTGATCCTTGGGACCCACCGGAAGCCATGCCGGTTCCCAGTAGAACACCCCAATGCCGGCTTCCCCTACCTTGGCTACTGCCTCAATGACATTACGTACCGAGGTAGCCTGTCCTTGAACCGTAATAGGATACTCAAGGGTTTGTCCTGAATTGCTTGGTGCTGTGTTACCGTGCCCGTCCCCATCCTGATCCGTATAGGTATATGAGGTTTCGGCTACCATGACCTTTTTGCCGTACGTATCCGCAACCTCCGTCAGGACTGCTGTCAGGTTAGACAATGTTCCATGCCAAAATGGATAATAGGAGCTTGCAAACACATCATAATCTACATTATTTCTCTCAAGTTCTTCCGCATAGTGCATGTATCTTCCTGAGGTTTCAGGATTCGTAAAATGCAGGGCAACTAGAATTTCCGAATCCACCTCTCGAATGGCCCGGCTTCCTTCATTAAATAGCTCGCTAATATGTGACCATTCCGTCTCCCCTGCAAACTGTCCATTCGTTTCATTGCCAACCTGAACCATCCCAATGTCAATGCCTTCGCTCCGCATCGCTTCCAGGCTGTCTTTCGTATATTGGTACAACGCTGCCTTCTTCTCATCCAAGCTCATGCCTTCCCATGCCTTCGGCGCCTTCTGCTTAGCCGGATCTGCCCAGAAATCGGAGTAATGAAAATCCACCAGCAGCTTCATTCCGTTAGCCGTTGCCCGCTTACCGATCTCAATCGCCCGAGCGAGGTCATTATTACCGCCGCCATAACCATTGCCAGATGCGTCATAGGGATCGTTCCAGATCCGAACACGCACATAATTGACGCCTGCGTCATGCAGTGTTGTAAATATGTCCTGGGTATGACCTGCCTCATTATAGAACTGGACACCACTCTCCTCTAGCGCGATAATGCTGGAGATATCCACTCCCTTGATGAAGTCGGGAGACAGCCCCTCTACCTTTTGCACAAAAATATCTGCATCTACCGGCTTCGTCGTATCCGTGCTCACTTGTCTTAACTCGGCCTGATCGAGGTATCCCCAGGAACTTGGTGCACCGCTGATGATTGCCCCGATATTCAGATCCGCCGTCTCCTCTTCCAGAATGAATTGCAGACTCAGCTTCCCCCATTCGTTATAGCCCGTCGTAAGCGTCTCATCACCCATATCCGTTCCCGCGAACAAGGTTACACTACCCGCCGTAGCTGCATCGCCACCCATGGAATGCACTGATAGCTCATAGGTTCCTGCTGGCAGACTTGAAACCGATTGTGTAAGTGTAATTGTCTGCTCTCCATCGGCCGTATCCTTCATCCAATACTTAAAGGCATGCTCTCCTTCAACCCCCTCAATAAAGGAATCATCCTGATAAGCAAAACGCTGAATATCCACGCTATTCCAATCATCAGGAGTAATATTCCATGATCCATCTGTCCAAAAATCAGACTCAAATCCGCCATTCATCAGGTACGCATCGTGTGGGTTCGCATGTGCCACAGATCCTCCGATTCCCGCCGGTATACTGAATCCCGTAAACCCCACCATCGCAGCCAGTATAAGACTGCCTATCCTTTTTCCCATTCAATCATCCCCCATCATTTATCCCAATAAAATAAAAGCACACTCATGCTGATCCTAGTAATTAATCTATCGAATATATGTAAGCGCTTTACAAATACTATATCAATGGGGGCGCGGGGCGTGAACGGATAATAAATGAACATTTCGTGTGCTAAAGCAACTACTTTGGCACAAGGCTCTATAAAACACAAAAAGAGCGCATTAATACGCTCTTCTCCCATCCCTATATTGAACATCAAGCTCTAGCTTCCTACGATGCTACACGACCAGAAATTCCGCATTGTTGTCGCATTCGGAGCATTTCACCGGCGGATCCCAATCCGAGAATTCGGTTTCCTTCAGATCGACAATATCCGGTGCGTCCTCGAACTCATCGACGAACAAATCAATGGCATGCTCCACATGCTCTTTACATACGGTGTACATTCATTCAAGCATCCTTTCTGTCTTGAGGCCTTTCTTATATGGGGTCATCCTCTGTCTTCATGCAATGCATGAATTAATAACCCCTTCTCCTGTTCTACCATACCTGTCCTAGAAAATAAACCCTTAATCCCTTCAAATCCTGTTTTCGTGTTGAAGAGAAATGATCCTTCCTATCCTTATCTTGTCCCACAGGGAACCTTAATTATAAGTTTAAAATAAAAATTCTATGTGAACTGAAGAACTTGTGATTGGCAAACAAGTTATATACAAATAATTATCCTCATATCACACAGATAAAAAAAACATGGAGTGCCTGAACGCTCCATGTTTTTAATCTACATTAAATTTCATTATCGCGGTACTTTCATCTTTGTACACCTTCCAAAAAGGAAAGCCATAGGTACTAATAAACTTATCAAAAAAGGTCAATATATTATCATCACTTAGTAACCACATATAGTCATCCCCTATAGCGGAGGTTACGAATAACTTGTACCCATCTTCATTAACCTGAAGCAAAATATGTGTATATGATCCTGCAGCAGTAGCAATGACTAGCATGTTAGACGGGTAGAAATCCTCAAATACAAAATAAAAATCCATTACATCTTTACATGAGCAAATTGCACATTCTGCATTGCCAAATCGTAGTCCATCAACAAGCATTAAGAAGCGTTTATACTCATTAGGTAAAATTAATCCACATTCTCTTTCAATCCAAGCTATTTCAGAGCTGGGAGCAGGCGGATTCAGTTTAAAGAAATAATCGACTACAACACCCAAATGATAGATTTTCGATTCATCTTTGCTGAACTTTCTGAGCATATCAATCAAAGACTCAATGGTTAAGGCTGGGAAAAATTCTTCTTCATTCATAGTTTTATCACTACCTCCCTGTGTATATATGTAGTAATCGTGGAACCAGGCTTGCTTGTTACACCTGGATGTTCTATTGTATCAAGTTAGGCCATTGAATATTTTCAGCTAACACAATTATATCAATGACCATCCATATATGTAATTATTTTCAATAATCACATCTTTCAATGTGATATAGTAGGCAGTATACATAAGGAGGGAAACCCTATCCATTCCGATCTTAATTCTCTCTTGATAGTTACGTTCTTTATTCTAAATGTGCTGTATTACTTTCTGTTCTCCTGGAGCTTTGAAATAGAAAGATTTGAGCCCATAGAGAAAACAACCGCCTTGAAGAGGATAGATATCGCAAGTGCGATAATTTTGATGGCTCTTGTCATGGTTAGCGTGTATATCATGGAACAGCCAAATGCCTTACTATTTTTCGCGTTTACCCTGATTCATGCCTATAATGCGTTTAAAGAATGGAAACTCAATCGACCCTCAAGAGAGTATTTACGCTCATTGTCACTATGTATCTTCAGTACTGCATACACCGTGACTGCCTTTGTCGTCTACCACTAAGCCAGCTGCAGTTCAGCCTAGGCAGCCTCACTCAATTCTTATCAGACTTCACATCTTGATCCACATAAAAAAAGTCCGACATCATCATGTCGGACTTCAGCGAAATGGTGAGGAGCAAGCTGTCTAAGCTTCTACTCTCACCACTCGTTCCACCATTATTCCACCGGTTTATCGGTCAGCTTCACGGTTGCTTCCTTCAGCTTCCCATCCCGGTAATAAGAGATGACCATCTCATCCCCGATCTTCTTCTTATCGTACAGGTACTTTCGCACATCCATCGTCGATTGGATCGGCTCGCCGTCAAATTCAACGATGACATCATTCAGCTTCAGTCCCGCTTCGCCCGCTGGTCCGGATGACTCCAGCACCAGAGCGCCTTCCTCTACCGAATCAGGCAGCTTCAGCTCCTTGCGCTGCTCCTCGTCAAGCGGTGCATAGGAGCTCGACAGATCTATCGTGTACACGCCGAGGAAAGGCCTCGATACCTTGCCATCCTCCATCAGATCGGTCACAATCTTCATCACATCTTCCGTCGGAATCGCAAAGCCCAAGCCTTCGACGCCCATGTCTGCAATCTTCATCGTATTGATCCCGATCAGCTCGCCCTGCATATTGATCAGCGCTCCGCCGCTGTTGCCCTCATTGATGGCAGCATCGGTCTGAATAACATTCTGCTCCCAGTCATATACTCCGTCCTGGTTAATCGATACAGGGATCATTCGGTTCGTATAGCTTACAATCCCCGAAGTCATCGTACCGCCAAGCCCCAGCGGATTACCGATCGCAAGTACGGTTTCTCCCCGGCGAATCTGCTTCGAGTCACCGATCTCAACCGTTGTATTGATACCTTTGCTGTCAATGGACAGTACGGCTATATCGCTGATTCGGTCCTTGCCGATGAGCTGAGCCTCCTTGGATACCCCATCCACAGTAACAGCCTCCAGATTATCTCCACTGTCCACAACATGATGATTGGTCATGATATAGGCGGTATCGCCTTCAATCTTAAAGATGACTCCTGATCCCAGAGCTGCATCCTCTATGCGGGAGCCGTCGATCTCACGATGGCTGACAATACTGACCACGGCAGGCCTTACCTTGTCACCGGCAGTAATAATGCGTTCATACGGGTCACCTTGCGCTGTTCTGAGTGAGGTCCCGGAGAAAGCCGTCTGAGCATCCCCTGGCATCACAACGAGTGCAAATAGACCGACAGAGACAACTGCACTAATCACCGAGCTAATAATGGCTACTTGAAGCATGGAAAGAGAGGAGGACCCTGATGTACTGCTTACTGTTTTTGGCCAGAATTTCTTACGGCTGAACCTTACCCGCCCTAATGATTTTCCGGTCCGTTTCGATACTTTGGTGGAATAAAATTCGTCATCAAACAAACCCATTAAATCCTCTCCCCTTCGTATCACTACGCATCAAGACCTATTCTGCTCGCCTTAACACTTGTTACTTTGTTATATATAACAAAACATAAATATTCTTATCCTACTGTAAGTATCCTGAACATGGGCTCCATCACCATCCCTTAATTAGGACAACGATTAATCCTCACTATATAAGACACTTCATTGGTATAAAAAGTTTCTAATCACTTTTTCCAAACTCTGACTGCATCATCCCAAACACGATAAACATATACCTTCATTTCACCAAAAATTAGAAGATTTAAGCAGTATAACATACGATTTAAACAGCTTTTTTAGCATACCACGGCTCTATATTTCGTTACAGAGGAAAAAACAGGAATGATTCTATGCTCTCCTGACTACAATAGAATACAAGCCGAATTAAAGAGATTAATAGAAGGAGGTCTACACATGAATCGTGTCTACTCTGCAATGGAAGAGATCCAAATGGCAGCCAAGCTGGCTGATCTGAAGGAAGAACATTACCGCAATACCCTCGCCCTCAGTGTAATGATCGAGCTGCTCGTTGAGAAGAATATCCTGACCCGTGAAGAGGTGGAGAAAAAAGCAGCCGAGCTCGACAGCTTTATGGAGAGCCCACCTTATCCCACGGTGTAGGCCGGTCATAATACGTCTCGCACAGCTGAAATTCACTATCCTTGTAGAAGCAGCCCCGGTCCTCCATCGCACCGCGAACGGTCAACTTCGCCAGCTCCATCATATTATGATCCCGGCTCAAATGTGCTAAATACGCTCGTTTGGTTCGGCCGTTCAGCAGCTCACTAAGTGCTGCTCCTGCCGCTTCGTTAGACAAGTGTCCCAGATCACTCATGATACGGCGCTTCGTATTCCACGGGTACCGTCCCATCCGAAGCATGTCAATGTCGTGATTGGATTCGAGCACGAGCACATCTGCATCCGATATGGCAAGTCTAACCTTGTCGCTCATATAACCGAGATCGGTGGCTACACTCAGCTTCTCCTTGCCATCATAAAATGAATAACCCACCGGCTCGGCTGCATCATGAGAGATCCCGAAGGATTCCACACGCAGTGACTCAAACTCACGGACCTCTCCGCTCTCCATGATCCGGATGTTCTCCTCCGGAATTTTGCCAAGTGCCTTGTGCATGGCCTTCCAAGTATTCGTGTTAGCATAGATCGGTAAATTATATTTGCGTGCCACTGCGCCTAGTCCTCGAATGTGGTCGGAATGCTCATGCGTTACCAAGATTCCGTCCAGCTGAGACCCAAGCATGTCCCGTTCAAGCAGCAGCTCGTCTATTCGTTTGGCACTTAGGCCAGCATCTATTAATAAAGCTGTATCATCATTACGCACGACAGTCGCATTGCCTGTCGAACCGCTCGATAATACGGTAAAAGCGATCCCCATAGCTTAAAACTCCTTACGGTTTATCTGACTTCGGACTAATAACCTCTCCGCTGATGCCCTGCACATAATACTGCTGCCCGCTCTCGAGCACGAATCGCCATGCAGGGGCTGCGACCTGGCTGTCCGAGTTGAACTCCTCTCCATAATATCCGAGTTCAATATCCTGAACGACGGCTTCATCGGGCAAGAATAGTTCAACCAATGTGCCAAGCGCCTTCGAAGCCGGAAGCACCTGTTGTTCTTCTTCAAATGTCGACATTTCAATTGGTGACAGCTCATAAGCCGTTATTTTTTGATTGGAATAATACAGCGCTAGGTCCACATGAAACAATGGCCACTTCTGTTCAGCCAGCGGATGCAGGATGAAACGATCGAGCACGTCCGGATTGGCCAGCGGATCAAGCTTATATTCCGCAATGTTCGGAATATATGGCTGCAGCGCGGCTTCCATCTCCTGCTCAGAGAAGATCAGCTTGCTGTCAATCGGCTCTTCCAGCTGAATCGGTTTGGCTGCCTTGCTTCCATTCACATACCGATAGGTTAGTTTGGGCATGGCAGGTGTTTCACTTGGAATGGGAGCGAGAATTTCGATTCCCTTCTCTTCCATGAGCCGCTGTGTGCTCTCTCCCAGCGAGGTGAAGTCCAGACTTGAGCCTGCAGATTCCCGCGCATCCATCCAGAGCTGATATCCGAGTACCAGATTCAGCAGCAAAAAAGCATAGATTAACACATTCTTAGCACGGCCCCAATCCATTTCCTCACCTCATTTCATTATAGACCTTTGACAGCACAAGTCCAGGGTAACCGAAGCGCATCAAGAAGATGGAATAGTACTCACCTGACCGCTGGCCAGCGTGATTTCCCATACCGGAACCAGCTTCATGCCGGACTCTGAAACGACCGGCTGATAAGCTGGATTCAGCCGGATAACCTGCTGGTCTCCTGCTGCCGCCTTGATCTGTTCAGCCAGCTCTTCCCCAAAAGGAAGCTGTACCATCTCCTTGCTGATCTCTTCAGCTTCATCAAGATACAGCAGTGAACGCTCATACGTGGATACGAGCTCCTTCTGAACCTCGAGTCGCATATGCTCATATCCGTACTCCGGCAGATCGAGCACCGGATAACTCTCGTAATAGGGGAACAGATGGACCTCCGTGCTGTCTCCGTCGGAATCAATTTCCATCCGGGACGTACCATTGAACGCCCCATGCTGATTAACAAAATCAATTGCCGCAAGGGTATCCTTCGTCCGATCGCCCTCACTCGCCTGCACGGCTGCCGGATCATTATAGCTGATCCAGCGCTGATTGAAGTTCACCTGCAGACTGCGCTTGCTGTCCGTATAGATTTCAGATCCATCCTTCTCCTGGATGTTCCGTGTCATGCTGGGATCGAAGAATAGGCTTCGCTGCATCTGCTCCACCGTGTACTGCTGGGTACCCAGCTCGACCTGAACCATCTCCAGCGCTTCCTCCGGAAGATAATATCCTTCACTGGTCAGCCTATAAGGAGTCCAGCCTGCTCCAAAGTCAACATGCTGCTTGATATCCTGCACTGTAAGATCCACATCGGCAGCTTCATACACCACATCGCCCTGTGAACTAAAGAACAAGGCACGTGCCTTGTCATCACTGTCTGTATATATCCATATTTTATTGATCGTCTCGGCCTCAAATAATGGATCACTGCCGAGCTGCATCACTCTTTGCAGCAGCGCAACCGGCATTCCCCCGTCAAAAGACAGCTCAATTCCCGGATTCTCTTTCTTCAGCTCATTCCAGTTCTCCGAGCTCACACTCTGTCTCTGGAATTCTCCGAAGCTGCGCCCCGCTAGACGCGAGTAGATCAGCTGATAGAAGGTCGATTCCGGATAGAAGAGTGTATGCCGGTCTTCACCCATGTGAATCACCATATGATCAGGGAAGATTAAGTTCTCGATTCGCTGCTCCTGACCCATATTCTCGGTCTTGATGTAATTGGATTCGCTCGTAACAACCGAATAGCTGCCCGGCAGCCGATAGATGAGAAAATAGCTCTGGAACAAGCTTGCGGTGATCAAGATCGCGAGCACGATCGTCTTGAATCTTTCCTTCATCTACAGCTCACTCCCTTCCTGCTCCAGCGGAAGTGTAAAGGTGACCTTCGTCCCTCTGCCCAGCTCCGATTCCAGCTCAATGTCTCCCCCATGGGCTTTGACGATCTCACGTGCAATAGATAGTCCAAGACCCGTTCCACCCATGCTGCGCGATCTCCCTTTCTCAACCCGATAGAAGCGTTCAAAAATACGGTCGATATCCTTCTTCGGTATGCCGATTCCGGTATCTTCCACGGATATAGCGACCGTATCTCCCATATGAGTAGCGGATAAAGTAACGCTGCCGCCTTCATGCGAGTACTTCAGCGCATTGGACACCAGATTGTCCAGCAGCTGGTCGATCTGATCCCGGTCCAGCGGCACCTCCGGTACATCCTGGTCCACGATGACCGCCACATTCATATACTTCTGCTGCATTTGGAAGGAGAACCGGTCGGCTACCTCGTCGAGCACATCCATAATCACGGTCGGCTGCTTCCGCAGCGGTGCTTCATTGGAATCAAGCCGGGACAAATGTAGCAGGTCGGTGACAAGCCGAATCATACGCTCGGTTTCATTTTGAATAACTCCAACAAATCGTCCTCCGAGCTCTGGATCCTCAATGGCTCCGTCATCCAGTGCTTCTGCGTAGCTCTTAATCGTCGTCAGCGGTGTCCGCAGCTCATGAGATACATTGGCCACGAATTCTCGCCGTGAGGCCTCCAGCTCCTCCTGCTCGGTAACATCCTGCAGCACGATGATAGCTCCAGTTCGCTCTTGATCGCGCCGCTGCACCGGTGTGAAGGTGACCCGAATCACTACCGAATCGTTCTGACCGGACGGCTGGATTTGAAGCAGTGTTGACGCGGTAATGCCGCTCAGCATCGTCTCTGCTTCTTCAACCTCAAGCCCGAGCACGACAGCAAAATGCCTGCCGCTCATCGCAGCTTCATCCCGGCCCAGCATCATGCTCGCCCGTTTGTTGACCAGAATGATCCGGCCGAGCTCATCGATGGCGATTACGCCGTCACTCATATTGGCCAGAATGGAAGACAGCTTGTCCTTCTCCTCTTCATTCTCGGACAGTGCCGTTCTGAGCTGGCTCGTCATATAGTTAAAGGTGCTGCTCAGCTGTCCGATCTCATCCTTGCCGAGCACAGGCATCTTGGTGCTGAAATCGCCTTCTGCCACAGCGTTAGCCTTGCGTGTAAGCTCCTTGATAGGGGCCGTGATGGTGTGTGACAGAATGACGCCCAGTACAGCTGTCAGGCCAAGTGCGATCAGCACCCCAGAGATAAATATGTTATTAATCCGCTCCATCGTCGTATACAGCTCATTCATCGATGCTGCGATATACACGGCACCTACGATTTTGCCCCCAGACGAAACGGGCTTAGCCACGACTTTTTTGCGGACATTGTCTTCATCAATAATGTTTTCTTCATTATCACGGATTCCTTGCAGCGCACGGCTTACCACCGTCTGCGTATTCTTACGTCCGATATAATCATTATGTGAGCTGAGCGTCGTCGTCAGCACCCGTCCGCTTGCATCCAGTACCTGAATCTCGGCTCCGTTGATGTTAAAGAGATTGTTGACGAGCGTGCCCAGATTCTCTGTGCTGTCCTCTTCTCCCTCACTGTCACCTGTAACCAGCGCTTCAGCAACCAGAACAGACAGCATTTCGGCTCGCGCATGCAAATCCTCTGTGAAATTGCTCGTGAGAGAGGTCTTCATGGCACTGACAAAATAAACCCCGATCAGCTGCATTGCCACCAGAATAAGCAGCACATATACAATGATCAGCTTCGCCTGCACCGTGCGGAAATAAGAGGTCCATTTCATCTACAAGACCCCGTTCTTCGATCCCCGAATCAAGTACCCCAGTCCTCGGCGGGTAACAATCGTTTCCGGTTTGCTCGGATTCTCTTCAATCTTCTCCCGCAGCCTTCGGATCGTCACATCCACTGTGCGGACATCGCCAAAGTATTCAAACCCCCATACGGCCTGAAGCAAATGCTCCCTAGTCATGACCTTGCCTGCATTCTTCGCCATATAATAGAGCAGCTCATACTCTCGATGCGTAAGATCAAGAGCTTGTCCATTCCTGTAGGCGGTATACATATCTGTATCAAAATAAAGATCGTGCAGCTTCAGTCCCTGTGCTTCTTCCTCAGTCTGTGGAGGCTCTGCTGCTGTCTCTGACTTCTGCTGTCTTCGCATCTGTGCCTTGACTCTTGCAAGCAGCTCACGTGTGCTGAACGGCTTCGTCACGTAGTCGTCTGCTCCGAGCTCAAGCCCAAGCACTTTATCAATCTCGGAGTCCTTTGCTGTGAGCATAATAATCCGGGTTTCCAGCTGAGCTCGAACTTCCCGGCATACATCCATTCCATCCTTGCCGGGGAGCATCAGATCAAGCAGGATCAAATCCGGTCTGTCGGATAGAGCGAGCTCCACTGCTTGAATACCGTCAAATGCACAGATAACCTCGTATCCTTCTTTCTCTAAATTAAATTTCAGGATATCTGCAATCGGCTGTTCGTCATCGACCACTAGAATCTTTCCCTGCATCCGTTCGCCCCACCTTTGATTTTGCGTCTTCTATAACTGCCTTTTTTTATAATCGTATACTCATTCTAACATACCTAAACTGGCAACTTCACTAGGTGAAAAGAGCTCTTTCATCCGCTCAACAAAAAAGCATGATCTGCCTATACAGATCATGCTTTCCTATTTTAAGGGAGATATTTCATCGGATTTTGCGCTACACTATTCTTCTTGATTTCAAAGTGAAGATGTGTACCTGTAGAGCGTCCCGTATTCCCCATTATCCCAATGCTTTGGCCTTGGTCAACAATCTGTCCTTCTTTGACACCGATGCTGTCCAGATGACCATATACCGTTTCATATCCATTACGATGATTAATAATAATGACATTGCCATATCCGCTTTGTTGTCCTGCAAAGGTCACAACACCTTCATCAGAAGCGGTAATGGATCGGTTACCCACGAGATCAATTCCTTTGTGCTGCTTGCCCCAGCGCTCACCAAATCCGCTGGTAATCGTTGCATTGGCTACAGGCCACTTGAAGATACCGCTGCCTTCACCCGTCACTTTCGTTCCCTGGAGAACGACTTTAGATACCGAAGCCTCAATCACTTCCTGGCCGAGCCATTCCTCTTTTACGACTTCACCATTTTCTTTGGTAATCCGAAACTCGACCTGCTTAAGCCCGGTCTGACCTTCCCGTACGACCTTGGTAACACCTGACTTCAGTTCGTCTGTCTCACGAATCTCCACCTGAGGTTCAGTCTCAATCTCTTCGACAACCGTCTCGACCGTCGTTACCGTAAGCGGAGGCTTAGGAAGCACGAGTGTGAGCTCGTCTCCGATCCGTAGACTGTCTTCTTCAAGCTCAGGATTCAGCTGCTTGAGAGCAGCAATCGTTGTGTTGTGATGCTGGGCGATATAACTCAGCGTATCTCCCTCCTTCACCACATATACCGTCTCCTGCTCCTGTCCCTCGGTCAGTCGTTCGATGGCTTCCTCACTGGAGAGGATCTTACTCGGATCAGTCTTCACTTCAGTAAGCACGACCTGCTCTTCAAGCTCGACGGATTCAAGGCTGACCTGCTCTTCCTCTGAACCTTGTGAGCTATTGGAAGATAGCGCAGCAACCGTTCTGATCTTGGAAGCCGGCTGAGCCGCTTCTTCCTCAGCTGTAATATATTTATTTTTAACATTCTGGATGACTTGATCCGCTGTTTTCTGGTCTTTAACAATTCCGATCATTTTACCATCAATCTTAAGCTTAACACCTTCCGCATAACCGGTCAGTAATCCGTTCAGCTTACCAAGTGTGGCTTCGCTGTCGATCTCAGGCTTATATGCCTGCTCTTCCTTAAGCTCAACACCACTGATGTCCAGCTGCATAAGAGCATCTGGATATTGCTGCTGAAGCTGCTCTGTCTTGCTCTCATACAGCTTCGCAATTTCGTTCTCGCTCTTGATCGCTCCGATATGCTCTCCCTTAACATATACATTGTAATAAGGGATCGTATTCGCAGTTACATACGTCTCACTCGCAAACCCTGCTGACATGGTAACAAATAGTCCTGCCGCCGTTACAAGAAGCCATTTGCGTGGCTTAGATAACTCCTTTTTCGGTAACGAGTTGTCAGAGCTCTTCATGTTGTCTTTCATACTGCTCATGATTTTCTCCTTTTCTCTGCCCTATAAAAGTTCAAGCTATATTATTGCTCTCCATTGCATCACTTATGAGCCAATTTATTCATAGTTTCAATCCAAGCGGTAAACGATATGTATGATTGTACGTTTGGTCCTCACTTATCGCTTTGATTACTTAGATATATGAAGAAAAGGTTGCTAAATAGTATCAAAAATTTAACCTTTTGCTTACTTGTTTACTTTACCACAGCCGGAAGTACTAGATCAACTCACCAAAACATACCAAAAACCCGCGAAAAACGCGGGTTTCCTGAACTTTCCTTTAGGGTGTCAATACGGCCATCAGCTCATTATATTCTTCCTCTGTTAAATATTTTGCAATCACTTGCTCCATGTCCTGCAGCTCTGTTTCCGTCAAGCCGCCTTCCATCGTACTAGAGATCTTCTGCATTTCATCGGCAGGAATTTTGTTCATGAGGAGTTCGAATACCGCTGTCTTATCCTCGGTGGAGATAGAGTCCTTCTGATCTGTAATGTCCTCTGGTGTGATGACAATCTGATCATCCGCTTCAGTAGTGCCTGCCTCAGCTCCCTCTTCTGTAGTGTTTGAGGAAGGAGTCTCTGACGAACTGTCCACTGAGCTTCCTGACGGACCGCCTGTTGATTCTCCTCCACCAGAAGCTTCACTGTCTGTTTCGCCGCTCACTCCCTCCTCGCCGTTTGTCTCCGGATTGTTAGGATCAGCCTGACTTGGATCCGTTTCGCCTGTTTGACTCGTTTCATCATTTGCATTAGCACCCGAATCCGCTTCGTCACCCGTTCCATTCATGGATTGATCTGAGTTCATATTGCTGCCAGATGCGGTTTCAGAATTAGACTCTGCGCTCTCGGAGGTGTTCGCTGTCTGATTCATGCCCAGCGCACCTTGAAACACCGCGGCAAGATTGTTCGGCGCTCCTTCCCAGGTAATGTTGAAGCTAGCCAGCAGTGATGAGATATAAGATTGCACGATTAGTCCTGTTGTCAGCAGGGTCAGGGTGCTCACCAGGATGACGGTCAGCAGGAGCTGCCCCGTCCATTTCAGCCATTTCATTCGTTTACGCCTCCTCCTATCGATCTCCCTCTTCGCCGCCTAATCTAGCAGATGAGCTGGATGATTCAGTCCATCGTTAATTTTACGTTGTCTAATTCATCCCGAAGAAGGCTATAGACTCAGTATTGACGTAATTCTCTTGATTCTATCCTTCGAATTTTCATATTTTCACAGCAGTATTACGCTTGGTTCCGATAAGAACACCAAAAAACCCCCATCCTTTCTATACTAGAAGGGAAGAGGGTTATGGATATCAATATGAAGTTAACAGCTGTCTATAGATTAAACATAGATTGGCAGTACTTGATTTGTCTGCTCACGATTACGTCCAACCGAGAAGATCGCGATCGGAATACCTGTCAGCTCGGATACACGATTTACATAATTACGAGTCGTTTCTGGCAGATCCTCAAGCGTCTTCGCTCCAGTAATGTCCTCGCTCCAGCCTGGCATTTCTTCATATACAGCTTCACATTCTGCCAGCATTTTGAGGCTTGCCGGATAATGAGTGATGAACTCACCGCGATACTTGTATCCGACGCAAATCTTAACGGTATCCAGACCTGTAAGTACATCAAGAGAGTTCAGAGACAATCCGGTAATGCCGCTGACACGTCTAGCATGACGAACCACTACCGTATCAAACCAGCCCACCCGGCGAGCACGTCCAGTTACGGTACCATACTCATGACCTTTCTCACGAATATAGTCTCCTACTTCATTATTCAGCTCAGTTGGGAATGGTCCATCTCCAACACGTGTTGTGTAGGATTTCGCAACCCCGATCACTTGACTGATCTTCGACGGGCCGACCCCGGAACCGATACATACGCCGCCAGCCGACGGGTTGGAGGACGTTACATACGGATAAGTACCTTGGTCGATATCGAGCATAACCCCTTGTGCACCCTCGAAGAGCACTTTCTTGTCTTCATCAATCGCATCGTTAAGAACAACGGAAGTATCCGTTACATATGGACGAATGAGTTCTGCGTACTCCAGATACTGTTGCAAAATCTCTTCTACATCCAGCGCCTCTGCACCGTACACCTGCTCGATCACTTGATTCTTCTCCTTCACCATATGGCGAAGCTTCAATTCGAACTCCTCAGCATCCATCAGGTCAGCAATACGGATACCGTTACGGGCTGCTTTATCCATATACGCAGGGCCGATTCCCTTACGTGTCGTTCCAATCTTATTAGGACCCTTGCGATCTTCCTCAAGTGCATCCAGCACCATATGATATGGCATAATGACATGAGCACGGTCACTGATGACCAGATTCTTCGTGGAGAAGCCGTTCTCATGAATATAATTGATCTCTTCCAATAGAGCGGCTGGATTGACGACCATACCGTTCCCGATGACACACTTCTTATCCTCATAAAAAACACCGGATGGAATCAAGCTCAGCTTGTATTTCTTACCGTCAATCAGAATAGTATGACCGGCATTGTTACCACCCTGGTACCGTGCCACCACATCGGCGCTTTCCGCAAGATAATCTGTAATTTTGCCTTTGCCTTCGTCTCCCCATTGTGTACCCACAACGACTACTGTTGACATGTTCATTCCCCCGTGAGTGTCTTTTGCACTCCTTATTTTCTTAACACTTGAACTTAAATATACATTAGAAAAACGATTACTATATCGCAGCTACTTCATAACTGCAGCTCTCACAGACATTCGAATGTCCTAGATTTCACAAGATCACGAACTGCCCTCATATCACGGCAAAAAGCCCTACCTTAATCGCCATTCCATCTGGACATGACTGTTGCTGTAAGGTTTGCCACAAAAAGCAGCAATTCAAGTGTACCAGTCACTCCTATCAAAGTCAAATAAAAAAGCGAACATTAAATTATAAGTAAAATTTATCGTTCGGGATTTGCTGAGCAACTTGGCTGAAAATGAAAGAATCCACTGCCCGGTGCATTCAGCACGCGAGAAGTGGATGGATATGCTTATAGATAAGAATGCATGTCACCCGGCAAAGGCATCCGAATGCACACGTTCATAATTAACGAATTTATTGAAGTTCTTCAAGAAGACCAGCTCGACAGTGCCCACGGGACCATTACGCTGCTTGGCTATAATAATCTCAATGATATTCTTCTTCTCCGTCTCCTGATTGTAGTAATCATCACGATACAAGAAGGCTACAATATCGGCATCCTGCTCGATTGAACCGGATTCCCGAAGGTCACTCATCATCGGCCGTTTATCTTGGCGCTGCTCGACACCCCGGCTGAGCTGTGACAGAGCAATGACCGGAACGTCTAGCTCCCGTGCAATCTGCTTGAGCGTACGAGAGATCTCTGATACTTCCTGCTGCCGGTTCTCGCCGGCCTTGCCCCGTCCCTGAATCAGCTGCAGGTAGTCGATGACGATCATCCCGAGCCCTTTTTCCTTCTTCAGACGGCGGCATTTGGCACGAATATCAGCCACAGTAATCCCTGGTGTATCATCAATATAAATTTCGGCTTCTGACAGAGCAGCGATGCCCATGGTCAGCTTGGACCAGTCGTCATCACTTTTAAACTCCCCGTTCCGCATCACGCCAGCATCGAGATTGGCTTCCGCACAGATCATACGCTGTACCAGCTGTGCAGCGGACATCTCAAGACTGAAGATCGCTACGGTCTCGTTCGCTCTAACCGCTACGTTCTGAGCAATGTTCAGTGCAAATGCCGTCTTCCCTACCGAAGGACGGGCAGCCACAATAATAAGATCATTCCGCTGGAATCCGCTTGTCATCTTGTCCAGATCAACGAAGCCCGAAGGAATTCCTGTCGTATTCCCCTTGTTCTGATACAGTGACTCTACCTTCTCGAAGACCTCCATGACGACATCACGAATGGCGATGAACCCGCTGCTTGAGCGCCGGTTCGAGATCTCCAGAATACGCCGCTCTGCATCGCTGAGCATGCCGGATACGTCTTCGCCGCCGGCATAGCCTTCGCTAACGATCTGCGTCGCTGTGCGAATGAGTCTGCGCAGCATCGATTTTTCCTCGATGATCTGTGCATAATAATCAACATTAGCTGCGGTCGGCACCGCATGTGCCAGCTTGGCCAAATAGGTTACCCCGCCGATCTCATCAAGCTGCCCTTTATCCTGCAGGAGAGAGGTCAGTGTAATAAGATCAATGGGCTGATTGCCTTCTCCAAGCTCAATCATTGCTTCATAGATCAGCTGATGGGGCTTGTCGTAGAAATCATCGGTCGTCACTCGCTCCATCGAAGTGATGAGTGCTTCCGATTGAATAAGAATTGCACCTAGAACCGCTTGCTCGGCTTCCAGGTTTTGCGGCGGAACACGATCAAAATAAATCTCGCCGCCCATCCTATTCCTCCGTTACTTGGACCTTGAGCGTAGCTTTGACATCAGGGTGGAGCTTAACCGGAACCTGAGTCACTCCCAAGTTACGGATTGGCTCGTCCAGTTCAATTTTGCGTTTATCCACTTTAAAGCCTTGCCCGGCAAGTGCTTCTGCGATCTGCTTGCTCGTAATTGCTCCGAATAGGCGTCCGCCTTCTCCGGCTTTCGCCTTCAGCACGATGGTTGCCTCTTCAAGCTTCTTGCCCAGTGCTGCTGCATCGTCCTTCTCCTGCTGCTTGCGCTTCTCTTCAGCCGCGTTCTGGTTCTCTAATGTTTTCATATTGCCATCCGTAGCCGCACGTGCTAAACCTCTTGGCAGCAAAAAGTTAGATGCGTATCCTTCGGATACCTCTTTAACTTGACCTTTTTTCCCTTGACCTTTTACATCTTTTATAAAAATGACTTTCATTCGAACAACCCCTCTTCCTTCTCGATTTCAGCCAATACTTCCAGCAATTTTTCTTCTGCTTCCCCAATTGACATTTCCAGCTGTACGGCAGCATTGGTCAAATGACCTCCGCCCCCCAAGCGTTCCATGACAACCTGTACATTCATCTTACCAAGTGAACGGGCACTAATACCAATTACGCCGTCCGGCCGTTCACTGACAACAAATGAAGCAACGACATCCGTCATGTTGAGCAGCGAGTCGGCTACCTGTGCAATCAGAAGCTGCGGGATCACCTGTCCCGGCTCTGTCACAGCGACCGCAATATGCCCATACATCATTTTAGCATGTTTTATGATTTCTGCTTTCGCAATATATTCCTGTAAATCTTCCTTCAGCAGCCGCTGAACCAGCATGGAATCCGCACCGTTTCTACGCAAGTATCCTGCCGCCTCAAACGTTCTTGAACCGGTGTGCATGGCAAAATGCTTCGTATCCACCGTAATTCCTGCCAGTAATGCCGTTGCCTCAAGTGGAGTGAGCTGCAGCTTATCATGAATATACTGCAGCAGCTCTGTGACCAGTTCTGCTGCCGATGAAGCATACGGCTCCAGATAGATCAGCACAGCATCATTAATAAATTCCTCGCCTCTGCGGTGATGATCCACCACAACAACTCTGGAAATGGAGTCCACCAGCTTCGGCTCAATGGTCATGGAGGCCTTATGTGTATCCACGACAACGAGCAGGCTATGCTCGGTCATCATCTGCATGGCTTCCTCAGGCAGAATAAATGCCTCCATCAGCCGCTCATCCTTCTTCACCTGCTCCATCAAACGATCGATGGATGGATTGGAAGAATCGAGCACAATATAGCACTCTACATGATATAGATTAGCAGCTTTCCATAGTCCAATGGAAGCACCGATCGCATCCATATCTGGCATTTTGTGCCCCATGATGAAGACGCGATCGCTCTCCTGCATCAAATCACGCAGGGCATGGGCAATCACTCTGGCTCTGACCCGGGTTCTCTTCTCCACTGCATTGGTCTTACCGCCGTAAAAAGAAAGACGCTGTCCCGCCTTCACCGCTGCCTGATCCCCGCCCCGGCCAAGTGCCATATCAAGGGACGACTGAGCCAGCTCACCCAGCTCCCGGATATTCTCTGATCCAAAGGCGAGTCCCACACTCAGTGTCATCGGTACCTTCAGATCTGCCGTCATCTCCCGGATATTGTCCAATATAACAAATCTGCTCATCTCCAGCTGCTGAAGTGAGCTGTAATGAAGCACCATAAGGTATCGTTCGGACGATAATCTTCTTAGATAGATATGATAATCCTTAGCCCAAGCTGTAATCTCACTGGCAACACGGGCAATGAGTGCTGTACGCTGCTGATCATCCATCCCCTGCGACGCTTCATCCAGATTATCGAGCATGATGATGCCTAGTGCAATCTTCTCATTCTCGTATTTCTCTCGCAAGGTAGCGAGCTCTGTTATCTCATAAATGTAAATGAGCCGTTCCTCGGGATAATGAAATAGCTCATACACCCGATCCAGCGTTTGATACTCAAATCTGATTTCATGAGCGTTCCCATGCACATTTTCCTTGCTGCCATCCTTCTTATCCTTCTGCTTGAATGGAAGCTGCGGAAAAAAAGAAGTCAGTTCACTCCCGATCAGCGTCTTCTCTTCAAACATTCTGGATACATAAGGATTATGCCATTCAATCGAACGGTCCTCACTGTACAGCACGATGCCAAGCGGAATGCTCGCAGACACTTCGCCTTCAACTCTTTTGATCCGAAGATTCAGACTGCCCATGTAATCGACCAGTTCTCTTCGAAATACGAACTCTTTCTTGACCATGATAAATCCGAGTACAGCGATAAGAACGAAGCAAACCAGACCCAGCGGCCAGTTATATGCAACCAGAAATGCATCCAGTATTAATAATAAAGCAAACGCCCAGACGGTCTGATAACCGTGCCAACGCTTTAACAGAAATTTAGGCATCATGGTTCATCCTATCGTTTTGGTTTCGAAATGGCTTCACGGAGCGGGAAGGCAAGGTCTATGATTCCGATAATCCGCATGGGTCCAATCAGAAACGTGGCAACAGCGAGCAGATACGGAATGACCGGATGCCATGATCTCGCATGTGCAGCAAAAAAGAAAAATCCGATGGCTTGAATCATGAAGCAGAAATTAATCAGCGGTGAGAAGTTGAGTGCAATCATCGTTAGAAAGCCGTTGTCTGTATTGCCAGCTACCAGCTGAAGAATAATGCCCAAGAAATAGTACCATATCAGGGATTTCGGTAGTCTCCACTCGCGGATTGGCTTGAGCCGGTTCACCCGGATTCCCATGCGGCCTAGAATAGGACGAGCAATAACATGGGTTAGAGAAGCCATAACCAGTGAAGTGACGATAAGCGCAAAAGGAATCATCTGAACGGTCGCGCTGCTCACTGCCTCGGCCATTTCTTCATCCATTACCAATCCATTCGTCAAGGCGTTGTTACCGCCCGATTCGGTTACCGGTGTCATCGTAAACTCAATCGTTTCACGAATATATTCAGAAAAATCAATCTGGAACAAGGTTGTACTGATCAAGAGCAATAGCAAAAATTCAGCCAGGATTGTGCCTGTTCCAAGCACTAAGGTATTTAACGCAGGCTTTTGCTTCTTATAACAATGACCGATTACGATCGCTGGAATCAAGAAAAATATCCCGAAAATTAAATAAATCGGACTTATGATTAGCCCAATCAAGAGTACGGGTATAACATGTACTAAGAATGACTTCAAATTTAATGAGGTATAAAGTATAACCCCTGGTAAAATAATCAGAAACACACTAATCGCTGTTAAAGGAGTTAACAGTGATAATAACAGAAGCAGATAGATCAGACTCCATACAGCTGTTTTCCAGCGGAATTTCAAAATGTTCACCTCTTACGCATATGGTCTTCGAGAGCGGAAATGTCCTGGTACCAGTCCTCAAGCTGGTGACCTTCCTTCTTGTGTTTCTTGAGCTTGTCAACGAGCAGGTCATCCATATCTTTAAACGATATGCCGAGCCTCCGTCCAAGAATATAGCTGCTCATGATAAGACTCGCAAGGCTGTCACTGATTCGAGCGTTGCTTCCTTCCCATAGAGCCTTGAACAATCGTGACACTTGATCCAGCACTTCGGTTTTGAGCCATTCAATCACTTTTGCGCGCTTTGCGACATCTAGTTCTTTTGGCATGCTCATGCTCGTCACACTCCCGTAAAATGCTTTATTCTCCATTATAGCATAAGGGAATATCCATAAAAAGGCGACCCGCGGTCCTACAGCTTATAGGATGTAGTCAATCTCTAATGAATATGCCTGCTAGTTATAAATTTGCATCAGATTTCACAGAACCTCTAGACATGACATCTTCACAATACTCAATAATCTGGCTCCGTCGTACGATCCCGATGAACCGCTGCATATCATCCACGACAGGAACAAAATTCTGAACCTTCGCCAGCTTGATCAAATCCTCCATGTTGGCATCAATCGATACAGGCTTGATATGTAAGCGCAAGGGTACATCCTTCAGCACATATTTTGAAGCGTTTTCAAATGTAATCTCTCCTCTGGAATTCTTCATATGCCACAGCAGGTCTCCCTCTGTCACCGTACCTTCGTACTTACCGTCCTTGCTGAGAATCGGTACCGCTGTAAATCTGTGATATTCCATCCGTTCAAGGGTCTGTCTGAGCGTTGCATCCGAGGTTACTGTCGCCACCTCTTGTTTCGGAAGCAAGAAAAAAGCAATATTCATATCGAGTTATTCCTCCTCTTTACACACAATTATGAGAACAACCCATTAGTATGGGATTTTGCGAAAAATAACTTCTTATTCCATTATATTCATATAAGACAACAAAATCAGCACCCGACTAAAAGAATGTCGTCAGTGCTGATTGTCGTACGTCTATGTTATTGAGATTGAGAAGATACGGTTTCGTTGCTCTCTGTAACATCGCTCTCGGTTTCGTCTTCTTTGTTAAAATCCTCCGGCTTGAGCAGTGTTTCTTCCGTCGTATTCGGATCGAGCCAGTTTGCGATCATTTCTTTCGAATACTCATAATATTTCTCGTCGACTTCGGTATAGAATATACCGTCATCCTTTCTTACCCCTTCACCCATCATCGTGAAACTTAAAATTTCTGGGTTACCTTGTGTAAGAACCTGCTTGGCAAGGTTAATTATAGATGTTGGATGCAGATCCGTCTGGAAATTCTCTCCCATAATATCAAACAGCTCTGGAATTTGGGAAATCTGATTCACATTCAACATGCGGTTCGCTACCGCATTCAAGAAAATCTGCTGTCTTTCTGCACGTTTAAAATCACTATCTTCGCGGTAACGGATATAGTATAATGCCTCTTCGCCACTGTATATTGGTTTACCGCCTTCGATAGTAAATTGCACATGATTCGGATTTTTATTAACGATATCTTCCGTGATCGGAAGCTCTACGCCGCCGATAGCATCAACAACCTGTTGAATAGCCATAAAGTTGACCGTTGCGTAATTATTCACCTCATACCCGAGGAATTTCTCAACCGTGTTGATCGCCATCTCCTCTTCGCCAAAGGCAAAAGCATGCGTCAGCTTATCGTAATCATTCATGCCGTCCTCATCTGCATCATGTCCTACAATCTCCACATAAGTGTCGCGTGGAATAGAGACGAGCAGTACCCGGGATTCCTGAGGACGGACTACAGCGTAAATGACGGTGTCTGAACGTCCGCGGGTCTTCTCATACGGTCTTGCATCCGTACCTAACAGGAGTACAGAGAAGGGCTCATCCTGATATACAACAGGCTCTGCGCTGGCACTCCCAGATGGTTTATATGATTTTTCAAGCTGGTTCTTGACCGTGCCTGATAAGAATAGATCAAATGCGGCTATAGCAATCTGTTGACGGAACGGATAAGCGACCGCGACTACAACGACAAGAGTCAGGAGGGTGATGAGTAAGCCTCTTCCTCTCCTCTTTCTACGATGCCTGTTTCTGCTTCTAGATCTCATAGTTCATTCCTTCTCTATTAGATTTGTAGATTCGTCTTATGTGAAAGCAACGTCATAACAGTATTATTTTCGGCACATTCTGCCTTAGAATGTATCCCTCTATTATGATGGCCTATTATTTTTCATCCTGCAACTTGTACATTTTGCTATATTACCATAATAATCAGAAGTTAGGCATGCTGCAAATTGTCATATTTAGTCAAAGAAGAAGCCCTTCACGCGGAAAGAGCTTCTTCTCTAACGTTTTCAGTATTTGTTATAGATGAGATGTCTGTGTGCTTTGCTCCCTTTGACTTCTCTTCTTGCTGCGTATCTTTCCCGTCACCAGTGAGGCTGCTGCCGTAAGAACACTGAAGATCAGAGCGGACCAGAATAATCGGCTGTACCCTTGGTTCACCGTCAGTTCAAGTGCCTGTGTTAATGCATCCGATATGGAGGTATCCGGAATGGAAGCGAAGGCTTCACGAATGGAATTCACATCGGTTGAAGCCGACTGCGTTTCTCCCATATATTGCTGCAGGATAGCGGGATCTGCCTGAATCCCCTCTTCTGCAAAACTTGCCTCTATGTTGGCACCGAAGCTTGAGAAGGAACGAGCGAGAAAGCCGGCAAAGACCGTTGGTGCAATGGCCATCGCCATCTGCCTGAATAAAGAACTGGTTGCAAGCGCAATGCCGCGTTCTGAGTCCTTGGCATCCTCGGTAATGAGCACATTGACCGGCGCTCCCAGCATCACACTAAATCCAAGCCCGACAAACAGGCTTGAAACGACCATTTCCCATAAGCTGTCGACCCATAGAGCAAATAGAAGGAAGCCAAACGCACTTATTAAACCAGCTACCGCTAGAGTCCAGATCGGCCCTTTGCGATCTACATACATCCCGCCGAGCGCTGAACCGACACCAGCAGCGAGGGCGAGCGGAGTAAACCAATACCCGGATGCCGTGCTGGATACACCAAGATACTGCTCCACGAATCCCGGAATGAAAATGACAGACGCCAGGATCGCACCCGAAAAAAAGGCGATGAGCAGGGTCCATAAAAAGGACGGCACTCGCAGCATTTGCGTGGAAATGACCGGACTTGCTCCTTGAAGCTCCATTCTTTTCTCCCAAAAATAAAATAGAATCAGCATGATTAACCCGCCAGCAAAATAACCATAAAATCCAGGCTCGCCCATGCTGGTCAATAGGCTGACTCCTTCCAGGTTCGTGAAGCTGAACATGACACCGAGTACCCCTAAGGAGAGCAGACTGACACCGATCCAATCCATCTTCGCTGTGCTCAGCTCCTGCTCCTCATGAATGAATCTGTAGCCGAGAAATAGTAGAAGTATCGCAATAGGCACATTAATGAGAAACAACCAGTGCCAGTTACCCGTGAGCTGAAGCAGCAGAGAACCGACATTAGGCCCCAGTACGGCAGCTACTCCATTCATCGCACCCAGCATCCCTAGTGCCCCGCCTTGTTTCTCTTTAGGATAGGTACTGAGCACATAAGAGCTTGCAATAATGAATATTCCGCCGCCTCCTAAAGCCTGAATTAGTCTGGCACCCAAGAACAATATGAAGTTTGGGCTCAATGCAACGAGCAATGATCCAAGCCCGAATAAAGCCACTTCGATCATAAACAGCTTCTTCCGCCCATATCGGTCCGACAGCTTGCCTGCAATCGGTACACTTATGGCCAGGCCTAGTGTGTATAAAGTGATGGTCCATGCTCCCCAGTTCGGTGATACACCGAATGAAGCGTTTAGTGTTGTTAAAGAGGAAGTAATAATGCCATTATCCAAGGCAGCCATGAACACACCGACCGCAAAAATAATAAGCGGCCATTGTAATTGCTTTTTCATCCATATCCCTCCGAGACTCAGGATTACAACTCAAGGCCTATAATTAACCCAAGAGTCAATTATTATCATACGCCTATAAATTTAAAAGTAAAGAAAAAATTATGTAACTATAAACATATATCGAGGTTAGTTTTGCTTCCAAAATGATATATATTGTAACTTGAACCCTCTCAGCTCACTTTGCCAAAAATAAAAAAAGAGCGAGGTGGCTGTGACTCCCTGCTCTTCCCTGCTCTTCCCTGCTCTTTTCTTCTCTTCTCTGCTCTTTCTCTGCTCTTCCTCGCTCTTTCTCTGCTCTTCCTCGCTATTCCTTACTCATGCCTTTCTATTGCAGCGACTGTTTTTTCAATCCTGTTATCGGCTAAAATCAAAAAAGTTACAATAAAGTTATATGGTTCGATCGACGGCCTGCCGCAGTGCCAATGCCCACTGCTTATGCCAGCCTCCCGTCGTGTATCCGTGTGAGTATCCGTAGTTTAGCAAATCCCTAGCTTCATTAAATCGTTGTTCCTGTGATTCTGCACCAAGCACGACTGCAACTAGCCGCTTACCGTTCTGCTCGGCCGTACCGGCATAGCAATATCCGGCTTCCTCTGTATATCCTGTTCTGAGGCCATCTACCCCTTCATAGGAATAAGGTCCGCTGATCTCTTCCAGCATCCAGTTGGTATTGCTCATGTAGAGTCCTTTACCCCTTAATTCAACCTGCGGACGACTTGCCATCTTCAAAATTTCCGGATGCTCTTGGATGAGATGGGCTGATAATAACGCAATATCACTGGCGGTCATATAATTGTCTGTAGGGCCGCCTGCCGAGGAAGTATTGCCTGTTACATTATGATATATCGTATGGACCGAGAGCCCTAATTCTTTGGCCTTGTCATTCATTCGATCAATGAATACATCCTCAGATCCTAAGGCGTGCTCAGCAAGAGCAACAATCGCATCATTAGCGGAATATACCGATACAACTTCAAGCAGCTCTCGTACTGTAACTTGATCTCCAGGGCGAAGCGCCACCTGCTGCCCTTCTACTTCGCTGGCATTTTGGCTGATTTCAACTTGATCCTCCCAAGAAATATGTCCTGCGGAAAGCTCATCCATAATAATCAGCTGGGTCATCAATTTGGTGATACTTCCTGTTGGCAACGGAACATCACCGTTCATATTCATAATGACTTCCCCTGTATTTACGTCCATCAACAGTGCAGCATTCGATTGAATGGCAGGCTTACCTACTAATATGCCTGGTCTGATGATAATCACAAACAGTGCAAGAATAACGACTATAGCACTGCTTCGCAGGATCCATTTTTTCATATAGCTTGTCCTCCATTCTCCTGAATTTGCCGCATTTCATATGTTGATGTTGCTATCTTCTATGTAAATGACCTTCGTTATAGTTCTTATTAAACACTTCTATATATATAGACGTATGAAATGACAATTTTGTCTGCATTTTTTTAAATTTTTTTCTCTTTTTTTCATTCCAATTTCTTACTCCTTCATAAATGCCTGCTTTTTATGAAACTATACATCTTGATTCATTGGTCCTCCCTTGGCCCTGCTTCCATATAATCCAATAAAAAAACAAAAAAGAAGCACCCTCCCCTCTACCCTAACGGATATGGAAATGATGCTCCTGAGCAATCAAACATATGATATTATCCGTACACAAGCAGGACCCCAAATCCACACTTTTGACGTTATTTATGCAAAATGGCAAGCGACATAGTGATCATTACCCATGTTGCGGTACTCTGGAATTTCCTGCTTGCAAATATCCGAAGCGAGCGGGCAGCGGGTATGGAACTTGCAGCCCGAAGGCGGATTCGCCGGGCTAGGGATATCGCCTTTCAGCACAATTCTCTCCCGTTTAATCGTCGGATCTGGAATCGGTACAGCTGACAGCAGTGCTTTGGTGTAAGGATGCAGTGGATTCTGGAATAGATCATCCTTACTGGCCATCTCTACCATCGATCCCAGATACATCACTCCGATTCGGTTGCACAAGTGCTCGACAACACTAAGATCATGGGATATGAACAAATAAGTGAGCTGTTTCTCTGCCTGCAGATCACTCAGCAAGTTAATGATCTGAGCCTGGATCGATACGTCCAGAGCAGATACAGGCTCGTCCGCCACAATAAAATCAGGATTAAGGATGAGCGCGCGCGCTATACCGATACGCTGACGCTGACCGCCTGAGAATTCATGCGGGAAACGATTGTAATGGTAGCTCGACAGACCACAGATACGAAGAATTTCTTCTACACGCTCCCGAAGCTCTTTTTTGGGAATCAGCTTATGATCCAGCAGCGCCTCGCCAATCGCTTCTCCAACTTTAATCCGTGGATTCAGGGAGCTGAACGGGTCTTGAAATACAATCTGCATCTGTGGACGGATGCTTCTTAGCTGCTGCTTAGACAGCTTATGGATGTCCTGACCTTTAAAAAGAACACTTCCCTCTGTTTTCTCCAACAGACGAAGAATGGTTCTGCCGATCGTACTCTTGCCGCAGCCAGACTCGCCGACTAGTCCGAAGGATTCCCCTCTATAGATCGTAAATGATACATCATCTACCGCCTTTACATCCCCCACATGGCGCTGAAAAACACCGCCTGTGATCGGAAAGTACTTCTTGAGGTTTTTGACCTCCATAAGCGGTTCTGCTAAATGACTTAGTCTTGCTTCAGTTACTGTCGCACTAGTTACTTCTGTCATCGTACCTTCGCCTCCTCCTCGTACAGCCAGCAAGCCACTTTATGTCCTTGCTCATTCTTCCGAAGCGGCGGCTCCTTCTCACGGCAAATGCTCATGCAGAACTCACAGCGATCATGGAAGTGACAGTTATTCTCCAAGTCTACAGGATTAGGTACCTGGCCTGGTATAGAGTAGAGGCGCTCTTGTCTTTGGTTAATAATTGGCTTTGCTTTAAGTAATCCCTTGGTATAAGGGTGCTTCGGTTCTCTGAACAGCTCATATACGGAAGCTTCCTCAATGACTTTACCAGCATACATAACGACAACGTAATCTGCCATTTCGGCTACAACGCCAAGATCATGCGTAATGAGCATGATTGAAGTGTTGAACTTCTCTTTAATGTCCCGCATTAGATCAAGAATCTGAGCTTGGATCGTAACATCAAGTGCTGTAGTCGGCTCATCTGCAATGAGCAGCTTCGGATTACAACTGAGAGCAATTGCAATCATAACCCGCTGACGCATGCCTCCACTCAGTTCATGAGGGTAGGAGTCTACAATTACCTCAGGACGTGGAATGCCAACAAGACTGATCAGCTCAATGGCTCTCTTGCGTGCTTCCTTCTTATCCAGCAGCTGATGCAGCATGAGCGGTTCACTAATTTGCTCCCCGATCGTGAGAACCGGGTTCAAGGAAGACATCGGCTCTTGGAATATTATCGAGATCTCGTTGCCTCGAAGCTTGCGCATTTCATTATTGCTCAGCTTCAATAGATCTCTGCCTTCGAACATAATTTCTCCTCCGGCAGAAGGTGTATCGAGCAAGCGCATGAGGGACATCGCCGTTACACTCTTGCCGCACCCTGATTCTCCAACGACGCATACAGTCTCGCCTTCTCGTATAGTAAAGCTGACGTCATCTACGGCTTTGACGATCCCGGCGGATGTATGAAAATGCGTTTTTAAGTTACGAAATTCTACAAGTTCTTTTGCCATGTTCGCATCTCCCTACTTTTTCATTTTAGGATCGAGCGCATCACGAAGCCCGTCACCGATCAAATTAATGCCTATTACTGTTACCAGGATACAAACTCCTGGTGGAATCCAGACCCAAGGTCTCTTACGGAATTCAATCAGACTGTTGGCATCTGCTATCATGTTCCCCCAAGATGGAGTAGGTGGTACAACGCCAAGTCCCAGATAACTCAGTGCGGATTCACTCAAGATCATGCCTGCTACAAGCAAAGTAGATGTTACGATAATGATCGGTACTGTATTTGGTATTAGATGTCTGAATATTTTACGCCCATCTCGAAGTCCGAGCGCTTCGGTTGCCTGCATAAATTCCTGCTCGCGTAGAGAAAGAATTTGCCCACGTACCAATCTCGACAGGGATGTCCAGCCCATGACTCCCATAATTAGAACCAGGAAGAAGATACGATAATCCGGATGCACCTTCAAGTCAGACAAGATCGCTCCCATGATGATCAGCAAAGGAAGCTGAGGAATTGCCATAAAGATTTCAGCTACACGCATAATGAACGTATCTATAAATTTTCTATAAAATCCTGCTAATGCACCTAGGACAGAACCCAAAACAACAGCAACCAAGGTTGCTACAAATCCAACAAATAAGGATATTCTGCCGGCTAGCATAATTCGCAGCAAAATATCGCGGCCGAGCTTATCCGTACCAAGCCAGTGCTGTGCATTGGGCGGCTGGTTCTTGTTCGCTACAGAATAATCGGTCAAGCTGTATGGAGAAAGCATAGGACCAACTAAACAGAACACAACCATAAATACTAGAATGAAAAGTCCTAATACTGCGAGCCGGTTGCGAGTAAATCGACGCATCGAGATGCGCCATGGTGAATCCGGCTGCTTTACAGGAACTTGAGTATTCGATTTTAAGGGTGCAGCCTCAATCGACAATGTAATCTCCTCCTACTTTAACCTTATTCTAGGATCTGCAGTTCCATATAACACATCCGACAGCAGCGTACCTACTAAGGTTAACGCCGATATGAAGACTGTAAAACCAAGCATAAACGGATAATCCCGCATATTAATGGATTCCATATACACTTGTCCAACACCTGGCCATACAAATACTTTCTCAAGGATAATGGCTCCTCCGAACAAGCCAGGAAGCTCAAATCCCATAATTGTGATGGCAGGAAGCAATGCGTTACGAAGCGCATGCTTGAAAATAACCGTTTTCTCTTTCAAACCCTTGGCACGGGCTGTACGAACATAATCCTGGCGTATAACTTCCAGCATACTCGTTCTGAAATAACGAGTCAGACTTCCTGTGCTTAGCATCGTTAATACTAATACAGGTAAGAAGCTGTGATGTATTACATCAACTAGATAATCCCAAGTGGACATATTCGACGCTCCTGCTGAACTCATGCCCCCTACAGGGAACCATCCCAAATCTACAGACACGAACTTAATTAATACGAGCCCAATAAAGAAGGAAGGCAGCGACATACATAGGAACACAAACAAAGTTACCATCTTATCAAAGAATGAGTATTGAAACTTAGCAGAGAATACACCAGTAAATACGGCAATAATCCAGCTGAAGATCATACTAAAAAAGGCAATAACGAAAGAATTCCATACATAATCGCCGATGACATCTGTTACCGGACGCTTATGTTGAAGAGATTCACCCATGTTTCCCGTAATCATATTACCTACCCATGTGAAATACCGTTCTACAGGGGGTTTATCCAGACCATATATTGCGCGAAGCTGAGCCGCTCTCTCTTCTGTCATCTGCGGGTTTTGCTGTGAAGTAATGAAATCTCCAGGCACCAATGCTGTTATGGCAAACAAGATAATGGTGATTCCGATCATCGTCGGAATCATCTGCAGCAGCCTCCGGATAATGTACTGCTTCATAATATTCCTCCCGGGTTTGAAAAGTAGATAAGCTCAGCTCTTGCCAGAGCTGAGCTTATCGTTATCATGCTGATTTAATTATTCTCCGATTTCGGCTTTGTACAGATCAATCGTGAAGTCTTTGTAAGGTGTAATTTCTAGACCGTTGATACGGCCATTGATTGCCCAACCGTCACGTCTTTGGTACATCAAGATATCCGGAATCGTTGCATTAAGCTCTTGATATGCCTTAGCGTAGATTTCTTTACGCTTCTCTGTATCTAGCTCTGCCTTACCTTGTGCTGCCAACTCGTCATAGGCTGGATGAGAATATCCAAGGCGGTTCTGAGCACCTTCTGTTGTATAAACCGTTGTATCTGGATCTGGAGTCAAGCCCCATGCCATGAAGAACATCTCAAAGTTTCCTGATTCCGCTTTTTCCGTAATTGCGTTGAAATCAAGTACCTCAGCTACGACTTCAATGCCAAGCTCTTCATAGTTCGCTGTCATGATTGGAAGAAGTGCATCTACTACGACATTATCCGCTGTAGCAGAGAAGTCAATTTTAAATTTCTCTCCATCTTTCTCACGAATACCATCTGCACCTACAGTCCAGCCTGCTTCATCAAGAAGTGCTTTAGCCTTTTCGGTGTCAAATGCATAGGTTTCAATACCTTCTTCGGTATAAGCCCAAGATTGCTTGGATTGTGGAATATTGATAACATCGGCAAATTTACCGTATACCGCTTCTACAATTTCAGCACGATTGAGTCCATACACCAAGGCTTGACGCACTTTTACATCAGAGAATTTCGGACTTTCATGGTTCATACCGATGTAGCCATATCCATTCGTTGGGAAGATGTTCAGATCCAAGAATCCAAGGAGCTGCGCCATTTCCACGTTATCTTCATCGACTGTGAGCATATCCATGTCAATTTCACCGGATTCAAGCATCGCAAGTCTTGTTTCGTCCGTCGTCGTTTTGTAAATTACATTCTTAATTTTTGGAGCTCCCAAGTGGTAATCTGGGTTTGCTTCAAATACAACCTCTTGACCTGGCACAAATGACTTCATTACATATTGACCAGAACCGATTGGCTTGTCGTTCAGTGCTTTAACCCCATCCAGGTTCCCTTGAGTATAAGATTCACCATAGTAGTCTGAAGGGATGAAAGGAACGCCTGCGAGATATACTTGAGTCAGAGCTGTTGCTTCTGTAACTTCAACTTCTACAGTATGATCATCAACAATGGTTACACCAGAGATTTCATCAGCCGTGCCATCATAATACTCTTGTCCACCTTTGATCTTCCAAGAGAGTGGATCGGATTGACCATCATAGCTGCTGTCATGGTACATCTTAAGAGCTAAGTAATAATCGTTTACGGTTACTGGAGAACCGTTAGTGTATTTCAGATCTGGCTTCAACTTGAAGGTATATTGCAATCCGTCTTCACTAACCTCGATGCTCTCAGCAAGGCGAGGAGAGTACGTTCCGTCTGCATTGATACCTTGGAATGATTCAAAAATAAGATCGTTTACCCATACATCATAGGTAGTACTTGCAAAAATCGGGTTAAATACGCCTGCAGGAGATGTAATCCCTACAATTAAAGTGTCAGTACGGTTTGTTGCTGTTCCTGGATTCATTGACATGTCCGATGCTTCGAACAAACCATCATTTTGCGTAGCATCTTCTGCTGCTGGTTCTTCTGCCGGCTCTTCTGGTGTCTCTGCCGGTTCAGTTGTTTCTACAGGTGGTTCCCCCGTCGTTGGTTCTTCAGCTGTTGATCCGCCGGAGCATGCTGCCAGCACAGTAACCAGCATGAGCATGATCACAAGCATTAGCGAAAATCTCTTTCTCATGAAAATCCTCCTCGTAAAATTCTATAATGCTTGTTGCTTATAAATTATCAGGATAATTATGTATGAATACTTATCCATGAATAATTACAGAGGTGAGTAAATTTAATCATGATGCACTGTTGTGTAATGAAAGAAATAGAGCGAAATGCTAGTTTGTAAGTGATAGGACGTTGTGTAGAGTAAATAATGTTTAGTCGTTGATGGCAAGTCTCGCAAGATGTGGGCTTCTCTAGTTGTGGAGTGGATCTAAGTCATAATTCGATGGTCTTATTGCTGAGTCTATGAGGTCGAAATGTGAAAAGGATAGAAACTTTTAGACCAAAGGTCAATAAATGTAAGATGTACCTACATTTTCAATTCCGAATAAGTTATTGTAATAATACGTGTAAATATTACTAACGTCAATAATTTTTTCGTATTTTTATTAAAAATGTTGTTTAAAGGTTTAGAGACGGGGTATATAGACCTGTTTTTGTAGATCTAAACTTCTAGATTGTGTTGAGGACTTTCTTCATAAAATATCTGTTTTTCAAACAAAACATGACATACCACTTACACTTCATAGCCAATATCAGCTTATAAAGCATTATTAAGTGTAATATAATATAACATGTAATTAACTCAGTTGAATTGGATTTATCTGCTATGATGATTCTGTAAATGAGGCGGATAGTGGATTTGTACGATAAATTAGCGTGGTTCTATTTCGTCAAAAGTAAATTAACAGGTGCTTTATACTTCTATTATATTTGTTGATTATAATAGAACTTTTTTCCTATTATACAATTATCTTTATTAATTTCAAGTCAAAAATGATGAATCTCGCGAATAAATCGAAAAATGAAGCGGCCTGCTATCATTTCTTCACATTCTACGAAAAGAAGTAAGCTCTAACCATGTACAGAGCTTACTTCTCCTATATTTCTTAGCTTGTTCCTTATCATATAATGACTCATTCATAGGTTATTCACTTGCTTCCAAATCTTCTGGCTTGATCTCATAACCAGGCGGTCTCTTTCCACGCTGTAGTTCAGCAATACTATAGCCAAAGTCATACTGCAGATGTGGATAATCGGGGAAATTGACCCAGTCTCCGCCCCACTTAAATCCAAGATTTTTGGCAATAGCGACAACTTCCATCCAGTCGGATTCACCATTGTTGTTCCCATCATACTCCATGTCCCATATCACTTTGTCTTCGGATACCCGAATTGCAAAATCTATTGCAAGGCCATAGTTATGATACGATTCCCCTCCACGAGCAGAGGTGACAATCTGCCCTTCCGTCGTTCTACCTTGCTCATACAGCTCATTTTGTCTCTCTTCACTGCGATGACCTTCTGTGATCATGATTTGTATACCTTTTTGCTTCGCAAGCTCTACCAGCTGAGATTTCTTCGCTGCCACTTCAGGATGGAGCTCTGTTACATACTTCGGCTCATCCTCTTCAAACAGATGCGTAGGACTTCCCCAATCTATATTAAATGATTCCGTTTGAGAGATATAATAGACAAGACCCAATACAAGAAATACAAAAAGAACAGGTCCACTTGATCTTCGCTTCTGTTTATACTGCCGCTGTCTGTTCATAACCACTCCTCAAGCTTTTTAGATAAATGATGAAATCTATGTATTCTATTATATTCGTTCTACCATTCCAGGAACAACCCTACAAAAAAAGGACAGCCTGCTAAGTAGCAGACTGTCCTTCCCGTTCACTGAATCGTTAACTATTCAGTTGTGTACGGAAGCAATGCGATTTGACGGGAGCGTTTAACTGCAATCGTCAACATGCGTTGGTATTTTGCGCTTGTACCTGTTACACGGCGTGGCAAAATTTTTCCGCGCTCACTGATAAATTTACGAAGCAGATCCGTATCTTTATAGTCAATGTGAGTAATTTTGTTAACAGTGAAGAAGCACACTTTACGACGTTTGTTACGGCCGCCGCGGCGAGCCGGTCTTTTATCGTTGTCTCCGCCTTCTCTTTGTTTGAAGCTCATGCTATTCAGTCCTTCCTAATTAAAATGGCAAATCATCATCCGAAATATCAATCGGTTTTCCGTCATCGGAAAAAGGATCCTGATTGTTCCGTGAGAAATTGTTATTGCTATTATTCCCGCGGCCGCTGCCTCCATAGGAAGGCTCTTCACGCATACCACCACCGTTATTGTTCGCGTTGCCGCCATCACGGTTGGATTCCAAGAAACGAACGTTATCTGCAATAACTTCAGTTACGTATACACGCTTGCCTTCGTTATTCTCGTAGTTTCTTACTTGGATGCGCCCTTCGACGGCTGTCAAACGTCCTTTACGCAAATAATTTGCGCAAGTCTCCGCTAGCTGTCTCCAGGTAACGACCGGTATAAAATCAGCTTCTCTTTCCCCGCCTTGGCTTGTAAACGGACGGTCTACAGCAATGGTAAACTGCGTTACGGCTACCCCTGCAGGTGTGTACCGCAATTCTGGGTCACGAGTTAACCGGCCGATCAGAATGACTCGGTTCAACAATCTAATCCCCTCCTTCTGAGCGTAGTTCTTACAAAATCACTTGAAACGAATTAAGCAACAACGTCGTTCGTGATGAGATAACGAATTACTTCGTCAGAAATTTTCATGATACGTTCCATTTCGGAAACGACAGCTGGTTCAGCAGTGAAGTTAACCAACACATAATGACCATCACGGAATTTCTTGATCTCATACGCAAGACGGCGTTTACCCATTACGTCGTGTTTTGTAATTTCACCACCGCCGTTGGAGATGATGCCTTGGAATTTTTCGACTGCAGCTTGAACAGCTTCTTGTTCAATGTCAGGACGAATAATGTACATCACTTCGTATTTGCGCATACTAGCACCTCCTTATGGACTTAAGGCCCTCAAGTCATCGCTTAAGAGCAAGGAACGAGATTAAACTCGCACCATATCAATATACCATTTTCAATAAACGAGTGCAAGCACATGTTCTCTTTTACCAATGTTGATCAGACATGTTCCTTCAAGAGACTGCGCACAATAGCCAATGTGACACATATTTAGATCAGAATAACGAAGGAGGGCAATTCAAATGGGTGAGAAAACGGAGTTTGAACCAGGAGACAAAGCACCTAATGATGGAGAGTACACGGAGATTGGTGAAAGAAGCTTCCATACCGAGATCAACGATCCTAAGCGGATCAAGCTCAAAAAAGGAGAGACTTTCCCTGAAACCTCAAATCATAATCGAAAATGGAAAAAGCTGACCAAAGCCCGGGTTCATTAAGGCGATGAGCAGAAAAGCGATCAGCATGGTCATGTTATACGTAAGCAAGCTCGATCTTCTTCAATCCAAACTTTACCAATATAATTCCCGGTTATAATTCGCTGATGCGGATATAATACAATCAAGGCAGTGCTTCACAGAGAGGTGTGGTTCCGTTGGATGATTTGAAGACAGAGCCGGACTTATTCATTTGAAGGAGGGTCTTTAACGTGGCGATAGAAGCGGAAGGTAATGTGCAATTGATGAAGTAATTATGGATTCAGATGCACTGGTATTGCGTAGCAGTACACCGAGCTTCTA
The DNA here is from genome assembly GCF_028747985.1 of Paenibacillus urinalis. Taxonomy (NCBI): domain Bacteria; kingdom Bacillati; phylum Bacillota; class Bacilli; order Caryophanales; family Paenibacillaceae; genus Paenibacillus; species Paenibacillus urinalis. The sequence goes on from NZ_CP118108.1 coordinate 5,423,821, forward strand.
ACCGAAGCTGTCGTAAAAGATGTTTTCTTTAAAAAAATGCACTGCCCCCCATAAAGGGCCCGAAAGGGTCCTTTTTTGGTGACTATTTTAGTCAACAAGCCATCTATAACGTCCGCGTCCATAACGACAAAAGACCCTGCATTAGATGCAGGGCCTAATCTCTATATATTGAACAGTTAAATGGTGTGGCGGAAAGAGAGGGATTCGAACCCTCGCACGCCGCAAGGCGCCTAACTGATTTCGAGTCAGTCCCCTTATAACCTCTTGGGTACCTTTCCGCAGCACTTTATATTATACACTTTTGCTTGTCTGTTGGCAAGCATGGATTGCAGCCTACTCTTGTCCTTGCGGATCCGCTGCCGAGCGAAGAACTTTCTTAAAATTCTTTTCAAACTTAGGACGGGGCACAAGCACACTATGCTTGCAGCCTACACACTTAATTCGAATATCCATCCCCATGCGGATAATTTCCATCTCATTGCTGCCGCAAGGATGAGGCTTTTTCATCTGAACGATGTCCCCCAGGTTAAACACTTTACGCTCCATTCGAACCATCCCCCGTATTTTCTTCATTGGCTGCAGCGGCTTCCAGTTCAGCAAGCCTTACGCTCTCCTTATATTCCAGCGCTTCTTTTACATCCATCTTGATGAGACGCTCCACCTCATGATTAGTATTGGGCAGACACTCAGCCACTACTCGAATCACATATTCAGCGGTTGTCATGGATTGTATGCCAACGACCTCCGGCACCATTAAAACGTTGCTGTTGCGCTCAGGCAGATTTTGAACGGCTTCCTTCACCATTCTCATACTCTCTCCCAGCTGCTCCTCGCCTTTCATCGGTATATCCACAATCGCACGGGAATTGGCCATCGAATAGTTGGTTACCGTCGTAATGGTTCCATTAGGAATAATATGCACTTCACCAGTAAAGCTAACGATCTTTGTTGTTCGAAGACCAATGACCTCTACTGTACCCTTCAGTGTTCCTGACTGAACGACATCGCCTACCGCGAACTGATCCTCCAATATAATGAAGAATCCAGTAATAATATCTTTGACCAAGCTTTGCGCACCAAAACCGATGGCTAACCCGAGTACCCCAGCACTGGCGAGTACGGGTCCGAGATTCACACCCATTTGAGATAAAATGAGGAGTACAAGAATGAAGTTACATACGATAGAGACCACATTTTTGAGCAGCTCGCCTACTGTGTTTACACGTCTTTTATTGATTCTAATTTTTCGCTCTGACTGACGATTCAACAGGGACCGATCAATGACATTATGAAGTACCTTAATCGCGATCCGGGTCAGAATAAATACAATAATGATCTGTAGTGCAATTCCTGCGTAATGAATCCACATATTGGTGTCCGTGACCCAGTTCCAGAAGACATCACTTAAACGCTTCGCTTCATCAACGGTCCCTTGAACCGCTTCCCCTACATTTTCGGAGAGTGTTCCGTCATCGGGGGTAGCCGCAGGATCAGAAGTGCTTCCTCCTGTATCTGTGCCTGTATCTGTATTTCCTTCAGTCGGTGCCGTTTCCTCTGTTCCAGTAGTCTCTTCCTGTGTTTCATTTGTTTCCGTTTCAGGAGTCGTTCCTGATGCTTCAAACCACATTAATACTCCTCCCCTTCTTGTTCACACCATTCCACTTGTATATACTCAGCACCTTTTTTTTCATAGATGCCGCGAATCTCCACTTTTTCACTCACGATGATTTGATGGACTTGTCTTAAATCCTCCGATGGAAACTGGATGGACAGTGCGCAGCCTGCCGTTATTTCCTTCGGCGTTGGATAGGTATCAATATCAATCCCTGCATATTCGAGCAGCATTTCTGCGCGAAGCGCCTGCTGCGTTGAATCAAATGCGATGGTCAGCCACAGCTCCATCCTATACCTCCAGTCTATGAATACGAAACGCACCAAGTATAAAAACTAAGCTTCTTCCATATACTATTTAATACTAATCCAAGCACGAAAGGAAGATAGTGCGCTATGAATCGGATTCCAAAAGCGATAAATTTGCAGGACATGCCTGGTTTAAAACTACAGCATACCGATCCGGGAGTACAATCAGCTATTATTCATCGTTTATTATTTCATCTGTTCGAGGCACCTCATCACAAAGAGATCGTTATCGTATGCATTGGTACTGACCGTTCTACAGGCGACTGCCTGGGCCCACTTGTTGGAACCGCATTATCCGAGCATAACAGTCCTTTCTTCCATCTCTATGGGACATTGGAAGATCCGGTTCACGCCATGAATCTTCAGGATACGCTCACCATGATATACAGCAAACACAGAGATCCCTATATTATCGGAATTGATGCCTGTTTAGGTCAGGCCTCCAGTGTGGGCTGCATTCAGGTCGCGTCAGGTCCACTTAAACCAGGAGCAGGTGTAAATAAAGAACTGCCGCCGGTAGGCGATATCCATTTAACAGGTATCGTCAATGTCGGCGGCTTCATGGAATATTTCGTTCTGCAGAATACCCGGCTAAGTCTCGTTGTCCGGATGTCCAATATTATTGCACACAGCCTGTATGCTGCGTTAGTAGAATGGCATAATCGCTCTACTCTGCTTGCCGTGCAAGAGTAATGGCTTCCTTCTCTTCGTTTGAGAGCGTATATGTGGACTCTCCCCCTTGCAGGGGCTTGGCGTATACATAGGAGCCATCTCTATTGTAGAGTCCTGTCAGGACAAGCCCATCCTCTCTCTCGTTCAGCATAGCAATGGAAAAGCTCAGATCTGCTCCACGGTCACCATAAGCATTATAACGTTTAATACCCATTTTCCCTTGGATTCTATCAAGCTTCTTATTCATTGTGGCTACCATATCTTTATTCACAGCCTGCTCGTCCTCAATCGCATCCATCTGCACCTTCAGGTTCAATAGTAAGGACTCCAAATCTTCCACGCCCGTACTGGACATAAATTTGTTGTAGTTTTTGCGCAGTTTACTAACTTTTGCAGTCTGCACAATTAACATGATCAATAAAATAATCAGTACCAATACAATCCCAAACACAATCAAAGGCAGTTGTTCCAGAATCAGCTCATTCATATCTGTCATTTATTGCTCCTACTCCTAACGTCTTTTACATTGTTCTTTTGGGACTCACGCAGAATCCTTACCTAACTATTCGCCAGCTCACGAACAGCCGCAATCAACATAGCCACTTCTCTCTCATTAGAGTTTACACCAAAACTAGCCCTGACTGCACCTTGCTTCGCTGTACCTGCGCTTTCATGAGCCAGTGGAGTACAATGATACCCTGCACGAACTTCAATTCCGAACTCCCTATCTAATTTAAAGGCAAGCTCTGCAGCATCTATCTTCTCACTATAAAAAGCAACAAGCCCACTTCTCGGTTCACCCAAACCTGGGCCAAGTGTCTGAATACCAGGGATTTGACCTAGACCCTCCATCAGTAGCTGTGTCAGTTTCCATTCATGCTGATAGATTCGCTCCGTCGTCATCTCCAGTACATAATCTACACCTGCACCTAATCCGGCAATGCCTATCGTATTGGGGGTTCCCGATTCATAACGGTCCGGTCTTACGGTGGGTTGATCAATCGCCTCCGATTGACTTCCGGTTCCACCGTGGATCAGCGGCTCTACATCGATCGATGGATGAATGTATAACCCTCCAGTACCTTGCGGACCGAGCAATCCTTTATGTCCTGGAAAAGCCAGCATATCTATACTCATTCGTTCTACGTCAATATCCAGAACTCCCGCGCTTTGCGCAGCGTCGACAAGAAAGTGAATGTGATGTTTCCTTGCAATCCGTCCGATCTCTTCAAGAGGAAGAATACTTCCTAATAAATTTGAGCTATGAGATACAACGATCAGCTTGGTATGATGTCGAATGCTTTGTTCTAACTTGGAGATGGAGATTTGTCCCTGATCATCAAGAGGAAGATAATCCACTTCCACCTGCTTTTGTTTTTTCAGATACTCAAGCGGTCTTCGGACAGAGTTATGCTCCATCATCGTGGTAATGATATGGTCACCTGAATTTACAATTCCTTTGATCGCCATATTTAAAGCTAGTGTCGTGTTAAAAGTATACACAATATCATTTGGGTTATGAATATGGAACAGCTCTGCCAGCTTCCTTCTCGTATGAAATAATACTCTGCTGGCTTGTACCGCCATCTGATGGCTTCCCCGGCCCGGGTTGGCCCCTGCGATGTCCATCGCCTGCACCATCGCTTCTTTTACCGATTCCGGCTTCGGCCATGACGTGGCAGCATGATCTAAATAGACAATGTCTTCTCTGTTCCTCTTCATATATCCGTCCTCCCTAAACACAACAAATGACATACCTCATCTTCCCTTTACGGTAAGAGGACGATATGTCATCTCATACGAACACCCTTCATTACCTTGCCTATCCTTTGATCGCAGCTGTCTACTGCAATTGCAGCAGCTCTAGCAATCTTTCCAGATCCTGTTGACTATAATAGTTCAGTTCGATTTTACCTTTATCTTTGTTCGCTTTGATCTTCACTGTCGTTTGGAATCGATTGCGCAGGCTTTCTTCTACATTTTCAATATAAGGATCTCTCTTCTTTTGTTTAACCTTCACCTTTTGATCTTCATTTTTGCGATCCAGTTGCTGTACGGCTTCTTCCAGCTCCCGCACACTCCACTGCTGTTGGATGCATTGCTTCGCTAATTCTTTAACGACCTTCTGCTCCTTGATTCCTACAATGGCTCTCGCATGTCCCATGGATAATGTTCCACGTGAAACATGCTCCTTCACTTCCTCAGGCAGGGCCAGTAGTCTTAAAAAATTTGCGATATGCGATCTTGATTTACCTACCTTCATGGATAACTCTTCTTGGGTGAGAGAAAATTGATCCATCAGTCCTTGATATGCAACGGCGACCTCCATGGCATTCAAATTTTCTCGTTGTAAATTTTCGATCAAGGCAATTTCCATCACCTGTTGTTCCGTAAAGTTTCTTACGACCGCAGGAATGGTGGATTTACCACAAAATTGAGATGCCCGAAAACGACGTTCTCCTGCAATAATTTCATAGCCCTTCAGTACACTCCGTACAATAATGGGTTGAATGACACCATGCTGTCGAATCGATTCGGCTAACTCTTGTATAGAATCTTCATCGAACGTTTTTCTAGGCTGGTAGGGATTTGCTCGCAGCTGGCTCAGTGGTATTTCCACAATCTTGTCATCTTCGTTAATCGAAAGCGAAGGTATAAGTGCATCCAAGCCTTTACCCAAACGCTTACTCATATGAGATCACTTCCTTTGCCAACTCTAAATATACTTCTGCTCCTCTTGAACGAGGGTCATAAGTAATGATGGACTGTCCATGTGATGGAGCTTCACTCAGACGTACATTTCTCGGGATAATCGTTTGATATACTTTCTGTTGGAAATACTTTTTCACTTCTTCAATAACTTGTATACCTAGATTAGTACGTGCATCGAACATCGTCAATAAGACACCTTCAATTTGCAGTGAGGTATTCAGATGCTTTTGTACAAGACGAATGGTGTTTAATAGCTGACTCAGTCCCTCCAACGCATAGTACTCACACTGTATAGGGATAATGACCGAATCGGATGCTGTTAGCGAATTAATAGTGAGCATGCCCAAGGATGGAGGGCAATCGATGAGGATGTAATCATACTCGTCCTTGACGAGCTGCAGTGATTTCTTAAGCCTTACTTCACGAGATATCGTTGAAACAAGCTCAATTTCTGCGCCTGCAAGCTGAATTGTCGCTGGAATAATATGCAGGCCTTGAATACGGGTCTCTACAATGGCTTCTCTGGGATGAATCTCTTCAATAAGAACATCATAAATGCAATGGGCTACGTCTGCTTTATTAATACCAACCCCGCTGGTTGTATTCCCTTGGGGATCTATATCTACGAGAAGCACTCGTTTACCTAACGAGGCCATCCCCGCACCCAAATTGACGGAAGTTGTGGTCTTCCCTACTCCGCCCTTCTGGTTTGCTACGGCAATAATCTTCGACACTTCATTCACCTCAAATATAGAAGTCATTCCTTGGGGTATGAGATACATGATACTGATAGCTAGCCTTCCTCGAGCTGCTATCTAAAAAAGCGGCTAAATTGCCGCTTCTGATCTATTCCTTACTTGCGTTTAGGGATCTGAATCACGATTTCGTAATGATCTTCATGATCGGATTCCTTCGTCTTAATATCCATGCCTGAGCCAGACACCATGTCTATGGATTGACGAATCGTATTTAATGCCAGACGCACATCCTTTGTAAAGGAGATACGTTTCGATTTCTTAACGGTGGTCGCTTCCTTATAAAAAGCAACTCTTGCTTCGGTTTGTTTAACATTCAGCTCTTTGCTGATAATTTCCTCTAATAACTTCAGCTGCAGCTCCAATTGATCCAGTGACAATAATGCTCGGGCATGTCGCTCCGAAATTTTACGTTCCATCAGTGCGTTCTTCACTTCCTCAGGAAGCTGCAGAAGTCTGATTTTGTTCGCAATCGTAGACTGACTTTTGCCAAGACGCTGTGCAAGGCTCTCTTGTGTCAGCTGATGTAAGTCTATTAATTTCTGATAGGCAACTGCTTCTTCTATGGCCGTAAGCCCTTCACGCTGTAGATTTTCAATGAGAGCAATGGAAGCCGCTTGAGAATCATTAAATTCTCGAACAATCGCTGGAATATGGTCCATTCCAAGCTTCTTCACGGCACGCCAGCGTCTCTCACCAGCAATAATCTCATACTGGGAATTACGAATACGGACTACAATCGGTTGAATAACACCATGCGTTTTGATCGTCTGGCATAACTCATCAATCTTCTCGTCATCAAAAATCGTACGGGGCTGATACGGGCTGCTGACAATTTCGTTAATCGGAATTTGCTTTACTTCATCCCCGCTACTGCGTTCCGTCAAACCAAATAACTTAGAAAATTGTTCTTTCATTCCGTATATTACCACCTAATTTCATAATAGTGCCTTGAAGGACACTTCACTGTCTTACCTTCGCTTCGGTATACAAAGAATTGCAGCATGCTACACCTGACTATGTAAAAGTTAAAAATATCAGTAGGGATGGTGTTGATGCTCCACTTTAAACGACATGAACTCTCGATATTCACTCAGATTGAACTATAATGGAGCTTCCGACATCTGAATACGACATAGATCAAACTGATGTCTGAATCTCCCATTCATTCTACTATGTATTCTATCACTTTTTCTCGCATAATCCTATTCAACTATCGATTTATTTCTTTCAATTCCACTATGAAAATAAGCTATGAAAACACCACCTGTTTCATGCTTTATCCACTCTTTTTTTCTATTTATACAAGTTTGAATCCATTGTAGAACTCAGTAGAGGGAATTTCATCTTAAGTGACATGATCAGTGGAGAGGAGCATGGTTTGAGAAACCTCATTTTAATCCCCTATGAGTTAAGCTTGATGACAGGTGAGAGCTCAAATCAGAGCTGCTGCACGGGCACTATTCGTTGAGCAAGAAGGGGACTTGAATGGGGACTTGAATGGGGACTTGAATACGAGTAGGAACTTAAATTTCAAGTCGAGCTTGAATAGGCAACTGTACAACCTCATCTATACGTTCAATCCTTTTATTTTCTACCTTCTCTTCTTATCTATGATTAGTAACCTCATCCCTCTCCTCTCCACTCGGCTCCATCTTCTCTTAGAGCTCAATTCCTTATGCTTGAGAGCCCGACAAATGGTGCACATTCCATATACAAAAAAAGAAAGAGAATGTTTCACGTGAAACATTCTCTTTCTCTCTATTTCACAAGCGGCATTTTCAGAGGCATCCCTGGTTTGCGGGGATACTTCTTCGGTGTGCTGCTTGTTTTGCCTATGACAATAATATGTCTTGCCGATTCTTCAACGGGCAGCTGGAATGCGTGCGTGTTGATCACCTTCGCCTTGAGCTCCTTCAGGCTGAATTGAGCATCCAGCAATTCTTCAGTAGGATCGCTTCCCTTCATTGCGGCAAAGATGCCTTCTTTCCGAACAAAAGGCAAACAGAATTCATTCAGTACAGCCAATCGAGCGACAGCTCGAGCCGTAACCAGGTCATAATGATCCCGATATCCTGTACGTCTTCCCAGCTCTTCTGCACGGCCATGGATAAGCTCGACATCGGTAAGGCCCAGCGTATCCACGATATGCTGAAGGAAGTTAATCCTTTTGTTCAATGAATCGATAATCGTAAGCTTCAAATGCGGATAGCAAATCTTCAATGGGATACCGGGAAATCCGGCTCCAGACCCTATATCTGCAAGCGTCTGAATCTTGTTCATATCCACATAAAAAGAAAGGGAAACGGAGTCGTAAAAATGCTTCGTATAGACCTGCTCCCGCTCCGTAATTCCCGTCAAATTCATTCTCTCATTCCAGGATACCAGCTCTTTATAATAAAGCTCGAATTGCTCCAACTGTTTCTCCGTAAGCGATATACCCTGTGGATCCAAACGATCCTGCAGCTGCTGCTGTATTTGATCCATCGTTACCCCCTAGATGCCGTTACCCGATTGTAATGTTCCAAATACACGAGCAAGATCGAAATATCGGCAGGTGTCACACCTGAAATACGGGATGCTTGACCGATGGAGATGGGGCGAATCTGTTCAAGCTTCTGTTTGGCCTCCATCGCTAAACCATGAATCTCACTATAATGGATGGAGTCTGGAATCTTCTTCTTCTCCATTTTTTGAAGACGTTCTACATGAATTAATTGCTTCTCAATATAGCCTGCATATTTAATTTGAATCTCAACTTGCTCCTTCATTTCAGCATTCAACGCTTCAGGTGCAGGAGAGATTTGTTCAATAATGCTGTAGGAAATCTCAGGACGTCTCATCAGCGTAAGCAGCGTTGTACCATCCTGAAGCGGAGCTGATTCCAGACTTGCAAGCAGCTCATTCACTTCCGATGGGCGGATTCTTGTTGTGCGCAGACGTTCAATTTCTTGATCTACTTTTTCCTTCTTATTGAGGAATCGAGCATAACGCTCCTCTGAGATCAAGCCGATCTCTTTGCCCAAAGGTGTCAGTCGTAGATCTGCATTATCATGGCGAAGCAGCAAACGATATTCGGCACGTGAGGTGAGCAAACGGTATGGCTCATTCGTCCCCTTCGTTACCAGATCATCGATCAGCACACCGATATAGCCCTGCGAACGATCCAGCACCACTGCCTCTTTACCTTGGGCTTTACGTGCCGCGTTAATACCTGCCATAATCCCTTGTCCTGCCGCTTCTTCGTATCCGGATGTACCGTTAATTTGACCAGCTGTGAAGAGACCTGGCAGACGTTTCGTCTCCAGTGAAGGAAGCAGCTGTGTCGGCACCATGGCGTCATATTCAATCGCGTACCCATTTCGCATCATCTCTACATTTTCCATCCCAGGGATGGATCGAAGCACTTGCAGCTGAACATCCTCTGGCAAGCTGGTGGACAGACCTTGAACGTAATACTCCTTCGTATTCTTGCCTTCCGGCTCAAGGAAAATTTGGTGCTTCGGCTTATCGCTGAAGCGAACAATCTTATCCTCAATCGATGGGCAATATCTTGGTCCTGTTCCTTCTATTACACCAGAGAACATCGGAGCACGGTGAAGATTGTCATTAATGATCTGATGGGTCACTGTCGACGTATATGTCAGCCAGCATGGGAGCTGCTCATTATCCGAGCCTTCGGTCTCATATGAGAAGAATTTAGGCTCATCATCACCTGGCTGAATTTCTGTTTTCGAGAAATCAATTGTATCCTTATGCACCCGCGGCGGTGTTCCTGTCTTGAAACGAACGAGCTCAAAGCCCAGCTCCTTCAAGTGATCTGATAGCTTAATGGACGGTTGCTGGTTGTTAGGACCGCTCTCATACATCAGCTCACCCATAATGACTTTCCCGCGCAAATAGGTGCCTGTTGTAATAACAACCGATTTAGCCCGGTATTCCGTTCCTGTCTGGGTGATCACACCAACACATTGTCCATCCTCTACGATCAGACGATCTACCATGCCTTGACGCATCGTGAGGTTCGGCTCCTTCTCCATCGTCTCTTTCATCGTATGCTGGTAAGAGAATTTATCTGCCTGCGCCCGCAGCGCATGAACGGCAGGTCCCTTCCCTGTATTCAACATCCGCATTTGAATAAAGGTCTTATCAATATTGCGGCCCATCTCACCGCCAAGTGCATCAATCTCACGAACGACATGCCCTTTCGCAGGTCCGCCAATTGACGGGTTACACGGCATGAATGCAATCATGTCCAGATTGATGGTCACCATCAGCGTCTTACAACCCATCCGTGCAGCCGCCAGCGCTGATTCTACACCTGCGTGACCGGCACCAACGACGATGACATCAAACGTTCCGCCATCATATCCCATTGTCCTTACCTCCTTATAATCAGGGAATACTCCCTTATTTGCTTCTTATACAATAAAATCGGGCTACTATTCATCCGATTGGTTATAAACATAGTACTGAGCATAAGAATGCTCTTCTCAAGCACCATCCTTCATTATAACGAATCCTTCTGCTTAAGTTAAGATGCAGCTTACTACATTCATGATTCGTGCATAACGTGAACAGCATTGTCAGCTGTAGGCTAACAGCTTACCCTTTATTTACCCAAACAGAATTGAGAGAAGATTTGATCAATCAGCGCATCATGTGCCGTATCCCCCACGATCTCTCCCAGATGCTCCCATGCCATTCGTACGTCAATTTGAATCATATCAATCGGAATATACTGCTCAGCGGCATCGTAGGCATCACGTAAAGATTGGTTTGCCTTTTTCAACAGGGAAATATGGCGCACATTGCTCACATAAGTCAGATCCGCAGATTCAAGGCTTCCGCTGAAGAATAACTGGGATATGGCTGCTTCAAGCGCATCGATTCCTTCCTCGGCTTTTACAGACATCGGGACAATGAGTTCAGGATCGACGTAGCGTTCAAGAATCTCTCGATTAGCCTGGGTTGGAAGATCGATCTTATTCATGACAATAATCGCTTGTCTTCCTTTGATCTGTTCGAGCAGCTCAATCTCATCATCGTGAATCGGCTCGCTCGCATTGACTACCATTAAGATCAAGTCTGCCTCACTAAAAGCCGTTCTCGAACGTTCTACCCCGATCTTCTCTACGACATCCATCGTCTCCCGAATCCCAGCGGTATCGAGCAGCTTCAGCGGAATGTTGTTAATCGTAACGAATTCTTCAATGACATCCCGGGTTGTTCCGGGAATATCTGTTACAATCGCACGATTGTCCTGGGCGAGCGTATTTAACAGCGAGGATTTGCCAACATTTGGTCTTCCTACGATCGCTGTTGTAATGCCTTCTCTTAATATTTTTCCTTGTTCTGCTGTTTTTAAAAGCTTGGCGATCTCGTTCATTACAAAAGATGATTTTTCTTTAATGAATTCCGAGGTAAGTGACTCCACATCATGCTCTGGATAGTCGATGTTCACCTCTATATGAGCAAGTGTCTCCACCAGCGTGTGTCTCAAATCTTTAATCTTGGAGGACAGCGATCCTTCTACTTGCTTCAAAGCGACAGAGAATGCGCGGTCTGACTTCGAGCGAATCAGATCCATCACTCCTTCTGCCTGCGACAGATCAATTCTACCATTCAAAAAAGCCCTCTTCGTAAATTCACCAGGCTCGGCGACCCGGATATTCAGCTGAAGCAGTAAATCCATAATCCGCTTAACCGAAATAACGCCGCCATGAGAACTGATTTCGACTACATTTTCCGTTGTAAAAGAGCGCGGAGCTCTCATGACAGTAACGAGCACCTCTTCAATATGCTCCTTGCTGTCTGAATCTATAATGTGTCCATAATGTACGGTGTGGGAATCTACAAGATGAAGAGGCTTTTTACTTTTGAAAATTCTCTCCACTTCCGTAATTGAATCCGGACCACTTACTCGAATCACTGCAATTCCCGCTTCACCAACGGCCGTGGAGATCGCAGCTATATTATCACTAATCAAGAGGTTCACCTTCTTTACCATTTATATAAAGACTCGCCCATACTATGAAAAAAGCAATGGCTCCTGCATGCCGCAGAAAGCCATTGCGTATTCGCAAAATTTCTCATTGAATTACATCATTTAGGTGTGATTACCACTCTACGGTTCGGCTCTTCGCCCTTACTGTAGGTCTTAATCTGACGGTGATGCTGCAGCTTCGCATGAATAACTTTGCGTTCCTGAGACGACATCGGTTCAAGAATAACTTCTTTTCCTGTACGAATAACCTGTCCCGCGAGACGTTCAGCCAGCTCCTCCAATGTCTTGCGGCGCCGCTGCCTAAAGTTCTCTGCGTCCAGCACGATTCGGACAAAGCTTGAAGAGTGCTTATTCGCAACGATGTTCGCGAGGTATTGAAGTGCATCCAGCGTCTGCCCTCGACGGCCGATAATCAGACCTAAATTGTCACCGGTTATATTAAAGATCTTTCCGTCTCTGTTTTTCTTTATATCAATATCAACCTCTAGCCCCATGCCAGCAGCCACTTCTTTAACGAATTGGCTTGCCTCGTAATAGGGGTCTGTCTCAGACACAGAAGATATCGATTCTGTTAAGCTCGATATTTGGATCAGGTCAGGCTCAGTTACGACGGACTCACTCTTGCGTTTAGGTATAAGGGTTAGTTCCACTTTAGCGGGCTTAACGCCGATAAGTCCAAGAAATCCTCTGGATGGCTGCTCTAAGACGTTTAACGTAACCGATTCCCGGCTGACACCAAGCTCAGTTAATCCTTTCATGACAGCATCTTCTATCGTTTTACCTGTCGCAATGACGGTGGTCATATAGAACGCCCTGCCTCCTTCACCACAAGCTGATTACTTTCTTTTCTTTTTCTTTTTCTTGTTGCCTTGCGGTCTGTTTGCACCATTGCCTGGTTTAGCTTGTCCCTTGCTGGAGCTAGTCGCAGCCTGAACATTAGCAGCAGCCACATGCTTATCGTTATTACGATACAAGAAGAAGTTTTGTACGATGGTATAAATGTTGGAATAGAACCAGTACAACGGCAAAGCAGATGCGAACTGGTACGACATGACGAACATCAGAATCGGATAAACCCACAGCATGAATTTCATAGGACCTTGCTGCTGACTTGGGTTTTGCTTCATCATGTACCAAGTTTGGAACCACATCGATACCGCAACAAGAACCGGCAGGATAAACAGCGTATCCGGTGAACCGAGCTCCAGCCACAGGAACGTATGCTGACTGATATTGGAATTCATATAAATCGAGTTATAAAGAGCAATATATATCGGCATCTGGATGATCAAAGGTAAACATCCTGCCATCGGATTGACTTTATGCTCTTGGAACAGCTTCATTGTTTCCTGTTGGAGCTTCTCAGGGTTATCCTTGTACTTCGTTTGGATTTCCTTAATTAAAGGTTGAACCTTTTGCATGTTTCTAGAGCTTTTGACTTGTTTAATAGTTAATGGAAGAATTAGCGTACGGACGATAAGCACCAAGATTAGGATTGCTAGACCATATTCTCCATTAAACCAATTCGCAAAAGTATCTAGAGCGAATGAGAACCAGTAAACGACGTTACTTCTCCAAAATGAATCACTGTTTTTCAAGTCTTCCGTAGTTAGATGCGTTGTACCCGAAGGAGCACAACCTGCTAGCACAGAGACCAATGCAATGACAGCGATAAGAAGGAGCCATTTTCTACCCTTCATTGACATGAATCGCGACACTTCATAACCCCTCTCTTAACCTTTCCATTCCACCGTAAATAATACCATAATTAGAAGAACAAAGAAAACGCTATTTCAAGCGATTTTTCTTGAGCAATGAAGCTTTTCGCAAGACATGAAGGATACTCTTCTCCATCTCCTGATAGCTCATAGAAGCAGCGCCTTTTCTAACGATAAAAACAAGATCCATATGTTCTACTATTTCGGCTTCATGATGACGAATGATTTCTTTAATAATCCTTCTAATACGATTGCGAACGACAGCATTGCCTATTTTCTTGCTGCAAGATACGCCGACTCGAAACTGATCGACATCTTTGCGACGCAATCCATATACCACAAATTGATAGTTGGCAAAGGACTTTCCATAACGGTATACGCGATTAAAGTCGTCCCGGTTTCGTAAACGTAATCTTTTATGCACGAGCAATCTTCTCCTTGCTTACCTGACAATCCTCAAAAAAATGAACATAACTAGTATAGACGATCCGCCAAGAACATAAACGAATCCATCCAAAGTGTAGTGCTACCTATATATTTATCAATCAAATGAGTGATATTAAGAAAAAAAGACCACCGTAGTGGTCTTTATGCACGCATTACGCACTTAATACTTTTCTGCCTTTTAGACGGCGGGCTGCCAGAACTTTACGGCCGTTTTTCGTGCTCATTCTTTTCCGGAAACCATGAACTTTCTTACGTTTGCTTACGTTCGGTCTAAATGTTGGTCTCATGTGTATGCACCCCCTTAAAGGAATCCTGTACAGATTGAACTATCTTGTAGAGCTTATGAACTGTATTAATTTGCTTAGCGCAATCCATAACATTATCGAAATTTAATCATTTTCATAAACACAGAAAATGCCTTTATACATTTAAACATGATCAAGTCAAAAAGTCAACTGACTTCATACAGCTTATCATGATTTAACTTGCCAAGATAATGATTTATTTTCTTATAATTGTCCACAATATCAAATATTATCGTTATTCTTTTGATATAAAATAAATTATGCACATGTGGATAATTTATTTTTTCTTCAATTTTCACTTCTTCATTATGATTCTGTGATCCTCCAGCTATACGCTTAATACGTCATCCTGCGATTAATTTGAATCGATTAAATTAGGAAATTCAATTAATTTCTTCTTGTTTGTCCTAAATTAATCGTTTACAAAACATTCAATCATAGTGTAGGATAAGTCACAGCAAGTTGTATACAAGTATACTTTTGGATAGGAGCGTCACGTCATGCGATATCCTGCTGCTTGGTTACAAGGAGAGTCTCTTGGTGAATATATTGTAAGCGAATTAAGACTGCAAATTATCGATGGCGCCATTCCGGTAGGAGAGGTTTTGTCCGAGAATCGAATCGCCACTCAATTTGGCAGCAGCCGTTCTCCCGTTAGAGATGCATTTAAAACGCTTTCAAATGAAGGCCTGCTTCGATTAGAACGGATGGGTGCAGTCGTGCTTGGTCTTAGTCAACGTGATATGGATGAACTGTATGACGTTAGATACCTTATTGAAAGCTTTGTTCAGGAGCGATTATCGTCCGATTTGCCGGAGCAGCTGATTATGAAGCTGCAGCAGATCATTGATAAGATGGAGCTCTCGGCAAAACATAAGGATCATGTCGAATTTGCTTATCAAGACTTGAGTTTCCATGAAACAATCATTATAGAAGCAAACCACACTCGAATGCTGCATCTATGGAAGAGTATCCGGCAGATCATTATGACGGTTCTGCTGCTTACGACAGAGGAAGTTTTCTCGCATGGTCATGAGCGGATCGAAACCGTGATTGAGAAGCACCGCAGACTTATACGTGGGCTCGAGTCTCGTGATTCTGAGGTTGTAGCGGATGAGGTTAAGCTTTATTTTGATGATTCACGGCAAACTTTGCATAAAACCTTATGATTTCTCTCCACAATAAGTACCGAGATATTCAAATTGAGAAATGTGCAAGCGCTGTACTTTCTCTTTTTCGCTCAAACTTGTCGACAAGTATACTCGTACTCGATAAGAAGACTTTTAAAATGCTTTTGTAAGCGTTTCTCGTTTACACAACTTAAGAATTTTACTTTAATTGGCTGCAAAGGAGATTTTGAATTATGGATAGTATTTTTGGACTTAGTCATACGGCAACAATGCTGATATGGACATTAATTACGATAGTTTTTCTTATCGTATTGATCTCTAAATATAAATGGAATCCATTCGTCTCCCTGTTAATATCCGCCTTAATGCTTGGATTACTTACAGGAATGAACGCAGAAGATGTTATTGGTTCTATAACTGGCGGGGTTGGCGGAACACTCGGAACGATAGCTATTGTTATTGGTCTTGGTACGATGCTCGGTAAAATGATGGCCGAGTCGGGCGGTGCTGAACGTATTGCTACAACACTAGTTAATCGGTTTGGTCAAAAACGTGTACACTGGGCAATGATGATCGTCGGTTTTATTGTCGGTATTCCTGTATTTTTTGAAGTAGGTCTTATCCTGCTTATCCCGATCGTCTTTACTGTCGCTCGAAAAACGGGATTGTCCATTATTAAGATTGGTATTCCAATTCTGGCTGGTCTCTCAACCGTGCACGGTCTGGTGCCGCCGCATCCGGCTCCAATGATTGCAATCGATGCATTTGATGCAAACTTAGGTATGACCATCTTCTACAGTATCCTGGTTGGTTTGCCTACTGCGATTATTGCAGGTCCTGTATTCGGTAATATTATTAGCAAAAGAGTACAAGTTGAGCCGCCTGCAGAGCTCGCTGAACAATTCTCATTGAAAAGCGAACGCGAACTCCCTGGCTTTGGTATCACGCTGCTAACGATTCTGCTTCCGGTTATTCTTATGCTTGCCGGTTCAGTAGCGATGATTGTAGACCCCGCAGGTTCAAATGGTCTAACCCATTTTCTTGAGTTTATCGGGGACGAAATTGTTGCACTTCTGATTTCTGTCGTCTTTGCACTGTTCTCTCTTGGATTTGCACGCGGCTTTAACAAGAGCGAAATTTCGAAGTTTACCAGCGAATGTCTGGCTCCTACAGCAAGCATTATTCTGATCATCGGCGGCGGCGGTGCATTTAAGCAAGTGCTGATCGACAGCGGCGTCGGTAATGCGATTGCTGAGCTTGCGACAAGCATTAATATCAACGTTATTCTGTTTGCATGGCTCGTAGCGGCTCTGATCCGGGTTGCAACCGGTTCTGCAACTGTTGCGATGACGACAGCAGCCGGCATTGTTGCTCCGGTTCTCGGAATGTCTCCAGATGTAAGTGTCGAGCTCGTCGTACTGGCAACAGGTGCAGGATCTCTCTTCTTGTCCCATGTCAACGATGCCGGTTTCTGGATGATCAAAGAATTCTTTAATATGTCTGTATCCCAAACGTTAAAAACCTGGTCCGTTATGGAATGTATTCTTTCTGTAGTGGCACTGATTCTTATTTTGCTATTAAGCTTTGTCATCTAAAAACTCCATATAGTACACTGGATATATGTACACTTCAATGAGAATTGCCTAACACGAAGCTGAACTGCTAGCTTCGTGTTAGGCAAATTGCGTTACCAATGAATCAATTTCATATTCACCTTATTAATGATTTTATGAAATTGATTCCATTATATTTTAGAAAGAAGGCTCTTACGTAATGAAATCATACATGCTAGGTATTGATATCGGGACAACGAGCACGAAATCTGTCCTGTTTGAAGAAAATGGACAAGTGGTTACAAAAGCAAGTGAGGAATACCCGCTTCACACCCCTGTTCCCGATGCAGCGGTTCAGGATCCGGAGCAAATCTTCCATGCCGTCATTCATACAGTTAAGGAAGTCATGAAGACTAGCGGCATTGCACCAGAGCAAGTGATGTTTGCTTCATTTAGTACAGCAATGCATAGTATCATCGCGATGGATGCAGCAGGGAATCCCCTTACTCCATGCATCACCTGGGCAGATAATCGCAGTAACAAATGGTCTAGAAAATTAAAGGATGAGCTGAACGGGCACGAGATCTATCGCCGCACCGGGACTCCAATTCATCCGATGTCCCCTCTGGCCAAGCTGCTATGGCTCAAACATGACCACAATGAGCTGTTTAATCAATCGGCCAAATTCATTTCGATCCGTGAATACGTTACGTTTAAGCTGTTCAATGAATATGTAGTCGATCATTCTATAGCCTCTGCAACAGGACTGATGAATCTTGAACAGCTCAATTGGGATGAAGAAGCGCTGCAGATTGCGGGAATTACTTCAGAACGCTTGTCCAAGCTTGTACCTACTACCCATATTCTCGAAGGCTTAAATGAAAAGTATGCGGCAGAGATGGGCTTGTCCGCCTCCACTCCATTCGTTGTTGGTGCTACCGATGGTGTACTATCCAATCTCGGTGTAAATGCCATACGTCCTGGTGAAGTGGCAGCTACGATCGGGACAAGCGGAGCGATCCGCACCGTTGTAGACAAGCCGGTAACTGATCCAAAAGGGCGCACATTTTGCTACGCTCTGACAGAGAAGCATTGGGTTGTCGGCGGACCTGTCAATAATGGAGGCATGATCTTCCGCTGGGTTCGTGATGAAATGGCGGCCAGCGAGATAGAAACAGCCAAACGCCTCGGTATCAGCTCGTATGATGTACTTACCCGTATCGCTGCACGTGTCAGCCCTGGTGCGGACGGACTGCTCTTCCATCCATTCCTAGCTGGTGAGAGAGCCCCGCTATGGAATCCAGATGCCAGAGGCTCCTTCTTCGGACTTACACTGCACCATAAGAAGGAGCATATGATTCGTTCCGTACTTGAAGGCGTCATTTTTAACCTCTATACGGTTCTGCTTGCCATGAAGGAACAGATGGGTCAGCCAAGCCGCATCCTGGCTACAGGCGGATTTGCACGCTCTCCACTGTGGCGTCAGATGATGGCCGATATCTTTGATCAGGAAGTCGTTGTACCTGAGAGCTTCGAGAGCTCATGCCTTGGAGCCGTTGTCCTCGGTCTCTATGCTACAGGACGCACAGATTCACTTGAGATCGTCTCAGAGATGGTGGGAACGACTCATGCCCACAAGCCGGATCAAAACCATGTAGCGATCTATCAGGAGCTGCTTCCAATCTTTATCCGCATATCCCGTAAGCTGACCGAAGAGTATGAGGATATTGCGAAGTTCCAGCGAGAGCATATTACGGTAAGCGAATAGATTTAACATTTTGCACAAAGAGCCGATCATAATGATCGGCTCTTTTGCATACTCTAATCTCAATACGAATAATGAATCGTTATATAAACTGCCCGGCAATAATTACACCTCTCACACATATCCTCGAGAGTGATTTTCTTACTTCCCTTCGTTATCCACAGACTTAACTTCAGTAGAAGTACACAGACTGACTCCAATTGTTCAACAGTTTTCTTCCTTGCTAGAGGACAAGCTGTGAATAATTATTATCGCCTTTTGGGCATTCTTGTCGAAAACTAAACAGATTATAAACAATATATAGTGTTGTGATTAAAAATTATACACAAGTTATTGAATTTGTGGATAAAATCCTGAGATCCGTTGAAATATAAGCTTTCTTTTGCTATGATTATATTACTTTTGGATGTGAATATATGTTTTGATCCATAATATTATCAACAGCCTGTGGATAAAGTTGTGAACAATTTTGAGTTGTTCATTCTTTTTTTGTCTGAGGTCTTTTGGACACTGGGGATAAATTCTACATTATAAATTTTATTTCGACATTCCGCTCATGGCTCTGGGCCACATTTGGACGATTAAAAGGAGTGACAGTCT